>NZ_JBIBYN010000028.1:0-102045 GCF_043083325.1 Streptomyces sp. NPDC014734 | reverse complement strand
GCCCCGTGAACGACTCCACCCACACACGTTCAGCCCTCAACACCCCATCCATACAACGGAGATGCCCAGATCACGGCCTTCTGCAACACCCTTTAGGCGTTCCGTCCCGGCGAGGTCCGTCGGTCACGGCGCCGATTGCCCTTGCGGCACGGGGCGGTGACCGCGACGGCGGCGGCGCGAACAGCGCGGCGTCCGACGCCGGGAGCATGACACGGGGCCCGTCCGGAACCCATGGACGGGCCCTCCGCGACCGGGGCGTCGAACTCAGCCCCGGGGGGCGGTAGTTCATGGACGATAGCCTTGGGACATGCCAGCCATGCCAGCCATGCCCGAGACATCGGTGGCCCGCTTCTACGACGAACTCGCCGACGACTACCACCTGATCTACCCGGACTGGGACGCGAGCATCCGTCGCCAGGGCGACGCCCTGGACGCCCTGATCGGCAAGGATCGTGCGGCGGTGCTCGACTGTTCCTGCGGCATCGGCACGCAGGCCATCGGTTTGGCACTGCGCGGGCACCGTGTCACCGGGACCGACATCAGCCACCGTGCCGCCGCGCGCGCCGCCCGTGAGGCCGACCGCCGGAGCCTGAGCCTGTGGACGGCCGGCGCCGACATGCGACGCCTTCCCTTTCCTGATGGCTCTTTCGACGTCGTCGTCTGTGCCGACAACTCGCTGCCTCATCTGTTGACCGAGCGGGATGTGCACGCCGCCCTGGCCGAGATGCGTCGTGTGCTGCGTCCTGCCGGCCTGTTGCTGGTCAGTACACGTCCCTACGACGACCTGCTGCGCGAGCGCCCTGTCTCGACGCCCCCGCAGGTCCACCGGGTCGCCGACCGTGCCGACGGCGAGGAACGAACCGTCACCTTCCAGCTCTGGCACTGGCATGACGACGGCGAGCACTACGACCTGGAGCACTTTCAGCTCCTTCCGGCGGGCAGGGAATGGCGTGTCCAGGTCCGCCGGACCACCTACTGGGCGGTCGGCCGGGACCGGTTGTCCGGCCTCGCTGCCGAGGCCGGTTTCGTCGACCCCGGATGGCGGACGCCTCGGGAGACCGGCTTCTTCCAGCCGCTGCTCGTGGCCCGGGCAGGAGCGTAGAAAGAGGTTCCACCGCAGGGGATCGGGTCGCGGGGGCCTTGTGAAGGGCGGCGAGGCCGTCGCGGCGGATGCCGGGGAAGAGTTGGACGACTTCGTCGTCGGTGGCACCGTCGCGGTCGAAGCGGCCGGGCCATCGGTCCCCGGCGATGTCGTCCCGGCCGGGGACCGCGTGGAGCCGGAGGGTGGAGACGTGGCCGTTGACCGCGAAACGGGGCCCTGGCTGGGTGCGGGGACCGGGCGGGGGGAGTGCGGGTGGGTCACTATGGTGGGCCCTTCCCGAGCGGGGGCGCCGCCCCGTTCCGGGCGGTCTGTCCGGAACGGGGCGGCGCGGTGTACGGGACGGGCCGTATCGCTGGTGACGGGTGCACCGACTCGGACGTGCGGTTCAGTTGAACTGGTCCGGGTGGGGGCCGGTGCGCAGACCACGGTCGGTGGCGGCGATCGCGTCCATGTCCTCGTCGGTGAGTTCGAAGTCGAACACATCGAGGTTCTGGCGGATGCGGGCCGGGGTGACCGACTTGGGGATGACGACGTTGCCGAGCTGGAGGTGCCAGCGCAGCACCACCTGGGCGGGCGACTTGCCGGTGCGCTCGGCGATGGCGGTGACGGCGGGGTCGCTCAGGACCGCGCCCTGGGCGAGAGGGCTCCAGGCCTCGGTGATGATGCCGTGCCGGGCGTGGAAGGCGCGCAGCTCGGCCTGCTGAAGTCCGGGGTGCAGTTCGATCTGGTTGACCGCCGGGACGAGCGTGCTGTTCTCCATCAGGCGGGTGAGATGGGCGGGCTGGAAGTTCGAGACGCCTGCGGCGCGGATCCGACCCTCGGCGGCGAGGCGCTCGATGGCGCGCCAGGAATCCGGGTAGAGGTCGCGGGCGGGGGTGGGCCAGTGGATCAGGTAGAGGTCGAGGTGGTCCAGGCCCAGCTTGTCGAGGCTGGCGTCGAAGGCGCGCAGGGTGGCGTCGTAGCCCTGATCGGCGTTCCACAGTTTGGTGGTGACGAACAGTTCCTCGCGGGGCAGCCCGGAGGCGGCGAGGGCACGGCCGACACCGCTCTCGTTGCCGTAGATCGCGGCGGTGTCGATGCTGCGGTAGCCGGCCTTCAGGGCCTCGGTGACGGCGGTGGTGGTCTCGTCGTCGGGGACCTGGAAGACCCCGAAGCCGAGCCGGGGGATCTCGACGCCGTTGTTCAGCTTCACGGTGGGGATGACGGTCATGGTGTCGGCTCTCTTTCAGTCGGTGAGGTCGGTGAGGTCGGTGAGGTCGGTGAGGTCGGTGAGGTCGGTGAGGTCGGTGGGGTCAGCGGGGTCGGTGGGATCAGCGGTCGGCGCGTCGAGCCGCAGGGCCGGTGTACGCCTGGCGGGTACTGGTCTCGCCGGAGATCAGGACTGCCCGGTCGTCGCGGCGGAAGGCGGGCAGGTGGCCGCCCGCGTCCAGGTCCGTGACACCGACCGGGATTCCGGCGGCCTCGGCGGCGGTGATCAGGGTCTCGGCGTCGGCGGAGTGGGCGGGGCGAGGGCGGTGGTGCTCATGGTGGTGCTTCTTCTGACAGAGGGCGAGAGGGGCCGGCGGTGGACAGGGGCGGGGGCGGCCGCGAGGGCGTCGACCGCGGTCTTCCGCGCGGTGGTGCGGCGTTCCAGGGCGGCGGACCAGAAGGCGAGGAGCAGGGCCGCGGCGGCGAGAACCGCGCCGACCCAGTTCGGGGCGGTGTAGCCGAGGCCGGCGGCGATGACCATGCCGCCGAGCCAGGCCGCGAGGGCGTTGCCGAGGTTGAATGCCCCGATGTTCACGGCCGAGGCCAGTGTGGGGGCGCCGTGGGCCTGGTCCAGCACCCGCTTCTGCAGTGGCGGGACGGTGGCGAAGCCGAGTGCGCCCACCAGCAGGATCGTGACGGCGGCGGTGATCCGGTTGTGCGCCGTCAGGGTGAACAGCGCCAGCACGATGGCGAGGCCGCCGAGGGTGGTGTACAGCATCGGCATCAGCTTGCGGTCGGCGAACTTGCCGCCGAGGAGGTTGCCGAGGAACATGCCGACGCCGAACAGCACCAGCAGCCAGGTGACCGCACCGTCCGAGTAGCCCGCCACACGAGTCATCATCGGTGCGATGTAGGTGATCGCGGCGAAGACACCCCCGAAACCGAGCACGGTCATCGCCATGGCGAGCAGTACCTGCGGGTTGCGGAACGCTGCCAGTTCGCGGCCCAGGTGGGTGCTCTCCGGGCGCGGCATGGCAGGGACCAGCCCGGCGATGCCCAGCAGGCCCACGACGCCGAGCGCCGCGACGATTCCGAAGGTGATCCGCCAGCCGACGGCCTGACCTATGAAGGTGCCGGCCGGTACACCGACGATGTTGGCGATGGTCAATCCGGTGAACATGGTGGCGATGGCGCCGGCCTTCTTGTGCGGGGCGACCAGATCGGCGGCGACCACCGAGCCGATGCCGAAGAAGGCGCCGTGGGCCAGTGAGGTCACGATCCGGCCGGTGAGCATCACCGGGAAGTTCGGCGCGAGAGCCGAGAGCAGGTTGCCGACCACGAACAGGCCCATCAGCAGCATGAGCATCGTCCTGCGGCTGATCCTGGTGCCGAGCACGGTCATCAGCGGTGCGCCGACGACGACGCCGAGCGCGTAACCGGTGACCAGCAGGCCGGCGCCGGGAATGGACACGCCGTAGTCCCCGGCGATCTGCGGCAGCAGACCCATGACCACGAACTCGGTGGTGCCGATGCCGAAGGCCCCGATGGCCAGGGCGATGAGAGCGAGAGGCATGGCGCCGCCTTCCATGTGATTGCGATTGCGCCTTACAGGCATCAACAATAATTGCAGACGCCTTATGAATGCAAGGGCGGGCATTTCTTCTGGGGGTTGGATTGCGGTGATGGTCGGGGTCTCCGGCCCGTGCCGCCGAGGTCTGTCCGGGCGAAGGGGGCTGGATGGCGGGACGGCAGGGCGACAGCGGGGCGGGACGGCAGGGCGACAGCAGGGCGGGGCGGCAGGGCGGCAGGACGGCAGCGCGACGGCGCGACAGGGTGGCCGGGTGCCTGGTCGGTGAAGTTGCCCTCGGGCTGGATGATCTCCAGGTCCGTACCGTCCGGATTCCAGGGGTGCTTGTATAAGCCTTATGTAGGCTCTCGCCGATATTCCCAAGAAGGTCTTATCCTGGATCCCAGTCGCATCCAGAAGGAGACCCGGACCCATGACCGCCACGGACCTCGCGCCGACCGCCCTCGCCAATGGATGGGCAGCCCTCTACCTCCTGTACGGCAGGATCGAGGCGCACATCGAGCGCGCCCTGCAGTCCGGGCACGGCCTGAGTGTGCGGGAGTACTCACTGCTCGATGTGCTCAGCCGCCAGCACGACGGCGAGGGCGGGCACCTGCAGATGAGGGAGGTCGCCGAGGCGGTGGTGCTCAGCCAGAGTGCCACCACCCGCCTGGTCTCCCGGCTGGAGGATCGTGGCCTGCTCTCCCGCTATCTGTGTCCGACCGACCGCCGCGGTATCTACACGGATGTCAGCGACGCGGGCCTGGAACTCCTGAAGGAGGCCCGGCCGACCAATGACACCGCCCTCAGGGAGGCGCTCGACGAAGCCGCCAGGAACCCCGAACTGGCTCCCCTGGTCAAGGCGGTCGAGGGAATGGACCCGGCACGTCCGAACCCCGGCCTCCTTCCGGCGCGCTGAGAGCCTGTCGGGTGACCTCTGGCCGGGTGGCCACGTCCTGGCACGCACGCTTCCGGTGTTGCCGACATGACCGAGTGGCTCCGCTACCGGGCCGTCCCGGCGCCTTGGAAGCGCACGCACCATGCCCCGTCCGCTTTCCGGCCGAAGGTCACCCGACAGGCTCTGAGGAGGAGCGGACCGCTTCCCTCCTTTCTCGGCAATCCGTACCGCCCGGACGGGCCGGAGGCCCGCGCCATGGCGGCGGGGGATGCGCAGGTCGAGGTGATGCACGGCTCGGGCTCGATCCCGTCATCCCCGGCGGGCGCGTGACGAGCGCGCCACTGCGACGATCTCCCGCGGTCTCGCCACGCCTCCACCGTGCCGGAGTCCGGCTCGCCCTCCGCTTCACCCCTCGGTGCTTCCCCCCTCGGCGCTTCCCCCCTCGGTGCTTCCCGCCTCAGTGCTTCCGGTGGAAGTCGGCGACGGCGGCGAACGCGGCCTTGGGCTCCCACGGCATCCCGGGGTGGGTGGTGCCGAGCCGACCGTCCAGCACCTTGACGATGCCGTAACTTGCCAGGTCCAGGTCGTCGCGCGGGTCGCCGTCCGGGCGGTGGACATGGTCGTGGAGGGCGAAGGTGAATACGAACGTGCTGTCGATTCCGCCCGCGTCGAACGCCTCCAGCAGCTCGACCAGACAGGCGGCCTGACCGGCTTCGTCGCGGGCGTACACGCCGTTCAGCCGGACGGGACCGTTCTCGTCGTACTCGACGATCTCCAGCCCGTGAGCGCCTCGGTCCCCCGCGCCGCGGTATCCGGCCGAGCCGAACTCGGTGATCGCGACCGGCTTCTGCCCGGCGGTGAGATCGTGGACGGCCGCCGCGAAGCGGTCGGCGGTCTCGGCCGACCGGTAGAGGTCCAGGGACACGATGTCGAAGAGGGACCAGTCGACGCGTTCCAGCGGCACGGAGGCGTAGGTGACTGGGCCGTTGAAACGCTCGCGGACGAGCGCCGCGGCCCTGCCGAGGAACGCGTTGACGCGGCTGCCGACCTCACCGATGTGCTCGCGCACCCGCTGCGGATCGCTCAGCAGCGCGATGCGGTCGTCGGTGCTGTCGCCGGGCAGGAACCCCTTGTTCATCAAGCTCATCTCGGCACCGGCGACGAACACGACCTCGGCGCCCCGCCGACGGAGCCGCTCCGCGCGATCGGCGCAGTCGGCGAGCAGCGGCAGCATCTCGTCCTCCGTCAGTTCGAGGGGGTAGGGCGAGAACCAGACCTCCAGCCCGAGATCGGCGGCGTACGACGCCGCGCGTTCCAGCCGCTCCGGGTCGCCGCCCATCACGCGGACCGCGTTGCAGTGCAACTCATCCCGGATGACCCGAAGTTCACGCTCGACCACCGCCGGGTCGAAGACCCGGCGGGAGTTCGCTCCGTCCCGGACGAATCCGGTGTCGTAGCTGATTCCTCTGGCACGCATGTGACGCATCCTCCCCTGGGGAAATTTACGGTACGCAACGTACCTTATTTGTCGGGGTTCAGGGATGGCAATCACAATGGCGAAGGTACGAGCGGTGCCGTTTGGAGGAGAGGTGCCATGGCAGGGGAACCGACGGGCCGGGCGGGTGCCGGGCAGACGCGGCGACGCGGGGCCGTTCTGGAGGAGGCGATCCTGGGCGCCGCGGTGGACGAGCTCACCGAGTCCGGGTACGCCGGATTGACCATGGACAAGGTCGCCACCCGCGCCGGGACCAACAAGAACGCCATCTACCGCCGGTGGCCGAACCGTCTCGCGCTCGGTATCGCCGCCTACCGGCAGTTGGCCACGACGGTCCAGCCGCCCGACACCGGCAGTCTGCGCGGCGACGCCCTGGAGTTCCTGCGCCAGGCGAACCGGCACTGGAGCTCCCCGCTGGGGGCGATCCTGCGCGAACTGCTCTCCGCGGCCGGTGGCACGTCGGAGCTCCGGGCGCAGTTGCAGGAACAGTCCGGCGACGCGACGGCAGCGCCCTGGCTGACCGTTCTGGGACGCGCGGTCGCACGCGGCGAGGCGTCCCCCGAAGCACTCCATCCACGAGTGGCGACCGTGGCCGTCGTCCTGCTGCGCAACGAATTCGTCGTACGCGGGATGCCCACGGCACCGGACGACGTTCTCGTCGAGATCGTCGACGAGGTGTACCTGCCCCTGGTACGGCGACGCGGTTCTGCCCCGGACTGACCTTCGGGCCGCGCCGACCTTTCCGGCCGCGACCGCACCGAACCCGGATCCGCCGAACCCTTCAGGCCGCGACCGCACCGAAGCCGCGCCGGTGAACCGTCCCGGCCGCGGCACGGGGTGACGGTGTCGTCCGCCCGCCCGCCCCGCTCACCCCTCCGGCAGGTCCGGCAGCACCTCGCGCAGCCGGGCGAGGAGCGTGCGGGCCGCCGGGCTCGCGGGCCCGGTGGACCGCCAGGCCAGAGCTACCCGGCCGCGCAGCCCGGGCCGGATGATCCGAAGTGTGCGCAGCGGCCCGTCGGGGACCGGCTCCTCACCGGCCGGCAGCACGGCGACGCCGAGTCCTCGGGCGGCGAGCCGCGCGAGAACGTACGGGGCGGTCGCCTCGAAGGCGATACGGGGCCGGAACCCCGCCTGCGCGCAGGCGCGTTCGAGCACGGTGCGCACCCCGGTGCCGCGCGGCAGACAGATCAGTGGCCGCTCGCGCAGCTCGGCCAGCGGAACGCCGACGCCGACGCCGACGCTTTCGGTGTCGCCGGTGTCGCCGGTGTCGTCGGTGTCATCGGCATGTTTGCCGCGTTCGTTGTGTTCGTTGTGTTCGGCGTGGGCGAGCAGTGGATCTCCAGGAGCGACGGCGGCGACCAGTGGGTCGTCGATCACCGTCTGGAAGGTGAGGCCGGGCGAGGGCCCGTCCTCGGTCCGTCCGAGGACGGCGATGTCGAGTTCACCGGACAGGAGCGCGTCCTGCATCCGCACCGAGGTGTCCTCGGTGAGAGCCATCTCCATCCCGGGGTGCGCGTCATGGAAGTCGGCGAGGACGGATGCCACGTCGAAGGCGTGGCCGATGGCGCCGGAGACGAGCCCGATGGTGACCCGGCCGCGCAGCAGCCCGGTGATCTCGTCCACCGCTTCCCGTATCCCCTCCACCGAGGCGAGGGCGGCCCGCGCGTACGGCAGCACGGCTCGTCCCGCCTCCGTCGGTGTCACCGTCCGGCCGACGCGGTCGAGCAACGGTTGCCCCAACTCCCGCTCCAGTTGGCGTATCTGGGCGCTCAGGCCGGGCTGGGCGAGATGCAACCGCGCGGCGGCACGGGTGAAACCGCCCTCCTCGACGACGGCGACGAAGTACCGGAGCTGCCGAAGTTCCATAACCAACGATTCTAGATCACAGCATGACTGTCTATTGGACTTATGAATCGGCCGCGCACACGCTGGGATACATGGGGAAAAAGAGTCGGAGCACCAGGAACGGGATCGATCTCGGGGCCGTGATCGCGTCGGAGCGCCGGGAGTTGGCGGACCTGCTCGACGGCCTGCGGGCCGACCAGTGGGACGAACCGAGCCTCTGCGAGGGATGGCGGGTGCGCGAGGTCGCGGCTCATATGTCGACCGGGTTCCGGTACTCCCTGGCGGCGACGCTCACCGAACTCGCGAAGGCGCGGGGCGGCCTCGACCGGATGACCGACCGGGTCGCCCGCCGTGACGCTGCCGCCCACCCGACCGCCCGACTCGCCGCGTTCCTGCGGGACAACGCGCACCACCCCTGGAAGCCGCCGGTCGGCGGGCTCCCGGCGGCGCTCGGCCACGACGTGGTGCACGGACTGGACATCACCGTAGCCCTCGGCATCGACCGGCGCGTCCCGGAGGACCGGCTGCGGATCCTGCTCGACGAGGTCCGTCCCCGCGGCGTCAGGTTCTTCGGGGCGGACCTCGGCGGGGTACGGCTGTGCGCCGATGACCTGGACTGGTCCTTCGGCAACGGCACCCCTGTGTACGGGGCCGCCCAGGACCTGCTGCTCGTCGCGTTCGGGCGGAGACTTCCGGCCGGTCGGCTGCGGGGCGGGCCGGGCGACCGGTTCACCACCGTCCGACCGTCCGAACCGGGGCGCGCGTGAACGGCGCGCGTGAACGGCGCGTGTGACCGAGACGTGTGAACGGGGCGGGTGGACGGGGCGGGTGGACGAGCCGGGTGGACGGGGTGCGCGGGCCGGGGCGTGTGAACGGGGTGCAGGCCGTCGGGCGATCCCACCGCGGCAGGTCCGGGCCGCGGCGGCCTCCTCACAGGGTGTGCGGGCCGATCGTGGCCGCGTCGGACGCCAGTGTGAGCAACTCGTCGACCGACCACTGGTCGTAGACGTGCTCGCCGTGCTTCGCCGCGACGATCCGGCCGTCGCTCGCGATGAGGAAATCCGCGGGGAGACCGAGCCGGCCGCCGTTCGGCCGGGCCACCGGTCCGTGCTCGCGGCCCCGGAGCACCTCCAGGCAGCCCCGCAGGACCGCCCGGACGATCGGTCCCCAGGCGCGCGGGTCCAGCAGGGCGCGCCTGGACACCTCCACGCCGAACTCCGCGTACAACCGCCTGCCGGGGTCCGCGACAACCGCGAACGGAAGACCGGCGGTGTGCGGCAGCAGTTCCTCGACGGGGGAGTGGAACACCACGACCTCGCGAATACCGGCGGCCTCGATCTCCTCGTGGCGCCGCACCACCGATCGCAGGTGCAGGTTGCAGACCGGGCAGCCGGCGAACCGGCGGAACTGGAGGTGGACCAGCCGGTCGGGATCCGGGACCGCTACCGGGGGACCGGAAACGGGGGTGAGGTGGCGTCCGACGATGTCGGAGCCCGGCTCCAACGGCCTACGAGATGCGCGCATATACGGCCCCTCTCATGAGCATACGGTGTACACCTACGAGCTTAGGCGTATGCCGTACGCTGTCAATCGTGATGCCGCGCCCCCGTTCACTCACCCCCGACCGGTTGGCCTCCGCCGCCCTCGCCGTCATCGACCGCGAGGGCATCGCCGCACTGTCGATGCGTGCGGTCGCCCACGAGCTCGGCGTCAGCACCATGGCGCTCTACCGGTACGTGCGCGACCGCGACGAACTCGAAGGGCTCGTCGTCGAGCTCGTGCTCGGTGCCGTCGACACCGAGCCGCCGACGTCCGACGCGCCGTGGACCGAGCGGATCACGACCATGGTGGTGCGCCTGCGCGACGCCGTGGCCGCACACCCGGCGGTCCTCACCCTGACGATCGCCCACCGGCACCGTTCTCCCGGAGTGCTGCGCTGGTCGGAAACCGTGCTCGGTATCCTCGCCGAGGCCGGGTACGGCGGCGAACGGCGGGTCATCGCACTGCGCTGTCTGGTGAGTTACGTCAACGGGGCGATCCAGCTCGAACACCTCGGCCCGCTGTCCGGCGACGGCACGATCGCCCTCACCGAACTGCCGCCGTCCGGCTTCCCGTACATGACCGAGACCGCCGAGTGTGCCCGGAGCGTCGGTGCCGACCGGGAATTCCTCGGCGGGCTCGCGGTGGTGCTGCGCGGCCTGGAGACGTGACACCGGGTCGTGCGCGACATCCCGTTCCGGGCCCGGGTTCCGGGGCGCACGCCGCGGGTGTTTCCGCCGCCCCGGGCCGGGGTTCCGGGGCGCACGCCGCGGGCGTTTCGCCGTCCCGGGCGCGGTCGTCGCGGATTCCCCTCCCGTAGGCCGGTGCCGCGCCCCGGTTCACCCCGCACCCCCACGGCGACGGTGCGACCGCCGAAGTGCACCGGTGGCCTCCGGCCCCGCGACGGCCGCGTTCAGTCCGGCGACGGCGTTGCCCTGTGTCGCCGCACGGAAGGCAGTGCCAGCACCGCACAGGCTGAGACCACCTGCCATGTCGCACCGAATGCCAGGAGCCGGTCGGCTCCCACGACGCCCGACACCGGCCCGGCGAGTGCGAGCCCGAGCGGCCCCAGCGCGAAGGCGCCCAGACTGTCGAACGCGCTGATGCGCCCGCGGACCTCGGTGGGGACCTCACGCTGGACGAGGGTGGCGAACAGACTGCTGCACGCCGCCGCCCCGACCCCTGCGACGAACGCCGCCGCCGCCACGCCGGCCGAGGGGAGCCGCGCGGACAGCGCGGCCGCCGGAAGGGCCCAGGCCGCGGACGTGGCCATGGACCACAGGAGTGCGCGCCCGGGCTTCCTGCCGAGCAGTGCCAGGCCGCCGACGACCGAGCCGGCGCCGTACAGGGCAAGTACGAGACCCCAGGAACGCGCGCCGCCGAGCCGCTGCTGGGCGATGGTCGGTCCCAGCACCAGAAACGGCGCCCACAGCACGAAGTTGAACAGGCTGATGTGGAGCGTCGCGATCCACAGCCACGTGCGGGAGGTGAACTCCTTCCAGCCGTGCCCCAGATCGCTGAACAGCCCGCTGCGCGGCACGGACGGTTGCGACAGGCGCAGTCCGGCCAGGGCCACGACGCTCACGCCGTAACTGACCGCGTCGACCGCGATCACCGTGCCCGCGTCGAAGACGGCGACGAGCACACCGGCCAGACCGGGACCCGCGACCGAGGTCATGGCCTGGACCGTCTGCAACAGTGAGTTGGCGTCGGAGAGTTCCTCCTCGGGCACCAGGCCGGGCACCAGGGCCGTCAGGCCCGGACTGAAGCCGCCCTCACCGACACCGAGAACCACTGCC
Organism: Streptomyces sp. NPDC014734; assembly: GCF_043083325.1. Lineage (NCBI taxonomy): Bacteria > Bacillati > Actinomycetota > Actinomycetes > Kitasatosporales > Streptomycetaceae > Streptomyces > Streptomyces sp. NPDC014734. The sequence goes on along the minus strand of NZ_JBIBYN010000028.1, from coordinate 90,612 downwards.
AGCACGACGACTTCCCAGAGCCGTGCGCTGTGGGTGACCAGGAGCACGGCCAGGACTGCCTGGGCGGCGAACCGGAGCAGATCCGCCGTCAGCATCACCGTCCGGGCCCCGAGCCGGTCGGTGAGCACACCACCGAGCAGTAGCACGGCCAGGATCGCCAGGATGCGTACCGCCATGACCAGACCGACGGAGTCGGCTCCGCCGTTGGGCAGTTCCAGTACGGCGAAGGTCGTGCCGATCGTGCTCATGCCGGAGCCGAGCAGCGACGTGCTCTGACCGACGAGGAACCGGCGGAACCGGGAGTGCCGCAGTACACGCAGACGGTGTGCGGCCGTTCGGGCAACCGCTCCGGAGGGAGCGGGAATGCGATGTTTCATAGCTCCGCAATGTGCCGCTTCCGACCCGTGTTCCACAACAGTTTCAGGAAAGAAAGTTGAGTTTCTTTCTGGCAATTTTACTTCTGGATCAATTGCCGCAGTAAATAGCTGAAATTTACTGCAACATGCCTGGTGGTAGGGTGTCTTGCGAGAAAATGAATTCTCTCCCGAGGGATAATTTACTGCGGAAGCGAGTGGCATGATTCAGCAGCGGATCGATGGTTCGGGAACGTCCTGCCCGGCGCCGGTGGAGTACGGCGCCGCAGTCGACCGCTACCTTGCCGCGGCGGGGTTGGGCAGCTCCTCCAGCCGGGTCTATCGCATCTCGTTGCACGGGTGGGCCTGGCCACTGGTCGAGCGCCGTGCTCCGACCGGCCGCGAGCGCAGGGGTGCCCTCCCGCCGGTCGTTCCGCTGGCCCGGCTCGACGACCCGCAGGCCGCACAGCGGTTGCGACGGGGTCTTGCCGACCGTGCCGACGTCGCGCAGCCGCGCACACTGGTCCGCGAACTCGCCTGCCTCCGAGCCGCGATCGCGTGGTGGCGGGCCCGAGGCTGGATCAGCGCGGACCCGGCCGCCGGACTGGCGTTGCCGACAGCGGGCCCCGTCCCGGAAACGGCCTCCTCCGGCGGGCCGACGACCGATGTCCCCGCGCCTCCCGCCGTGACGACCGTGAGGGAATCCGCCACCGACCGGGACCGGGCCCGTGCCGCGCTCGCGCTGCGTGCCCCGCTCAGGGAGTTGACCCTGTGGCATCTCCTTCACGAGTCGGGTGCCTCCGTCGAACGGGTGCTCGCCCTCGACATCGGCCATCTCGACCTGCTCGGTCGATGCGCCAGGGCGGGCGCGGGAGCCCCTCTCGGCTGGGGGCCGGGCACGGCACGCCTGCTCCCGATGCTGCTGGCCGGACGCACCTCGGGGCCGGTGTTCGTCACCTGCCGACGGGTTCACACCGGCACACCGGTTGCCGACCGCTGCCCGGTGACCGGTCGCGGCAGGCTCTCCTACCGCCGTGCCGCCGAACTGTTCACCGCCGCGACCGGGCCGCTCGACCCCACCGGCCGCGGCTGGACTCTGCTCGTCCTGCGCGACCGGGCGCCACGGAGCCGGAATCGGGTACGGCGGGTCAGGCCGGTCCGGGGATGATCCGCCGACCGCCGGTCCGCACCCTCACGAGCGGACCCGGTCCGCACCCCCACGAGCGGAACCCGGTCCGCGTCGCCCACGAGCGGAACCCGGTCCGGGGAACGGGCGAGGGCCGGGAGAAGGCGGTCGGGCGGGGGTCAGGAGAAGGCGGTGCGGAGGGCCGACCAGGCGATCCGGGGGTCGGCGAGGCCGTGGTACATCGGCGGGATCTTCTTCTCCACGCCGAAGTGGTGGTACACGGCCGTCATGGCCGACCGCACCGAGTACTCGACCGTGAACACCACGTCCTCCGGGATCTCCACGAACTGGCCGAGAAAGGCGAAGTTCTCCGCGCCGTCCGGTACGACCAGCGGCCGGTCGGCCACCACCCGCCGCTGGAACTGGGCGTCGATGTAGGGCATCTGGACGGTGGTGATCTTGCTGGTCGCCCGTACGTCGTCGGCGATGTCGTCGAAGCCCAGGTGCCCGAGCAGTTCGTCGAGGATCTCCGCGCCCGTGCAGTCGTCCATCTTCTTCGGTACATGGTCCCCGGGAACATCGCCGAACAGGGCGTATCCCCAGAGTGTGTAGACGTCGTTCGGCTGGTCCCGGAAGTGGGGCTGGGCCGGTACCACGATCGACAGCAGCCAGCGCGAGTCCTTCCACGTCATCAGCGCGCCCTCGCCCGGCACGTTGCCGGTGTACTCCTGGATGCGGTCCAGCAGGGTGCGGCCGTTCATGGTCAGGGTGAACGACTCCCACTTGGTCTCGTCGATGTTGCCGCAGAAGGCCGTCGGGCGGCCGAAGTCCGGGGCCTTCCTGGCGATGGACTCCCACAGGCGCCAGGAGCCGTCCCGCTTGTCACGGATCAGCTCCGGGACGGTGGCGCTGTCGCCGTAGGCGGTGTCCGCGGTCATCGAGCCGATCGTCAGGAAGACGTAGTCGTCGGCGCCGAGTTCGACCGTGACGGAACCCGAACCCGAACCCGAACCTGAACCCGAACCCGAACCCGAACCCGAACCCGAACCCGAACCCGAACCTGAATCGGAACCCGAACCCGAATCGGAACCTGGACCGTGCCCCTTGCCGGTTTCGCTACCGGGGGCCGCCCGCCGCAGATGCAGACGCGAGACCCGGCGCGCGTCCGGGTCGGAGAATTCCACGTCGTCGACGGTCACCCCGAACTCGGTCCGTACGCCCTGCGCGGTGAGCCATTCCTGGATCGGCCGGATCACCGAGTCGTACTGGTTGTACTTGCTCCGCCGCACCCCGGACAACGTGTGAATGCGGTCGAACTCCTGGACGAACGCGAGGAAGTAGCGCTTCAGCTCGATCGCCGAGTGCCAGGTCTGGAAGGCGAAGGTGGTCCGCCACATGCACCAGAAGTTGGTCGTGAAGAAGTGAGGCTGGAAGAAGTCGTCGATGCGCCGGGCCCCGATGATCCGCTCGGGCAGCGCCAGGAGCCGGGTCATGTCGGCCCGGTCGCGGGTGTCCAGGCCCAGTTGCGAGGCGTCCGCGATCGAGCGGTCGCCATTGATGATCCGGGCCTTGGCATGGGTGGGGTGCTCGATGTTGAACGCCAGGAACTCCTGCCGGACCGAAACCGCCGGGTCGTCCAGGGTCGGGATTGACTCCAGCAGGTTCCAGAGGCAGACGTAGTGCTCCTCCTCGAACATCCGGCCGCCGCGCGTGACGTAGCCGCCCTCCGGCGTGGGAGCGGGCGCGCCGTCCATCGACCCGCCCGCGATCGGCAACTGTTCGAGGATGCGGATGTTCTCCCCGGGCACCCCCGCATCGCGCACCAGGAACGCGGCCGCGGCGAGCGAGGCGATGCCCCCGCCGACCAGATGGACCTTGGAGTTCGGCGATGCCGACATGGACGACCTCCGGTTCGTCGGGCCCGGCTGACGGCGACCGGAAGCCCGACGCATCACCACCCGCCCACTCTGCCTTCCCGAGCCTCCCCCAACCCGGCCCGCCCCGCGAACGGAGGGGCTTGTCGGGGCGCTGGTTGCCCATGGGGGTTCACCCGATCGGCTCCGGACCGGCGGCATCCCCGTGCCCGGTACGGGGGTGGCAGGCCGGGTGCGCGGGCATCGTTCCCTGGACGCATCTGGACGCATCTGGACGCATCTGGACCGCCGCCGTTGGCCGGCGGCCTGCGGACCTGGATCTCGGTGGCGTCCAGCCGCAGTTCGATCCCTGGGGCCCGGGCGCAGGCGAACACGTCCATCAGCGGCCGCTTGGTCGGTGACATGGCGGCGAGTCATGCGGAGGGTGCCGGTGAAGGACAGCCGGTCGTGGCCGAGGCCGGATCGGTGAGCGGTCCGGTGCATGACGTGCCGTAGTGCGTGACGCACGAGAAGGAAGCACCGTAGCCCGGGTATGCGGGGTGCGTACCCGGGCTGTGCGGTGGGGCCTGGTGAGGGACGGCCCGGTGTCAGGCGGTGAGGGTCTTGTGGAGGGCGTCGAGGCCGTCGCGGTAGATGCCGGTGAAGAGGTCGGTGACTTCGTCGTCGGTGGCGTTGTGGGGGTTGAAGCGGCCGGACCACTGGACCTCGGCGACGTCGTCGCGGCCGGGAACGGCGTGGACCCGGATGGTGGAGACGTAGCCGTTGACCGGGTACGGGGCCTGGAGGATGGCGTAGCTGTAGTGGCGCTCGGTTTCGTTGAAGTCCACGAGGCGCTCGATGATGACCTCGCCGTTCGTGTTCTTCAGGCGGCGGACGCGGCCGCCTTCGAGCGGGGTGCTCTCGGGGATGTAGGGGAGCCAGTCGGGAAGGGCGTCGAAGCCGCCGATGAGGTTCCAGACCTTGTCGGGGGAGTCGGGCACTATGCGGCTGACGGAGGTGGAAGCCATGATCTTTCTCCTGGATCCTGGTGCTGTGGTGGTGGGTCGGGGGTGTGTGATCAGGCGCCGTTGGGCAGCGGGGCGGCCGGGCTGACCAGGCCTGCGGTGCGCAGCTCGTGCCAGAAAGCGGCCGGGACGGTCTCGTTCAGGGCGGCGATGTCCTCGGCGATGCGGCTGGGCCGGGTGGCCCCGGGGACGGCGGCGACGGCAACCGGGTGTGCGAGGGAGAACTGGAGGGCGGCGGCCTTGATGCTGATGCCGTGCTTCTCGGTGAGGGCCTTGAGCTTCGCGACGCGCTCGATGATCTGCGGCGGGGCCTGCTGGTATTCGAAGTGGGTGCCGCCGGCGAGGACGCCGGAGCTGTAGGGGCCGCCGACGACCATGTCGACGTTCTGTTCCTGGGCCATGGGCAGGAGCCGCTGCAGGGCGTGTTCGTGGTCGAGGAGGGTGTAGCGGCCGGCGAGGAGGAATCCGTCGGGCTGCGGCTCGTCGAGGGCGAGGGTCAGCTCGATGGGTTCGGTCTTGTTGACGCCGAGGCCCCAGGCCTTGATGACGCCCTCGTCGCGCAGCCGGGACAGTACCCGGAAGGCGCCGGTGCGGGCCTCCTCGAACTTCTGGAGCCACAGATCGCCGTGGAAGTCCTGGGCGATGTCGTGGACCCAGACGATGTCGAGCCGGTCGGTGCCCAGGCGCTTGAGGCTGTCCTCGATGGAGCGCTCGGTGGCCTCGGCGGTCCACACGTGGAGCATCTTGTTCGGGTTGCCGTGCTCGAACAGGCCGCCCTTCTCGCCGAGGTCGCGGGCGCCCTCCTCCAACTCGTCGAGGATGACCCGGCCGACCTTGGTCGACAGGACGTAGGAGTCGCGGGGCTTGGTGGACAGGACCTCGCCCAGGCGGGACTCCGAGAGGCCGGATCCGTAGAAGGGGGCGGTGTCGTAGTAGCGGATCCCCTGGTCCCAGGCGGCTTCGACGGTGGCGCGGGCCTCCTCGTCGGGGATCGCGCGGAACATGTTGCCGAGCGGGGCAGTGCCGAAGCCGAGCCGGCCGGGAAGGATTTCCTTGAGGGACATGAGGTGCCTTTTCGATCAGTGGAGCCGGGGTGCGACGGCATCCCCGGCGTGGGGGCGAGGCATGAGTGAACGGATGCCTCTGCGGCCGGCGGTTCTGCCGGCGGAGCCGTGGCAGTGGATGCACGGTGGCGTCCTGCCGGAGCCAGGTGTCCGACGCAGATAGTTGCATAAGCGCCTTACGGGTATGAACAATAATTGCAGACGCTTGGTAATGCAAGTGTCTGGACATCGGGCCGGTCGATCCGGGCTCGGGGGCCAGCCTCATGAGGCGGGCGTCAGGCCCATCGGGCACACGCACTCCCTGCCGTCGACCTCACTGCGGTCCACGAGGCCCCGCAAGGCGAAGGCAGCCGCACGCGCTGGCCGTCCGCCTGCGCCGACGACGGCACACCGGATCCCGTGGGGGCGCCGCGCGGGTCGCCCGGGGCTCCCGGCCGGAGCTCATCCCGGAGAAGGGGACACACAGCCCCTCGCCCAGGAGGAAGGCGAGCCGCTCACGGCACAACCACCCGTTCCCGTCGGCAGCAGGCACCGGACGGCTCGGATACCGGCGCGATGTCGGACGCCTGTTTCAGGGGATGATCGTGGGGACGAGGCCGCCGTCGACGCCGAGCGCCCTGCCTGTGGTCGCCGAGGCATGTTCCGACGCCACGTACGTGATCATGCTCGCCACCTCGTGAGGGCGGATCAGGCGTTTGAGCAGGGACGCGGACGCACGGTTCTCGGCAAGGTAGCGCCGCTCCTGCTCACCGGGGTCGACACCGGGATAGAGCTCGTCGAACATGGCCAGCACGCCGTCGCTCATCGTCGGTCCGGGCAGCACGCAGTTCACCGTGACCCCGGTGCCGGCGACCTCCTGGGCCATACCGCGGGACACGGCGAGCTGCGCCGTCTTGGTCATTCCGTAGTGGACCATGTCCGTCGGAGTCTGAACGCCGGCCTCGCTGCTGACGAAGATCACACGGCCCCACCCGCGCCGGGCCATTCGTGGCGTGTAGTGGCGTGCCAGGCGCACCCCGGAGAGCACGTTGACCTCGTAGAGGCGAAGCCAGTCCGCATCGGGGATTTCGAACACGGGCCTGGTCTCGAAGACGCCGGTGTTGTTGACCAGGATGTCGGCCTCGGGCAGTTGCCGGATCAGGTCGGCCGTCCCTTCGGCCGTCCCGACGTCGGCTGTGATGCCGCGTCCGCCGATCCGCTCCGCCGTTTCGGCGACCCGGTCGGCGTTGCGGCCGTTGACCACGACGTCGGCCCCGGCGGAAGCGAGCGCCTGCGCGGCTGCTTCGCCGATTCCCGCCGTCGACCCGGTGACCAGGGCGATACGTCCGCTGAGATCGATCTTCATAGGGCGAGTACCTCTCCAGAAATGGTGGGGCCGTAGGTGACGGTCCGTGTCCGATTCGTGCCGCGTTCGCGCAGCGCCCGCTCGCGGCGGCGTGCGTCGGCGAAGCGCGCGTTCTCACCGCCGATGACCATGTCGCCCGACTTCCGCGGCGTGCGGTCCCCTCGACGACCTCGGTGGTGGCCTCACCGGCCTTCACCTTCACCGTGATCAGCAGCCCGCAGGGGAGCTCCGGCGTCGTCACGAACTCCTGCGGCGACTCGGTCGGGACGAACGCGCCCTCGTTGTCGAACCCCTCGATCAGGGCCCCGGCCCGCCCCGGGAGCCGGTTGTGCACCGCGGCCGTGAAGACGTCGCGTGCGGAGCTCCGCGCCGGGTCGCGGCGCATGACCGCAGGCATCGTCACGCCGATCCGGACGGACGTCTCCATGCCTGTGCCTCGTTCCTCCTGGGCCCCGGAAGGCTTGCGGTCCTGCGCGGCAGTTCGCCGGGCCGGGCGGTCCGGCGAACTGCGTCCACGCGAACGAGCGCCGTGTACGGCCGTAAGAAAGAATTCCTGCCGGACCACGGGGCCGCGCGGCGAACTCCGGCCGTTGACGTCAGGGTCTGCCCGGAAACGGCGTCGTCCGGTGCGTGCGATCGCGAGGCGGCCGGAAGCCCTCGCAGCGGATGTATGCGGGTGTTCCGACGATGCGGCGAGGTGCGACAGTTGCTGTCGCGCACCCGCCAGGGATTACGGGACGGCCCTTGGCCCGTTCAGGGCGAGGGTGTGGCGGACGGGCCTGGGTGCTGGTGAGGCCGTCGCGGAGGACGAAGGCGCCGATGTCGTCGGCGACCCGATGGGGGCCGGCGTCCCCCGGTGCGGTTCGCGGTGATCAGGTCGAGGTCTCCGGTGCCCAGATGCTTCTTGTGGTCGGCGAAGTCCGCCTGCGGGGTGCGGGTCACCGGATGAGTTCCTCCAGTGCGGTGGTGGCGAAGGAGTGGTCCTGTTCGGGGGTGCCGCCGCCGACGCCGATGGCGCCGATGAGGCGGCCGTCGCGGTGGACGGGGGTGCCGCCGGCGATGAACAGCAGCGGCTTGTCGAGCGCGGTGGGCAGGGTGTGGAACGGCCCGCCCGGTTTGACGAGGTCGACGAGGTCGGCGGTCGGCGTGTCGAGCTGCAGGGCGGTGTAGGCCTTGCGGGTGCTGGTCTCGCCGGAGATCAGCACCGCCCCGTCGTCCCGGCGGAAGGCCAGCAGGTGCCCGCCCGCGTCCAGGACGGTGACGCTGACCGGGACCCCGGCCGCCTCGGCGGCGGCTCGGGCGGCCGCGATCACAGTCTCGGCGTCGGCTGAGGTCAGCGGGGTGACAGCAGTGGCGCTCATGGTGTTTCTCCTGGGGTGAGGAGGGTGTGGAAGGAGAGGGAGGTCAGTGGCGGACGGCGGTGGGAGTGGGAACGGCGTCGACCGGCATGGCCACGGGAAGGGCACGGCGCTCCAGGGCGGCGGACCCGAGGACGAGGGCCGGTGCGGCTGCGGCGGGGAGGGCGCCGACCCAGTTCGGGGCGGTGCATCCGAGGCCGGGGGCGATGACGAGGCCGCCCAGCCACGCGGCGAGCGCGTTGCCGAGACCGAACGCGCCGATGTCGACGACGGAGGCCAGGGCGGACGCCCTGTGGGCCTGGTGAAGGACGCGCTTCTGGATCGGCGGGACGGTGGCGAAACCGAGCGCTCCGACGAGCAGGATGGCGATCGCGGTGAGGATCTTGCTGTGTGCCCGGCCCGGCCCGCCCTTCGACGGCACTCCGGACGGGTCGCCGTCGCCGCCGTCGTCGCCGCCGTCGTCGCCGCCGTCGTCGCCGGCGTGTCGGCGGCAAGGGTCCCGGACCGCCGGGAACTGTCTTCGCACTGCCGTCTGCCGTGCGGCGCCCGGCACGCACGTACCAGGCGCCGCACGCCGATCCACCCCCGTTGCTCCCCAGGTCGTCAGCTGGCGAAGCCGCCCTCGGGCTGGATGATCTCCAGGTTCGTGCCGTCCGGATCGTTGAAGTAGGCAACCTTGGTGCCGAGGGCTGCCTCCGGGGTGACCTCCCCCGCGATGAATGTGTAGTCGTCGCCGAGGAAGTCGTAGCCGGCATCCTTCATCCGCTGGTATACGGCGTCGAAGTCGTCGACCTTGAGGCACAGGTGCATGGAGCCCGGGCGGTTCGCCTTGCCGTTGGTGCGCTCACCGACCGGCTCCTGGAACTGGATGAGATCGATGCCCAGGCTGTTGTCCAGGTTGATCGTGGCGTACCGCAGCTTTGAGGTGGGCAGTCCCTGCGATTTGCCGAACGGCACACTGCTCATGGTCCCTTCCGCGACGGGCTCCCGCCCGGTGAGAGCCTTGTAGAACGCGATCGAGGCGTCCAGGTCCGAGACCGAGATCCCGACGTGTGCGGCCCGGGTGAGGTTCATCGGAGTGGTGGCAGTGGTCATGACGCATCCCTTCGTTGTGCGCTCTGCCACCACGGCGAAACGTTTGCGGGGGCAGGGCGGCTCCATGAGGAGCCGGACGGAAGCGATTCTTCGGCAGGGCGACGGAGTGCGCACCTTGCCGACAGCCCGCCCCGGCGCGGCCGCACAGGGGTTGCGGGCCGGACGGGATGATGCCTCTCCGGGGCCGCTGCGGCTTCGGGCCTCCGCCTCTTCCGAGTCTCCGTCTCTTCGGGAACCTCTGCGGCCGTCGGCGTCCGGCGGGAGCCCGGCATCCGGCACTTCGGCGAGCGCTGCCTACCTCAGGAAGCGACGATGCCGCGCGTATCGGTCCCGCCCGCTGTGCCGGGGGAGGGGAAGTGCGGCAGGACCGTTTCGGCGAGCTCGTGGAGCATCTCTTCCACGGGGCGGTTGCCGGGACGGAGGTTGAAGGAGACGTGGGCGACGCCGAGTTCGCCCATCGCCCGCAGGTGGTCGATCAGAGCCTGGTGGCCGGTGCGCAGGCCGAGCCGGATCGGGGTCGCCGCAGTGGAGGGGTCCCCGGTGAGGTCCAGTTGCATGGGGGTGAGGTACGGCTTGGACGTGCCGGCGGTCAGCTCCTGCCACTCCCGTGTCCTGAGGCGCAGGGCTCCCAGGGGACGCGGGTAATTGAGGGACGCGTCCGCGTTCTGCGAGATCCACTCGGCCGACTGCTGGGCGTGCCCGGCGATGGCGAGAGGTACGGACGGGCCCGTCGGCTTGGGCAGGACGTCCAGATGACGTTCGGCGTCGAGACCGAGCTCGGGCAGCTCCATGCCCGCACCATCGGGGTGCCGGGCCCACGCGGCACGCAGGATCTCCACACTCCTGCGGAACGTGGCACCACGGCCTTGGAAGTCCTCCCCGAACAGGGGGTACTCGACGGGCCGGTCTCCGCTCGCCAGGCCGAGGACGAACCGGCCGCCGGAGAGCACGTCGACCGTGGCAGCGGCCTTGGCGACCAGCAGCGGCTGCCGCAGCGGCAGGACGACGGCCGCGGTCCCGAGCACGGCCCGCTCGGTCACTGCCGCGAGGTGCCCGAGGTGCGTGAACGTCTCGAAGACGGAACCGGCGTCGCCGAACTGCTCGGGATCGTAGAGGGGGACGTCCCGCACCCAGAGCCCGGCGAAGCCCAGCTCGTCCGCCAGACGGGCGAGTTCGGCATGGCGGGTCAGGTCCGGGACACCGAAGGGGCGGCCCGCGGCCCGGTCGGCGCGGAGCCGGGTCGCGCCCCAGTCGTTGTCGAGGGGCAGTTCGAGGCCCAGAGTCGGCAGGCTCGCGGCGTTCACGAGCCGGTCCAGGGCGGTGGGGGCGACGGGCATGGCGGACACAACTTTCGGAGAGCGGCGACGACGCGGGGCGACGCCCGAGGTGACGCGGAATTACGGAGTTCGAGTACGGGCTCGCGCGGGCGGGACCTGCCATCCACGCCCGCGCGAGCCGGGGCAACCCGACGGGACGGCGTGGAACGCCGCCCCGTCCGGGCCGGTCGGAAGGGTCAGTTGAGCTCGTCCGGGTGGGGGCCGGTGCGCAGACCACGGTCGGTGGCGGCGATCGCGGCCATGTCGTCGTCGGTGAGCTGGAAGTCGAACACGTCGAGGTTCTGGCGGATGCGGGCCGGGGTGACCGACTTGGGGATGACGACGTTGCCGAGCTGGAGGTGCCAGCGCAGCACCACCTGGGCGGGGGACTTGCCGGTGCGGTCGGCGATGGCGGTGATGGCGGGGTCGTTCAGGACGGCGCCCTGGGCGAGCGGGCTCCAGGCCTCGGTGGCGATGCCGTGCCGGGCGTGGGCGGCGCGCAGCTCGCTCTGCTGGAGACCGGGGTGCAGTTCGATCTGGTTGACGACCGGGACCAGATCGGAGCCGGCGATGAGTCGGTCGAGGTGCGCGGGCTGGAAGTTGGACACGCCGGCGGCGCGGACCCGTCCCTCGGCGACGAGCTTCTCGATGGCCTTCCAGGACTCGCGGTACAGGTCGCGGGCCGGGGTCGGCCAGTGGATCAGGTAGAGGTCGAGGTGGTCCAGGCCCAGCTTGTCGAGGCTGGCGTCGAAGGCGCGCAGGGTGGCGTCGTAGCCCTGGTCGGCGTTCCACAGCTTGGTGGTGACGAACAGTTCCTCGCGGGCGATCCCGGAAGAGGCGAGGGCGCGGCCGACGCCGGTCTCGTTGCCGTAGATCGCGGCGGTGTCGATGCTGCGGTAACCGGCCTCCAGGGCGGAGCTCACCGCGGCGGTGGTCCGGTCGTCGGGGACCTGGAAGACGCCGAAGCCGAGCTGAGGGATCTCGACGCCGTTGTCGAGGGTGACGGTGGGGATGACGGACGGTGCCATGATGTGTGGCCTTTCAGACGGTACGGGTTGTACGGGTGGAGAGGGTGTAGCGGACGGTCTGGGCGCTGATGAGACCGTCACGGAAGACGAACGTGTCGACGCCGTCGGTGACCTCGTGGGTGGTGGTGGCGGCGGTCCACTGCAGGAACAGCACGTTTCCGGCGAACTGTGGAGTCAACTGCCAGTCGGCGTCGGGAAGATCGGCCAGGAGACGGCCGATTCCCTCCCGTATGCCCTGATGACCGGTCAGCGTTCCCCCGGGGGTGACGAGGACGGCGTCCTCGGTGTAGTTCGCGGTGATCAGGCCGAGGTCCCCGGTGCCGAGCTGCTTCCCGTGGTCGGCGAATACTTCCTGCGGGGTGCGGGCCATCAGGACAGCTCCTGGACGGCCGCGGTGGCGAAGGAGTGGTCCTGTCCGGGGGTGCCGCCGCCGACGCCGATGGCGCCGATGAGGCGGCCGTCGCGGTGGACGGGGACACCGCCGGCGATGAACAGCAGCGGCTTGTCGAGCGCGGTGGGCAGGGTGTGGAACGGTCCCCCGGGCTTGACGAGGTCGACGAGGTCGGCGGTCGGCGTGTCGAGCTGCAGGGCGGTGTAGGCCTTGCGGGTGCTGGTCTCGCCGGAGATCAGCACCGCCCGGTCGTCCCGGCGGAAGGCCAGCAGGTGCCCGCCCGCGTCCAGGACGGTGACGCTCACGGTGACTCCCGCGGAGTCGGCGGCGCGGCGCGCGGCGGTGACGAGGACCTCTGCGTCCTGCGTGGTCAGTGGGGCGACGGGGACGGTGGTGCTCATGATGGATTCCTTCGGGGGTGGGGGATCGGGTGGGGGCGGGAACGCTCGGGCCGCGGTGGCGCGTGCGGGTCAGTGCAGGACGGTTTCCGGCGTGCTCCGGTGCCCGACGGGTCCTGCGACGACGTGCTCGGTGGTGCGGGTGCGGCGGTGGAGGCGGGCGGCGAGCAGGGCGAGCAGCAGGGCCGTGCCGGAGAGGATGGCGCCGATCCAGTTGGGGGAGGTGTAGCCGAGGCCCGCGGCGATCACGACACCGCCGAGCCAGGCCGCGAGGGCGTTGCCGAGGTTGAAGGCGCCGATGTTGGCGGCGGAGGCCAGGGTCGGAGCGGCCGAGGCCTGGTCGAGCACCCACTTCTGCAGTGGCGGGACGGTCGCGAAGCCGAGGGCGCCGATCAGGGAGAGGGTGATCGCGGCCAGCACCTTGTTGTGGGCGGTTGCGGTGAACAGCAGCAGTGCGACGGTGAGGGCCGCGAGGGTGGTGAGGAGCATCGGCATCAGCCTGCGGTCGGCGAACTTGCCGCCGAGGAGGTTGCCCAGGAACATGCCGAGACCGAAGAGGACGAGCAGCCAGGTCACCGCGCCCTCGGTGTAGCCGGCCACTTCGGTCATCATCGGGGTGATGTAGGTGATCGCGGCGAAGACACCGCCGTAGCCGAGGACGGTCATGGCCATGGCCAGCCACACCTGCACGTTGCGGAATGCGGCGAACTCGGTGCGTACGGTCACCGATTCGGGTCGGCCCGTCTCGGGGACCAGCCTGGCGACGCCGAGGAAGCCGATGACGCCGAGCGCGGCGACGATGACGAAGGTGACGCGCCAGCCGGCGGCCTGGCCGATGTACGTACCGGCGGGGACACCGACGACGTTGGCCACGGTCAGGCCCATGAACATCAGGGAGATGGCCGAGGCCTTCTTCTCCGGAGCGACAAGGCCGGCTGCGACCACGGAACCGATCCCGAAGAACGCGCCGTGTGCCAGGGAGGCCACGATCCGGCCGATGAGCATGACGCCGAAGCTCGGTGCGAAGGCGGACAGTGCGTTGCCGATGACGAACAGCGCCATCAGGAACATCAGCATCTTCTTGCGGGACACCTTGGTGCCGAGGACGGTCAGGAGCGGCGCGCCGAACACGACGCCCAGGGCGTAGCCGGAGACCAGCCAGCCGGCGGCCGGGATGGTCACACCGAAGTCGCCTGCGACCTGGGGCAGCACGCCCATGATCACGAATTCGGTGGTGCCGATCCCGAAGGCCCCGATGGCGAGAGCCAGGAGCGCGAGAGGCATGGGGAGCTACCTTCCAAGTGCTTGCAATGAGTGCTTACGGCACACGACAATAATTGCACACGCTGGATAAGGCAAACGCGCAATGAAGTGGTGTGCATGTATCGGCGTGTGCAATAATTGAGGTGTACGGCCCGAAGAAGGAGGCCCCCGTTGACTGCTACAGCCCCCGCGCTCACCGCACTGGCTCAGGGCTGGTGCGCACTGTCTCTGCTGCACGGAAGAATCGAGTCCCGCCTCGAACGCGCCCTGCAGGCCGGTCATGACCTGAGCGTGCGCGAGTACTCGCTCCTCGACGTCCTCAGCCGCCAGCACGACGGGGAGGGCGGACACCTGCAGATGAAACAGGTCGCCGACTCCGTCGTACTCAGCCAGAGCGCGACGACCCGCCTGGTCACCCGCCTTGAGGACCGCGGACTCCTGGAGCGCTATCTGTGCCCCACCGACCGGCGCGGCATCTACACCAACGTCACCGAGGCCGGCCTCAAGCTGCTGCGCGAAGCCCGTCCGACGAATGAGGCGGCCCTGCGCGCGGCACTGCGGGAAGCCGCCGAGGACCCTCGGCTGGAAGCCCTGGTGCGCACCGTCGAAACCGCGCGGGCACCGGCAGCGATCACTACGTGAAAGCGACCACCCTCAACGCATACGGCGGCCCCGATGCACTGCGGCTTGACGGCCTCCCGGAGGCCGCCACAGCAATCGGCGCCCCAGTTTCCGACCGCAGCGTCAAACCCCCGACCCGCAGCAGGCCGGGCGTGGAACTCGACCTCGCCCGCGAGACGGCCTGCTGATCCACCCCCGAGCCGAACGGCCGGGCCGGCACGTCCCGAGCCCTTGGGAACCGCCGCCGCCGCCGGGGCGCCCCGGCCCGCCCGGGGCTCCGGCACGGGCCCCTCGCCGGAGTGGGGGGCGAGGCCGTCAGGCCGTGGCGGCGGCGACCTGCGCGTTCTTCTTGCGCGCCCGATAGGCGGCCGCCTTGATCCGGTTCCCGCACGACTCCATGCCGCACCACTGCCGCCGCGTACCCCGTGAACGGTCGATGTAGACGCGGGTGCACTCGGGATTGCCGCACTCCTTGAGCAGCGGCACGTCAGGTCCGCTCAGGAGTTCGACCGCCTGCCGTGCCACGGCCGACAGGGCCTCGTCCTGCGTCGCCTCGGTCCAGCGCCCCGACAGGGTGAGCTGCGGGGCCGCGGACGGCCTGCGTGCCGCGCCGTTCAGGACCTCCAGCGCCCCGGCGTCGAAATTCTCGCCGAGGCGACGGTCCGTCACCAGCCGGTAGACGGCTTCCCGCACGGTCGTCGCGCGGTCGACGTCCGCCCGGCGGGCGGGGGAGACCGCGTCGACGATCCCGGACTCCACGTACCAGGCGTCCAGCCGGTCCGGTGACGCGAACATCTCGAACCGCACGGTGCGCCGGGCCCGGAGCGTCGCCGCGAAGTCCAGAGCCGGATTCCCGCACAGGAAGACGTGATTCAGGTCCACGTCACCATCTTGACGGGTGACTCATGCCGCGGCAAGACGCGCCACCCGCCGGACCCGCCGAGCCCGGCGCGCCCGCAGAGTCTGCCGATCCCGTGGCCGATCCGCCGGTCCGAAGCTCGACCGGAGCTTCGGACCGGCTCGACCGGAGCCCCGGCCGTGACTCGACCGGAGCCCCGGCCGTGACTCGACCGGAGCCCCGGCCGTGACTCGACCGGAGCCCCGGCCGTGACTCGACCGGAGCATTTGCTGCCGCTCGACCGGAGCAGTGGTTGTCGTTCAACCGGAGCAGTGGTTCGTTCAACCGGTGCTCCGGCCGGAGCCGAGCCGGAGTTCGCTTCCCCGCCAACGTCTGCGCAGCCAGCGGTCGTGGCTGGCCAGCACGATCGCGCCGGGCCCGGTGCCCAGGGCGTCCTCCAGTTCGTCGCAGAGGCGCGGCGACAGATGGTTGGTGGGTTCGTCGAGCAGCAGCAGTTCCGGCGGACGTGCCACCAGGAGCGCCAGCGCGAGCCGACGCCGCTGTCCGACCGAAAGCTGCCCGACCGGCCCGTCCAGATCCGTTTCGCGCAGCAGCCCCAGCGAGGCCAGCGGTACCGCCTCCGCCCGTTCGGCGCCGAGCGAGAGCGCGTAGGTGTCCCGCACGGTACGGTCCGGCCGTTCGAACACGGTGTCCTGGGCCAGCAGCCCCACGGTCAACCCGTGCCGCCGTCGTACGTCGCCCCCGGCCACGAGACGCCCTGCGAGCACCGACAGCAGTGTCGACTTCCCCGCGCCGTTGCCTCCGGTGACGAGCAGACGCTCGGTCGCCGACACGTCCAGCCGCGCCACATCCAGCCGGCCCGGCAGGCAGACGTCGCGCAGGGAGACGAGGGTGCCGTCGGCCGCGCCTCCGGCGAGCGCGGCGACGCGGAACCGCAGCGGCTGCGGCGGCTCACCGACCCGGCCGCGCTCCAACTCGTCCAGCCTGCGCGCGGCGTTGCGCACGCGTCGCGAGATCTGGCCCTGCACCCGGCCGCCCCGATGGCCGTAGCCCATCTTCTCGTTGTCCCGGCGCTCGCGGTTCGGGGCGACCCGGTGCGCGGTCACCTCCGCCGACCGGCGAAGCGCCTCCACCTCCTCCTGCTCCTCGGCGTACCGCCGTTCCCAGCGCTCCCGCTCGACCCGCTTCTCGACCTGGTAGGCGCTGTAGTCGCCGCCGTACCGCACGGGACCGTCCACGGCCGGATCGAGATCGACGAGGTCCGTGCAGACGGCGTCGAGGAAGGCCCGGTCGTGACTGGCCACCACGACGACCCCGGACAGGCCGCGCACCTGCCCCTCCAGGAACGCGGCGGCGTCGTCGTCGAGGTGGTTGGTCGGCTCGTCCAGCAGCAGTGCGCAGGGGCGGCGCACCAGCAGGGCGGCCAGTGCCAGGCGGCTGCGCTGCCCGCCCGAGAGGGAGCCGAGGGCCCGGTCGTGCCCGAGTGCGGCGAGGCCGAGCCCGTCGAGCGTGATCGCGGCCCGCCGGTCGGCGTCCCAGGACTCCCTCCGCTGAGCCTCTTCGAGCCGTCGGCCGTACGCGTCGAGCAGTTCGCCGTATGCGGGGCAGTCCTGCGGGTCGCGGGCGAGCCGCCCGGTGAGGCGTTCCAGCTCGGCAAGGTCGGCGCGGGCCTCGCGCAGGGCGTCGTCCAACACGTCGGCGACCGTCGACGAGGCGTCGAACGGCATCTCCTGATGCAGAAAGCCCAGGTCGGACGGGCGCGTGACGCTTCCGGCGTCGGGTTCGTCGACCCCGGCGAGCAGACGCAGCAACGTCGACTTGCCGGCGCCGTTCTCCCCGATCAGCCCGATGCGGCGGCCGGGGGACGCGGTGAGTGACACCCCGTCCAGCACCCGCCGGGTGCCGAGGGTGCGGATGAGGTCGTGGGCGAGCAGGGCGGGACGGGACATGGGCGATCCACCTGACGTGGTTGGTGTGCGGCCCGCCGGGTGTACACCTCGGACGCGGGCCCGGTCGGCACGCCGACGGCTCACACCTCGGGCGCCGCCGTCTCCCGCAGCTCACCGCCGGACAGCCGCAGCCACCGGTTCACGCCGATCCGGGCGAGAAACCGCTCGTCGTGGCTGACCACCATGAACGCCCCCTTGTAGGAACCGAGCGCGCTCTCCAACTGGCCGGTGCCGACCAGGTCCAGGTTGTTCGTCGGCTCGTCCAGGAGCAGCAGCTGCGGGGCCGGTTCGGCGCACAGCACACAGGCGAGGGTGGCGCGCAGCAGCTCACCGCCGGACAGCACACCCACGGGGAGGTGGGCCCGCGCCCCCCGGAAGAGGAAGCGGGCGAGCAGGTTCATCCGCTCCGCCTCCGGCCGCCGCGGGGCGAACGCGGTGAAGTTCTCGGCGACGCTGCGGTCGGGGTCCAGCAGGTCCAGCCGCTGCGAGAGGTACGCGATCCGGCCGTCGGCCCGCTTGACCTGCCCGTCGTCCGGCTCCAGATCCCCGTTGACCAGCCGCATCAGGGTGGTCTTGCCGCCGCCGTTGGGACCGGTCAGTGCGATGCGCTCGGGCCCCCGGATCGTCAGAGCGACGCCCTCCGCGCCGAACAGGTCGCGTTGCCCGCGACGGGCCCGCAGCCCCTCGCCGAGGAAGAGAGTGCGTCCGGCGGGCACGTCGGTGTCCGGCAGGTCCAGGGTGAGGCGCTGCTCGTCGCGCAGGGCGCGGCCCGCCTCGTCCAGCCGGGCCTTTGCCTCGCCGACCCGGGAGGCGTGCATCTGGCCCGACCGGCCCGCGGACTCCTGGGCGCCCCGCTTCATGTTCCCGGCGAAGATGCGCGGCAGACCGGCGCTCTTGAGGTTGCGGGCGGCGTTGCTCGCCCGGCGTTCCGCGCGTTCGCGGGCCTGCTGCATTTCCCGCTTCTCCCGCTTCAGCTCCTGTTCGGCGTTGCGGACGTTCTTCTCGGCGACCTCCTGCTCGGCCTGCACGGCGGCTTCGTACTCGGTGAAGTTCCCTCCGTGGAAACGCAGTTGGTCGCTTTCGAGCTCGGCGATGCGCTCCATGCGGTCGAGCAGTGCCCGGTCGTGGCTGACCAGCAGGAGGCAGCCGCCGAAGTCCTCCAGCGCGTCGTAGAGCTTGTGCCGGGCGTCGAGATCGAGGTTGTTGGTCGGTTCGTCGAGCAGCAGCACGTCGGGACGCCTCAGCAACTGGGCAGCCAGCCCGAGCGAGACGATCTGGCCGCCGCTGAGCGTGCTCAGGCTCCGGTCGAGGGTGAGGTCGGCGAGGCCGAGCCGGTCCAGTTGGGCCCGGGTGCGTTCCTCGATGTCCCAGTCGTCGCCGATGGTCGTGAAGTGCTCCCCGTCCACATCACCGGACTCCACGGCGTCCAGGGCCCGGATCACCTCGGCGACTCCCAGGACCTCGGCCACCGTGAGGCCACCGGTCAGGGGCAGGGTCTGCGGGAGGTAACCGAGCGAGCCCGCCACGGAGATCGATCCGGTGTGGGGGCGCAGCTCACCGGCGATCAGCCTGAGCAGAGTGCTCTTGCCGGAGCCGTTGGGTGCGACGAGACCCGTCCGGCCGCCGCCCAGGGCGAAGGACAGGTCCTGGAACACCGGGGTGTCGTCGGGCCAGGCGAAGGACAGGTTCGAGCAGATGACGGAGGCGTCTGACATGGGAAGACCTCAAAGGAGATACGGGCAGGCAGAGACTGGTGCCCGGGACACGGGAAATGGGAACGACAAGACGAGCCACGGCGGCTGTGCGATGCCTCTGGGCACCGGCCGGTGGCCTGTCGGGGCGGGATCTCACCCCGAGATGTCGTCGTCCCCTGCCATGTCCGGTCTCCTCGCTATGCGGTCGATGTCGCGGCGATTCTAACGCAGCGGCCCGGTGAGGTCCTGGTAATTTCGGCCCGCCGCGACGACCGGGGCTGCGGGCCCGGGATTCGTTCCCCAAGGCCCCGGGGCCCAGCGAGCGCCTCCGGGGCGCCTACAGCCCGAGATCCGCGGCCAGACAGGAGAAGGACGTCCACGAGCCCTCCGGGTCGTACGCGTCCCGTGCCGGCGCCGTGGGCGATACCGGCTTCAGCTGGACCATGTCCTCGTAGGGGACGCGGTCGGGCAGCTTGCCGAACCGCTCGTGCCGGACCACCGCGGCGTCGTCCACAGTGCCGGTCACGGTGTCTTTCGTCGGCGCGTCGCTCCCGGTACCCGCGGTGTGGCCGGTGTTCTCGATGCGCACGGTGCTCGCGGTGCGCATGGTGCTCGCGGGGTGAACGGTGCTCTCGGAGTGCGGGGTGCCGTGTACGGCGTACTCGATGTGCGGGACGTTTCCGGTGTTCACGACGTCCTTGGTGTTCACGATGTCGGTGGTGTTCACGATGTCGGTGGTCACGGCCAACCTCCGCTCGATCGGTGGCGGGATCGCGCCATACCGATGGGTGCTACGGGGGTCCTACCCTCTCCGTCACCTGTCAAACCGGTGACGGAGAGGGTCCGTGCGGTGGGCCGGCTCGCGGGGTGCCGTCGGAAGCGGTCCGCCTCGACGACGGCCCGGGAGAGGAAGCGCGTCGTGCCGTGACCGCGGAGGCTCGGGACGATCACTCGGTTGCCGCCGAGTCCGAGGCGGCCGACGAAGGAAGGAACCCAAGTAGCTTTCGATGGAGCTTCGTTCATCCTTTCGCCGGTGGTTCGCAGACCTTCGGCCGATTCCGGGCAGCCGGTTCTCCCCGGCAGGCTGAGGCCACACGGGAAACACCCACCGCAGGGAGTCGCAGTGCAGCGCAGTGAACGCAGCCGAGGGATCAGCCGGAGTCGGTTCCTGGCCGGGGCAGGGGCGGTCGGGGCCGCGGCGGCCGGATCCCTCCTGGCCGGAACCTCCGCATCGGCGGTGACGCAGGGGGGCCGAGCCCGGGAACAGGGAGGGGAGGCAAATGGCGACGACAGGGGAACCGCCGACGGCGCCGTCCGAGGCACCGGGCTGAAGTACCGAGGGGTGTGTTACACGGTCGGCGAGGGCGAGAACCCGGCCACCGCGTGGAGCGTCCCCCGCATGCGCGCGGACATCCGCGCCATCGCCCGGGACCTGCACGCCACTTCCGTCGAGGTGACCGGCGACGGTGTGGAACGGCTCAACGCCACCGCGACCGAGGCGGCCGAGCAGGGCCTGCACGTCTGGCTCCAGCCGACATTGGGCGACCGCCCCGCCCACGAGATCCTCGACCACCTCGCCGGGACCGGCCGGCACCTGGAGCGGCTGCGCCGCCAGGGCGCACGGGCGGACCTGAGCGTGGGCTGCGAGTTCTGGCTGTTCGTTCCGGGCATCGTCCCCGGCGACAACGCGCAGGAACGCATCCACAACCTCATGACCGGCAACTACGACCCCGAGCGGATGACGCGCCGCCTGCACGCCTTCACCGAGCGGGCGGCGGCGGTCGGGCGTTCGGTCTTCGGCGGCAACCTGTCGTACGCGGCGGCGCAGGACGACGAGGTCGACTGGAACCTGTTCGACATCGTGGGCATCGACTACTACTCGTACTTTCCGAACCGCGCGGACTATCTGCGCGAACTGCGTACGTATCTCCGTTGGGGAAAGCCGCTGGCCATCACGGAGTTCGGCACCTGTGCGTATGTGGGAGCGCCGGAACGGGGCGGAATGGGATGGGACACCGTCGACTACACCGTGCGACCGCCGCAGATCAAGGGCGACCTGGTACGGAGCGAGCGCACCCAGGCCGCCTATCTCACCGAACTCCTCGGAGTCTTCGAGTCGTTGGGGCTGTACGCGGCGATGGCCTTCGAGTTCGTCACCGCCGACGCCCCGCACTCCGCCGAACCGCGCTACGACCTGGACATGGCGAGTTACGCGATCGTCAAACCCGTCAAGGACCGGTTCGACGATCCCCGGTCCGACTGGCACTGGGAGCCCAAACAGGCATTCCACGCACTGGCAGGCTGTTATGAGCTGGGGAGCGGGAGAAGGCGGAGCAGCGAGCGGCGTCCTGCGGCTTCGAGTCCGGGGCGGAGGAGGGAATGAGGGCGCATGGGGCCTCCCCTGTGCGGGCGAGGCCGGGAACGTGGGGAACCGCGTGGGTGCCCGGCGACACGATCGGGGACGGTGATCCGGCACCCGGACGGCGCACCGGTACGACGGCGAAACCGGTAGGACGGGAAGACCGGTAGGACAGGAAGACCGGTACGGCAACACGTCGGAGTTCATGGGGAGTTGCCGTCATGCGGCGGTTCGGCCCGGCGGGGCATCGCGCGAACCGCTCGCGTCGACGCCGGTCAGGTCACGGGAGGCATCCCACAGCCGTGCGGCCACGGAAACGTCGGTGAGGTGTTGCCACACCGTTTCCAGCCGGGGCCTGCCGCGCAGGCCGAGGACCCGTGGTGTCCACAGCTGCCCGCCGAGCACGGCCGGGTCGAGTACCGCTCGCACCGCGGGCCACGCCCCGGAGTGCTTCCCCTGGAGGAGGACGGCGGCGGGCAACCCGGGCAGCCGGGTGTGCAGGGGCCGCGCGGGGATCGCCGGCGGGCGTGAGGGGGTGAGCGCGTCCAGGGCTCCGCCGGGGTGGACCACCACGCTCGCCACCGTGCTGTCGGCGGCCCGCAGCCGACGGTCGAGTTCGAACCCGAAGTACATCTGCGCCAGTTTGGACCTGCCGTAGGCGCGCTTGGGCCGGTAGTCCTGCCGGGACTGGAGGTCGTCCGGGTCCAACCGTTCGGACTTCGCCGCGAAACTGCCCATGGTCACGACGCGCGCGCTCGGCGCGGCCGACAGCAGCGGCATCAGCCAGTGGGTCAGGACGTAGTGCCCGAGATGGTTCGTGCCGAACATGAGCTCGTGACCGTCCGCCGTCTCCCGGCGAGGCGGGTGGTCGAGTGCGACCCCGGCGTTGTGGACCACCGCGTCCAGACGCGACACCTCCAGCGCGTCCACCGAGGCCCGGATCGAGGACAGATCGGCAAGGTCCAGCCGCACCGAGCGCACCCGTGCGTCGGGGACGCGTGCGCGTATCGCGGCCATGGCGTCCTCGGCCTTGCCGGGGCTCCGACTGCCGAGCACGACCGTGGCACCCGTGGTGGACAACTGCTCCGCGACGAAGTACCCGATGCCCGCGTTGCCTCCCGTGACCAGGAAGACGCGGCCGTCCGCACGCGGGAGCCGGTGAACGTTTCGGAGCGGGGCGGGATGGATGGGCGACATGGGACGTGCTCCCTCGCAGGGGTCGTGGGACGGGGCCGGAGGACGGACCGCTCCCTCGAAGCGGCCCGTCGCCCAGCATTCCCACGGTCACCGACACATCGCCTACGTGGCGCCGACAGCCCGGGAGGGAGCCCCGGCCGGGCTGTCGGCGTGCCGTCGGCGTCGTGTTGTTCGCGTCGTGCGGTCGTCGCCCCGCTCGCTTCGCCGTGCCGAACCGGTCATGCGCCGTGCCGAACCGGTCACAGGGGTGTCCCGGTCGCGTCCCACTCCTCAATTGGCCGAAATTCGCTGGTTACTCTGATCCGGCTCCGGGCGCCCATGCCCGGCGCGTCCGGTTTCCGCATTCGGGGGACCGGTGGACCGGGGGATCCGGCAACATCGCGCACGGGTATCGCACGAAGACGGGGGAGAAGGCCATGGACAGAGACGACGTGTCACGGCGCCGGGCGATGGGACTGGCCGGAAAGGGTCTGGGGCTGGCGTTGCTCGGGGCCGGCGTGTGGGGGTGCGCGCCGGAGGACGGCCCCGCCGCCGGTGGTGCCACGCGGAGACCGGGCGGAGGCGGCGGGAGCGGGAACCCGTTCGTCACCCCGCCGCCGGGCACCGCCCCCCGGGCCCTGTGGCAGACCCCCGCGTCCAACGACGGCCTGGCCGGAAACGAGGCGCTCGCCGTGGTCGGCGACGTGGTGATCGTGTCCGGCGACCCGCTGGTGGGGCGGGACATCGCCTCCGGCCGGGAGGTGTGGTCCCGCAAGGGCGTCACCACCCCCGGGGCCAACCTGCTCCTCGGTTCCGGAACCCTCTACCTCGCCAGTGCCGAGTACGACGGGAACGTCGTCGGTCTGGATCCCGGCACCGGTGGGGAGACCTGGCGGAGCCGTCTGGGCACGCGGTACTCGCAGCCCCGTCCGATCGCCGCCGACGACCGCCACGTCTACGTCACCGGGGGCATCCTGGACAAGGACTTCAGGACACCGGACAACGTGGTCGCCGCGATCGACACCACGTCCGGCGAGGTCGTCTGGCGCGAACAGCGCGACCACGGCACGGAGGAGACCGGGATCACCGCGGAGGCCATCGGCGGACACCTCGTCTACACCGACTTTCGGGAGAACCTCACCGTCCGTGACACCGCGACCGGGCGACAGGTCTGGACGAAGAAGATCGGCCGGTCCAACAGCCGCGCGTTCGCCGTCCACGAGGACCTGGTCGTCCTCGCCGACGGGCCCCGGTTGCGCGCCTTCGCGCTGGCCGACGGCAAGGAGCGCTGGTCGCTTGCCTCCGGGGAGTTCAGCCGGTTCAACGATCCGGCGGTCCTGGACGGTGTTCTCTACGCCTCCGACACCGCCCACGGTCTGTGGGCGGTCGACCCCGCCACCGGCAGGAAGGCCTGGCGCAACGACGACCTTCTGGACGTCGCCTTTCCCTGGCAGTTCGCCAAGGTCGGCGACACTCTCTACGGGGCGACGGAGTTCGACGAGAAGGGCGGCATCCACGCCTTCGACGCCGGCAGCGGGAAACTGCGCTGGACGTACAACGACGGCAGCGGCAACATCCAGAAGTGGTACCTGGCGGCCCGGGGCAAGCGGCTGGCGGCCCTGCACGGGAAGAAGACGACCTGTCTGCCGGCCGTCTGACCCGTGGACCGTCGTCCGCCGTCGCGCCCCGTGCCGTCACCGGGGGCGACGGGAACGGGGCGCGACGGCGGGCGACGGCCGGGCGCGTTCCGGGCGCTCAGTCCAGGACGTTGACGTCCCTGTTCGCGAGGGTGCTGTCGGCGGTGGGGAGCGGGCGGTGTCCCTCGTCCCAGTGATTGGACCAGGAACACAGGCCGCACGCGTACCGCCCGTCGAGTCCGTAGACCTGGGCGTCGCAGCCGCGACAACGGCTGGTGGTGATCTCGGGGGTTATCGCAGTGGCCGGGACGGTCGAGGACCAGCCGCACTGGTTGGAGCAGGTCCACGACCCGTCGGGCCCCTGAGCGGCCGCAGCGCCGCAGTTTCCGCACGTCATAGGTGACCTCCGGGAGTAACCCCGCCGACGGGGGCGCGGCGGGGCTGACTCCAAGTCTGACAGCGGTCGGCGGCGTCGGGGAGGGGTTTCGGGAGCGGACCCCCTCCGGCGCGGTTGTTCGGCGGGCGGCGTCGGGGGTTCGCGGGGCGGCGTCGGGATCCGCGGGGCGGTCGGGCCGCTCGTGCGCCGACCGGTCAGTGACCGGCGGTGAGTTCGCCGCTCAGCCTGCCGTGGAGCAGGGCGCTGGGGTCGTTCAGTCCGGTGATCTCGACGGTCTTGCCGCGTTGCGCGTACTTGGCCTCGACGGTGTCGAGCGCGGCGACGGAGGAGGCGTCCCAGATGTGCGCCGCACTCAGGTCGATGACGACTCTGTCCGGGTCGGTGGCGTAACGGAACCGGCCGACGAGGTCGTTGGACGAGGCGAAGAACAACGCGCCGTCGATCCGGTAGACGACCGTGCTGTCGTCGGGGGCGGTGACGGCGGTGACGTCCACGACATCGGCGACGCGCCTGGCGAAGACGGCCATGGCGGTGACGGAGCCGACGACGACGCCGATGGCGAGGTTGTGGGTGGCCACCACGCAGCCGACCGTGATCACCATGACGGCGATCTCCCCGGCCGGCATCCGCTTCAGGGTCCCGGGGGCGACGGAGTGCCAGTCGAAGGTCGCGAACGACACCATGACCATGACGGCGACCAGGGCGGCCATGGGGATGCCGGAGACGAGCGGGCCGAAGACGATGCACAGGACCATCAGGAACGCGCCGGCCAGGAAGGTCGACAGCCGGGTCCGGGCGCCGGAGACCTTCACATTGATCATCGTCTGGCCGATCATGGCGCAGCCGCCCATGCCGCCGAAGAAACCGGTGACGATGTTGGCGATGCCCTGGCCGATGGACTCGCGGGTCTTGGAGGAGTGGGTGTCGGTGATGTCGTCCACCAGCTTCGCGGTCATCAGCGACTCCATCAGGCCCACCAGGGCCATCGCGAGCGCGTACGGGGCGATCGTCCTCAGGGTGTCGAGGGTGAACGGCACATCCGGCAGGCCGGGCACGGGGAGCGAGGAGGGCAGGGCGCCCCTGTCGCCGACGGTCGGGACCGCGATGCCGGCGGCGACCGTGACGACGGTGAGGACGACGATCGACACGAGCGGCGCCGGGATCACCCCGGTGACCTTCGGGAAGAACACCATCAGCGCGAGCCCGGCCGCGATCAGCGGGTACACGGCCCAGGGGACGTCGTGCATCTCGGGGACCTGGGCCAGGAAGATGAGAACGGCGAGGGAGTTGACGAAGCCGACCATCACCGAGCGCGGGACGAACCGCATCAGCCTCGCCACGCCGAGCGCACCGAGCAGCACCTGGAAGACACCGGCGAGCATGACCGCGGCGACCAGGTGGCCGAGGCCGTGCTCGCGGTTGAGCGGTGCGATCACGAGGGCGACGGCGCCGGTGGCGGCGGAGATCATCGCGCGGCGACCCCCGACGACGGAGATGGTGACGGCCATGGTGAACGAGGCGAACAGACCGATCGCGGGATCGACACCGGCGATGATCGAGAAGGAGATCGCCTCGGGGATCAGCGCGAGTGCGACGACCAGACCGGCGAGGACCTCGGTGCGCCAGACCTTCGGGTCGGTGAGCCAGTCGGGTCTCGGGCCGCGCGGGCGTGCGGCCGGGAACGGGGCGGCGGTGGAGGCGGACGGAGACGCGGAGGAGGACGGAGCGGAGGACGGAGTGGAGGACAAGGGCGAAGGAACCTGTCGTGCTCGGGCGCACCCCGGGCAGCGGGCCGGGGCGTGCGGGAAGGCGTGGAGGGCGGCGGCACCCCGCCGACGACCCCACGAGGAGGTACGAAGGACGGGACGCCTCGTGGTGCGGCCGGACATGTGCGACCCCGGGCGGTCGATGTCCCGTGCATGCCCCGCGGGTGTCCGACGTGCCGTGATGCCCCGCGGGCGTCCGACGGCCACTGCTTCGCCGGACTTCCGGCCGGGCCGCGGCGCCGGGGCGACGCGACGGTCCCGGTGCGTCACGGCGGGCAGACGGCGGCGGGAGTCATGGGCTCGCGCACGCTTCTCCCCTGCAAGAATCGGAACGTCAGGAATCGGAACGTCGCCGGGGCGACACCGGCCCGGCGCGACACGGGTGGGACAGCGGTCGGCCGCGCCCGCCCGACCAGCAACTCTACCCTAACGTTAGGGTAGAGATCGGCGACGCCCGCCCGGACCGGGACCATGGGCGACGAGACGGGGCACAGGAGACGGGCGTGGACGGCAAGCACATCCAGATCGGCGAGGTCGCCGCACGGACCGAACTGTCCCTGCGCACCATCCGGCACTACGAGGAGACCGGCCTGGTCGTCCCTTCCGCCCGCTCCCGGGGCGGCTTCCGCCTCTATACCGAGAACGATGTCGCCCGCCTCATGGTCATCCGCCGCATGAAACCGCTCGGCTTCACCCTGGACCAGATGCGCGACCTGCTGGACGCGACGGACCGCCTGGACGCGGACGACACGGCCGACGCCGCCGACAGGCTCGACGCCGACCGGCGCGATGCCCTCCTGGAACGCGTTCGCGCGTACGAGAGGGCCGCCGCCGAGCAGGTCGAGAAGCTACGTGTCCAGCTCGCCCGCGCGGAGGACTTCGCCGCCACCCTGCGCGCCCGCCTGCAGGGGACATGAGGCGGTGGCGGCCCCGACGGCGCCAGCGCCGCGACACCGGCGCCCTCCCGGACTTGACCTTGACACGGTGACAAGCCCTTCACTGCGGCCGAGGAGGTGGTCCCCCATGACCATGTCGGAACAGGACACGGACACGATTCGAGTTCTCCAGGGGCTGGAGAACAGCAGTGCGTCGGTACGGCTGCGGACTGCACTGGCGGTCGGCACGACCCCCGACCCGCGGTTCATCGACACGCTCGTCGAACGATGCGCGATCGAGCCGGAATTCCATGTGCGCGAAATGCTCACGTGGGCACTCACCCGTCACCCGCCGTCGATGACGGTCCCGGAGCTTCTCCACGAAATCCGTTCGGAGCGTGCGCAGGCACGAAGCCAGGCGTTGCACACGCTGTCCAAGATCGGGGACCGGCGGGCGTGGCCGGCGATCACCCGGTCGCTTCTGACCGATGCCGACGACGAGGTGGCGCGGAGCGCCTGGCGGGCGGCGGTCGCGCTCGTGCCAGAAGGCGAGGAGCACGCGTTGGCCGGGGCGCTGACGACACAGCTCGGGCGTGGCGAACGTGAGACGCAGCTCAGTCTGAGCCGGGCACTGATCGCACTCGGTGAGGTGATTCTGCCGACTCTGCGCGCCGCGATGACACATCCGCGACCTCACGTGCGGCAGCACGCGATCGCCACGGAACGGCTGCTGCGCGACCCGGACGCCGGGTTCGAGTGGGCCGTAGAGGAGGCGAAGCGCGTCGTGGCGCTCGAAGGGGCGGGCCGGGAAGGGTGAGGGGCAGTGCTGATCGGTGATGTGGCTCGGCGGTCCGGGGTCAGCGCCCGCATGCTCAGACATTACGAGTCGCTCGGCCTGGTGCGGCCGACGGGCCGTACCGGGGCCGGCTACCGGGAGTACTCCGGCGAGGACATCCGGCGGATCCTCCACATCGAGAGCCTGCGGTCGTTGGGGCTGTCGCTGCGTGAGGTCGGGTGCGCGCTGGACGATCCCGGCTTCAAACCCCCGGAGCTCGTCGACGACCTCATCCACCGGACGCGAGAGCGCATCGCGGCGGAGACGGCGCTGCTCACGCGACTCCGCCGGATCGGTGCCGCGGAACCCGCCGACTGGGCGGACGTCCTCCAGACCGTCGCGCTTCTCCAGGCGTTGGGGTCGAAGAACGCCGGGACGCGCCAGCGTGCGGCCCTGTCCTCGGCCGGTGAGATTCCGGTGCCGGTGGAAACACTGGTCGAGGCAGTCCTCGGCGAGGCGGACCCGAACGTCGCCGGGGCCCTTCGCTGGGCTCTTGCACAGTCCGACGACGGAGGACTGCCGCTGCTGGCGGAGGGCCTCGGCTCACCGGTGGCCGAGGTGCGAGCGCGCGCCGTCCGGGCCATCGCCGAGAATCCGAGCGGCGCGGCGACCGCACTGCTGCACGACGCGCTCACCAACCCCGACACCGTGGTCCGCAGGTGCGCGGCCGTGGAACTCGGGGCACGCGGGGCGGCCGACGCGGTCCCGACGCTCATCGACATGGTCGTCGAGGGGACGAACGACGTCGATGCGGCCGATGTGCTGAGCGCGCTGGCGAGTTGTCCCGCGTCGGCGGAACGGATCGCCACCGGGCTCGTCGAGCGCCTCTCCCACGGCGCCGTCGAACCGTCGGCACGCCGACGGCTGGCACAGGCGCTCGCGGATGTCCCCGGAGTCACGGCGTCACGTGCCCTCAAGGATCTGTCCCGGGACGAGGACCGAGCCGTCGCGCTCACCGCGGCATACGTTCTCGGAATACGCGACGCGCGATGACGCACCCCTCGCGGGGTGCCGCGCACGCGGGACCCGGAGTCGATCCGGTGCGTGACGTGGGAGGACCGACCGCCGGGGCCGGGGAGTGGTTCCGGCGGTCGGAGCGCGATGGCTGATCCCTCCCGTCACCGATCGGTCGGCCGTTCCGCCGCCGCGGTGCGGTGATCAGCGGTTGTCGTGGAGTTCCTGGTGCATCTGCGGCTGGTCGTCCTGATCGTGCGTGACGGCGTACCGCTGGACTTCGCTGAACGCCTTCGACGCGACGCCGAGGACCTCCTTGTAGGGGTTGACGCCCACGGCCTGCTCGACGCCGCCGCCGAGCAGGCCACCGCCCAGCCCGGAGGCGACGCCGTGGGCGGCGGCGAGAGGCTTGCCGGCCTCCGCGAGGACACCTCCGGGAAGACCGGCCATGTCGGCGTACTTGTCGGTCAGGGCCACGCGGACCATGGCGAGGAACGCGTCGCTGAATCCGGGCTTCAGGAAGTCCTTGTAGAACGCGACGGCCTGTTCCGTCATGAACAGGCCGTCGTCGGACTTGCTCCACTCCTTGTCCCGTTCCGCGTTCCACATCCGTTCGACCTCGTCCGCGTCCTTGGGCAGCAGCCACTTCTCCGGCGTGCCGAGGTAGTGATTGACGTAGTGCCAGGCACACACGAAGCCGTGCGCGTCCTCACGGGAGACGTCGAGACCGAGACGCGCCATCGCCTGCAGGATCTGGGTGCTGAAGACGCAGGCGGCACCCGTGACGTACTTCTGGGAGACCGGCTCGCCCCACGTGACGTAGTCCCACGCCCCGCTCTTCTTGTGGAGCTGCCGCACGGAGGCGTGCACCAGACGCACCTTGGTGACGTTCGCGGCGAGCGTCCCGTTCCGCATGGCGTCCTCGTCGCCCATGTCGATGAACAGCCGCGAGGACTGCGACAGCCGACGGCCCGGCCCCTCCACGCCGCCCAGGCGTCCCGTGGAACGAAGGGTGAACGCACCGGTCGGAGAGAGATAGGTGCCGATCAGCCCGACGGTGCCCTGAAGCATGGACGCCTCCCCGTGGTGGTGCGCGAAGAAGCCCTCCGCGGCCCTCACGTCCGCCTCGCTCCAGTCCGGCGGCGGGGCGGACGCCTCGTCAAGGAACGCGCGCAGCCGCTCCGGCAGGTGGGACAGGTCCTGGTGCGGCTTCAGCGTTCCGATCGTACGGAACAACTCGTTGACCCCGGACACCTCCCGGTTGTCGATCAGATCCGACACCAGGGCGTCCGCCGCCGGGTCACCCGCCTGGTTCGCCGTTTCGAGCTCGGACGCGAAGGACTCGGCCGTCAATGCCACAGCGGGACTCCGTTTCTCGGTGATCGGGGAAGGGACGGTGTGCCCCTGCCGGGCGCCGGAACACACACTCGGTACGTCCCGCCACAGGCCGCCGGTCCATGAGGACCGGCCGGCCCGTCGCGGCGGCACCGCGCGATGTGCCGTTCCACGACGGACCGGTCCGGCGACGGGACCGGGCACACCGGCCACATGGACAAGATCTCCCGATCGTGGCCCGGCCCACAGGGCGAACGGCCCACGACAACCCTTTCGAGGTACGACCTCGTCCACGACGGGGAGTGGAGCAACGAACGGTGTG
This sequence comes from Streptomyces sp. NPDC014734, assembly GCF_043083325.1. Classification (NCBI taxonomy): domain Bacteria; kingdom Bacillati; phylum Actinomycetota; class Actinomycetes; order Kitasatosporales; family Streptomycetaceae; genus Streptomyces; species Streptomyces sp. NPDC014734. The sequence continues at coordinate 60,218 of NZ_JBIBYN010000028.1, read as the reverse complement.
CGCCCGCGCGTTCGGTCACACCCCGACGCGCAGCACGCGCGCAGCACGTCTCCCACGGGAGGGACCGGTCGGAAGGCCGCCCTCCGGCCGCCCCCGCACGGCGTGACACCGCCGGCCCGAGGTCGCTTCCGAAACAGGCCATGCCCGCGGTCGGCCCCGCCCCTCCCAGCTCCCCGGAACGGTGGGCTTCTCACCCCGTACGGCGTCCGGAATGCGTCCGTTGCGGCAGGTCCCGCGCTGGCCGAAAACGTAAGTCAGTCAATTGACTCAAGAATGAGGGCGTGTATTCACTGAGCCCACATCCCCGATCAGGATCAAGGAGGCCGCCCGCGGTGACCGACGCCCCGAATCCGACCACGAGGACGGCGCGGGAGACCTCCCTCCCGCACACGAAGCGGACAGCGCGGACGAACCCCGTCCCGCACGCGACCCAGACGGCGCGGACCCGTCGGGCGATCATGACGGCGGCCGAACGGCTCTTCGCCGAACAGGGCCTTGTCGCCGTGTCGAACCGGCAGATCAGCGAGGCGGCCGGGCTCGGCAACAACACCGCCGTCAGCTACCACTTCGGCAGCAAGTCCGGACTCGTCCGGGCCATCATGCGCGACCACGCCGACGCCACCGAGCACATCCGCGAGCACCACCTGGCACGGTGCGCCGACAGCGCGGACATCCGCGACTGGGTCGGCTGCCTCGTCCGCCCGTCCTGCGAACACCTGGCCGATCTCGGTGTCCCGTCGTGGCACGGCCGCTTCGCCGTCCAGGCCATGGCCGACCCGGTGCTGCGCGCGACCGCCATCGACGAGGCACTCGAACGCCCGCCGCTGCGCCGGACGTTGGAAGGGCTCGCAGCCCACCTCACCGCCGTCCCGCTGACCGTCCGCGCCGAACGCGCCGACATGGCCCGCCACCTCATCCTCCAGACCTGCGCCGAGCGCGAACGCGCGCTCGCCGACGGCATCGGCGCCCGCCACGCCTCCTGGACCCGCACGGCCGACACCCTCACCGACGCCGTCGTCGGCCTCTTCCTCGCACCCGTCACCACCCGCCCGTAACGCCGTCCGCCGCCCGCCCCGCACCCGCAGGAGACCCATGCCCATCCCCCACGACCCGCAGGAACTCGGCTTCGACCCCGCCGAGTTGCGCGCCCGCTACCGCGCCGAACGCGACCGGCGCATACGCCCCGATGGCAGCGGACAGTACCGGCGCACCGAAGGCGAGTTCGGCACCTTCGACGAGGACCCCCACGCCACGGGCGAGGACACACGGGAGCCGTTCGACGACCGGGTGGACGCCCTGATCATCGGTGGCGGCTTCGGCGGGCTGCTCGCCGGGGCACGGCTGCGTCAGGCGGGTGTCGGCTCGATCCGGGTGATCGAGAAGGGCGCCGACTTCGGCGGCACCTGGTACTGGAACCGTTACCCCGGCATCCACTGCGACATCGAGTCGTACGTCTACCTGCCCCTGCTCGAAGAGGTCGGCCACGTCCCGGCGTGGAAATACTCCCCGGGCGAGGAGATACGGCAGCACGCACGCGCGATCGGCCGCCGTTTCGGCCTCTACGACAACGCCTGCTTCGGCACGCAGGCCACCGAACTGCGCTGGGACGAGGACGCGGCGCACTGGCTCGTCACCACCGACCGCGGCGACCGCATCCGGGCCGGACACGTCGTCGTCGCCACCGGTACCCTCAGCCAGTCCAAACTCCCCGGCATCCCGGGCATCGAGACCTTCCGCGGCCACACCTTCCACACCAGTCGCTGGGACTACACGTACACCGGCGGCAACGCCGACGGCGGACTGCGGGGGCTCGCCGACAAACGCGTCGCCCTCATCGGGACCGGAGCCACCGCCGTCCAGGTCGTCCCGCACCTCGCCGCCGACGCCCGTCACCTGTACGTGTTCCAGCGCACCCCGTCCACCGTCGACGTGCGCGGCAACCGGCCCACCGACCCCGCGTGGGCCGCGTCCCTGGAACCCGGCTGGCAGCGGCGGCGCAGGGAGAACTTCCTCAGGGCCGTCACCGGCATGCACGTGGACGAGGACCTCGTGAACGACGCCTGGACCGGCAGCGCCCGGCTCCAGGAGAAGATGATCCCCACCGAAAGCTACGCGCACGTACCCGCCGAGGAACGCGAACGGGCCTACGAACTCGCCGACTTCCTGAAGATGAACGAGCTGCGCGACCGGGTCGACGACATCGTCGCCGACCCGGAGACCGCGCGGAAGCTCAAGCCCTGGTACCGCTACATGTGCAAGCGCCCCACATTCAGCGACAGCTACCTCCAGGCGTTCAACCGCCCCGACGTCACCCTCGTCGACACCGCCGACACCCACGGCGTCGAACGCGTCACGGACCGGGCCGTCGTGGTCGGCGACCGTGCCTACGAGGTCGACTGCGTCATCTTCGCCACCGGCTTCGAGACCGGCGTCTCGGGCGTGCTCTCCGGGAAACTCCCCGTGTTCGGGCGCGGCGGCACGAGCCTGCTGGACGCCTGGAAGGACGGCCCCGGGACCCTGCACGGCTTCTGCAGCCACGGCTTCCCGAACCTGTTCCACATGGGCTCGCTGCAGAACGCCGCCGCCGTCAACTACGTCCACGTGCTCGACGAGCAGGCCACCCACATCGCCGAGGTCGTCGCACAGGCCCGCGAGCGCCGGGCGCGGTACGTCGAGCCGACCGCCGAGGCGCAGGACGCCTGGGTCGCCACGATCCGGCGCAAGGCCGCCGACCTGTACGCCTTCCACGCCGAATGCACCCCCGGCTACTACAACAACGAGGGCAGTCCCAGGGAGCGCAGCCAGTCCTACGGCGACGGCCCGGTCGCCTTCCACAAGTTGCTCCGGCGCTGGCGCGCCGACGGGGGGCTCGACGAGGTCCTGGTCGGAACGCGGGACGTCGAGGCGGCGAGGGCGCGGTGAACCCGCTCCCCGACCACGGAACGGCCCCGGACCACCGGGAGTCACCCGGCCACGCCGTGCTCCCCAACCGCTTCGACGCGACGGGCCGATCCCGTACCACCAGCACCCGCTTCGAGGCCCGCCGCCTCAACCCGCCCAACCGGCTGTGGGGGTCCAACGGCATCGCCTTCGGCCCCGACGGACGCCTCTACGCCGCACAGTTCCTCGCCGGACGGATCAGCGCCGTCGACCCGGCCACCGGGGACGTCGAGGTGATCGTGGAGATGGACGGTCCGGTCCAGTCGCCGGACGACCTCGCCTTCGGCGCGGACGGCTCCATGTACATCGCCGACCTGGTCCCCGGCCGGGTCTGGCGCCGCCGACCCGACGGCACGTACACCCTCGTCCGCGACGACATCATCAATCCCAACGGCATCACCTGCATCGGCGACCGGCTGTTCGTCAACGAGATGAAGCCCAACGGCCGCCTGATGGAACTCTTCCCCGACGGCGGCGACCCGGTCGTCCTCACCGACGGACTGGCCCTCGGCAACGCCATGCAGCGCGGACCCGACGGCCACCTGTACTACCCGCACATGGTCACCGGTCAGGTCTGGAGGATTCCGCCCGACGGCGGAACCCCCGAGATCGTCGCCGAGGACGTGCACGAACCCGTCGCCGTGCGCTTCGACCGGGGCGGCGTCCTGCACGTCCTGTCCCGCGGTGCCGAGGGCATCGTGACCCGTATCGACCTGCACGGCACCGGCGCCCGCACGCTCGTCACCAGCGGCCTCGTCGGCCTGGACAACGCCGCCTTCGACGCCGAGAACCGGATGTACGTCTCCAGCTACGCGAGCGGCGGCATCACCGAACTGCACCCCGACGGACGGACCCGGGCGATCGTGCCGCGCGGCCTCGACGGTCCCTACGGCGTGACGATCGACCTCGCCGGAACCGTCAACGCCGCCGACCACTACCGCCTCGCGAGCCCGACGAGCCCGACGAGCCCGACGAGCACGCCGGGCGAGCCGGGCGAGGGCGGCGTCACCACGCACGCGCTGCTGACCTTCGCGCACGGCATCGCGTCCGACGGCCGACTCCTGCACATCACCTCCCAGTTCGGGGAGGTGCGGACGTACGACCCGGAGCACGGCGACTCCCGGAGACGGGCCGGCGGCCTGGACCAGCCGCTCGGTATCGCCGTCGCCCCCGACGGAACGCTCGTCGTCGCCGAGACCGGCGCCGGACGTGTCGTCGCCGTCGACGCCCGGGACACGGTCACCGTGCTGGCCGAGGGGCTCGACCACCCCGTGGACGTGGCCCTGGACGCCGAGGGCCGCTGCTACGTGAGCGACGACCGGCGGGGCACGGTGTCCCGGCTCGACGACGGCGTCGCGGTCGTCGTCGCGGAGGGGCTCGGCGCGCCGGAGGGGCTCGCGGTGCTGGACGGCGAACTGTTCACCGTCGACACCGCACGGCGCCGACTCCTCGCCGTCTCGCTCGGTACCGGCGAACTCAGGGTGGAAGCAGAGGAGTTGCCCGTCGGCCCGCCCCCGGGCGCGCGTCCGGAGGTGCGGCCCGCGCTGTTCGCGGGCGGAATGCCCGGCTCGGCGCGCCGTTTCGCGGGCCTGGCCGCCACCCCGGACGGCGGACTGCTGCTCTCGGCCGACGGCGAGGGCACCGTGCTGCGGCTCACCCCCGGACCGGACTGCGGCCGGGGGTGACCGCGGCACGGTGCCCCCTTCCCTTCTGCTCCCTTCCGCGCACCACGTGGTGGTCGGGTGACGAGGACGCGGAGGGCGACGGTCCCCCAGATCTGCGTCCACGGGATCACCGTCCGCGCGCCGACCACTTCGCCCGGCGCAACGCGCTGTCAGCCGAGAACGAACGGGAGCCGCGCGGCCGTTTCGCCAAGCTCCGCACGTTCCGCGTCGTCGGGGGCACGCCGCCCGGTACCCACCAGCAGCGCGTCCTTGTCGGAGAACGAGGAGGGGAACGCGGTCCCGGCGATCCGCTCCAGCATCTCGCGGGACCGGGCGGGCCCCTCCGCGGGCGGTGGTGGCACGTCCGGGAGGTGTGCGATCAGGTCGAGGTGGTGCAGCGTCCACTCCAGGACGTACGCGGTGAGGTAGTCGCCGACGGTGAGGACCTCGTCGCGGGTGCCCACCAGGGCGCCGGGGTCGGCGAGACCGGCGGCGCGTCCCGCCGCGGAGCCGACGTCGTCGAGGTGGAACTTCAGCAGCCGGGGATCCTCGTACGCGGCGGCCAGCCGGACGGTCAGCGCGTCGAGCGGGTCGTCGCCGGCCGGTGGCGTTCCGGTGACGTCCCAGTAGGTCACCGCGTCGCGCGTCGGTTCCGTCCGGGCCGGGGTCGCGAGTGTGATGAGGACGTCCTGCGCGTCGACGACCAGATGGCACACCAGGTCCCGCACGAGCCAGCCGGCGCAGCCGGACGGCCGTGCGAAGTCCTCGTCCGGGAGTCCGGCGACCGCCGCACGCAGGGCCGCCCAGGTCCGTGAGAAGAGATCCACGGCGGCACCGTAGTGCGGCACGGCGAGGACGGACAAGCGGATGCCCCGGGCCGGAACGGTTCCCGGGAACGGCTCCCGGGGGCGGGCCGACGCAGGGGCACCGCGGTTCAACCTCCGTCGCGGTGCGGCGGCCGGGCCCGGTACGCGGACGGGGCCCGGCCCAGCAGGCTCCGGAAGGCCACCGTGAACGCGGCGGGATTCTCGTATCCGAGCGATGCCGCGACCCGGGTCACCGGCGTGCCCTCGGCGAGCGCGTGCACCGACCTCAGGATGCACGCGCGCTGCCGCCACTGGGCGAAGCTCAGGCCCGTACCGCGCCGGAACAGCCGCCCGAGCGTGCGCTCGCTGACGTTCAGGGCGGCTGCCCAACGGGCCGGGGGATCGTGGACGTCCGGTGCGCGCAGGAACGCGTCGCACAGCCGCCGCAGCTCCGGGTCGGCGGGCAGCGGCACGTCGAGGGGGAGCGGCGTCAGGTTCCGCAGCTCGTGCAGGATCAGCTCGACGACGGTCGCGTCCCGGCCGTGCTCGGGATAGCGGGGCGCCATGTCGACCGCGTCGAGGAGCAGCGCCCGCAGCAGCGCGGAGACGTCCACCACCCGGCACCGCCGGGGAAACCACGCGACCGCGCCCGGCTCGATGTACAGACTGCGGGTGCTGACCCCCGTCATGGCGACCTGGTGCCGTACTCCGGGCGGGATCAGGACCGCACGGGCCGTGGGCACGGTCCAGGACCCGTCCGCCGTCTCGACGCCCATCACGCCGGTCGCCGCGTACAGGACCTGGGCGCGGCGGTGGGCGTGGAAGGGGAGCAGGTGGTCGTGCGGGTAGTCCGTGCCGATGGCCAGTACGGCACGGTCCAGGCCGTCCACCTCGTCGACCGGAACGTTGCGCATCCCCCGACCCTACGCCGTGCTGTCGTCTGCGCGTAAGAAGTCGGCTGATCATCGATTGTCCGCCGCCGAACCGGTGCCTAGCGTTTCCACCGTGCTTACCTCGTTCCTCCCGCTCCTCCCGCTCCTCCTGTTCGGCTGCCTGACCGGCGTCACGACGGTGCTGTTCGGCTTCGGCGGCGGCTTCGTCACCGTCCCCGTCGTCTACGCGTTCCTGACCACCGCGGCGCACGACGACGCGGGCGACGCCATGCACGTGGCCGTCGCCACCTCGACGGCCGTCATGGTCGTGAACGCGGTGACCGCCACGCTGGCCCAGTACCGGGCCGGACGGCTGCGGCAGGAGTACGTGTGGCCCCTCGCCGGTTTCGTCCTGCTGGGCGCGGTGCTCGGCTCGCTCGTCGCCACCCGCCTCAGCGGTGGCCTGCTCCACGTGCTGTTCGCCGTGTACCTGGTGGTCACGATCGCGGACAGCCTGTTGCGCAAGGGGTTCCTCGTCGTGGCCGACGGCGAGGAACCGCGTCCGCTCGGCAGGTTCACCACGACGTTCGGCGGTGTCGGTATCGGCGCGGTCGCGGCGAGCCTGGGCGTCGGCGGCAGCGTCATGACGGTGCCGCTGCTGCGCCGCCGCGGACTGCCCATGGCCTTCGCCACCGCGCTGGCGAACCCGCTGAGCGCCCCCGTCGCCCTCGCGGGCACCCTGGTCTACGCGCTCGCGCCCGCGGCCCAGGCGCACACCGGCCGGGTCGGCTATGTCGACCTGGTGGCCTGCGCCACGCTGCTCTGCGGATCATTGCCCACGATCGCCCTGGTCAGGCGGATCGGCGGACGCGTACCCGACCGCCTGCACTCCGCCGCCTACGTGGCCCTGCTCGTCCTGGTCCTGATCGTCATGCTCGTCACCGGGCCGTGACGGCGACGCCGCCGGATCCCGTACCGGGGTCCGGCGGCGTCACGCGTAGACACGGGCCTGGAGGCGGTAGAGCTCGGCGTAGAGGCCACCGGTGGAGAGGAGTTCACCGTGGCTGCCGGCCTGCGCGAGGCGGCCGTGCTCCAGGACGACGATCAGGTCGGCCATCCGGACCGTGGAGAAACGGTGCGAGACCAGCAGACTGACGGCCCCGGTGCCTGCCCGCGACTCGGCGACCAGTCGCGCGAACCGTTCGAAGAGGACCTGTTCCGCCGAGGCGTCCAGGGCCGAGGCGGGCTCGTCGAGGACGAGCAGGAGCGGGTCCCGGCGCAGCAGGGCACGGGCCAGTCCGAGCTTCTGCCACTGGCCGCCGGAGAGGTCCGTGCCGTCGCCGTAGCCGCGGCCGATGAGGCCGTCGAGACCTCCGGGGACGTGTCGCGCGACGGCGGAGGCCCCGGCCGACTCCATGGCCCGCAGCAGGGCCGCGTCGTCGTCCAGCCGGTCCAGGTCCCCGATTCCGGTGTTGTCGCGCAGACGCAGCTCCAGCCGGGCGAAGTCCTGGAAGAGCGGGGCGACCCGGCTCTGCCAGTCGGCGGGGTCGGTGGCGGTCAGGTCGGTTCCGTCGACCAGGATGCGTCCCGAGGTGGGCCGGTAGAGCCCGCACAGGAGCTTGACCAGAGTGCTCTTGCCCGCGCCGTTCTCGCCGACCACGGCGATCGCCGTACCGGCCGGGATGTCGAGGGTGACGTCGTCGAGGATCTTCCGGTCGCTGCCGGGATACGAGAAGCTCACGTGCTCCAGGCGGATGCCCCGGGTGAGCACCGCGGGGGCGGGGGAGCGGTGGGTTTCCGCTCCGGTGCCCGCCGCGGGCCGCAGGGCGTCGAGGCGCAGCGCCGTCCGTCCGGCGTCCTGGAGGACGGTGAGCAGCTGGATCGTGGTGCCCACCTGGAGGGACAACTGCGCGGCCAGCGTGATGACGAGGATGACGTCGCCGAGTGGTGACCCGCCCTGCTGGGCCCGGTGCACGACGAGCCAGATCGCTGCCCCGTAGCCGAGGGCGAAGCAGAGCTGGCCCGTGGCACGCAGGGCGGCGGCCCCGGCGTGGGCGCGGCGCAGGCACCGTGTGGTGCGTTCCCACTCGCGCCGGTGCCGGTCGAGCAGGAGCGGTCCGGCGCCGGAGAGACGGATCTCCCTGGCCGGGGAGTGGCTGGTGGAGACGTCCAGCAGATGCCGTCCGAGGCGGATTGCGGGGGCGGTGCGTTCCTTGGCGGTGTCGAGGATCCGCTGGGCGCGGTTGCCGGCCAGGACCGGGACGGCGCCGAGCAGCGGCAGCAGCAGGAGCCATGGACTGAGCGTGCCGAGCAGAACCGCTGTCAGGGACAACTGAAGGGCGAGGCCGGCGAGTTGCAGTGTCGCTTCGAGCGAGGCGCGGGTGCGCGGCAGATCCTCGCGGACCAGTGCGAGGGTGTCGGCGAACTGCGGGGTGTCCAGCGCCTCCATGCGTGGTGTGCCGTGGGCGAGTGCGATCAGCCGGTTCTGCAGCTCGATCTCGCCCAGGTCGCCGAGTTCGAAGTAGGCAAGGTGCGCGAAGTGCCCCATCAGCAGCTCCAGCACCAGCAGGGCCGCCGCCGCCAGTCCCAGCAGGACGGCCGTGCGGGTGTCGTGGGCGAGTGCTGCGGTGGTCAGTCCCTTCAGGGCCAGGGCGATCAGGGGGGTGGCGAGAGCGCCGACGGCCATCATGCAGGCGGCCCGGACGAGCCGGGACGGGTCGCACCGCCAGGCCAGGGACAGCAGATGACGGACCGCGGTGAGCAGGGTGGTCAACGCAGGGCCTCCTCGGCGGCGGGCAGCGGATCGGTGTCGGCGAAGCGTTCGGCCTGGGCACGGAACAATTCCGCGTAGCGGCCGTCGAGTTCCACGAGTTCCTCATGGGTGCCCGCCTCGGCCACCCGGCCGTCGGCCAGCACGACGATGTGGTCGGCCCGGCGCACGCTGGAGAAGCGATGGGCGATGATCACGCTGGTGACGCCCCGGGTCATGTCGAGGAACCTGTCGAAGAACGCCGCCTCCGCGCGGACGTCGAGCTGTGCGGTGGGTTCGTCGAGGACGAGCAGCGAGGCGCCGTCGGAGAGCGCCAGCAGGGCCCTGGCCAGAGCGATGCGCTGCCACTGGCCGCCGGAGAGGTCCGAGCCGCCCTCGTAGTGGGAGCTGAGGATCGTGTCCATTCCGTACGGCAGCGCGTCGACGGCGTCGAGGGCGCCGGCGAGGTCCGCCGCCGCGCGCAGCGCCTCCGGGTCGCCCAGGAGGGCGGGCCGGCCGAGGGCGATGTTCTCGGCGGCGGTGAGTTCGTAGCGGGCGAAGTCCTGGAAGATGATCGCGATCCGCCGGTGCCAGTCGGTGACCGGGCGTGCCGACACGTCGACGCCGTCGGCGGTGAGTCGTCCCCGGGTGGGTTCGTGCAGCCGTGCGAGGAGTTTGACGAGGGTGGTCTTGCCGGCCCCGTTGAGGCCGACGATCGCGGTGGAGCGGCCCGGCGGCAGCTCCAGTTCGAGGCCGTGCAGCACGTCGGGGCCGTCCGGGCGGTAGCGGAAGGAGACATCCTCGAAGCGGATCGTCCCGGCCGGGTGTGTTCCGGTCCCGTGGGTCCCGTTCGGGCGCGGCCCGCCGTCGTCGGCCATGTCCGGGCGCGACCGGCCGGGCGCCTCGTTCGGAGTGTGCGGGTGTGGCCGGCGGGGCGCTGCGTCCGGCCGGGGCCCGGCCGTTCCGCCCGGCGTGTTCGTCCCGGCCGTCGTGTCCGTCGCGTCCGTGCCGTCCTTCGGGGCCGGGCCGGGTGCGGCGGACCGTTGTTCCAGCCGGCGCAGGGCCTCCTCGGAGGTGAGCCCGTACAGGGTCTGCATGTCGCTCTCGGGGAAGAAGACCCCGAAGCGCATCGGGATGAGCACCGCCTGGAGGGCTGCCGTGAGCTGGAGCAGGGACAGGCCGTGATCGGCGCCGTCGCGGGCCAGCAGCGCGAAGGCGGTGCCGCCGCCCACCAGGCCGACCGCGGCGAGGGCGACGAAGGGCCCGAACAACAGGCGGCGTCTGGTGGCCCAGAGGGGTTCGAGGTAGCCGCGGGCCTCGTCCGCGTGCCGTCGGTGCAGCCAGGGGACCAGACCCAGCATCCGGGCCTCCTTGGCCAGCCCGGTTCCGGTGGCCGTGCGGCGGAGGTACGACAGGCGTCGGCGGCGACCGGTCATCGCGGCTCGGGCGGCGCCGAAGCGGCTGAGCGAACCGCGCTGGCCGAAGCGTATGACGAGGGCCGCGAGGGTGACCAGCAGCGCGGGCAGTGGCCCCAGGACGTACGCCACCATGGCGGCGGCGCCCGCGAGTTGGGCGTAGCGGGCGATCAGCGCCAGGGTGCCGGCGGCGGCCTCGCCCGGGGTGGGCGAGACCCGGTCGAATCCGCTCCGGGCCTCGGCGAGCAGATCGAGTACCTCCTGGTCCTCCAGGTCCGAGGCGCGCAGGCCGCCCAGGGCGCAGGCCATGAGATCGGCGATCCGGGCCCCGTCCACCTGACGGGCCACCAACTCGCCCACCAGCGACTGGAACGGGGCGAGTGCCTGTTGCAGCACGAAGGCTGCGGCGGCGATCAGCAGGGCGAGCATCGGGTCGGCGCCCGACCGGGCCGTCGGGCTGCCCGGCAGTCCGGCGATCACATGGCTGGTGGCCAGGATGAAACCGATCGGCAGCAGGCCGACCGCCAGGTGGAGGGCGACGGCACCGATCAGCGGGAGCGGGCCGACCAGCCGGAGCAGGCGGGCCGCGGCAAGCCGGTGACGGATCCGCCGACGAAGACGTTCGACTGGGGAGTTCGGGCGAGAGGGCACGGACGGGTGCCTCCGGATTCGGTGGGCAAGGTGCGCTCGGGACGCCGATGGGTGGTCTGCGGCGGGGCGCGTGTCGGGTGCCTGGCACCGGGACCGCGATGTCGCCGGGAGGCACGAGCCCCGAAGTCTGGACCAGGCCGGTCGACGACGTCAAGAATTCACCTGATGGTCATTCGATTGCGGTGGCTTCGACCTTCAAGACCTGGTCAAGGGAATTCTTTGGTCTAGACATGTGATCAGGGTGCGGGCTAGCGTCCTGAATCGGATCGAGCCGGTCGGACACCTCCGACTGCTCCGAATCTCTTTGCGCCTTACGGGGGTTGGCGCATTTCCCGTGCCGCGATATGCCGGCTTCCGGGGCTCTCGCGTCGACCGCCCCGCGGCCCATCAGGCCGACGGGCACGACGCACCCCCGACGCCGCCTCAACGTCGAGGCGCCTTCGCAGGTTGTTGTTCTCACGGCCGCCGCCCCGGCGTCCCGACCGCGTCCTGCCCCCCTCGCCTCCACCCAGCCCCGGCCGTCCTCGCCGGAGGCTGTCGTTCGCGCGCCGTCCGACGGTGCCTGCTGCAGAGGAATCCGTTGTGGAAGTGGAAAGCATGGAAAGCGTGTCGGGCGTCGGCGTCCGTTCGGTGGCGTTCCGCGGGACCGGAGCCGGGAGCGGGCCCATGACCTGGGGCCAGCGCGCGATCTGGAAATCCATCCGCTGGCTGGACGACGGCGCCCACTACTTCAACATCCGACGGAACGTCGAGATACCCCGCGAACTGACCCTCCCGCAGGTCGAGTCGGTGCTCGCGTCGCTGGTCGAACGGCACGAGGTGCTGCGCACCACCTTCCACGAGTCCGCCGGGGAATGGACCCAGGACGTCACCGCCGAAGGAGGGTTCGCCCTCGCCGTCGTCGAGGCGGCACCCGGAACGGCCCGGGAGACGGCGGACCGGCTCGCCGACGAACTCGTCACGGGGACCTTCCGGCATGCCGAGGAGTTCCCCTTCCGCTGCGCGCTCGTGCTCGAACGGGGCAGTCCCGCCTTTCTCGCCCTGGTCCTCTCCCACCTGGGCGTCGACTTCTGGGCCGTCCGCGAACTCCTGCACGACCTGCGGGAATCACTGCTCGGCCGGGAGCGGCCCGTTCCGTCGTGGCAGCCGCTCGACCAGGCACGCCACGAGACCGACGGGCCCGCGGCGGAGCGCGGCGCGGCAGCCGTCGACCACTGGCGCCGGACCCTGGAGAAGGTGCCGCCCACCCTGTTCCCACCGGTCGACGACGAGGGACGCCCGGAACGCTTCGTCCGCCTCGGCATGGACTCCCCGGCCGCCGCGGTCGCCGCCACCGCCATCGCCGAACGGTGCCAGGTCAGCACCGGCACCGTCCTGCTGGCCGCCACCGCGGTGGTGCTCGGTGCCTGGTCCGGACACCGCACCGTGCCGTTGCAGCTCATCGCCGTCAACCGCCACGACGAGCGGAGCCGCCGTCTGATCGCGGCGATGGCGGAGAACGCCCTGTTCGCGCTCGACGTCGACGGGGGCACCTTCGACCAGGCGGTCAAACGCGCGTTCCTGTCCGGCATGAACGCCTACCGCCACGCCCACTACGACCCGCTCGCCGTCGACGAGGTCCTGGAGCACGCGCGCGAACGCAACGGGGGCGTCCTCCAGCTCGGGAACTTCTTCAACGACAAGCGCATGAAGGACCGTTGGCCCGAACTGCCGGCCGTCGGCACAACGCCGCAGGACCTCGCGCCGCTGACCGGGAGAACACGGATCTTCCACGTCGGCTCCTGGGAGCGCCAGGACGCCGCCTTCTTCCTGCACACCGGCTACGCCCCCGACACGGCGCTGATCCACCTGATGGCCGACACGGAACTCATCCCCCGTGACGCCATCGCACGGTTGCTCCGCAGCTACGAGGCGCTGCTCGTCGGCAGTGCCGAAACCCCCGTCGAGCTCAGCACCCACCGAGCCGCCGCACCGCACGCGGCGAGCACCGCAGGACCCCGAGGAGAGAACCGGTCATGACCACCACCGCACCCGTCTGGGACGAGGAAGTCGCCGCCGCCGTCACCCGGCTGACCGCGGCAGCCGAGAACGAGTACTACAACCCCTACCAGACCTTCGACTGGCCCGACAGCATCCCCGACGGCGCCCTGTGGATGAGCCAGGAGCTGATCACCGTCCACGGCACCGAGGCCGCCGCGGAACTCACCCACGAGCAGTACCTTGCCCTCTCCAAGTGGGAGAGCATCAACTTCTACAGCCTCAACGTCCACGGCATCCGTGAGCTGATGCAGGAGGTCGTGCGCCGGATCCACGCGCCCGGATACGAGATCCCCACTCCGTTCTTCCACCACTTCCTCGGCGAGGAGAACGAGCACATGTGGTTCTTCGCCGAGTTCTGTCTGCGTTACGGCGGAAAGCTGTTCCCCGACCGGTCGATGGCCTTCCCCGGCGAACGGCAGTCGCCGATGCTGGACAACTTCACTGTCTTCAGCCGCATCCTGATCTTCGAGCAGATCGTCGACCACTTCAACAGCCGGATGGCCGCCGACACGGCACTCCCGGAGACGATCCGTGCCATCAACCGCGTCCACCACCAGGACGAGTCCCGTCACATCGCCTTCGGCGCCCAACTGGTCCGCGCCCTGTGGGAGCGGCTGCTCGACGCCGGGGACGAGCAGGAGATCACCGGCGCCCGCCGGTACATCGAGAAGTACATCGCCGCGTCGGTCAACCAGCTCTACAGCGTGGACGCCTACCGCGACGCCGGTATCCCCGATCCGTTCGGCTTCCGGGCCCGGGTGATGGCCGACCCGGCACGCCGTACGGCCCACGAGGCCATCGCCTCCCGCACCAACGCCTTCTACCGCCGCATCGGCGTACTCCTGCCGTGACCGGCGGGGTCCATCCCGTTCTGCCCACTGTCGGGAGGGTGTCGGATGCCGCCCGTTCTGCCCACCGTCCCTCTGCGCAAGGAATCCGCATGACCGTTCACCCCTCCCCGCCCGCCGCCGAGCCCGCCGTGCCCGCGCTGCGCGACCCCGGGCCCGGACTTGTCGTCCTCGACCCGGTCCGCGCCGCGCTGCTGAACGAACTCGACGCACTGTTCACCGGTCTCGCCGACCTGATGGCCGCCCCCACGGTCGTCGGCCCGCCGCTGCTGCCCGCCGACGGGCTCGCCCGGCTCGACTACTTCCGCAACTTCCCCCACCTCGGCGTGGCCGCCGCCCGCTTCCGGGACGACGCGCTGGACGCTCTCGCCGACGGGGAGCCCGCGCAGGACCAGCCCGTGCACGGCACCGGCTACCTGCTGCCCTCCGCGACCTGCTACGGCCTGCTGCTCTCGCTGGACTCCCAGGACGTCGGTGCCGAGCTCCGGCTCACCGCGATCGGCCGCTGCTTTCGCAACGAGGACCACTACGACGGCCTGCGCCGGCTCTGGGGCTTCCACATGCGCGAAGTCCTCTACCTCGGCTCGGCCGACGGTGCCCGCGACCACCTGGCCCGGTCGAAGGTCTTCATCGAGGACCTGGCCGGCCGCCTGGGGATCGCGCTGTCCTACCAGCCCGCCAACGACCCCTTCTACGACCGCACCGGGTCCCGCGCCAAGCTGATGGCCCTGGACCCGGTCAAGTACGAGTTCGTCGCCGAGGACGGCACCGCCATCGCCTCGGTCAACCGGCACCGCAACTTCTTCGGCGAGCGCCTGGGCATCACCGCCGACGGCACGGTGGCGCACAGCGGTTGCACGGCCTTCGGCGTCGAGCGCTGGGTGCACGCCATGATCCTCACCCACGGCAGCGCCCGGGCCGCACTCGACCGGGTCCGCTATGTCCGCGCCTGAACCCGCCGGGACCGCAGGGGCCGCCGGGCCCGTCGCGGCCGTCGCCCGGGGAGCCGCGGCGCTCGGTGTCGGCTTCCCGCTGGTCCAGGCCGGCATGGGCGGTGTGGCGGGCCCGGCCCTCGCGGCCGCCGTGAGCGACGCCGGGGCCCTGGGCACCGTCGCCCTCTACAAGAGCGACCGCGCCCTGGCCACGGCCCTGGTCCAGGACACCGCCGCACGCACCGACCGGACCTTCGGCGTCAACGTCATCCCCGAGGTCGCCGGACGCCTGCTCGTCGAGCAGCTCGCCGTCGTTCTCGCCCGTGCGGACCGGCGGCTCACCCTCAACAGTTACGGGCTGCCGCCGCGGTCCGCGGCCGAGGCGGTGATCCGCGCCGGTCACCGGCTGCTGGTGCAGGTGGGCGGCGTCCGGGAGGCACGGGCCGCCGCGGAGCTCGGCGCGCACGCCGTGGCCCTCCAGGGAACCCGGGCAGGCGGCCACCACCTCGGGGACGAGGACCTGGCCGACCTGCTCGCCCACCACGGACTGGACGTCCCCGTCCTCGCCGCGGGCGCGATCGCCACCGGCGCGGACCTGCTCGCGGCGGTCCGCGCCGGAGCCGCGGGAGCCCTGTGCGGGACGTTGTTCGTCGCCGCGGAGGAGTCGGCCGCCCACCCCGCGTACAAGCGGGACCTGATCGGCGCCGGGGCCTCGGACACGGTGGTCACCGACCGCTTCTCCATCGGCTGGCCCGGCCGCCCGCACCGGGTGCTGCGCGGCCCGGTCACCGACGCGCCCGGACCCCCGCCCTCGTCCATGATCGCCTGGACCACCGTCATGGGAACCAGGCGCCCCGTCCCGCGCGGCTCCGCCGCCGCCCCGACGGCGGAGGCCGAGGGCCGCGTCGGCGAGATGGCCCGCTACGCCGGGTGCGGTTGCGCCGCCACGACCGCGGTCGAACCCGCCGCCGTGATCGTCGCCCGGCTGAGGTCCCAGTTCGCGGCGGCCGTCACGGCCGGGGGAACCGCCACGGGGCAGGAGGCGGCCACCACGACGGGGAGCACCGCCACCGCGGGGGAAGCGGCCCGCACGGCGGGGGTATCGGCCACCGCGGCCGACGGAGCGGCGCGGTGACGGAACACGCCCTGCGGACGGAACACGCCCTGCGGACGGCGCTGGGCCGTCTGCTCGGCGAACCCCCCGACCGCGACGACCCGTCCCTGCGCCTCGGCGTCGACCTGGTGCACGTGCCCCGGGCGGCGGAGCTGGCCCGTCGGCACGGCGAGCGCTGGCTCGCCGACCACTTCACCCGGCGGGAACGGACTCAGCTCGCCGCCGCGGCCGGGACGCCGACGGCCACCCTGGCCGGCCGCCTCGCCGCCAAGGAGGCGTTCGTCAAACTGCTCGCCCCCACACGGACGCTGGTGCTCACCCGCGACATCGAGGTCCTCCGGGGACCCGGCGGCGCGCCGCGGGTCGAGCCGCGGGGCTCGGCCCTGCGCGAGCTGCGCGCCGGGGGGATCGACCGCTGGACCCTGAGCATCACCCACGAGGGCGACTGGGCCATCGCCGTCGCCGCCGCCCTGGCCCGCCCCGACGCCACCGTCCCACCGCACCGCGACGAGCCACCCGCGCACCGGACCACCCGCCCACCATCCGAAGGAGCCCCCGACATGAAGCAGATCGCCGACTGGATCTCGGCAAAGAACCCCGGACTCGGCCGCGAGGTCGATCCCGCCGAGGACCTCATCGAGGCCCGGCTGATCGACTCGCTGGACTTCCTGGAGTTCATCTACCTGCTGGAGAGCGTCTCCGGCCGGACCATCGACCTGGAGGAGGTCACCGTCGACGACTTCCGCACCCTGGACCGCATCCGGGAACGCTTCCTCGCCCCGGCCGGACGGGGCGCCGCGTGACCACCGTCCACTTCGGCAGCTGCGACGCCGAAGCCCACTGGCGCCCCGACGACCTCGCCGCCCTGCCCGCCGTGCGCAGCCCGCACGCGGAGCGGCTGACGCGGGACATGGACCAGCTCCAGGCGGTTCTCTGCGGACCCGGCGACATCCTGCTCACGCATCGCCGTCCCCCCGCGGCGTTCACCGAGCTGATGGGCGCCGCCGGATTTCCGGCCCGGCACCTCGAAGTGCCGGGCGATCCCGAGCACACGGTGGAGCAGCGTCTCGCCCGGCACGCCGTGCCCGGGCTCGCGGGCGCGCTGGCGGCGCCGTACGCGACACTGCCCGGCACCCGGGCGGCGGCCGGGCACCAGGGCCTGGTCGGGGACCTCCCCGACCAGGCCGCGGTCCGGCTGGTCAACTCCAAGACCTGGACGACCGGGCTCGGCCACCCCGGCTCCGGCACCGTCGTCACCTCGCTCGCCCAACTGCGCGAGGCCGCCTCGGCCCCCTGCGTGGTCAAGGACCCCTACGGAGTCTCCGGGCAGGGCAACATCGTCGTCGAATCGGCCGCCCGGCTCGCGTTCGTCGAGCGCCATCTCGCGCGCGGCGGTGCCCGGATCGAGCTGATCGTCCAGCCGCTCCACGACCGGGCGGAGGACTTCGCAGCCCACCTCACCATCGGCCCCCGCGGCGACATCGACTGGCACGGGATCCGGCAGGTCGTCAACGACGGCCACGCGTACCGGGGTTCGGACGAGCCCTCGCCGGACCTGCTGCGCCGGCTCGACCGGGCGGGCTACTGGGAGACCGCCGAATCCGTGGCCCGGGCCGCGGCACGGGCCGGCTACCGGGGACCCCTGTCGGTCGACTCGATGACGACGACCTCCGGTGAGCTGATTCCCGTGCTGGAGGTCAACGCCCGGCTCTCGCCGGGCATGATCGCCCAACGCCTGGGCGTCCGCCTGGAACTGCGCCTGGTGCCGGTCTCCGGCCCCGGCTGGTTCGAGCGGCTGGTGAACGCCCTGGACGAGGCGGACCTGCTCGCCCTCGACGGCCGCCCCGGCATCCTGCCGCTCGCCGCCGACACACTCGCCCCGCCGCGTGGATGGCTCTTCCACACCGTCACCGGCGAACCCGACCTTTCCCCCGTGCTGGACCAGCTCACCTGAGGAGACCGCCGACCGTGGCAGGAACCGCGTACGACGCCAAGACCGCCGCCGACTACCGGGCGGCCCGCGAGATCCCCCGCGAGGGACTGGAGGCATGGCGCCGGGCCGTCGCCGCCGAGACCGCACTGCGAACGGGCATGACCGTTCTGGACGTCGGCGCCGGAACCGGCTCCTTCGCCACCGCCTTCCACGCATGGTTCGGTGTGCGCGTCCTCGCCGTCGAACCGGCCGCCGCGATGCGCGCCCTCATCCCGGACACCCCGGGCGTGACCCCCCTCGACGGCCGGGCCGACGCGCTCCCGGTCCCCGACGGTTGCGCCGACGCCGCCTGGCTCGGCTCCGTCATCCACCACCTGCCCGACCTCGTGGCCGCTGCCCGGGAACTGCGCCGGGCGCTGCGGCCCGGGGCGCCCGTCCTGATCCGCAACACCTTTCCCGGCCGGTCCGAGCGTGATCTGCGTGTCCGGTTCTTCCCCGAGACCGCCGCCGGCATCGAGGGCTACCCCGACATCGACCGGGTCACTTCGGCCTTTGCCACCGCCGGTTTCCAGCAGGTCTCGCTCCAGGCCCTCCCTCAGCAGTCGGCCCCGGGTCTGGCCGCCTTCGCCGACGGCCTCCGCCGCGACGCCGACTCCAAGCTCAGGGCCCTCCCCGACGCCGCCTGGGCCGCGGGCCTCGACCGCCTGCGCCGCGCGGCGGCCGAGAACCCGGACGAGCCGGCCATCAGCTGGATGGACCTCCTGGTCCTGAGGTGACACCCCGGGGTCCCGGGCCCCGCAGCCCGATGCCCGCCCGGCCCCTGTGCTACCGGGGCCCCGGCGGAAGCTGGACGGTCATGATCAGGCGGCAGGACCCGTCGCCCGCGCCGCGGTAGGTGTGGGGGACGTCCCCGTCGAACGTGGCGGTCTGCCCGGCTTCGACGGTGTGCTCGGCCCCGTCGACGACCAGGACCATCCGGCCGGTGGTGACGCTGACGGTCTCGACCACCCCGGCCCGGTGGGGATGGCTGGGGTACTCCTCGCCCGGCTCCAGTTTCCAGTGCCAGACCTCCACCGGGGCCGGGCCCGACGTCGTCAGCACGAGCCGGGCCTCGCCGCCCCGCTTCCCGGTCCACAGCGGGGCGGTGGCGTCGGCGGTCACGACCCGGACGCGGCTTTCCGACGGCCCCTCCAGCAGGGCGGACACGGAGACTCCGAGGGTGTCGGCGAGCCGGACCAGGGTGGCGAAGTTGGGGTTGCCCTGGGCCTTCTCCAGTCCCACCAGGGCGCCCTTGCTGACCTGGGCGCGCCGACCGAGTTCGTCGAGGGACAGGCCCGCGCGGTTGCGGGCCGTCCTGACGTTGTGCGCGAGCGTCCGCAGGGCTGCGACCGAGTCGGCCATGTGATCACCATTTTCACAGCTGAGCTATTCGAATGCACCGATCGGTCGTTCGGTTGACGCCGGTCGGTCGACCTGCTGTACGGTTCGGTCGTTCCGTTGGATACTAAGGGATGTGCCGTGATCGCTCTGCTACTGGCCCTGGGAAGCTCGGTCGCGTACGGGTGCGCCGACTTCCTCGGCGGTCTCGGGGCCCGTAGGGCCCATGTGCTGCGCACCGTGATGATCGCGGCTCCGGCCAGTCTCGTGGTCGAGCTGCTGCTGTGGCCGTTCCTCGGCGCCTCGTTCGGCGCGGGCGCGCTCGGCTGGGGGGTCGCGTCCGGGTTCGCCTCGGCGGCGGCGTTCGCGCTGCTCTACCGGACCCTCGCGCTCGGCCCGATGAACGTGCTGTCGCCCGTGACCGCACTGGTCTCCGCCGTACTCCCGGTGGGTGTGGGCCTGACGCAGGGCGAGCACCTGGCCGTCGCCGGCCTGGTGGGACTGCCACTGGCGCTGGTGGCGGTGGTCCTGGTCAGCGCCGGGCACGGGGCCGGGGCGGCGCGCCCTTCCCGTACCGCGCTGCTGCTGGCCCTCGGCGCGGGCGCCGCCATCGCCCTTCAGCTGATCTTTCTGCACCAGGCCCCCTCCGGCAGCGGGGTGGCCCCGCTGCTCGTGGGCCGGGCGGTCTCCTCGGCCGTCACCCTCACCGCGGCGGGGCTGATGCACCGCAGACTCGGCCCCGAGCGCCCCGCCTACGCGATGTCGGCGGCCGCCGGGATGCTCGACTCCGTGGCGAACCTGCTGTTCCTGCTCGCCGCCCGCAGTGGGGACCTCGCCGTCGTCGCCGTGATCACCGCTCTCTACCCGGCCGGCACCGTCCTGCTCGCGCGCAGAGTCCTCGCCGAGCGCATCCACCCCGGCCAGCTCGTCGGCCTGGGCACCGCCGCCGTCGCCGTGAGCCTCCTCGCCCTGACCTGAGCCGGACCCGGCACCGGGCGCCGCCGTTGCCGGTCGATCCCGGTGCCGGGGCGGACAGCCCTCAGTCGTCGAGCAGCCGCCACGCGGTGAGGGCGAGCCTGGCCCGTACCAGGCCGGCGGGTTCGGTGAGCTCGATGCCCAGGGTCTTCGCGATCTGCTCGATCCGGCGGGCGATGCTGCTGTGGTGGAGATGGAGGAGGTCGGCGGCCCGGCGCAGCGAGCCGGTGGCGCAGTAGGTGTCCAGAGTCTCCAGATCCTCCGGGCTGCCGGCGATCCGGGCGATGGCGGCCACGTCGGCGTTCTCGCGTGCGGTGTCACGGGATATCTCCGCCAGCAGCGCCAGCGCGCCGAGGTCGGTGTAGCGGATGACGGGTTCGCGCGGGGTGGCGAAGCGAAGAGCGGTACGTGCCTGCCGCCAGGACCGGTCGGCGCTTCCGGCGGCGCCGATGCCCGCGCGTACACCCGGCGGGAAGCCGGACCGGTCCAGGGTGGTGGCCAGGATGACGCCCACGTCGGCGAGCGGCGCCGCCTTCACCGTGCGGGCCGGGCAGACCAGGCCGCCGATCCGGTCGAGCGGGAGCCGTGAGCGCACGGCGACGACATGGACCGGCAGGCCGGCGGCGAACCCCAGGAGCCGCAGTGCCCGTGCTCTGGCCCCCTCGTCGCTGCTGGAACTGATCACCAGTTCGACGAGGGCGGGGTCGGCCATGGTGGTGCGGGCCGGGCCGTATCGTTCGACGGCCGCCGCGGCGGCGAGGGCGAACCTGTCGAGGAGGACGTCGTCGAGGGGGTTGGGCGGGCCCGGACGCTCCAGCCACACCGTGCCGATCTCCTCCTCGTCGAGGGTGATCGGTGCCGTGGTCGACGGGGGAGCCGGTGGGGTGGACGCCTCCGTGCCGTGCGGCGAGATGCGAGTCGCCCGCCCCGTGCCGTGGAGCCGTATCCCGGCGACGCACTCGGCAAGGCCCGCCGAGGCCCGGGCGAGTGCCGGGAGGTCCACCCTCCGGCGCATCAGTGTGTCGTAGAACGCGACGATGCGGATCGCGCCGTCGACGTACGGATCAAGTCCCGACAGCCGTACGGCCAGTGCCTCCATGGCAGAAGCATAGAAGGACGGCGACGCGCCGATCGGCGCGCGATCGGCGCGGGACGCGCGACGGGCAGCGGGTGACTCCTCGGGGACGTCCGGGAGGACGGCCGTCACGGATCCCGGACGCGGATGCACGGGTCGCGGACGCGGGTGTCGGTGGTGCCCATTACGGTCCTCACCATGGAACAGCATTCCGCCGCACGCTTCGCCCCGCTGCCCGACCGGATCGGCCACGTGGGCGGCATCGAAGCGCTCACCCTGGACGGGCGTCGCCACTACTTCGGCCTCGACTACAGGAACGACCTGGTTCTTTCCCCGCTGATCGACGATCCCGCGGCGATGGCCGCCTTCGCGAGCGAGCACATGCGCCAGACCACGGGGACGCACGACGCGGCGTACTGGGCGGACCTGGTCGCCGCGGCGGCCGACGCCGGTGAGCCCGGACGCGTCGGGACGGAGGGGGAAACCGTCCCGGGCGGCGCGGGTGACGGTATGTCGGACGCCGAGGACCACCTGCTCTACCTTCTGGGCGCGGCCACCGGCTGGGACGACTGGTTCGACCAGGCGCCGGAGGTGCGGCGGGCCTACGAGCGCCTCGGATTCGACGAGGAGGAAACGGAGTTCGTCGACCACTGCCTCCAGGCCGTCCGGGAGCACGGTGCGCGGGCGCGCCCCGACGAGTGGGCCGTCGCGCGCTTCCACCTGACCACGGCGGCACAACACCTGCCGGACAACTGGCGAACGCTGCTCACACCGCTCGTGGAAGACCTCATGAACCGGCGGTGAGCGGAGCGGCGGAGCCCCGGCGGCCAACAGAAGCGGAGCGACGACCACCGCACCGGGCGGCACGGCGCCTCTCCGAGCGCACCGCGGCCGCCCCGACCGTCCGGATCCCCGTGAAGAGCGGCGTGTGCGGGGCATGCCCGTACGCGCCGGCCCCGCCACGGGTCTCATACCGCCCCGTCCGACCCGCCCTGCTCCCGGTCCCAGGCCGCCGCGAACATCTCGTGCAGCGGTGCCGTCGGCAACACCCGCCCGAACGGGGAGCGGATCTCGTTGCCCCACAGCGGGCGCACCGCGTGTGTCACCAACTTCGCTGCCTCCAACGGCAGGTGCGGGGCCTTCAGCTCGGTCCACTTCCCGGGCAGGAACAGGTTCCGGCCCGCCCGGGCCCGCTTGGCCTCCAGCACCGCGCCCGTGCCGAGCAGTTCCGCCCGGACCTCCGCGTGGTGCTTGGTCGTCCAGCCGTTCCACCTGCGCACGTTCCGGTCGGTGGGTGCGGCGAGCGCGGCCAGCTGGAGGTAGAGCGCCGCGGCGTCCGCGCCGACCCCGAGTTTCCCGGCCGCACGCGCGACCAGCTCAGGGCAGGACTGCCGCGGATCCGCCTCGTACGCCCCGGCCGGCACCGCCCCCGAACCGGCCCGGCGCATCATCCGTTCCAGCCCGCCGCCGGCCAGCAGCGGCGCCGCCCGGTCCAGTTCCTCGGTCAGGCCCGTGACGTCCCGGACCCGCTGCCACACCTCCGGGCCGGTGACCGCGGCGGGGCGGAGGAAGGAGACACCGCCGGGTGCGCACACCACCAGGGGTCCGGAGTCGTACGCGGTCGTCGGAACCGGCCCCTCCTTCTTGCGCCGGTCCCCGGCCACCGGCAGCCGACCGGGCCCGAACCGCTCCGCGATCCGCTCCGCGGTGTCCTTGACCCGACCGTGGGGAAGCGCCAGCAGCAGTTCCGGACGGGCAAGTTCGGACCGCAGCCGCTCGTAGAGGTCCCTCGCGCCGGCCACCGCCGGATCACCGACGGGCCGGTCCGTCCACGCCCACACCAGCGCGCTCGCGATCTGCCGGAGACCGATGCCCACCGGTGTCCCGTACGGCGGTTCGCACCCGGCCGCCGGTACGGCCCGGACATCGGCCCCGCTGCCGTACGGGGTCGCCACCAGCTCCCAGCCGGCCGCCTCCACGGTCGCGTCCGCGGCGGCTCCGTACCCGCCCGCGAGCCGCCGTGCCCATACCTCGGACAGGCCCAGACCGGCCTCCAGGGCATCGGCCGCCTCGTCGTGCACGGCGGGCAGCGCCCCCACGCGCTCCCGCCACACCCCGGCCATCCGCTCCACGGCCGCCTCGACGCCCCCGGGCCGCCACAGCGCGGTCGGATCGTCGGGCACGGCCGCCGCCAGAACCGCCCTCAGGCCCGCTTCCCCGAGCCGCGCCCGCAGCCTGTCGTAGGACTCGGCCGTCAACGGCGTGGCCCGGTACGGGGCCCCGCGCACCAGGGCGAGGTCCTCCGTATGCCCGGACCGGCCGACCAGGCCCGCCACCACGAGCCGGGCCACGGCCCGCCGTACACCGGTCAGTTCGGCGAAGCGCGCGGCCGCCGCCTCCGGCACCTGGACCGGGCCGTGCTCCTCGATCGCCGCGACCAGGGCCCGCAGCCGGGCGGCGTCGTCCCGTTCCACCAGGAAGCTCCGCGCCCGCAAAACCGCCGTCGGCACCGGGTCGTCCGCCGAGTCGTCGGCGGCGCCCGCAACGAACCAGCACTCCGAGCCCCCGGACCGCACCGCGCCGGACGCCACGGCCACACCGCCCCCGCGCAGCCCGTCCAGGACCCCGGCCGGCGCCCGACCCGCCCACCACCGCCCTCCGGCACGGGCGAACGGCTGGTCGGCCCAGGTGTCCAGCAGCGCCACCAGGGCGGCGCGATCCGCGTCCGGTGTCGGTGCCACCGCGGCCCGCCAGGCCGCCGCGTCGATCGCGCCCAGCAACTGCGACCAGTCGCGCGGCGGTGCCGGTGGTGAGAGCCGCCGCACCTCCTCCACGACGGTCCCCGCCAGGCAGGCACCGTCGGCGGCCAGCGCGCTCAGCGTCGCCGGAAGCGCCGCGTCCGGACTTCGCCGCCACGCGTCCCCGTCCTCGTCCGACACCAGGCCGAACAACGCGGGCATCAACTCGGTGTCCGGCGCCGACCGGCGCGGCAGGACCGGCGGTGCCTGCGCGAGCAGGGTGACCCGCCGGTGCAGGGCGAGCCTGCGCTCCTCCACCCGGGCCGCCCGCCCGGCCACCGCCACGACCGCCCCGACCAGCACCGGGTCGGTGATCTGCGGCAACTCCCGTGCCACGACGGCGCCCAGCGTCCCGGGATCGGCGCGGGCCGCAGCCAGCAACGCCTCGGCGGTCTCCCGCCGCACGGACCGCAGCGCCCGGGACCCGGCCGCGTCCCGGGTCCGCAGCAGGTACCAGAAGGCGGGCGGAAGAGCCACGCCGCCCGAGGCGGTGACCCGCCGCACCGGCCTCATCCGCGGATGCCGGGGTGAGCGGTGCCCGTCCAGCTCCCACAACAGGACCCCGTCGGCCGTGTACGCGCGCACGCCCGTCCGGGTCTCCGCCTCGGCGAGGACCACGTCCTCCACCGCCCCTTCCGGCGCCGCCCACAGAGCCCACGGCTCCTGTCCCGGCCGGTCGATGTCGAACCGGGCCGTGCGCCCGTCCACGCTCTCCACCAGGAAGTGGTCGGGCGCGTGGTCGCGGTGCCGGGTCCGGAACAGCACCCGGGTCCCGACCAGGCCGTCCCGGCTGCCCAACGGGGAATCGGTGAGCCCGTCGGGCAGCGGCGCCAGTTGCACGGCCTCCGAGGCCAGGGACATGCCCGCCCCGGGCCCCTTCGCGCCCGGACCGGCGTCGGGGGCGCGGCCCGGGAAGTCCGGCAGCGCCACCGCGCCCCGGGGCTCCCCGGTGACCGGGTCCACCACTTCCCACGGCCGCCGCCCGAAGACGGCGTTGGTCCAGATCCGCTCACCGTCGCCGAGCTGCAACTCGTCGCGGTCGATCCCCTCCCTGCCGCCCGGACGCAGCACCCGTCGGCCACCGTGCCGCCCACCCCCGTCGGCGGTCTCGAACTGGAAGCCGTACGCCCCGTCCAGGCTGCCGCCGAAGGGCACCAGACCACCCACCTCGTCCGGTGCGAACGGCTCCTCGGGGCGATCGGCCCAGACAGCGGTGTCGCAGTGGTACGGATTGGCGACGAGGGTCCAGCTCACCAGGAAGGAGCCTCCCACGTAGTGGACCGCGAACATGGTCGCGTCGTCGGGCACGGTGAACCCGCAGGAGCCCCGCACCCCGTCCGGACCGACGGCGACCGCCCGGTCGGCCCCGAACACCGTCAGCACCGGCCAGGTGGCGGTCACCCCCGCCACGCCCGGAAGCGGCCCGCCCGACGCCGAGTTGTGTGTGTCCTGTGTGTCCTGTGTGTCCTGCGTGTCCTGCGCGTTCTCCGGGTTCTCCGAGCCCTGCGAGTTCCTTGGGCTCTCCGAGTTCTCCGCGCCGTCCGCGTTCTTCGAGCTCTGCGCGAACCGCGCGTACACCGACTCCAGGGCCGGCCAGGCAAGTTCCTCCGGCAGCCCGGCCGCCAGCGAGCGCCGCAGCGCGCCCGCCGCTCCCGCGTCGGCGAGGGCGTCGGCTATCCCGCCGAGCGCCGCCACCGTCGGCCTGTCCAACAGGATCTCCAACTCGGCCACGGACTCCTCGGCTCCCGCCATGCCGCCGCCCGCGACGGTGTCCACGAGCCTGCCGACCCGCCCGGCGACCTCCTGGGCGATGCCCCGGTTGTCCGGCAGCAGGGTCACCGCCGACCCGGCCCGGCGTCGGTGTGCCGGCGACCGGCCGGGCAACAGGCCCGCGTGCACGGTGCCCTCCAGCCGAGGGCCGAACACCGGGTCCGCGGCCAGTGCGGCCAGGTCCCGCCGGGACCGCTCGCCCCAGAACCGCATCCCGGTCTCCGGACCCGGGTCGACCACCGCCACCCCGGCCGCCAGAGCGGCGTCCAGCACATCCGCGTCGAAGCCCTGGTGATGGTGCCTGGTCGTGTGCACCGTCACGGGTGTGCCCTCTGCCCGCAGCCGCGGCCCCAACCGGCCCACCAGGTCGAGGAATTCCACCGGCAGCGGCTGACGCCCGACCCCGCCGCCGGACTGCGCCGCGTATTGGTACATGTGCGTGAAGTTCCCCACCCAGCGGTGCAGTCCGCCCTCGGGCACGACCCGTCCGGCTTCCAGAGCCTCCGCCGCGCCGCAGCCGATCAGCAGCCGCAGCCACGCACCGCCGTCGGTGGCGCCGTCCGGGAAGACCTCCACCAGCCCGGCGGCGATCGTGTCCGTCGGCGGGTGGGCCGCCAGGATCGGTCCGGCGGAGTCCAGCAGCGCGTTGGGCACCGATTTCTTCCGCGTGACCGCCAGGATCGCGCCGACCACACGCGCGACCTCCTCGGTCCCGTGCCCGGCCACCTTGGCGGAGGCACGCACCCGGCGTACCAGATCGGCGGGCAGGTCCGCGGACGAGCCGGCCCACGCGGTCAGGAACGCCTCGACGGCGCTGTGCGCGGCGGCCGGTTCCAGCGTCGCGGCGAGGAAGCGCTGATGCGCGCCGAACTCCTTGGCGGGCATGGCCCCGCCCGCCGCGAACAACAGGGCGTTGGCCCGGCGGTAGCCGGGATCCACCGGCAGCCCGTGCTCGGCCTCGGCCGCCCGCGCCGCCGCGTAGGCCCGCCCGCCCGGCTTGCTCCCGCAGCCGATCAACCGGTGGCCCACGGTGTCCCAGAACCACGGCAGGTGCGCCGGCGGCAGCCGTCTGGCCCGCGCCGCCATCGCGTCGACGAACCGACCGGGCTTGGTCCAGGACCTGCCGAGTCCGGTACGCATGTCCTCGATCAGCTCGCGCGCGGCCTCCACGGCGTCCGGGTCGTGGACGGCGACCCAGTCGGCGTAGGTGTTCGATCCGTGCGGAGCTGCAGTGGGCACCAGGGACTCAAGCGAGACGATCATGTCCCGGATGGTCGCACACGCCGCTGACAGTGCCCCGGCCCCGGCGTCGTACGGGGGCGGTCGGCCGTCAACCGCCCCCGTACGGAGCCCGCTTCGCGTCACCGCCGGGAGCCGCGGAACGGACCACCTGGTTCCGTGCCAGGTCGGCCGTGGGCCGTACAGACGCTCCGTCCGCGCGCCCGCCGGGGGTTACGGGGCAGCCCTTCGGCCCTCGCGCCACCGCACCCCGACGTACACGGCGGGCAGCAGCACGATCCAGACCACCACCAGGACGAGCCACCCCCAGTCCTCGTGGCCCCGGCCCGACGAGGCGAAGGCGCCCGCGACGCCCGCCGGAATCGCGGCAAGGGCCCCCCACAACGCGCACATGCCGAAGAACCAGAAGCCGCGGGGCGGTCCGTTCGCGGCCACCTCCCTGGCGCGGGTGAGCAGTACACCTCCCAGGTAGAAGAGGTAACAGCCCAGAACCAGGCAGACCGCGGCCAGCCCCGCCTGCCATTCGGGCTCGCTCTCGGGGCTGTCATCGGACTGTTGTGTCACGCCGTCGCGACCGAGGGCGGTGGCATAGTCGCGCCACCGGGTGACGGTGACCTCGTCACCCGGTTTCAGCAGCTCGAAGAGCGGCCCCTCCGCCTCCATCTCCATCTCGTGGGGGACGCCCGCGGGCCCGTCGAGCCGCACCGTGTACTTCGGGTTCCTGCCACCCGTCCGCTCCGTGCTCCGAACGGTGGCGGTGATCGACCGGAGGCAGTCGGCCGGCGCCGTCCGGTCCGTGCACGGCTCGGCCGAGCGGAAGTCCCGGACCGTACTGACGGCTTCGGGTATCGACGCCGCGAAGCCGGCTGTCGCGACCAGCAGGAACAGGGCACCGAGCAGCGAGCCGACGCCCCACACCCGGCGCCACCGCGCCCGGCGGCGGACGGAGGAGGACCCGCCCGTCCGGCTCAGTGGAGACCGCTCGGAGGAGGACCCGCCCGCCCGGCTCCGTGAAGACCGCTCGGAGGAGGACGTCGGTTCCTTCCCATTTGGGCGACCACGTGGCGGTATTGCGGAGTTCATCCCGCAAGACTAAGGGCTGGCACCCGCGATCCCGAGGTCCACCCACCCGCAGCGGATCCGCGGTCCGCGCCGGTGCGGCGGGACCGGGCCCGGACGGGTGAAAGCGGGCCGGGCCCACCCGTCCGGCTCGTCGGCCCGTCGCCGCCGACGGGCCGGGACGTTCGTGGGCGGGGCGGCGCCCCGCCCACCGCGGATCGTGCGCCCGGAGTGCCCCTCGCGCATTCACCGCGGGGAACCCGCGGATGTTCCCGTGACTCCGGCGGAGGCCGACGGACGGGAGCCGAGGGGCCGGATCAGCCCCGGGGCGGGCTCGTCGGCAGGCCCCAGTCCGCGCCGACACCCTGCTCCAGCACGTCGAAGAGCCGGTCGGCCAGGGCGCGGAGATCGGCGTGGACGGCGTCCACCGTTTCGCCCGCGGACGTGCGCCGTGCAGCCTCGCGGAAGACGGTGTCGCGGATGGTCTGCACCGAGGTCGCCGTGTAACGCGCCTCCGGGTCGTGCGGGGGGCGGCCCGCGGCCCGGGCCAGGGCCTCCGCCAGCGCGACCGCCGCCTCCTCGCCCATCTCGCGCCAGCGGGAGCTCAACGCCGGGCTGTCCAGGACCACCTGAAGGAAGCTGCCCATTCCGTCGACCAGGCCGCTCAGGGGATGCCGTTCGTCGATGAGCCGCAGGCTCATGCGGCGCAGGGCGGCGAGCGGCGGCTCGTCCTGCTCGCGGTCGCGGACCGTCGAGGTCAGCAACTCGGCGATCTCCGGTCCACGGTCCAGGAAGAGGTTCTCCTTGCGCGGGAAGTGGTTGAAGACCGTCATCGTGGACACGTCGGCGGCCTCGGCGACCTCGGCCACGGTGACGCCTTCGAAGCCGCGCTCCAGGAACAACCTCGTCGCGACGCCCGAGATGTGGTTCCGCAACTCCCGCTTCTTGCGCTCCCGCCGCCCCGGCGGAGGTGCTTCGGTCCGTCCGTCTGTCATGTGCCCACAGTACGAGAAACATGGATTCGACTCAAAGGTTGTAGTCGCTAAAACTTTTGCCGCATACTCGTCCCCATGACAACTCAGCGCATCTGCAAGGAGTTCGACGCCGACGTACTGATCGCGGGGGCGGGACCGACCGGCCTCATGCTCGCCCACGAGCTGAGCACCGCCGGGATCTCCTCCGTCGTCGTGGAGCGCAACACGGAGATCGACCCGACGGTCAAGGCCGGGGCGATCGGGCCGCTCGCCGTGGAGGCGCTGCGCCGCAGGGGACTCGGCCCCGCCCTGGAGGCGGCCTCGCTGCGGGCCCTGGCCCAGGTGCTCGGCAACTTCCGCGCCCAGGCACCCGAGCTCGACGCGAGGATGCGGGCCCTGGAGGAGACCGGCGCCTCACCGGTCGAGGTCGCCGCCGTGGTGAACAGGGAATCGCCCATCGGCGGCAAGGGGCACTTCGCGGGCATCTGGCGCATCGACGCGTCCACGCGCGAGGACAGCGAACGGGCCACGATGCTGATCGGCCAACAGGCGCTGGAAGCCGTCCTCGGGGAGGCCGTGGAAGACGTGCCGGAGGTCCGGATCGCCCGCGGACGCACCGTCACCGGATTCGCCCAGGAGCCCGACGGCGTCGACGTCGAGACCGACGGGGCCGACGGACCGAGGACCCTGCGCGCCCGCTGGCTGGTGGGGTGCGACGGCGGGCGCAGCCTCGTGCGCAAGCTCGGCGGCTTCGCGTTCCCCGGCACGGAACCGACCATGACAGGACATCAGGCGATCGCCGAGTACGCCGACCCCGATGTGCTGCTCCCGCACGGCTGGCGCCGCACCGGGAACGGCATGATGGCCTACGGGCCGACACCCGGCCGCCTCTTCCTCGCCCGTTTCGACGGGCCGCCCGCCGACCGCGACGCACCGGTCACCCTCGACGAGGTACAGGCGGCCGCGCGCCATGTCTCGGGCACGGACGTGGTGATCACGGCGGTGCGTTCGGCGACGCGTTTCACCGACCACGCCCGTCAGGTGACCGAGTACCGCAGTGGCCGCCTCCTGCTGGCGGGCGACGCGGCGCACGTGCACTCGCCCTTCGGCGGACAGGGCCTCAACCTCGGGCTGCTGGACGCCGTCAACCTGGGCTGGAAACTCGCGTCCGTCGTCGCCGGGCGGGCCCCCGACGGGCTGCTCGACACGTACACCGCCGAGCGCCATCCCGTGGGCGCCAGGGTTCTTGCCAACACCCGTGCCCAGGTGGCCCTGATGCGGCCGGGCCCCCACGTGGACGCCCTGCGCGACCTCATGGGCGAACTGCTGGACGAGGTGGACGAGGCCAACGCGTTCTTCGGACGCATGATGGGCGGCCTCGACAACCGGCACGTGATGCCGTACGCGGACGGCGCGTCGGAGGAGGCGATGCCGTTGCTGGGGCGTCCGGTCCCGGATCTCCGGCTCGCCGACGGCTCATCGCTGTCGGACCTCGCGACGACCGGCCGCGGGATTCTTCTCGCGCCCGCGGCGGGGCCGGGGGCCGCCTGGGCGCACCGGGTCGACCTGGTGACGGCCGGTCCGGCGCGGGAGGAGGCACACCGCGGCATCGCGGCCCTGCTGATACGCCCCGACGGCATCGTCGCCTGGTCCGCGGGAACGGGCACCGAACCGGACCACGCGCTCCTGGAGAAGGCGCTGACCACCTGGTTCGGGCCACGCGGCTGACCGCTTACGTCCTCCTTCCCGTCCGCCGGAACCCGCCCACGGCCACCGATGTCGGTGGTGGCTGGGAGGCTGGACGGCATGAACGGCGATGAGCAGTTGTTGCGCGGGCGGGTCTACGGCCGGGACCACGACGACCCCGACCCGGGTCCCAGGCCGGGGCGGACCTACGTCGAGCTGACCGGCGGCCCGCTGGACGGGCTGCTGCTGGACGTCACCGGCTGGACGCGGGACGAGATCGGCAACGGCGCCGTCCTGCCCACCGAACTGGGGACGTTCGGTGCCGGTGGCAGGGCGGTGTACGGTCCGCGTCCCGGCGTCCCGGGACGATTCGACTGGTCCGGCGACACTCCCTGACCGGGAGCCGACGGGGGCGGTGCGTGGCCGTCGGACGCGACGTCCGGGAGGCGGCGGGCCGCCCCGCATACTTGGGCGTAAGCGGGCGGCCGGGAACCGGGCGGGCCGTCTGTTCGCGCGTCCGCCGCGGATCGGTGGACACGGAGGGCTCCTGAGCGAAGGTGGTGGACGGGGTGGCGATTTCCCTGGCGGCGAGGAGGCTCCTCGACGGGTACGCCGGTGATCCGGCGAGGATGACCCGGCTGGGGGAGTCGACGGCCGTGGACGTGGTGCTGAGGTACGGCTCACGCTCCGACGCGGAAGCGCTTCTCCCGGTGTTCCTAGACGATCCCGAGGCACGCGAAGGACTGGTTCCGGTATTCGCCCGGCACGGGGACCTCGCGGTGGCCGAACGCCTGCTGGAAACGTGCTTCGAGGCGGGCAGGCTGCGCGACGGCATGCCGCCCGGCGTGCTGCGCGCCATCGGCCACCTGGGCCACGAGTCGGCCGAGCGGGTGCTGTGGGAGCACGTCGAGAGTGCGTACCAGGCGTCGGCGGACGCCTGCCTGGGGCTGCTGCACCTGCCCTGCCGGGGCCTGCGGGCCGAGATCGCCCAGGCTCTGGAACGGCACGTGGGGTCCCACCTGTTCCCCGAGCTCCTGCCGGTCCTCGCGACGAAGACGGGTGATCCGTCGTGGTTGGGAAGGCTCGTCGAGTGGGGTGAGGGCGCCGCGTCCACGGACTGCAACGGCGGGCTGATCCTGGGCATCGCCCTGCACGGACAGGCCGCCCGCACCGAATTCACCCGGCTGTTGTGGAACCCGCGCTGGGAGGCGTACGGCGGTGGGACGGGATCGGACTACTGGGCTTACGCGGGCGCGCGCGTGCTGGGCCTCGGCATGGGGGAGCTGTACGCCGAACTTGTCGAGCGGTTGCGTTCCGACACGGGCTCCGACGGCAAACGTCACTGCGTCGAGACGTTCACCGCGCTGTTGCGGTACTGGGTGGACCGGAGATGGCTCGGTCTGCGCATGGCGCCCGAACCGGACGAGAGCAGCGAGGCGCTGTGCGAACTGCTCTTCGCGTGGTCCTCGCCCCATGAGGACGACTCGTTGAGCGGCCTGGCCGACCACCTGTTCGACCGCGACGACCCGCTCCTCAGCACCTTGCGCCACCTGGAGTCGACCCTGTGGAACGGGGCGAGGTACGAGCTGGAGCTCCGCACCGTCGCCTCTCGTTGAGCTGCGCATTCGTAGCGGCCTCGGAGGCCGGGGCCCGGCGTGCCGAGGTCTGACGACGGGGCGCGAGCCGGTCGTCGACGTTCCTCGCGGGTGTCGCGGGGGAGTCGGGGACGGGAGTGGTACCCGCACCCCGGCGCGTCCCGCCGGCGTGGCAGCGGTGCAGGACGCGCCGGGGCGCGGGAGGGCGTCAGGCGCCGCGTTCCACCGGGCCGACGACGGTGCCGGCGGCCACGTTCAGCCTGCCGTCGGCGAAGGACGTGCCGGGGATCTCGCCGTCCGGGGCCCGCAGCGTGAACGATGCCTCCTGCGCGGCGACGGAGCGGCCGTTGTCGGGAACCTGGATGTCGAAGTGCACCGGCCGTCCCGGACCGAAGGTCACCACGGTGGTCTGGTCGCCGTAGTGGCCGACGGCGATTCCGACGTCCGCGCCGTGGTTCGAGAACCGCACGTCGGTGGGCGAGCCGGCCAGCTCGCACGGCTCGTAGCCGCGCGGCGCCGTCAGCGTCACACGGTAGTGGCTGTGCCCGCTGCTGGCGGGCCCCGCGGTGATCTTCGCGAGGTGGTTGGCCGGCCGACAGGCCGAGGGAGCGACGCCGTCGGCCGTCGCGGGCGATGCCTGCGCGGCCCCCGCGCCGACGGCGCCCGTCATCAGCGCGGCGGCGGCGACGGCGGTGAACTTCCGGTTCATACGCATTCCGAACACTCCTTGCCTTGCTCAATGGTTCCGCGGGTGTTCTCCGCCGGAACCATGGTCAGCACGATTACTGCCCCTCGACCGCCGAGGGAAATGTCTCAGAATCGCCACACCGGACGGTGCTCCCGGCGAGGGGTTCCAGGAGCAGGCCGCGCGGGTCGCCGAGGTCGGTCCCCGGCCGGCCGACTCCGGCGGGAGAGCCCACACCCACCGGGCGCGGGACACAGTTCCGCTGGACCGGACGTTCAGGGACGTGC
The DNA here is from genome assembly GCF_043083325.1 of Streptomyces sp. NPDC014734. NCBI lineage: Bacteria > Bacillati > Actinomycetota > Actinomycetes > Kitasatosporales > Streptomycetaceae > Streptomyces > Streptomyces sp. NPDC014734. The sequence goes on along the minus strand of NZ_JBIBYN010000028.1, from coordinate 26,734 downwards.
CCCGCTCCGGCGGTGTGAACACCGGGGCGGGTGCGCCCCGCCCCGGTGCCGACGGTCCGTCCTCGTACGGTGGCGGCGTGTCTCAGAGAACCGTCACGTTGAAGACCGGCGAGGCCGTGGTGCCGCTGACGATGCGCAGGTCGTTCTTGCCCTTCAGGCCGAGCTCGACGCCGAGCGAGTAGGAGCCGTCCTTCGAGGTGTTCGTGGAGGCGGGCAGCCCGACCCACTTTCCGTGCTGCTTCTGCTGGAGGGTCACCTTGCTGCCCGCCTGGAGACCGGTGGTCCGGCCCGTGACGCGGAACAGCTGCCAGGCGCGGACGGTGGACACCGACGCCTTGGCCGTGATGCTCGCCTTGGCGGGCACGGCCTTCTGGACGGCGGCCGGGCTCGCGGGGTGCGCGGCCGGGGTGGCCGCCGTCGCGGTGCCCGCGAGGGCGAGGGAGGCCGCGCCGAGGACACCGACGACAGCGACGCGCAGGGAGTGCCGATTCGAAACCATCACAGATCTGCCCCTTTTCATGATGAGAACAGCCTTTCGCGCCAAAGGGCACCTACGTGTCGATTGGCGCAGTCACTGGGAACGACGGTCCGGCGGAGGCGGACGTTCATCGGGGCTTTGTCACTGTCTTGCAACAGCCGAACGGGGCCGGTGGGGCCCGGAACGGCTCGGCAGCTCCGGGCGGGGCGGTTCGGTCCCTCCGTCTCAGCCGGCCCCCGGGCGGTCGTGGTCGTCCGCGCCGACGGCCCGGCCGAACGCCCAGTGGCGGCTCGGGCGGGGGGTGCCCGCGGCGCCGGTGAGCACACCCGTGAACCGGTCGGGAGAGAAGGCGCCACCGGCGGCGGCGACGGCCTCGGGTGGTGTGCGGCGCACGGTTTCCATCAGCCCGTACAGCGCCTCCGGGTCCGCGGGCGACTGGGGCGAGGGGTCCGCCAGCGCGTCCGCCAGACCGGCCTGGGTCGACCACGTGGTCAGCGAGACCCCGGCGAAGTGGGCGCACGCCAGCGCCACTTCACCGGCCGAGGGAGGACGGGCCGCCATGCGCGCCAGTTCGTCGCCCAGCGCCTCCACCAGGGCGTGGGCCTTGGACGGCGCCGTGTCCGCGGTGATGAACAGACGGTGGCCGCGCGCCCGGGGGAGTGCGCCCCCCGGCTGCGGCCGGGGCCCGCGTTCCTCCAGCTCCTCCGGCCGGACCCGGACGGCGTACGTGAAGCCGTGGCGCTCTCGCAGGCGGGTGACCAGCCGGGATCCCGGGTGACCGCCGAACACCAGGGACGCCAGGCGCAGCGCGGGGGTGAGCGGTTCGTCGTCCCGCGCGGCGCACAGGCACACCTGCGCGATACCGTCCCGCAGAGCGGGATGCAGCGCGATCGTGCGGGCGACCTCCTCGGCGGGCCGGGGCGGCGGGTCCTCGGGCAGCTGGAGGGCGGGCGGCTGCGTCACCGCGGCGGTCCAGCCCGCGAACGCCTCACGGGCCGCCTCGACGGCCCCGTCCGGGTCCAGATCACCCACCAGGACGAGCCTCGCACGCGTCGGGTCGAGCCCCCGCGCATGCAGTTCGCGCACCTGCTCGGGGGTGATCGCGGCGATGATTTCCGCGGGCGGCGGTTCCTGCGGGGCACCGGCCCACCCGGGGGCGTGCCGGTGCAGCAGGGCACGGGCGGCCGCGGCCGGCCGCATCCCGGCCACGGCCGCCTGCCCGCACAACACCGTGCGCGCCGCCCTCATTTCGTGGTCGGAACACGTCATCGAGGTCAACGCGCCGGCGACGGTGTTCAGCAGGGCCCCCAGCCCACCGGCGAGCACACCGCCGCGCAGCACCAGGCGGTCGGCGCCGGCGAGCGGGACGACGTCGCCGCCGATCCGCCCGAGGGCGGTCTCGATCCGGGTGCCGTCCACGCCCGTGGTGCCGCGCAGCACGGAGGCGGCGAGCAGCGCCGCCCGCGCCGACGGCACCGGCCCGGTGAGAGGGCTTCTGACGGCCGCGGGTCCGGAGCACGGAGGGGCGAGCGGCATCGTGAGCCGCAGTTCCGCACGGGCCACCGTCGCCAGCCGGACGGCGGTCACCCGCAGACCGTTGGGGAGGCGGGCGGTGACGCTCGGCGGGACGACGGCCGCGGCGCCGGAAAGCGGGCCGGAGGCCGCGAAGCCCGTGCTGTTCGGTCCGCGTGCCGCCCCGGCCGCCGTACGGCTCGTGCCACCGGCCGTGTTCGTCGTCCTGCGGGTCATGGGCGCGCCTCACGGCCGGGGGACGGGGGACGGGGCCGGTCGTCCCGCGGGACCAGGGTGAGGACGGCACGGTGCGAGTCGCTCAGCCGTCGTGCTGCCGCGGCGGTGGCGGCCGGTGCGGTCGAGGCCAGCAGACGGGGGACGCGCCGGTGCAGCGTCGCGTCCCCGTGGAGCAGTTCGAAGGTGCCGAGGGAGCGCGCGCGGGCGTGGGGCTCGTCGTGGTGGCGCAGCAGGCCGCTGATCCACCGGTTGGCGACGAGGAGGAGTTCGTCCGGGCCCGGACCGTGCGTGGCCAGCGCGGCGAGCTCGGTGTCGAGGGCGTCCACCGTCTCCCGGGTGCCGATCGACTCGGTGTGCGTGACCGTGCAGGCCAGGGTCACCGGATGGCGGGCGGCGAACGCCCCGCCGACCAGTCCGCAGCCTGCCGTCACCGCCACGGCGGTGTTCTCCCGCGTCACCAGCCTCTCGCGCAGGCGTTGTTCCACGAGCGCTGCGAGGAGCACATGCGCGAGGTAGCCGGGCAGGTCGGCGACGGGGTCGGGGAGCCGGTAGCCGACGCAGACGGCGGGCAGCGGCGCGAGCGGGTCGGTGTGCCGCCCGTAGCGGTCGGCCGTCGGCTCCGGCTCCGGCGGGAGGGCCGTCGCCGGTACCGGCCGCGCCGGCAGATCACCGAACCGCCGCTCGATCAGCCGCCGTGCGGCCTCCGGATCGAAGCCGCCGACGACGGTGAGGACGGCGTTGCCGGGAACATGGTGCCGGTCGAAGAAGTCGCGGCACTCCTGCGGGGTGACCCGCGCCAGCGTCTCCGGGTCGCCGTACCCGTCGTGCGTGTGGGCGTGGTCGCGGTAGAGCAGCGGGGGGAGCACGGACTTGGGGAACCCGCCGTAGGGACGGCCGGTGACGTTGCGACGGATCTCCTCGGCGACGACCTCCCGCTCCGCGGCCAGCGCGGCGGCGCCCGGCGGCGGACCCGCCATCCTGTCGCGTTCCGCGGCGAGGGCGCTCTCCAGCAGGCCGGCCGGGACCACCTGGTGGAAGTCGGTGGAGTCCTGCCCGGTCGCCGCGTTGGCGTACCCGCCGGCCGGTCCCGCGCGGTCGGGGACGTCGGAGCCGGGGCCGCCCGGCCGTGAGCGGCGCCGGAACATCAGGTGTTCGAGGAGGTGCGCGAGCCCCGGCCGCCCCGGCGGGTCCGAGCGGAACCCCACCCCGTACCGCAGCCCGACGGCGCAGACGCCGGTGCCCCGTTCGGGCGCGAGCACCACCCGCAGACCGTTGGGGAGGGTGAACCGCCGGAGGCGGTCGGTGGTGGTCGACGCGAGCGCCGCGGCTGCCCCGTACGCCGGATCAGACACCTGCGCCCACCCGCAGACCGAGCCGCTGTCCGCGTACCAGTTCCGCGAACATCGCGCAGCGGTCGAGGAGTTGGTCATGGGTGCCCGCGTCGAGGCAGCGTCCGTCGTCCAGGACGACGATGTGCCGGGCCCGGCGGACGGTCGAGATGCGGTGCGCCACGACGACCACCGCGCGGTCCCGGGACAGCCGGTCGACGACTTCGCGCAGCCGGTTCTCGTTGATGCTGTCGAGCTGGGAGGTCGGTTCGTCCAGCAGGACCACCGGCGCGTCGGTGAGCAGCACGCGGGCCAGCGCGAGCCGCTGTCGCTGGCCGCCGGAGAGGTCGTCGCCGCGGCCCACGACGGTGTCGAGCCCCCGGGGCAGCAGGGCGATCGTCTCGCCGAGCCCCACCGCAGCCAGCGCGTCCCGCAGGACGTCGTCCCCGGCGGGAGCGGTCCGGCCGAGCAACAGGTTCTCCCTGACGGTGCCTTCGAGGAGGGTGAACGCCTGGTCGAGGTAGGCGACGCGGCCACGCAGTTCGTCCAGCGACCAGTACGTGGTGTCACGGCCGAGGAGCCGGACGGTTCCGCTGTCGGGTATGAGGAAGCGTTCCACCAGGTTCAGCGCCGTCGTCTTCCCGGCGCCCGAGGGCCCGACGAGGGCGGTGACCCCGCGCCGGGGCACCGTGAAGGAAAGCCCGTCGACGGCCCGGCGGTCCCCGTCATGACTGAACGTCACCCGGTCGAACTCGATCGCGGCCGCGCCCGGCTCACCGGGGCCGGCGAGAGCGGGGAGAGCGGGACGGCCGGGGGATCCGGCGTGGTCGAAGGAGCCGGAGCCGGAGCCCGCGGCCGGGGTGTCGTCCGGTGTCCGGGGGGTGTGCGGCCGGTGGAGGGCGTCCTCGGTCTTCTCGGCGAGGACGCCCTCGATGCGCGACTGCGCGGCGAAGCCGAGTTGCAGGCGCGCGATGCCGCTGGCCACCAGGGAGAGCGGTGCGACGAGTTGGAGCAGGTACAACAGGAACGCGGCGAACTCGGCGATGCTCAACGAACCGGAGGCGAGCCGGGCGCCGCTGCCCAGCACCACTCCGATCAGGGCGAGTTGCTGGCCGAGCCCCATGATCGGTGTGACGAACGCCTGACGGCGGGCCGCGGTGACCGCGGAGCGGGCGGACGCTACCGCGTCGGCGTCGATGAGACCCGTGACCTGGGCCTCCGCCCGGCACGCCTTGACGGTGGCGAGGGCGCCGAGCGCGGAGGTGAAGCGCTGGGCGAGTTCGCCGAGTGCCTCCTGCTGGGCGGCGGTGCTGTTCCGGATGCCCTTGATGAACACCGTGATCGCCAGGCCCGCCACCGAGAAGGTGCTCAGCACGATGAGCAGGAGCACCCAGTCGAGCAGGCCCATGATGACCAGGGTGGCGGTGACCGTGAGCGCGGCCATCGGCAGCTGGGTGACGCCGATGTCGACCACCGACCGCAGCTGGGTGGAGTCCGAGGTGACCCGGGCGACGAGTTCCCCGGCTCCGACCCTGCGGGCGCCGGACAGCGGCAGACGCAGCGCGTGGGCCACCACCCGCTGCCGGACCGTCAGTACCGCGGACTCACCGGCCCGGGCCAGGCAGAAGGACGACAGGGCCGATGCCACCGCGCCGGTCAGCGCCAGCGCCGTCATCAGCATGACAGATCCTGTCACGGCCTGGTGCAGCGAGAAGCCGCTGACGATACGACGGACCACCAGCGGCACGGTGAGCGTCGCCGCGGTGGCCGCCAGTGCGAGGAACACGGCCGGGACCGTGTTCCGGCGGTCACGGGCCACCTGGCGCAGTACGCGCAGTGGGGGCCGCGGGGGTTTCGGGCGTGTCTGTTCGGCCGACATGGCTGCTCCTCCGTCGGATCGTCGGCCTCCGCGGCGGGAAAGCCGCGGAGGACACCGACTGTGGTACCCGATCGAACCCATAGGTTGTCAAGTTTCATGCCAAACTCGTTCTGATTCTTGACATAGCTTGGAAGGGTGGGAGTACGGTCCTGGTCATGACGATTGACAGCATGGCGAGGACGGGCGAGCACACCCGCCGTCGGATCGCCCCTGCGGACCTTTCCGACTTTCCCGCCGTACCCGGCCTCCTGAGCCGCCTGGGCACGGGCACCTTCACCGAGGAGACACTCAGCGCCTACCCCGGCCGCAACGACAACTGGGCGGGCACCACCACCCGGGGCCGGCCGGTCTTCGTCAAGCACATCGGCGGGGAGACCACCGAGGCACTCCGGCGGTTCCGCCGGGTCCTCGGTTTCGAACGGGCGGCCTCGACGGTCACGGACGACGGCGACGGCTCGATCCCCCGCCCCCGCCTGATCGGCTCCGACGAGACGGCCCGCCTCCTGGCCTTCGATCTGGTCGCGGACGCGTCCTCGGGCAGCGACCTGGCGGCGCGGGACGAGTTCGGCACCTCGCTCGCGCGGGAGGCCGGCCGGATCATCGCCACCGTGCACGAGCTGCGGCCCGCCGACCGGGCGGACATCGAGGACACACCCCCGCCGCTGCCTCCCCTCGGCCACCTGCGGGCCCTGCCCTGGGCGCTGTACACCCGGGCCAGCGCCGGAGCCCTGGAGGCATGGCGGCTGATCCAGGGCGATGCCGCGCTGCACGAGGCGCTGCGCGGCCTCAGGGCCGACGAGGCACGCGCGCCCCACACCCCCGTCCACGGCGATCTGCGCCTGGACCAGTTCCTCACCACCCCCGACGGCCGGACGCTGCTGACGGACTGGGAGGAGTTCCGTTTCGGGGACCCGGCCCGCGACCTCGGCGCGTTCGCCGGCGAATGGCTCTACCGGGCCGTCCTGAAGGTGCCCGCGGGGTTGCCCCGGACGCCCGGGGCACCCGTCTCCCACGACGAGATCGTCGCCGCCGGCACCGCCGAACTGGCCAGGGTCACCCCGCTGATCGGCGCCTTCCGGCACGGCTACGCCCGGGCGCGGCCGGACGCCGTCGGGCAGGACCCCGGCCTGTTCACGCGCGCCACCGCCTTCGCGGGCTGGCACCTGCTCGACCGGCTTCTCGCCACGGCGGAACGCAGCGCGCGCCTGGGCGCCGCCGAACGCGCCGCCGCCGGCATCGGCCGCACCGCCCTGCTCTCCCCGCACTCCTTCGTGTCCGTACTCGGCTGGGAGGGAACCCCGGCATGAACACCACCCCGAACGCACCCACCGCCCCGCCCCTGGCGCCCGCGATCCTGCGCATCCTCCACGGGACCACCGTCGCCGCCGACGTCACGAGCGCCCTGACCGACGGACGCGAAGTGACCGCCGACGATCCGCGCGCACTGCGCGCCGCACTCGCCGCCGCGTTCTACCGCCGCCACCACATGGGCCGTACCGACGACGAGACACCGGCCCCCAGATCGCCGCGGGACACCGCGCTGGAGGCCCGGCTGCTGGCGGCCATGCCGCACCGCCACCTCACCCGGGTCGTGGAACTGCTCGGCGAGGGCGACGAGACCGGCGTCCCGGTCGTGCTGGAGGGGGTCCGGGTGACGGTGCCCCGCGAACGCGTGGACACCACCCGCACCGGTTCCGGTGGCCGTGCCCGGGTACGCCTGGACGCCGCCCGCCCGGCCGTGTCACCCGGCTTCTTCCTCTGCGAGGGCACCACGCCCGCCCGGACCCGCCCCACCGGCATCCTCCGGGTCTACCTGCACGTCACCGAACCCGAGGCGGCACCGCCGCTCTGGGCGGACGTACTGGATCTGCTGGAGGGCGAACGGCTTCCGTACCGGGCCAAGATCGCCTCCTCCCGGACCGGCTATCCGCGCCAGGACGGCTGCGTGGTCTACCTGGGCCCGGACAGCTGGGACGCCGCGGAACTCATCGCCGACACCGTCCGCGGCCTGCCCGGACTCGGCTCCACCGTCTCGGCCTTCGCACGGGAACTCGCCCCCGGAGTCGGGGCGGCCTGGGAGCCCGACGACGGCCGGCCCGGCATGCGCCGGGTCAGTTTCGGTGAGCACCGCGCCGCCGCGGTGGCCGCCGGCCTCGTCGAACACGCTCTGGACCCCACCTCCCGTTCCCGCGCGCGGGCCGTGCACGACTGCCTGCTGGAGGCCGGAATCGACCCGGCCGACCCCGCCCACAACATCGCCTCACCGCGCGAGGTGCTGCCCGCCCGCACCGCTCCCGCCGCGGCGACGGGCGCGCCCGCCCCCTCGTCGGCACGGGCCGCCGAGACGTCTCCACGACCGCCCGACGGCCTGCCGGAGCCGCTCGCCACCGCCGGGCGCTGAACCACGATTGGACCCACGCCATGGTCAAGTCCCCGCGGGCCGTGCCCGCCGTGATGATTCCGCACCAGCCGGACTGCGTCGACGACGCCCTGCCCTACGCCGAACTGGCGCTCCGCCGCCGCGCCCGCCGCCTGTGGACGGGGCAGTCGCTGCGCCTGGACCCCCTCCAGCTCTTCGCCCACCTCGCCGGACGCGGGCTGCGCCCACCGGTCGGCACCGGCGTCTCCCTGATGCCGCTGCGCACCCCGTACGACGCCGTCGTCCAGGCCCGCTCGCTCGCACTGATCACCGGCAGGGCCGTGGTCATGGGCTACGGCCCCGCCACCCCCGGCTTCGTCGCCTCCCTGCACGGCGCCCCGTACCGCAGCCCGCGCACCGCGGCCACCGAGTTCCTCACCGTCGCCCGCACCCTGCTCGACGGCGACACCACCGACCCGACGGGCGAGTACCACCGCCCGCGCACCGCGCTCACCCCCACCCGCCCGCACCCGGCCGTCGAGCTCGGCGCGGGCGTGCTGCGCCCCGCCATGGCCCGGTTCGCCGCCCCCGTGACCGACGTCGCCGTCACCTGGCTCACACCGGCCGACTACGTGCGGGACGTACTCGTCCCCGCGCTGCGGGAGGGCGCCGACGACCGGCCGCCGCCTCGGGTGGCGACCGTGGTCCACCTCGCCGTCGACCGGCCGGGACGCGACCCGGCCCGTCTCGCGGGCGCCGTGCTCTCCGCCCACCTGTCCGCCTCCCACTACCTCGACATGCTGCGCCGCGCGGGCGTGGCCATGCGCGCCGAGGACGACCTGTTCGTCAAGGCCAAACAGCTCGTGGACGCCGGGGTGTTCGTCTACGGGAGCCCCGCGCACATCGCCCGCGAACTGGCCCGCCACCGCGCGGCCGGCATCGACGAGGTGATCCTCAACGTCGGCGGTGTCCAGTTCACCCACGGCCTGCACGAGGCCCTGGCCGACCTGGAGGACGTGTTCACGGCCGCGGAGGAACACCATGGCTGAGCCGGAGAAGAGCCCGACGCGCCCGGGCGGGACCCCGGCCGGCCCGGGCGGGGACGCGACCGGGGGTGATGCGACCGGGACGAGGGACGGCGCGACCGGGACGAAGGGTGAGCCGACCGGGACGACGGACGGCGCGGGGGCGGGCGCGCCCCGGACGCGCGCAGAAGCGTCCGGCCCCGGACGGGAGCCCCCCACGGCACCGGCCGACGACCCGCCGCCCGCGCCGTCCCGGCTGCTGATCCTCGGCACGGGAGCCCTGAGCGTGGCCTTCCTGCCGTTCTGGCTGAACTGGCTGCGCACGGCCCACCCGCGCACCGAGGTCCGCCTGGCCGTCACCCGCAGCGCCGAACGGTTCGTCAGCAGGGCGGCCCTCGGGGCGATCCTGGGCGGCGAGGTGCTGCTCGACGCCTGGCCGGGCACCGTCGACACCCCGGAGCCACGCCTGGACCACGTCGAACTCGCCCAGTGGCCCGACGCGGTGGCGGTGCACCCGGCGGGCCTGCACTTCGTCGGCCGGTTCGCGCAGGGCCTCGCCGACACGCCCGTGCTGATGGCGCTCCAGTGCACCCGGGCGGTCATCGGCATCGCCCCCGCGCTTCCGCCGGGCGCCGAAGCGGCCCCGGCCTATCGCGCACACCTCAAGGCACTGGAACGGTACGACAACGTGCTCGTCGCGCCGCCGCACCCCGGCCGCAGCGCTTCCACCGGCCGCGACGACGCCTCGGTCGCGGCGCCGCTGCCCGCACTGCTCGACCTGATCGCACGGCACCGGTCCGTGTCCCGGCGGACGGAGGGGGCGTCGCATGCCCGCACGGTCTGAGGTGGCACCCGGCACCGGCATCCGGGTGGCGCCGGACGAACGCCTGGCCCGCGAACTGGGCACCCGCCATATCGTCACCGCCGTCCTGGCCGTGCCCGCGGGCGGCTACGTGTGGGCCCGTCGGCCGGGGCCGGCCCGCGACACCCCCCTGCCCCTGCCGGGCGCCCGCCCGGCCGCGGCGGCCCGAGCGGTGTCCGCCGGCTCCCCGGTCGGCCTCGCCCTGGCCGCGTCCGACCCCGGCCAGCCCGGCGTCCTGCGCTACTGCGCGCCCGGGACCCACTCCGCCGCGGCGGTGCTCCGCGACGATGCCTCCCCGGACGCCCGGACGGCCGTACGCGACGCCGTGCGCGGCCTCGGCGCGACACTGCGGATGCTGCACACCCGTTCCGCTCCCGGGGCGGCACCCGGCGTTCCCCCCGCACCGGCCAGGCTCGTCCGATGGCTGCGCACCGGCGCGGGGCCGGGTGTCGCGCCGCGCCTGCACGCGGCGGCCCGGTCCCGCCTCGGCGACCGGCGGCTCGGGCTGATCGCCGCGTGGGGCGAGGAGGCCGCGCACGGCCCGGCCCCGTACGTCCTGCTGCACGGCGGCCCCGCCCTCGGGGTGCTCGTCCTGCCCACCGGAGCGGGTCGTCCGGTGCTGTTCACCGGCGAGGAACTCACCTGCGGATCATGGGAGTTCGACGTCGCCTGGCAACTTGCCGAGTTCGCCGAGATGGCAGCGGGGCAGCGTTGGGGCGTCTGCGGTTCCGCCGACTACGTCGCCCTGGCCGGGGCCCTCCTGGAGGGCTACGGCAAGCAGCCGTCCCCGACCGCGGTCCGCCGGGCGGTGGTCCTGCGGAGCCTCACCCACGCCCACGACTACGCCGCGTACGTCGCGTGGCACGACCAGTTGCTCATCTACCTGGACCTGGTCTCGGAGGCCATGGACGCGGCGGAGGACCCGGACGCCGAGGAAGGGTGGGATGCCACGCGGGTGTGCGCGGGCGCGCATGTGTGACGTGTGAGGCGTCCCGGGGCCGATGGGCTGGAGGCCGGGGCCGATGGCACGGTGCCCGGTCTGTCGGCCCGTCGGTCCGTACGCACCGACCGGATCCGGAACGCAGCCCGGCACGCTCGGCGCGACGAGGGCGCCACCGGCCCCGTACGGGTTCGGCGCGACCAGGGCGCCACCGGCGACGACGGCGCCACCGCGAGGCGGCGCCCCTTCACCCCTTCACCGCCGCTTCCGCGAGGGCCTTCCACGCACGTGTGGCGAGATCGAGGTTGCCGGAGCGGGTCGACTCCTCGGCGATCCGGCGCAGTTCCGCCGCGGCGGGTTCACCCGCACCGGCGGCCAACTCGGCCTCGTGCAACAGGATCTCGGTCCGGACACGGTCGTGATGGCCCATCGTGCCGAACGCGGACAGAGCCTCGCGGCACAGGTCGGCCGCGGTGGCGTGGTCGCCCCGGTGGAAGGCGATCCGCGCCTGGGCGGCCCGGAGTTCGGACAGGTACCCGGCCCCGTCCATCATGACGAGCGCGGTCTCCGCCTCGCGGCACCAGCGTTCCGTGTCCGCCGTCACCGTCCCGTGCACCTCGACGGACGCGGAGACGGCCGCCAGACGCAGCCGGGCCCACAGCAGCAGATCGCTCCGCGCGTCCGAGGAAGCCAGGGCCTCCTCCAGCAACGGCAGGGCCCGGTCGTGGGCGTCGCGCGCGGCGTGGACCGTGGCGGCCGTCCACAGCGCACGGGCCCGCCTGCCCCCGGACAACTCCTCCGCCCGCTCCAGCAGCAGGGCCGCGTGTTCCTCGGCCTCGCCGAGACGGCCCGCCGCCACCTCGGCCGCGGCGAGGGCACGCAAGGCCTCCGCCCGGTCGGCATGCGCCGCGCCCTCGTCCGCGGCCACGGCCAGTGCCTCGCGCGCCCGGGCGATCGCCGCCTCCGTCTCCCCGAGCGCCCGCTCGCAGTCGGACAGCGCGGCCGGGACACGGACCCGCAGAGGGGTGATGCCCGACTCGTGAGCCACCGGGCGCAGGCGTTCCAGCGCGTCCCGTCGCGCGCGTACGTCGCCGAGCCGTTCCTGGGCGCGGGCCAGGTGCCACAGCACCTGCCAGGCGAGGTCCGCGGACACGTCGGGCAGGGCGGCGCAGGTGGTGAGCAGCCCCACGGCCTCGGCGGGCGCACCGTCGTCGAGCGCCGTGACGGCTGCGGCCAGGAGCGCGGGCGCCCGGTCGGCGCCCACCGCACCGGCGGCGACCCGGAAGACATCGAGCGCGACGCCGAGACGCTCCGCCAGGTGCGCCGCCGCCTGGGGCGTCACCGCCCGGCCGCCCGACTCCAGACGTGAGACGTAGCTCGCCGAGACCTTGGAGCCCACGAGGTCCGCCTGTGACAGACCCCGCTCGACCCGGAGCCTGCGCAGCAGCCGGCCGAACTCAGGTTGGCCCAACAGTTCCATCCGCTGTCCATTCCGCGTACGTGTCAAGGAGTGGGACGTAGCTTACGGGGCCGTCGCCAGGACCGGAGCGGCAGCCGTCACCGGACCCGGCCTCTCTCTCCTTCCTCTTCGTGACTCCAGGGAAACGCCGGAAACTCTTATGCATGACAAATCTAGTCACGTACCTTGACAGAGATTCCTCGGGGTCGTAGAAATGAGTCACACCCCGCGGGGAGCCAGCGGGCGGGGCACCGGCCCCACCTCGCAGACGAGAAGGAGACGCTCATGTCCAGCAGCGACCTGATGAACGGTTTTGCCGCCTACACCGACGTCGACGAGCTGGCCGCCGAGGCGGTCACCGAGGTTGCCGACCAGGAATCGACCATCACCATCAGCATCACCATCGCGACCATCAGCGTGATGCACACCTACGACACGGGCTGCTGAGGAACCGTCGAAGCCGCCGCGCCCTCGTCCCGGCTTCCATGAGCTCGGGGCGAGCTCGCATGACTTTGAAAGTCATGAAAATTGACTTGATGAGTCCGGTGTTCGAAATGCTCTCGGGGCAACGTGACAGCCTTGAGCGCCGAGTCACCGCCAACACCCACCGACAACACCCACCGACAGAAGGAGACACCCATGTCCGCTCAGGATCTGATGAACGGTTTCGGCACCTACACCGACGTCGAGGAGCTTGCCGCGCAGGCGGTCGTCGGCGTCGCCGACCAGGAGTCGACGCCGACCATCTGGATCAGCGTCGGCGTGTCCGTGTCGCTCACCGCCGAGCACACCTGCTGACCGGCCCCACGGATTTTGAGGAGAAGACGTGACCGCTCACGAACTCATCGACGGGTACCGGGCCTTCGTGGACACGGACGAACTGGCCGCCTCGGCGGCGCAGGAACTGCCGCCGACATCGACCATCTTCTCCATCATCACCACCACTGCCACCACCACACCGTCGACCGTCACCTTCTAGTGCCGGGAGCGGCACCGGTACCGCGACGGGGCACACCTTGACGGTAGGGGCACGAGTGCCGGGAGAGGGGTACCGCCAACGGTCCACGGGCACCGGAAGGAGACCGTGGACCGGGTGGCGGGCCCGGGCAGGAACCATGAGGGGCAGGAGGGCCGAACCGGCCGTCCTGCCCCTCAGAGCCTGTCGGGTGACCTCTGACCGGGCGGCCACGTCCTGGCACGCACACTTCCGGCGTTGCCGGAACGACCGAACAGCTCCGCCACTGGGCCCCGGCCTTGGTGCTGGTGGGCTCGCGTATTCAACTGTCGCCAGTTCCGCCTGGGGCCCAGCCTGCTGGTGACCGTACGTGGTCGTCGGCGTAGCGACTCCAGTCTTCTCCGACCTCGGATGCGAGGCGGGTCGCGATGACGTCGTGGTAGCCGAGGGCATCGACGACGACGGGGCGGGCATCTCCAGGACCCACTGTGGCGGATCGCTCCGGTCCGGGCGGCGGCTGTGGGGACGCCGAGGTCGTTGAACTGACCGGAGAGGGCAGCCGTTCTTCACGGTGGCGTCGGCGAGGGCGAGCCAGGCCGACATCGACGCCGCGGGCTCAACGAGTCACCCCGGCAGGTCGCGACACCTGGTTGCGGCACTAACCTGCGGTGGTGACCGGAACCGAGCTGGATGAGTTGATCGTTGCCGACGGCGCGGCGCTGCGCGCGTGGCTGCTGGACAACCACACCGCCTCTCCTGGCGTGTGGCTCGCCCTGACCAGGAAGGGCGGCACCGTTTCCACACTGACCTGGCAGCAGGCGGTCGACGAGGCACTGTGCTTCGGCTGGATCGACGGGCAGGCCCGCAAGCGCGACGAGGAGAGCTCCTGGCGGCGGTTCACCCCGCGTCGGCCCCGCAGCGTCTGGTCCCAGCGCAACGTCGCCAACGTGGCCCGGTTGGAGGCGGCCGGCCTGATGCAGCCCGTCGGCCGCGCCGCGGTCGACGCCGCGAAGGCCGACGGGCGGTGGACGGCCGCCTATGCGCCGTCATCGGAAGCGGAGGTGCCGGCCGACCTGCGCGTCGCGATCGCCGCCGACCCAGCGGCGCAGGCGATGTTCGAGGTACTCACCAAGACCAACCGCTTCGCCCTCATCAGCCGGGTCAATGCCGTCAAGCGGGCCGAGACGCGAACCCGGAAGATCGCCGAGTGCGTGGCGATGCTGGTCCGGCACGAGACGATCCACCCGCAGAGGGCCAGGCCAGCGGACCCGCCGGCGTCGTGACCGGGCTCCTGCCGGAACGGACAAACCCAGCCTATTGAGCGGAACTGTTCTCGAAGCCCTGACTCGTCCGCTTCAAGACGGGTGAAGGTCTCCGCTGGTGCGCGGCCGGCCGTATCGTTCGACGAGGGCGTTGCCGATCGAGGCCAGGCGGTCTCGGACACTCGGAGGGCCGGTCACCTCGACCCATTCGACCAGCCCTGAGAGCTCGCCGGCGAGGATGTACTCGTTGGGGCCGCGGATCACGACCTCGATGCGGCCGTCGGTCGTGGAACCTCCCACGTAGAGCCGGTCTCCGAGCGCCATCCGTAGGATGCCTATCCCGTCGGGTGTGCATACCGCCTGGACCTCCAGCGGCGTTCGTTTGCGATCGACCTCTTCGGCGATCTCGTTCCAGCTCTCGGCAAGGTCGAAGTCCCCGGGTCGGTGCACAGGGTCGCCGGTCGGGTCGGCGGACGACACGCGGTCGATCCGGAAGACCCGTCGGCCAGTCTCGGTGTTGGAGACGAGATACCACACAGGACCTTTGGCGACGATGCCCAGCGGGTGGACGGTTCTCCGGGTTTCGACGCCTTTGCTGTCGACGTAGCCGAGCGACACCTGGACGCCGCGGATCACCGCGTCCTGGAGTTCGTCGAGGAAGCGAGGCGGCCGGTGCTCGATCCGGCTCGCCCCCCATCGCTGCGGGTCTACGACCAGCGACGCTGCCGCTGCCTCGGCCTGCACCTGGAAGGGCTTCGGTAGAGCATGGACGAGCTTGCGCAGAGCTGCCTTCATCGCCGGCGTCGCATCCGAGGCCGGACCGACAGCCAGGAACAGGGCGCGTGCCTCACTGGCGGTCAACCCGGACAGGTCGGTACGAGCACCGCCCACCAGGCGCCAGCCGCCGCCTCGGCCCTGCACGGAGTACACGGGCACCCCGGCCATGGCCAGGGCGTCGAGGTCACGGCGGGCGGTGCGCTCGGAGACGTCCAGCTCTCGGGAGACCTCTGCGGCTGTCACCTGCTCGCGCCGTTGGAGCAAGAGGAGTATGGCCACCAGCCGATCGGATCGCATACTGACAAAACTCTCATAAAAACCGGTCATGAGGTGACCGGTTTGGGGAGCAAGCTGGCGACATGACCTCATCGAGGAGGTCGACCACCGGCGAACGCCCCCAGAGAGGAAATGCAGTGTTCAGCCAAGTAGAATTTCCCGAGCCCACCCTCATCCAGGTCAACGGTGTGGAGCTCGAAGTCTTCGAAGCAGGCCGGGAAAACAAGGGCAAGCCCATCGTGCTCAGCCACGGCTGGCCGGAGCACGCCATCACCTGGCGTCACCAGATGCCCGTCCTCGCCGCAGCCGGCTACCACGTCATCGCACCGAACCAGCGGGGATATGGCAACTCATCCCGCCCGACCGAGGTGACGGACTACGACATCGAACACCTGACGGGTGACCTCGTCGCGCTCCTGGACCACTATGGCTACGAGGACGCCACCTTCGTCGGCCATGACTGGGGTGCGTTCGTCGTCTGGGGACTGACCCTGCTGCACCCCGACCGGGTGAACAAGCTGATCAACCTGAGCCTGCCTTACCAGGAGCGCGGAGAAACGCCGTGGATCGAGGTCATGGAAACCTTCCTCGGCGGTGACTTCTACTTCGTCCACTTCAACCGGCAGCCGGGCGTCGCGGACGCCGTATTCGATGCCAACCCCTCCCAGTTCATCCGCAACCTCTACCGGAAGAACGTGCCCCCCGCACCCCCTGAGCCGGGCATGGCATTCATCAATCTCGCCAAGGCGGAAACACCACTCGGTGAACCTGTCATGACCGAGAGTGACCTGGCCGTCATCATCTCCGCGTTCGAGACGTCGGGATTCACGGGCGGCATCAACTGGTACAGAAACCTCGACCGCAACTGGCACCAGCTGGCGGACGCGGACCCGATCATCAAGCAGCCCACCCTCATGATCTACGGCGACCAGGACTTCGCGGTCCCGAGGTTCGAAAGACTGGCAGAGTTCGTGCCCAACGTGGAAGTGGTCGGCCTGGACTGCGGTCACTGGATCCAGGGGGAAAAGCCCGAAGAAACCAACCGCGTGATCTCAGAATGGCTGGACCGGCAGGGCTAGTGTCCTGTGATCCGGCTCGTATCACCTGAAGGCCGAGTTCTCGCATCACACCGATGACAAATGGGCTCGCGAAATCAACTCTCGCCGGTTGTTTTGGGTGCCCAGCCGACCGGTGACCTCCCGTGGTCTCCGGCGGCGTATCGGCTCCATGTGCCGCCGGTCTCGTTGCGGAGCCGGGTGGTGGTCTTGTGGTGGTAGCCGAGAGCGTCCGCGACGACGGGAGCGGGCAGTTCGAGGAGTTGCTGTCGGATGGCGGCGCCGCGGGCTGCTGCCACCGGGACACCGATCTCGTTGAGGAGTGCGGACAGGTGGTCGGGGCGGAAAGGCTGGCCGGCCCGGCGGCCGGGGAACAGCCAGGGGGATGCCTGGTTGGTGGCGGTGTTCATGTGGTCGCGGTCGGCGATGTAGTCCCGCAGCAGGGAGGCGGCGGGTTCGGGCACGGGTGAGGCTGGTTCCCCGAGCCGCAGGAGTACGGCCTGTCCGTCGTGGATCACGTCGTCGACGGTGAGCCGGATGATCCGGGTGAGGGGTTGTGCGTAGAGGAACACGATGACGCCGGCGACGCGGAGGTTCTTCGGTGTGTCCGGGTCGGTCAGCAGCCGGCCGAGGGCGTCCAGGCGTTCGTCTTCGCTCAGCGCGGCTCGCCGGGTGGTCTTCATCGTGGGTATGGAGAGTGAGCGTCGGCAGTGGCGGCTCTGCATGGCCCAGTTGAGGAAGGCCCGAAGGCAGTTGCGGCCGTGCTCGCTGTTCTCGGCCCACCAGGCGTCGACGTCGGTCTGACCGCAGGAGGCGAGGGTCGCGTTCCGCTCGCCGAGCCACTGGAGAAAGGCGGTCGCGTGCTTGATCTGCTCGGCGGCGAAGCGGCGGATGCTGGGTGTGATGTGGCCGCGGTCGGCTCGTGCCCGCAGTCGAGGAAGGACGCGCCAGGTCGCGAAGAGCCTGATCGTCTTCGCGTGCTCGGGGTCGGCGATGTCGGCCAGATGACCGGGCAGCCAGCGCTGGAACGAGCAGATGTACTTGTCGACGGCGGGTAGAACCCCACTCGCCATCAGCAGTTCTTCCAGGTGAGCGGCCGACCGCCAGGGCTGGAGTTCGTGGAAGGCGTCGTGGGTCAGTGGGATCTGGCCGAGGCCGATCTGCCGGAGCCGCTCGGAGGCGTTTCCCGGTTGGTCGCGGCGCATGGCCAGCCAGGCCAGTCCGCTGCTGGGCTTATCCATCGCCACCAGCAGGTCGAACAGCGGTGTCAGTTCCGGGCGGACGCGGCCGGTGCCGTCGTCCAGCAGAGCGGTGAGCCGGTCGGCGAGCGTGCAACGTTCGCAGAGCCGCCCGCCCAGGAGCTTGCCTTCGAAGCCGCAGCGTGAGCAGTCGAAGGTCTGGGAGAAGCCGGCGCAGGTGGTGCAGATAGCGGCGCCGTCGCCGGGACGGAGACCAGGAAGGGCCCGGTCCTGGCCGCATCCGGGGCAGGTGCCCCGTGTCCGAACCGCGCGGTCCGAACAGGTCCGGCAGACGTAGCCGTCCGGCCAGGTGCCAGCCTTGTGCTTGCGGCGTCCGCAGCGGCAGCACTCGGCCAGGAACCAGCGTTCGTACTGCTCGTCGGTGGCATAGGTCCGGCTCATGCGTCGGGCAGGATGCGGGCCGCGCGGGGCCGCAGCTTGGCGACGTTCGCGGACAGGGCCGGAAGGTCGCCGGTGGCGGTCTTGCGGACCCCGGCGTTCTCGGCGGTGGTGGCCACCAGGTCGGCCGGGGTGCAGGCGAGGATGTCGCAGAGCGCGGCCATGACCTGCAACGACAGCCGTTCCGGGGTCCCGGAGACCAGACGGTGGACCTGCGAGGCGGACAGGTCGATCCCGCGTTCACGCAGCAGCGGGACCAGCTCGGTGGCCGTGAAGATCTGGTGTTGGGCCATCACCTCGCGCAGCCGCCAGGTGTAGCCGACCTTGCGCTTCATGCGTTCCTCCCGTTTCGGGGCTGAAGGGCCGCGGCGACGGTGTCGTCCAGGTGCCGTCGCAGGGTCCGGGTGCGGAAGTCCGACGAGACACAGGTGTAGATGGAGGTGGTGCTGGCGTGCTCGTGACCGACCTGTTCCTGGACGAAGCGGGGGTCCCACCCGTCCTCGATCAAGTGGGTGACGTAGGACCTCCGCAGCGAGTGGAAGTCCAGTCCGTCGTCCAGGCCCAGGGCCTCGCGGTATGCCTTGAAACGGGAGCTGATCAGCTGGCAGCCGATCCCCAGGCCCCGTTCGGACGGCCACGCTGCCGGATTGCCGTCGGCCCCGAAGTGGGGTCGGACCTCGGTGAACCACTCGTCCAGGACGTCCGGGGTCCAGCCGAACACGGTCAGCACTCTGCGGCGCTTGGGAGGCGAGCCCTTCTTCGCCTTGCCGAACCTCACCTGGCAACGGCCGAACTCGCCGAACTCGGCCCCGTGGGGGTTCCGGCCGAAGTCGGCGGCGTCGAGCATCCGTGTTTCGTTGCGCCGGGTCCCATAGGCGTAGGCGGTCTTGAACACGGTGGCGTCGCGGAACGCGGGCAGCCAGCCCTTGCGGCCCAGCGAGCGGATGCGGGCGACCTCGTCGTCGCAGTGGGCGAAGAAGGCGTGTAGCTCAGCCTTGGTGAACGCCCGCTTTTTCGGGTCGGACTCGTTGTCCTGGACGTGCACCGCGGTGTTCCACTCGTGCACCACCTGAACCGGGTGGGTGCCGAAGCGCTCCTCGCAGGTCGCGGTCCACTCATAGAGGGGGTCGGTCACGAAGTGGCAGAAGGACCGGACGGCCTCGGAGTACGAACGGATCGTCGAACGCTTCAGATCGCGCAGCGAGCGCAGATCCCCAAGCCACTCGTCGACCATCGCCGGCGTCCAGTTCCACGGGTAGGTGTTCACGTACGCGGTGAACGCCTTCACCGCGTTCTCCCGGCCCTCCACCGTCGTGCGGGCCAGGTTCCGTGCCAGCTGCTGATTGGCGAACCCCGTCAGCATCGCCGTGAAGACCTGTTCCTCCGGCCGCAGCAGCGCGACCCCGTCCACCAGATGCAGCCTCACCGCACCCGGTATCGACCCGTTGAACCCCACCGATCCACCACTCTCCGTGACTCGCATCTGATGCGAGGAAATCGCATCCTATGCGAGTCGCCAGAAAACCCGCAGGTCAGCCCCCGGGTGAGTGGCGGCAAGGCTGTTCCTGCCGCTACTGTCACCAGTAGCTCAAGCGCCCAACGCCACCAATCCGCAGCGCGGTTGGCGCCCTCCTTCAGGGCGATTCGCACGCTGTCGCCAATTCGCATCTGATGCAATTGGCGGCGGTTGGACCAGCGGAACAGCCAGTAACGCTAAGCACTTGATCTTGAGCGTCTAGCACAAGGTGATCGGTCCCGTGCGGGGGTTCGGCGGAAAGTCCCTCGATCACTGGTGGGGGATGGCTACGGTCCGCCGCATGCCGGTGGAATTTCTGACTGACGAGCAGGCTGAGACGTATGGGAAGTTCGCCGAGGAGCCGACGAGGCCCGAGCTGGAGCGCTTCTTCTTCCTCGATGACGAGGACCTGAAGCTGATCGCGAAGCGACGCGGGGACCACAACCGTCTTGGTTTTGCTCTCCAGATGTGCACGGTGAGGTATATCGGGCTGTTCCTGGAGGACCCCCTCGCGGTGCCATGGCCGGTCGTCGAGCATCTGGCCGAGCAGCTGGGGATCGAGGACGTCTCCCAGATCAAGCGGTACACGGAGCGCAGACCGACGCCGTACGAGCACGCGTGGGAGATACGTGACGCGTACGGCTATCACGCGTACGAGGACCGCGAGTGGGGCCGGTAGTTCCGGGCCTTCCTGCACGGCTGTGCGTGGACGGCGCACGCGGAGGGGCCGAAGGCGTTGTTCGATCACGCGGTGGGCTGGCTGCGCCGCAACCGAGTGCTCTTACTGGGGGTGAGTGTGCTGGCCCGGCAGGTCGCCGAGGTCCGTGCCGTCGCGGACAAGCGGCTGCATGCCACGGTCGCCAAGGCGGCCCGGCGGGCGGATCCGGCGCTGCCCGGTGACCTGGTGGCCACGTTGAAGACGCCGGAGGGCGGGCGGTATTCGGAGCTGGAGCGGATGCGCCGGCCCCCGACGCGGTCCACGGGCACCGCGATGAAGGGCGCGTTGCAGCGGGTGGAGAACATCGCCGCCTTCCAGCTGGGGCGAGTGAAGCTGGAGCGGGTTCCGCCGAACCGGCTGTCCGCGCTGGCCCGGTACGGGCTGGGTACCAAGGCGCCGAAGCTGGAGCGGACCCCGGAGCCCAAGCGCACGGCGATGCTCACCGCGGTGATGCGGCACCTGGAGGCGAAGGCGGTCGATGACGCGCTGGACCTGGTCGAGATCCTGATGGCGACGCGGCTGATCAGCACCGCGAAGCGGTCCACGGACAAGCAGCGTCTGTCGACCCTGCCGCAGCTGGAGAGGGCGGCGCGGATCACGGCCCGTATCTCGAAGGTTGTCATCGAGGAGCTGGAGCTCATCGACGAGACCGGCTGCAGTGTGGATACGGCCGCTCTGTGGCAGGCGCTGGAGGAAATCGCACCCCGGGCCGTGCTCTCCAGCGCGGCGGCCACGGTGGTGAGCCTGGTGCCGGAGGACGAGGACACGGCGGAGACCGCGCTGCGCGGGGCGCTGGCGCTGCGCTAAAACACCGTGCGCCCGTTCCTGTCGCTGCTGGGCGAGTCGAAGGCGCTGGATGCGGCGCCCGGCGGAAGACGGATTCTCACCGGGGTGCAGCGGCTCCCGGCCCTGTCGCGGAGGAAGGTGGGCGAGAAGCCGCTGCTGCCGCGCGAGATCGACGACAAGTTGGTGCCGGCGCAATGGTGCAAGGCGGTCTACGCGAACGCCGAGCTGCCCCAGGGGGCGGTGGACCGTGACGCCTATGTGGTGTGGCGTTCTGGAACAGCTCTTCCGCGCGCTCAAGCGCCGTGACGTCTTCGCCTCTTCATCGCACCGCTGGTCCGACCCGCGTGCCCGACTGCTTCAGGGCAAGGGCTGGGAGGCGGTGCGTGAGGACGTCTTGGCGGGCCTGAGCCTGGACGAGGACGCCGAGCAGCACCTCGGGGAGCTGATCGCCGTGCTGGACGCGGCGTAGAGGCAGATGGCCGAGCGGCTTCAGGAGGCCGGCGCCGACGCGAAGATCAGCATCGAGGTGCAGCCGAACGGGCGGGCGAAGCTGAAGGTGGAGAAGCCCCACGCGCTCGCTGAGCCGAAGTCGCTGAACTGGCTGCGCAAGCGGGTCGAGAAGATGCTCCCGAAGATCGACCTGCCGGACCTGCTGTTCGAGGTGCACGCCTGGACCGGGTTCCTGGACGCCTTCGTACACCTGGGCGACGGCAGGACCCGTATGAAGGACCTGGCCACCTCGGTCGTCGCCCTGCTGGTGAGCGAGGCATGCAACATCGGCATGACCCCGATCATCAACCCGAACATCGAGGCACTCACCCGTTCCCGGCTGGTCCACGTCGACCAGTACTACCTGCGCGCGGACACCATCGCCGCGGCGAACGCCGCGCTGATCGAGGCCCAGACCCAGGTGCCGATCGTCCAGCACTGGGGCAAGGGGGCTGCTCGCCTCCGTCGACGGCTTGCGGTTCGTCGTCCCCGTCCGCACCATCAACGCCGCGCCGAACCCCAAGTACTTCGCGAAGAAGACCAGGATCACTTGGCTGAACGCGATCAATGACCAGGTGATCGGGATCGGGCAGGTGGTGATCCCCGGCACTCCGCGCGACTCCCTGTTCATCCTGGACGCGCTGCTGCACCTGGACGGCGGGGTGAAGCCGGAGATGGTCGCCACCGACAACGCCTCTTACTCCGACATGGTCTTCGGCATCTTCAAGCTGCTGGGCTACCGCTTCTCTCCGCGGTTCAAGGACCTCGAAGACCAGCGGTTCTGGAAGGCGACGATGCCCGGCGCCGAACCGGCGGGCGGGTACGGGCCGCTGGAGGCGATCGCGCGGAACAAGGTGAACGTGAAGAAGGTGGTCACGCACTGGCTGGACATGCTGCGGTGGCGGGCTCCCTGGTCACCAACCAGGTACGGGCCTACGACCTGCTGCGGATGTTCGGCCGCGAGGGGCATCCCACGCCGCTGGGGCAGGCGTTCGCCGAGTACGGGCGGATCGCCAAGACCCTCCACCTGCTCGCCGTGGTCGACCCGGTCGATGACACCTACCGGCGGCAGATGCACAAGCAGCTGACCGTCCAGGAGTCCCGCCACAAACTTGCCCGCGACATCTGCCACGGCAAGAAGGGCACCATCCACCAGGCATACAGGGACAGGATGGAAGATCAGTTGGGCTCGCTGGGTCTTGTTTTGAACGCAGTCGTCCTGTGGACCACCAGGTACATCGACGTCGCGGTCGCCCAGCTCCGCGCCGAGGGCCATGAGCTCAGGGATGAGGACGTCGCGCGGCTGTCCCCGCTGAAGCACCGGAATCTGAACTGCCTGGGCCGCCACAGCTTCACGGCCTCCACCCCGGCTGCCGGGTCCCTGCGGCCGTTGCGCGATCCGGACGCGCCCGACCTCGATGACGACGACGGCCAGGAGGAGTGACCGCCGCATCCGCCCTTCGGAAGGGTCAGCCTCCTCACGCCCGCCGACCGGCGCGGCCTGACTCCGCTCACCTTGGCTGAACCCGTCATAGCCGCGACCCATCGGACGGATGGCTGCACGACCACTACTCTGGCGGTAGATTTCCGGATCTGAAGGGGGGCGCGTGCCCGACCAGAACACCCGTAGCGAGGATGCCGGGAGCACTCCCGGCACCGGCGGTGCAGCCATGAGCCTGCTGAAGGGCTCCGCCACCCTGGCTGTCGTTGCTGCTGGCTTGCTCATCAAGGTCGCCATGAAGCAGTCCACCGTGGGGGCCGTCGAGGTCGACGAGTCGCCGGGCTCCAGGATCCCGACGTCTGCGGAGATCGAGTTCGCCGCCCTCGTGCGCGCCGTCGCAAAAGACGCCTGGCGGGTCAGGAGGGTCGTGACGAACGGCTTCTGCGTGGAAGCACTGATCGAATCCAACGGGAGAGGAACGTGGACGGCGTTCTTCGTTTTTGATCCCGAGACAGGCGACCACCACCACTCCCACCCTTATCCGGGCGCGAAGGCTCCTGTGTTCTTCGGTGACGAGGTCCGTCGCCGGATGAGGGAAGCAGCGGGCTACTGACAGCCGGCTCCAACCGAGCGCGTCACTGCTGCTGAAGGGGAACGGGCAGCGGCAAAGACGGGGGTTGGGCAGGTTCTCCACGTAGTGTGCGTGCCGCGCGGGCGGCATCAGGGACTGCGCCTGGGCGGTCAGGGCCTTCAGCTCATCGCACAGCCGGGGCAGCCGCCGGTGCAGGTCCGCAGCACAGAGATCAGCAACCAGTCGAGGGTGCGTGAGCCCGCGTACATTGGAAACCAAGGAGCCCCCTCCGCGTGAGATGTGGAGGGGGCTCCTGTGTTGCTGGTGGATCAGATGGCGGCCGGGGCCTTCTTGTACCAGTCCGTGATCACCTTGGTCAGGTGCACGACGTTCTGCTGACGCATGATCGGGGCGGAGGCGTTCGGCTCGAAGTCCTCGTTCGCGGCTGTGGTACGCCAGATGCTGTCCTCTGTGACCGGGGCGGTCATGTGCCGGTCGAGCCGCTTGAAGAATTCCTGGATGTCACCGTCCTCGACTCCATCCTCCCGCAGGTTGCGATAGACGCCGCCCAAGACGCGGAGCATGCCCACGGAACCCAGGAGCGAGGACTCGCGCAGCCTCATGGCCTTGGTGGGGGGTGCCGGCGGCTCGTTCTTCTTCTTCTCGGAGAGCGAGGGGTCGTAGTGGTCCACGTCCTCCTCGGTGATCTCCGCGAGCGCGGTGAAAGCGATGGAGATGACATCTAGGAAACTGCGGACGCTTTCGATGACCTCGTTGTCGGTCAGCGACTCGACCTTCTTGCTGACACGGCCACCGGGGCCAGCGATGACAGCCCGCGTGATGTCGGCGACGTGCTTGGCGCCCATCAGGTTGCGGTTGGCCAGAGTCATCCGGTCCCGCTCGATGTCGATCTTGCCCAGGAAGAGGGGGTGGGTGACGATGTCGCTGAGCGTGCGGTTGGCGATGCGCGAGGTGTCAAAGCGTGCCCGGACGGCACCGGAGATGCCCTTGGCGTTGTCTGCGACATCGACGAACATCTGCTGGCCGCTGACGCCGTCGGGCTCCACGTAGATGTCAATGCCGACGAACTCGTCCTTGAGTCGCTGCATTCTGCCGATCAGGGCCTCGCGGTCCTGTTCCAGCTTCGCCTTCTTGGCCTCGTTGGCGCGGTGGATCTCCCGGTCGATGCGGGAGACCTCGTCCGTGATTCGCTTCTTTTCCAGGTGGACCCCGAGGATGCGGTGCTGGCCGTCGATCGTGATCAGGCGTCCGATGCCACCAATGGACCATGGGATGGTGAGGTAGCCGACCGAGCCGTCTTCGCTGATCGGCTCGAAGCGGCAGCCGCCGGTGTCGCGGATGAGGAGGGTCGGGGCCACCCAGCCAGGATTGTCGGCAAGGTACTGGCCGAAGCCCTTGGCGTGGTTGATGTCCACCTTGCGGTTGTCCGGGTCCGGCTTGGCCGGGTCGGGGATGGTGAGGATGACCGAGAGGTCGGCGAGCGGGATGCGCGTCGTGTAGACGGTCCGACCGCCCTGGCTGGTGTGGAGCGCCAGGTAGGTGGACTCCTCACGGACCAGGGAGAGGCGTGAGGAGTCGACAGTGATGGTCACGGATAACTTCCTTTCCAAACAAGTTGGTTGCTATGTGGCTCACGTAATATTCAAAGCTACGCACGCTCCTCACTATGTGTCAAATTAGATCGCTAGTAAGTCATTTAAGCTCCAAGATGGCCCCAGTATCCAGCAATCGAGGATGCGCGCGGGCCTCCACTTCGTCGCGAGCCTTCACGTCCGGTTGATCCGATGGGTGGGCGGATGTTTGCTGTCGTCAAACGATCGTTTGACGAGAGGCGGCCGACGCGTCCAATGAACCAGTGCAATCCGGGGGTTCACGGCGGCGCGAATCCAATCAGATCCGATGATGATTGCTGACAGGGTTTAACGACAGGTAGGGGCCGATCCTCCACGCGGAAGGGGCCCCTCGGTGGCGAACCTTGTCTACAAGCGGGTCTCGACCGACCAGCAGTCGACCGCCCGGCAGAACCTCGTCCTGGACGAGGCCGGGATCGAGGACTCGGTCGTCTTCGAGGAGGACCCGGGCACATCCAGCCGCCTCCACCCCCTTAGAAGTCATCTCATTTGGGCGACTCGGTATTCTGTGAGTCATGGTGGGGATCGTTGAGCGGCTGGTGCCGGACGAGTTGTGGGAGTTGTTCCAGCGGGTGGTGCCGGAGGCGCCGTCTCGGCCGCAGGGTGGTGGTCGGCGTCGGCACGGCGACCGGGAGGTGCTGGCCGCGATCGTCTTCGTGGCCACGTCGGGTTGTACCTGGCAGCAGCTGCCTTCGGCGTCGTTCGGCCCGTCCGGAGCGACCGCCCACCGGCGGTTCTCGGAGTGGTCGAAGGCCAGGGTGTGGGCCAAGCTCCACCGCCTGGTCCTCGACGAACTCGGTGCCCGCGGCGAGCTGGACTGGTCGAGGTGCGCGATCGACTCGGTGAACATGCGGGCCCTGAAAAGGGGGACCTGACAGCTCCGAATCCTGTCGACCGGGGCAAGTACGGGTCGAAGATCCACCTGATCACCGAGCGGACCGGTCTGCCTATATCCGTCGCAATCTCCGGCGCCAACGTCCACGACAGCCAAGCCCTGATCCCGCTCGTGACAGGCATACCGCCCATCCGCTCCCGCCGAGGCCCCCGCCGACGCCGGCCCGGCAAGCTCCACGCCGACAAGGGCTACGACTACCGTCACCTGCGGAAATGGCTATGCCGACGCGGGATCCGGCACCGCATCGCCCGCAAAGGCATCGAGACCTCACAACGACTCGGCCGACACCGCTGGACCATAGAACGCACCATGTCCTGGCTCGCCGGCTGCCGACGACTCCACCGCCGCTACGAACGCAAGGCCGACCACTTTCTGGCCTTCACCAGCATCGCCTGCACCCTCATCTGCTACCGCAGACTCGCCAAATGAGATGACTTCTAAGACGGTGTCCTATGTGGTGATCACTCGTTGGGCTGTTCATGGGGCGGGATGCGTGGAGCTGGATTGTTCCGGACGGGCTGTGGGAGATTGCGAAGCCGTTGATCCCGCCGTCGAGGGTGCGTCCGCAGGGCGGCGGGACGCAGGACACGCCTGATGAGACCCTGTTCGCGGCGATCGTCTACGT
>NZ_JBIBYN010000027.1:0-115526 GCF_043083325.1 Streptomyces sp. NPDC014734 | reverse complement strand
TACTGCAGGGGGGACCCTGTGGGAGAGTAGGTCGCCGCCGGACTCCTTTTGTGGGAAAGCCCCGTGCCCTTGTGGCACGGGGCTTTTTCGCGTTCCCGAGCCATTTCGGTGCTACTCGGTTCGGACCGTCGGGGCGGGCTGCGGTGGGCCACGGCCGATGCGGCTCCGAGCGGGATGACGAGATGTCAGGAACGTGGGTACCCCGTGGTTTTGAGTGCTCCTGATTTCGGGGTATGCTTTACACCGTTGCCACAGCGCAGCAGGCCCCAATAGCTCAGTCGGTAGAGCGTCTCCATGGTAAGGAGAAGGTCTGCGGTTCGATTCCGCATTGGGGCTCAGTAGGAAAGGCCCTCGCCATCATGGCGAGGGCCTTTCTTGTATCTGTCTCCCGTCTGCACCTGAGCGGCGGCGCACATGCGAGGTCTCCCCGCTCAAGACTTCGCCCCGCGCACCCCACCGCGGTGGAGCCGGGCACGGGGGAGGGCCGTCCGCGCGTGCCAAAAGAATCCCGGGCGCCGATGTCGAAATCCGGTGGCCTGCTCCGTCCTCGCAGTGCACGCGACCACAATGGGTCGTACCCGTACCGAGGAGAGATCCCGATGGCCAAGTACTTGTTGCTCAAGCACTACCGCGGTGCGCCGGCCGCGGTCAACGACGTTCCCATGGACCAGTGGACGCCGGAGGAGATCTCGGCCCACATGCAGTACATGCAGGACTTCGCGTCCCGGCTGGAGGCGACGGGTGAGTTCGTCGACGGTCAGGCACTCGCACCCGAGGGGACGTTCGTCCGGTACGACGGCGCGGGCCGTCCCCCGGTCACCGACGGCCCGTTCGCCGAGACCAAGGACCTCATCGCCGGCTGGATGGTGATCGACGTGGACACGTACGAACGCGCTGTCGAACTGGCCGGGGAACTGTCCGCCGCACCCGGGGCAGGAGGAGAACCGATCCACGAGTGGCTGGAGCTGCGTCCCTTCCTGGCCGCGCCGCCCACGATCACGGAATGACCTCACCGATGGACGAGGCTCTGCTCCGGAGCCTCACGCCGAGCGTGCTCGGCATCCTCGTCCGCCGCGGAGCCGACTTCGCGGCGGCCGAGGACGCCGTCCAGGACGCGCTGGTCGAGGCGGTCCGCACCTGGCCGGCCGACCCGCCTCGTGACCCGAAGGGCTGGCTGGTCACCGTGGCCTGGCGCCGGTTCCTCGACGCGACCCGGGCGAATGCCGCCCGCCGTCGGCGCGAGGACCGCGTCGACGAGGAACCGGCACCCGGGCCCACGTCCGCCGCCGACGACACACTCCAGCTCTACTTCCTCTGCGCCCACCCCTCGCTCTCGCCGTCGTCCGCCGTCGCGCTCACCCTGCGCGCCGTCGGCGGACTCACCACCCGCCAGATCGCCCGCGCCCACCTCGTGCCCGAAGCGACCATGGCGCAGCGCATCAGCCGTGCCAAGCGCACTGTCTCCGGAGTGCGGCTCGACAGGCCCGGCGACGTCGCCACCGTGCTGCGCGTTCTGTATCTGGTCTTCAACGAGGGCTACTCCGGTGATGTCGACCTCGCCACCGAGGCCATCCGCCTCACCCGGCAACTCGCGACGGCGATCGACCACCCCGAGGTGACGGGGCTGCTCGCCCTCATGCTGCTTCACCATGCCCGGCGCGCCGCCCGCACCGCGCCCGACGGCAGCCTGGTGCCGCTCGCCGAGCAGGACCGGGCCCGGTGGGACACGGGGGCGATCGGCGAGGGCATCGGGATCCTCCAGGCGGCCCTCGCCCGCGACCGGCTGGGCGAGTTCCAGTCCCAGGCCGCCATCGCCGCCCTCCACGCCGACGCACCCACCGCCGAGGAGACCGACTGGGCACAGATCGTCGAGTGGTACGACGAGCTGATACGCCTGACCGACAGCCCGGTCGCCCGGCTCAATCGAGCGGTGGCCGTCGGCGAGGCCGACAGCCCGCGTGCCGGTCTCGCGGCGCTCGCAGCCCTTGACGACTCACTACCCCGCCACACGGCGGTCGCGGCATACCTTCACGAACGCGACAACGACCTGGAAACGGCGGCGCGCCTGTACACCGAGGCGGCCCGCAAGGCCCCCAACCTTGCCGAGCGCGACCACCTGACACGCCGGGCCGCCCGCCTCAACACCCGGCACGCCCGGTGACGGTGGTCCGTCCGCGACGGTTCGGCGCCTTCGGAAGGGGGCCGCCCGTTCCCCCGCCCACCGAGGCGCCGGGCGAAGTGCGTTCAGGCGGCAGGCGGTTCGGGCACGCGCATGGCGAGGATGGCCATGTCGTCGGAGGCCGGCTCGGCGGCGAAGCGCTCGACCGCCCGCAGGATGCGCGAGGCCACCGCACCGGCCGTCAGGCCGGTGCAGGTCGCCAGGACATCGGCCAGGCCGTCGTCGCCGAGCATCCGGGTGCCCTCCCGGCGTTCCGTGACACCGTCGGTCACGCACAGCAGGACATCGCCCGGGGCGAGTGTCACGGTCTGCTCGTACAGGTCGAGGTCCTCCATCACGCCCAGCAGGGGTTGCGGCTCGGCCGCGGCCTCGACCGAGCCGTCCTGGCGCAGACGCAACGGCAGGGGATGGCCCGCGCAGACCACCTTCAGCAGGGCACTGCCGTCCTCCTGGGGCCACAGCTCGCCGTACAGGAGCGTGAGGAAGCGGCTGCGGGCACCCTCGTCGAGGATCGCCGCGTTGAGGCGCTCCAGCACCGCCGGGCCGCCGAAGCCCTCGCGGGCGAGGAGGCGCAGGGCGTGGCGGGCGAGACCGGTGACCGCTGCCGCCTCCGGGCCCGTACCGCAGACGTCACCGATGGCGAAGCCGTAGGCGCCGTCGCGGATCGGGAAGACGTCGTAGAAATCGCCGCCGACCTCGTTGCCCTCGCCCGCCGCGCGGTAGATGACCTCGATCTCGACGTTGGGTACCTCGGGCAGCCCCGGCGGCAGCAGACTGCGCTGGAGCGACTGGCTGATCGCCATGCGTTCCGAGTACAGGCGGGCGTTGTCCAGTGCCAGGGCGGCACGACGGGACAGGTCCTCGGCGAGTTCCAGGATCTCCTGGCGGAAGTGGTCGTCCGACGGCTTGCCGAGTGTGAGCATGCCGATGACGCGGTTCCGGGCGACCAGCGGCAGGACCACCGTTTCGCCGCCCACGGCGGCCGCGGTGGCGAGCGTGGTGCCGATGCCGGGGCCCGGTTCGCCGAGCCCGAGCGTCCGCATCGAGGTGCGCAGGGCGGCCTGGTGGGCAGCCGCGGAAGGGGCGGCCCAGACCCGGGCGCCGGGGGTCGGCACCGGGTCCGGCGGAGCGATTCTCGAAAGCAGCGCCTTGAGACCGTCGATGCGCTCCTCGTCCTCGTGCAGCACGTAGGAGAGGTCCGGCTCCGAGGACTGGTCCGCGATCGTGTAGACGGCGCACCAGGTGGCCAGGGTGGGGACCGTCATCTGCGCCATCAGGGCGAGCGTCTGATCCCGGTCCAGCGTGCCCGCGAGCAGGTCGGAGGCCTCGACGAGGAACGAGAGGGAACCGCGACGCAGACGCTCCAACTCGCCCAGACGGGCCGACTCGACGGCCAGCGCGATGCGGTCCGCGGCGAACTGGAGACGCAGCGCCTCCTCGTTGGAGTACCGGCCCGCGGCCTCCGCGGCGACGCCCAGCGAGCCGGTGAGCCTGCCCTCGACCTTCAGCGGCACGGTGACGACCGAGCGCATTCCCGTGCCGCCCAGCAGGGGCACGGCGCCGGGCATGCTGTCGATGTCCTCGTGGACGGCGGGCATCCGGGCGGAGCCGTAACGTCCCGTTCCGGCCTCCACCGGCACCCGGGCGAAGCGCTGCCGGGCGGAGGGGAGCCCGGTCGTGGCCCGCACCTCCAGCTCGGTCTCGTCGTCCGTGGCCAGCAGCAGGAAGGCCGAATCGGCGTCGAGCATGTCACGTGCCCGCTCGACCGTGCGCTGGAGCAGGCCGTCCAGGTCGTCGGGGGCGGGGGAGCCGATGAAGATCTCGAACGGGTCCGTCTTGCGGCTCTCGGCGTTCGCGTCGGATACCGGGGCGCGCGGCGGTGACTGGAGGACGGCGCGTTCGTAGTCGCGGACGAGCAGACAGACCGTGGACGGCTCGCCGTGCGGGTCACGGATCCGCAGGTGCGAGGCGTAGACGGGGATGGTACGGCCGTCCGCGCCCCGGATCCCGTAACTGCCCTCCCAGCGCGAGAGCCGCAGGGCCTCGGCGATGCCGGTGTTGGTGCCCGGCGTCTGCGGCCAGGCGGTGAAGTCGGTGAGCTGCTTCCCGACGACCTGCTCAGCGGTGTGGCCGAAGAGGAACCCGGCGTCCTCGTTCCAGGCGGCCACCGAACCACTGCTGTCGATCTGGACGACCGCCACGCGCACGCGCTCGTCCGCGACCGGCAGCAGGCCGACCGGGAGCTGCGGGCCCGCGGAACGGATGCCGACCGGGCGCTCGGGCAGATCGAGCTGGAACCAGACGTGCTTGTGGGTGGGGGAGTACTCGACGCCCCACCGGGAGGCCAGCGCAGCGCAGAGCATCAGCCCGCGGCCGTTCTCGCGGTCCGGGGAGACGAAGCCGGGGCCCGGGCGCTGGAGCGGGACCTCGCGCTCCGGATAGTGGTCGGCGACCTCGATGCGGACGCCGTCCTCCGTGCGCAGGCACAGCACGTCCGCGGCGGTGCCGGCGTGCACCACGGCGTTCGTCACGAGCTCGCTGGTCAGGACGACGGCGTCGTCGACGACATCGGTGTATCCCCAGCCCTGGAGGGTGTCCCGGACGAAGGCGCGTGCGGTCGCCACGGAGCGCCCGACCGGTTCGAAGGTGGCAGCCGCGCGCGCGGTGATCACAGCACTCCCCATGTGGTGTCTCGTCGCTTCCCCGAGTCCTGTGCCCGTTTATCGCCGCTTCGATTCGCTCTGCCAGGCTAGACGCTCGGTCCGGGTGCCGGGTACACGAGGGCCGACTTCGAGCAGGAACGGCCAGGAACGGGCAAGCGGGCGGACAAGTGTGGGCTTCTCGACAGCGCGATCCGCGCCAACCGCCGCAGGCCGCACGCCGACCGGTCCGGGCCTGGTACGTTTCAACGATTTGACGTCCACATGGTCACCCGTCGACGGTGGGCTGTGGCGGTGAGCCAATGAGTATCTGGGCAAGCTCCGGATAGGACCCGAGCGATACGGTCAACCCCTGCGGGAGGGACACGGTGGAGTCTGGCGTGGCGGCGCGGGGATCAGACACGCGCACAAAAGGCGGACAGTCCGTGAAGAAGCAGCGCAATGGAACCATCGACGTCGACGCGGCGGCGCTCAACAGACTGCTGGCGGGACTCGTGGCGATGCGCGACGGGAACTTCCGCAGGCGCCTGACCGTCTCGGGCGACGGTGTGATGGCGGAGATCGCGGCGGTGTTCAACGAGGTCGCCGACCGGAATCTCCACCTCACCGGGGAACTGGCCCGGGTGCGGCGTGTGGTCGGGCGTGAGGGGAAACTCACCGAGCGGCTGGAGACGGGGGCCTGCGAGGGCTCCTGGGCCGCCGCCATCGACGCCTCCAACGAACTCGTCGACGACCTCGCCCGCCCGGTCTCGGAGGTCGGTCGGGTGCTGTCGGCGGTGGCCGACGGCGATCTCGCACAGCGGATGGAACTGCGGTCGCACACGGCCGACGGAACGGTACGCCCGTTGCGCGGCGAGTTCCTGAAGGTCGCCCGTACGGTCAACAACCTGGTCGACCAGTTGTCGGCGTTCACGGAACAGGTGACCAGGGTCGCCGTCGAGGTGGGGACCGAGGGGAAGCTGGGCGGACAGGCCCAGGTACGCGGGATGTCCGGGTCGTGGAAGGACCTCACGGACTCCGTGAACACCATGGCGTACCGGCTGACGGCCCAGGTCCGGGACATCGCGCTGGTCACGACGGCGGTGGCCAAGGGCGATCTGTCGCGGAAGGTCACCGTGCACGTGGCCGGCGAGATGCTCCAGCTGAAGAACACCGTCAACACGATGGTCGACCAGCTCTCCTCGTTCTCGTCCGAGGTGACCCGGGTGGCGCGCGAGGTGGGCACCGAGGGCGAGCTCGGCGGACAGGCGAAGGTGCCCGGCGTGGCCGGGGTGTGGAAGGACCTCACCGACTCCGTCAACACGATGGCCGGGAACCTCACCTCGCAGGTGCGCGGGATCGCCGAGGTGACCACGGCCGTCGCCAACGGCGACCTGTCGCAGAAGGTCACGGTGAGCGCGCGCGGCGAGGTCGCGCAGCTCGCCGAGACCATCAACCAGATGACCGAGACGCTGCGGACCTTCGCGGACGAAGTGACCCGGGTGGCCAGCGAGGTCGGCGGTGAGGGGCTGCTGGGCGGCCAGGCACAGGTGCCGGGGGCCGCCGGGACGTGGAAGGACCTCACCGATTCGGTGAACACGGTCTTCCGGAACCTGACGACGCAGGTGCGTGACATCGCGCAGGTCACCACGGCGGTGGCCAGCGGTGACATGACGCAGAAGGTCACGGTCGACGTGGCCGGCGAGATGCTGGAGCTGAAGAACG
Organism: Streptomyces sp. NPDC014734; assembly: GCF_043083325.1. Classification (NCBI taxonomy): domain Bacteria; kingdom Bacillati; phylum Actinomycetota; class Actinomycetes; order Kitasatosporales; family Streptomycetaceae; genus Streptomyces; species Streptomyces sp. NPDC014734. Next base: position 108,983 of record NZ_JBIBYN010000027.1, on the reverse strand, counting down.
CCGTCAACACGATGGTGGACCAGCTCCAGTCCTTCGGCTCGGAAGTGACCCGGGTGGCCCGGGAGGTCGGCGTCGAGGGCCGGCTCGGTGGCCAGGCCGAGGTGCCGGGTGCGGCGGGGACCTGGAAGGACCTCACCGACTCGGTGAACACGGCGTTCCGGAACCTGACCGGGCAGGTCCGCGACATCGCGCAGGTGACGACCGCGGTCGCCAACGGCGACCTCTCGCAGAAGGTCACGGTCGATGTCGCGGGCGAGATGCTGGAGCTGAAGAACACCGTCAACACGATGGTGGCGCAGCTCTCGAACTTCGCCGACCAGGTAACGCGGATGGCGCGGGACGTGGGTACGGAGGGCCGTCTCGGTGGCCAGGCACGGGTCGACGGCGTCTCCGGTACCTGGAAGGAGCTCACCGACTCCGTCAACTTCATGGCCGGGAACCTGACGTCCCAGGTGCGTCAGATCGCGCAGGTGACCACGGCGGTCGCGCGGGGCGACCTGTCGCAGAAGATCGACGTGGACGCGCGCGGCGAGATCCTGGAGCTCAAGAACACCATCAACACGATGGTGGACCAGCTCTCCGCCTTCGCGGACCAGGTGACCCGGGTGGCCCGTGAGGTGGGTACCGACGGGCGGCTCGGCGGCCAGGCCCAGGTGCCCGGGGTGGCCGGTGTGTGGCGCGACCTCACCGACTCGGTGAACGGCATGGCCGGCAACCTGACCGATCAGGTCCGCAGCATCGCCCAGGTCGCCACGGCGGTCGCGCGGGGCGACCTGTCGCAGAAGATCGACGTGGACGCCCGGGGCGAGATCCTGGAGCTCAAGAACACGCTCAACACGATGGTGGACCAGCTCTCGAACTTCGCCGAGCAGGTGACCAGGGTCGCCCGCGAGGTGGGCACGGAGGGCATGCTCGGCGGCCAGGCCGAGGTGCAGGGAGTGTCCGGCACGTGGAAGGACCTCACCCAGTCCGTCAACGGCATGGCGAACAACCTGACCCTCCAGGTCCGCAACATCGCCGAGGTCACCACCGCCGTCGCCAACGGCGATCTCTCCAAGAAGATCACCGTCGACGCCAAGGGCGAGATCCTCGAACTGGTCACGACGGTCAACACCATGGTCGACCAGTTGCTCAACTTCGCCGACGAGGTGACGCGCGTCGCCCGTGAGGTGGGGACCGAGGGCATCCTCGGCGGCCAGGCCCGGGTGCGCGGCGCGACCGGCATCTGGAAGGACCTCAGCGACAACGTCAACCTGATGGCGAACAACCTCACCAGCCAGGTGCGGAACATCTCCCGGGTGTCGTCCGCGGTCGCCAACGGCGATCTGACGAAGAAGGTCACCGTCGAGGCGCGCGGCGAGGTCGCCGAACTCGCCGACACCGTCAACACGATGGTGACGACGCTGTCCTCGTTCGCCGACGAGGTGACGCGCGTCGCCCGTGAAGTGGGCACGGAGGGCGAACTGGGCGGCCAGGCGCGCGTGCCCGGCGTCTCGGGGACGTGGAAGGACCTCACCGAGTCCGTGAACTCGATGGCGTCCAACCTGACCGGTCAGGTGCGGCAGATCGCCGCGGTCACGACCGCCATCGCCAAGGGCGACCTCACCAAGAAGATCGACATCGATGCCCGGGGCGAGATCCTGGAGCTGAAGAACACCATCAACACGATGGTCGACCAACTGTCCTCGTTCGCCGAACAGGTGACGCGGGTCGCCCGTGAGGTGGGGACCGAGGGGCAGTTGGGCGGTCAGGCCCGGGTGCGGGACGTCGACGGCACCTGGCGCGACCTCACCGAGTCGGTGAACGAGATGGCGGGGAACCTGACCCGCCAGGTGCGCGCCATCGCGGCGGTCGCCACGGCGGTGACCCGGGGCGATCTGAACCTCAAGATCGACGTGGACGCGGCCGGCGAGATCCAGGCCCTGCAGGACAACATCAACACGATGATCGCCAACCTGCGCGACACCACGGCCACCAACAAGGAACAGGACTGGCTCAAGGGCAACCTCGCCCGGATCTCCGGTCTGATGCAGGGGCGGCGCGATCTCGACGACGTGGCCTCGCTGATCATGAGCGAGCTGACGCCGGTCGTCTCCGCGCAGCACGGGGCGTTCTTCCTGGCCATGCCGATCGGGGAGACCGACACGGTCGGGACGGACACGGACCAGGACAACGCGTACGAGCTGCGCATGAGGGGCAGTTACGGGTACTCGGCCGGATCGATGCCGACGTCCTTCCGCCCCGGTGAGACGCTCATCGGGACGGCGGCGGAGGAGAAGCGGACCATCCAGGTGGACAACGTTCCGCCGGGGTATCTGAAGATCTCCTCCGGACTGGGCGAGGCACCGCCCGCGCATGTGATCGTGCTGCCGGTGCTCTTCGAGGGCAAGGTCCTCGGCGTGATCGAACTCGCCTCGTTCCAGCCGTTCACCCAGATCCAGCGGGACTTCCTCAACCAGCTCGCCGAGATGATCGCGACGAGCGTCAACACCATCAGCGTCAACACGAAGACCGAGAAACTCCTCGAACAGTCGCAGGAGCTGGCCGAGCAGTTGCGGGATCGTTCCAAGGAGCTGGAGAACCGGCAGAAGGCCCTCCAGGAGTCCAACGCCGAACTGGAGGAGAAGGCCGAGCTGCTGGCGCGGCAGAACCGCGACATCGAGGTCAAGAACACCGAGATCGAGGACGCCCGGCAGGTCCTGGAGGAGCGTGCCGAACAGCTCGCGGTCTCGATGCGCTACAAGTCCGAATTCCTGGCGAACATGTCGCACGAGCTGCGCACCCCGCTCAACTCCCTGCTCATCCTCGCCAAGTTGCTCGCCGACAACGCCGAGGGGAATCTCTCGCCGAAGCAGGTGGAGTTCGCCGAGACGATCCACGGGGCGGGTTCCGACCTGCTCCAGCTGATCAACGACATCCTCGATCTGACGAAGGTCGAGGCGGGCAAGATGGATGTCAGTCCGACCCGGATCGCCCTGGTCCAGTTGGTCGACTACGTGGAGGCGACCTTCCGGCCGCTCACCGCGGAGAAGGGCCTCGACTTCTCCGTGCGGGTCTCGCCGGAGCTGCCCGCCACGTTGAACACGGACGAGCAGCGGTTGCTCCAGGTGCTGCGCAACCTCCTTTCCAACGCCGTGAAGTTCACCGACAGCGGGGCGGTCGAGTTGGTGATCCGGCTCGCCACCCAGGACGTGCCGAACGCCATCCGCGAGCAGCTTCTGGAGGCCGGTTCGCTGCGCGCGGCCGACGCCGACCTGATCGCCTTCTCGGTGACGGACACCGGCATCGGCATCGCGGCCAGCAAGATGCTGGTGATCTTCGAGGCGTTCAAGCAGGCGGACGGCACCACCAGCCGCAAGTACGGCGGTACGGGGCTCGGACTGTCCATCAGCCGGGAGATCGCCCGGCTGCTGGGCGGGGAGATCCACGCGGCGAGCGAGCCGGGTCGCGGTTCCACGTTCACGCTGTACCTGCCCCTGCATCCCAGCGAGTTGCCGCCGCAGGGGTATCCGCAGAACGGTCCGGAGGGTGCCGAGGCGCGCGGCGTCGCAGCCGCGGAGGCGCTGCTTCCGGAGTCCGCTCCGGGGGTCGGCGCGGGGACCGGCTCCCATGATCCGGCGGACGTCGGCAACACCGCCGGGGGTGCCGGCGGGCTGACGCCGCACCGACGCAAGGCCCTGGGCGGGGCCGGACGGCAGCCCGCGCTGCCCTCCCGCACCACTGCCCCGGCCACCGGGCAGGAGCAGTGGACGCCCGGAGTCCAGGAGGCGCCGAAGGCCCGCAGGGCGTTCAGGTTCCACGGCGAGAAGGTGCTGATCGTCGACGACGACATCCGCAACGTCTTCGCGCTCACCAGCGTGCTGGAACAGCACGGTCTGTCGGTGCTGTACGCCGAGAACGGCCGCGTCGGCATCGAAGTCCTGGAGCAGCACGACAACGTCGCTGTCGTACTGATGGACATCATGATGCCGGAGATGGACGGGTACGCCACGACGACGGCGATCCGGCGGATGCCGCAGTTCGCCGGACTGCCCATCGTCGCGCTGACCGCGAAGGCCATGAAGGGCGACCGGGAGAAGGCGATCGAATCCGGTGCTTCCGACTATGTCACCAAGCCTGTTGACCCTGATCATCTTCTGTCCGTCATGGAGCAATGGATGCGCGGAGAATGATTGGTGACGGAAAGAATTACGATGAGTTGATGATCGACTGTGTTCGCGGGGGTGTGGGAGGGCCCCGTACGGGGAACCTTCCCGTTCTCTGCGACGTTTCCCTTGTGTGCACAGTGACATCACGGTGACAGGGTGTGGTGACGGGCGGGGTGCGGCTACCATGACCGGCACAAGGACGGACGGCGCAAGGGAGTCGTCCCCTGGGGCGGCGCCCGGTGCAATTCCGGGGCGAGGAGGACGGGCCATGGTCCAGAAGGCCAAGATCCTCCTGGTCGATGACCGGCCGGAGAATCTGCTGGCGCTGGAGGCCATCCTCTCTGCGCTCGATCAGACACTGGTGCGGGCATCGTCAGGGGAGGAAGCGCTCAAGGCGCTGCTCACGGACGACTTCGCGGTCATTCTGCTGGACGTCCAGATGCCGGGCATGGACGGTTTCGAAACCGCCGCGCACATCAAGCGACGGGAACGGACCCGGGACATCCCGATCATCTTTCTCACCGCGATCAACCACGGACCGCATCACACCTTCCGGGGATATGCGGCGGGCGCGGTGGACTACATCTCGAAGCCGTTCGACCCGTGGGTGCTGCGCGCCAAGGTCTCGGTCTTCGTCGAGCTGTACACGAAGAACTGCAAGCTGCGGGAACAAGCGGCCCTGCTGCGCCTCCAGCTGGAGGGCGACACCGACGGCGGCGCGGGCCACGAGAACGAACCGGCCGGGCTGCTTGCCGAGCTCTCGGCGCGGCTCGCCGCCGTCGAGGAACAGGCCGAGGCACTTTCCAAGCAGCTCGACGACGAGTCGGCGGATGCCGCCGCGGTGGCCACCGCCGCCCATCTGGAACGCAAGCTCACCGGTCTGCGCCGGGCGCTCGACGCGCTGGAGCCCGGTACCGGCAGCGGCGCGACCAGCCTTCCCTCGTAGCTGCACGCCTCGTAGCTGCACGGACGCCGGAGGCCGCGGGCCGACGGCCGCGCCGGGCCGTGACGGGGAAGGACCCACCGGCGCGATGCGGGTGCGCGTGATGACGTCGGGCCTGCCGACGGGCGGTTGCCCGGGACGCTTCCCAACTGCCGTGTGCCACCGGGCGCTCGATGGCCCGTGACGAGGCGTCGGCTCCTGCCGAGGCGTGAGAGCGCGTCAGTTTCCGGCCCACGCACAGCGACACGGTCGGGTGAAGCGGCAGGCACACGTGTTCACGGCTGTCGACACCGGTAACCTCGGAACCATGGCCTCACGTACGTCCGGCAAGGGTTCCCAGGGCACGGCGGGCACCGCGAAGCGCGTCGGCCGTACCGCGGGGCCCGCCAAGAAGAGCGCACCGGCGAAGAAAGCCGCGCCCGCGAGAAAGCCCGCCGCGAAGAAGTCCGCGCCGTCCAGGAAGGCACCGGCCAAGAAGGCGGCCGCCCCCCGGCCGGCGCCGTCACCCACCGGCGGTGTCTACCGTCTGGTGCGCGCGCTCTGGCTCGGCGCCGCCCACGCCGTCGGCGCCGTGTTCCGCGGCGTGGGGCGCGGTGCCAAGGGACTCGATCCCGCACACCGCAAGGACGGCGTCGCGCTCCTGCTGCTGGGCCTCGCGCTGATCGTCGCCGCGGGCACCTGGTCGAACCTGCGCGGCCCCGTCGGCGACCTCGTCGAGATGCTCGTCACCGGAGCCTTCGGACGGCTCGACCTGCTCGTACCGATACTGCTCGGTGCCGTCGCGGTGCGGCTGATCCGCCACCCGGAGCGTCCCGAGGCCAACGGCCGCATCGTCATCGGTCTCTCCGCACTGGTCGTCGGCGTGCTCGGACAGGTCCACATCGCGTGCGGATCGCCCGGGCGGGGCGACGGCACCACGGCCATGCAGGACGCGGGCGGCCTGATCGGCTGGGCGGCCTCCAAACCGCTGATCTACACGATGGGCGAGGTCCTGGCCGTCCCGCTGCTCCTGCTGCTCACCGTCTTCGGACTGCTCGTCGTCACCGCCACCCCGGTCAACGCCATTCCGCAACGGCTGCGGCTGCTCGGCACCAAGCTCGGCATTCTCGACCCCCCCTACGATCCGGAGGAGGACCAGGAGAACGACGACGAGCGCTACGAGGAACAGTGGCGCGAGGCACTGCCCGCCCGTTCCCGTCGCTCCCCGGCGCGACGCGCCGAGGCGGAGGACCACGACCCCGAACAGGCGGAGGCCGAGGCGCTCGCCGGGCGCCGACGGTCTCGCAGGCCCGCCGGGCAGAACCGCGCCATGGACGCGGTGGACGTCGCCGCCGCGGCGGCCGCGGCGCTCGACGGGGCCGTGCTCAACGGCATGCCCCCCTCGCCGATCGTCGCCGACCTCACCCAGGGCGTCACCGCCGAACGCGAACGCCCGGACACACCGGTGCCGGGCGCCAGGGCTGGCGACGGCGGGCGGAAACCGGGCAAGGGGGCAGCGCCGACGGGCGGCGTGCCCGACCTGACGAAGCCCGCGCCCGACCGTTCGCAGTCCGAGCCCCTGCCCGCCCGTGCCGAACAGTTGCAGCTGTCCGGTGACATCACCTACGCGCTGCCCTCGCTCGACCTGCTGGAACGCGGCGGACCCGGCAAGACCCGCAGTGCCGCCAACGACACGATCGTGGCAGCCCTGACCAACGTGTTCACCGAGTTCAAGGTCGACGCCGCCGTCACGGGCTTCACCCGCGGGCCGACGGTCACCCGCTACGAGGTGGAGCTCGGCCCCGCCGTGAAGGTCGAGCGGATCACCGCGCTCGCCAAGAACATCGCGTACGCCGTCGCCAGTCCCGACGTCCGGATCATCTCCCCGATCCCGGGGAAGTCGGCGGTGGGCATCGAGATCCCCAACACCGACCGCGAGATGGTGAACGTCGGTGACGTGCTGCGCCTCGCGGACGCCGCCGAGGACGATCACCCGATGCTGGTCGCGCTCGGCAAGGACGTCGAGGGCGGCTATGTGATGGCCAACCTGGCGAAGATGCCGCACGTGCTGGTGGCCGGTGCGACCGGGTCCGGCAAGTCGTCCTGCATCAACTGTCTGATCACCTCGATCATGGTGCGGGCGACCCCGGAGGACGTGCGGATGGTGCTGGTCGACCCGAAACGGGTCGAGCTCACCGCGTACGAGGGCATCCCGCACCTGATCACGCCGATCATCACCAACCCCAAGCGCGCCGCCGAGGCCCTCCAGTGGGTGGTGCGGGAGATGGACCTCCGGTACGACGACCTCGCCGCCTTCGGCTACCGGCACATCGACGACTTCAACCAGGCAGTGCGCAGCGGCAAGGTCAAGCCGCCGCCGGGCAGCGAGCGGGAGCTCTCGCCGTACCCGTACCTGCTGGTGATCGTCGACGAGCTCGCCGACCTGATGATGGTCGCCCCGCGCGACGTGGAGGACGCCATCGTCCGCATCACCCAACTGGCCCGCGCCGCCGGAATCCACCTGGTGCTCGCCACCCAGCGGCCCTCGGTCGACGTCGTCACGGGTCTGATCAAGGCCAACGTGCCCTCCCGCCTCGCCTTCGCGACCTCGTCGCTGGCCGACAGCCGGGTCATCCTGGACCAGCCCGGCGCCGAGAAGCTCATCGGCAAGGGTGACGGGCTGTTCCTGCCGATGGGGGCCAACAAGCCCACCCGTATGCAGGGCGCCTTCGTCACCGAGGACGAGGTCGCGGCCGTCGTCCAGCACTGCAAGGATCAGATGGCGCCGGTCTTCCGCGACGACGTGGTGGTCGGCACCGCCAAGAAGAAGGAGATCGACGAGGACATCGGTGACGACCTGGACCTGCTCTGCCAGGCGGCCGAGCTCGTCGTTTCCACCCAGTTCGGGTCCACCTCGATGCTCCAGCGCAAGCTGCGGGTCGGGTTCGCCAAGGCGGGCCGGCTGATGGACCTGATGGAGTCGCGGAACATCGTCGGGCCCAGCGAGGGCTCCAAGGCGCGCGACGTCCTGGTGAAACCGGACGAGCTGGATGGGGTGTTGGCAGTCATCCGCGGGGAAGACGCCCCTGGGACATAGCCGGGGCCGTGCTTTCGCGCCACCGCCCGGCCCCGGTCGTACGACGCCGGTGCGAGGACACGTCCCGGGTGAAGTCCGGGCAACCGTTTCGCCGGGTCGTACGTCAAGTTGAAGGGAGGAGCGGCAGGATGGTCCTTCCCGGGGCGGCCCGGCCCATCGGACAGTGTTCGATTCCGATGGCGTACAAAGTCCTTCCTCCCGGTTGCCCCACCCTTTCGTACCCCCCCTAGACTGAACACCCAGCAGGTGGCTCACGCTCGAAAGGCGCCCCCGTGTCCATCGGCAACTCCCCCGAAGACGACCGGCCCTTGATCGGTCGAGTGCTTCAGCAGGCTCGTATCGCCGCAGGTCTCACGGTCGAAGAGATCAGTACATCCACGCGGGTGCGCATTCCCATCGTGCACGCGATCGAAGAGGACGACTTCTCCCGCTGCGGCGGCGACGTCTACGCGCGCGGGCACATCCGTATGCTGGCACGCGCCGTCCACATCGATCCGGAACCGCTGGTCGCGCAGTACGACGCCGAGCACGGCGGCCGTCCCGCGCCCACGTCCGCGGCCCCGCTGTTCGAGGCCGAGCGCATCCGTTCCGATCCCCGTCGCCCCAACTGGACGGCCGCCATGGTGGCCGCGATCGTGGCCGTCGTCGGTTTCGTCGGCTTCACGTTCCTCAGGAGCGGCGACGACGCACCCACCACCACACAGGTCGCGGAGGGCCCCAAGGCCAACACGCAGAGTCCCGAGCCCAAGCCCACCAAGCCCGCCGACCCCAAGCCGGACCCCACCGACGGCGCCATCGCCGCGGCCCCCCGGGACAAGGTGACGGTGAAGCTCAGCGCGAACGACGGCAAGAGCTGGATCTCCGCCAAGGACCACAACGGGCGACAGCTCTTCGACGGTCTGCTGCTGCAGGGCCAGTCCAAGACCTTCCAGGACCAGGAGCGGATCGACCTCGTCCTCGGTGACGCCGGGGCCATCGAGCTGTTCGTCAATGGCAAGAAGGTCGAGGACACGTTCCAGCCGGGCCAGGTCGAGCGGCTCTCGTACACGAAGGGCGATCCGTCGGTCGGCTGACGTCGGCACGAGCCGGCCGCGCGGCGCGCTGTGCGCCGGGCGGCCGGCAGACGTTTTGCGAGGTGACGGCAGCCGTGCCCCGGTGGTGACGGCGAGGCGGCGAGCGCACGGCAATCCTGCCGGCGCCCGCCGCTTTCGTCACTGGGCGTAACGAGGGAACCTGCACGGCAGAGCGGCTGCCGGGACAAAGTAGTCTTGAGCCCATGCCCGAACGCCGTACCGTCGCCCTTGTCACTCTCGGCTGCGCCCGTAACGAGGTGGACTCGGAGGAGCTCGCAGGCCGCTTGGCAGCGGACGGCTGGGAGCTCGTCGAGGACGCCTCCGACGCGGATGTCGCCGTTGTCAACACCTGTGGATTCGTCGAGGCCGCCAAGAAGGACTCCGTCGACGCCCTGCTCGAAGCCAATGACCTGAAGGACCACGGCAGGACCCAGGCGGTCGTCGCCGTCGGCTGCATGGCCGAGCGCTACGGCAAGGACCTCGCCGAGGCCCTGCCCGAGGCGGACGGGGTGCTCGGATTCGACGACTACGCCGACATCTCCGACCGTCTGCAGACCATCCTCAGCGGTGGCGTCCACGCCTCGCACACCCCGCGCGACCGCCGCAAGCTCCTGCCCATCAGCCCCGCCGAGCGGCAGGACGCCGCGGTGGCCCTGCCGGGGCACGCCCAGCAGACCGAGCCGGTGCCCGCACCGGACGACCTCCCCGAGGGCGTCGCCCCGGTCTCGGGACCGCGGGCGCCCCTGCGCCGTCGGCTGGGCACCAGCCCCGTCGCCTCGGTGAAGCTCGCCTCCGGCTGCGACCGCCGCTGCTCGTTCTGCGCCATCCCGTCCTTCCGCGGCTCCTTCATCTCGCGGCGCCCGTCGGACGTGCTGGGCGAGACCCGCTGGCTGGCCGGGCAGGGGGTCAAGGAGGTCATGCTGGTCTCCGAGAACAACACCTCGTACGGCAAGGACCTCGGCGACATCCGGCTGCTGGAGACGCTGCTGCCGGAACTCGCGGAGGTGGACGGGATCGAGCGGATCCGGGTCAGCTATCTGCAGCCCGCGGAGATGCGGCCGGGCCTCATCGACGTGCTGACCTCGACCCCGAAGGTCGCCCCGTACTTCGACCTGTCCTTCCAGCACTCGGCCCCCGGGGTGCTGCGGGCGATGCGCCGCTTCGGTGACACCGACCGCTTCCTGGAACTGCTGGAAACCATCCGGGGCAAGGCACCGCAGGCCGGTGCCCGCTCCAACTTCATCGTCGGCTTCCCCGGCGAGACCGAGGCCGACGTGGCGGAGCTGGAACGCTTCCTCACCGGTGCCCGGCTCGATGCCATCGGCGTGTTCGGCTACTCCGACGAGGAGGGCACCGAGGCGGCCGGCTACGAGGACAAGCTCGACGCCGATGTCGTCGCGGAACGCCTCGCGCACATCTCGCGGCTTGCCGAGGAGCTGACCTCGCAGCGGGCCGAGGAGCGCCTCGGCGAGACCCTCCAGGTGCTTGTCGAGTCCGTGGACGACGAGGACGGCGCGGTGGGGCGTGCGGCGCACCAGGCACCCGAGACGGATGGCCAGGTGCTCTTCACCGCACGCGAGGGCCTCGTGCCCGGCCTTATGGTCGAAGCAAAGGTCGTGGGTACCGAAGGAGTGGACCTGGTGGCCGAGTGTTCCGAACTCATGGAGGCGGCCAGATGACGGGAGTCCCGGCATCCGCGGCAGGCGGCTCCGGCGCGAAGCCGGTCCGCGGCGGCAAGCTGGGCAGCGCGGCCGTCAATCAGGCCAGTCTGTGGAACGTCGCCAATCTGCTCACGATGCTGCGGCTGGTGCTGGTGCCCGGCTTCGTGCTGTTGCTGCTGCACAACGGCGGTTACGACCCGGCCTGGCGGTCCTTTGCCTGGGCGGCGTTCGCCATTGCCATGATCACCGACCTGTTCGACGGGCATCTCGCACGTACGTACAACCTTGTCACCGATTTCGGTAAGATCGCCGACCCGATCGCGGACAAGGCGATCATGGGCGCGGCGCTCATCTGCCTGTCGTATCTGGGGGACCTTCCCTGGTGGGTCACCGGCGTGATCCTCTTCCGCGAGATCGGCATCACGCTGATGCGGTTCTGGGTGATACGGCACGGGGTCATTCCGGCCAGCCGTGGCGGGAAGATGAAGACCCTGGCGCAGGGAACGGCCGTCGGCATGTACGTCCTGGCGCTCACCGGTCCGCTCGCCACCTTCCGGTTCTGGGTGATGGCGGTGGCCGTCGTGCTGACCGTCGTCACCGGACTCGACTACGTACGCCAGGCCGTCGTGCTGCGGCGCGGGGGGCTCGCGGCCGAGGAGTCCGGCGCCGGAACCGCTGTCGAGCAGGGCGCGCGGGGGTCGGCGGGGGCGGAGCGGTGACCGACGCGGCCCGGGTGCTGGAACTGCTCGTGACCCGTGGCGAGACCCTCGCCGTCGCCGAGTCGCTGACCGGCGGTCTGGTCGCGGCGGAACTGACGTCCGTGCCGGGTGCCTCGCGTTCCTTCCTCGGGTCCGTGACGGCCTACGCGACGCCCCTGAAACGAGAATTGCTCGGTGTGGACGGTGCTCTCCTGGCGGAACGGGGCGCGGTCGACCCGGAGGTCGTACGGCAGATGGCGACAGGCGTCCGCCGGCTTCTCGGAGCGGACTGGGCAGTGGCCACCACCGGTGTCGCGGGTCCCGATCCCCAGGACGGGAACCCCGTCGGCACGGTCTTCGTGGCGGTCGCCGGGCCGGACGGCGCGGAATGCACGGCGGCACTGCGATTGAACGGCGGACGTACGGACATCCGTAAAGAGAGCGTCCGGAACGTTCTCGCACTGCTTTCCGACGAACTCCGCAAGAATGCAAGCGCACAGGATACGGAACAGAACGGGGGGAATTGATGTTTGCAGCCCTGAGTGAACACGACATCGCTCCCCGCACGGCCGCGGCGCAAGGCGGTACGGTGGGGCGTGAAGGATGCGGCTACGCGGTCCGAGGAGGGAGCCACCGATGATTCTGCTCCGTCGCCTGCTTGGTGACGTGCTGCGTCGGCAGCGCCAGCGCCAAGGCCGTACTCTGCGCGAAGTCTCCTCGTCCGCCCGAGTCTCGCTCGGCTATCTCTCCGAGGTGGAGCGGGGGCAGAAGGAGGCATCCTCCGAACTGCTCTCCGCCATTTGCGACGCGCTTGACGTACGGATGTCCGAGCTCATGCGTGAAGTGAGCGATGAGCTGTCGCTGGCCGAACTGGCCGAGTCGGCGGCAGTCGGCGATCCGGTACCCGTGCCGGTGCGCCCGATGCTCAATTCCGTCTCCGTGACGTCGGTGGCGGGTGTGCCGACGGGTCGGGTGACCATCAAGGCGCCCGCGGAAGCGGTGGATGTCGTCGCCGCCTGATCGTGCGGTCCGGTGTCCGGTGGGAAGCCCCGGTCGGCCCCTTTCGCGGGGCGGCCGGGGCTTTTCCGTGTCCGGGGGCCTGTGGTGGGGATCTGCGCGGGAGCGTGGGGCTTCCGGGGCGGACCCGGATCGCTTGAGATGATTTCTCCCCGAATGACCATTTCGGTTGGTCTGTGCCATCGTGGTGGGTGTTGGGCGGAAGGCATCAGATCGGAGAAGCGCATGTCCGTGGTGAAGAGTCCGCTGTCCGAGGCCGACCTGAAGGTCGTGGGAGACGCGCTGCAGGGTGCTCTGGTGGACTTGGTCGATCTGTCCCTGGTGGCCAAGCAGGTGCACTGGAACGTGGTCGGGCCGCGGTTCCGCTCCGTGCATCTGCAACTCGACGAGGTCGTCGACACCGCACGTCGGCACTCCGACGAGGTCGCGGAACGGGCCGCCGCCCTCGGCGTCAATCCGGACGGGCGGTCGGGGACGGTGGCGAGGGCCACGGCCATCGAGTCCGTACCCGGCGGCTGGATCGCGGACGTGGACGCGGTGGAGGCCCTGGTGGGCGCCCTCGGTGTGGTGATCGGCCGCATGCGGGAACGGATCGAGAAGACCGAGGCCCCCGATCCGGTCAGTCAGGACCTGCTCATCGGTCTGACCGCCGACCTCGAAAAGCACGCCTGGATGTTCCAGGCGGAGCAGGCGTGACGGCGGACATCCGACGCTCTCGAAGCACGGGTGTGTCCCGTTCGCCGTTCGTCCCGTCGGACAGCCGCGTAGGACCGGTCCCGAAGGGCGCGGCGCGGTCGTTCAACCTCATCCGAAGGAGTCGAAATGGCTGACGAAGGTGCCAAGGACAAGATGAAGGGCAAGGCCAAGGAGGCCCTGGGCAAGATGACCGGCGACCGCCGCAAGGAGGCCGAGGGCAGGACGGACCAGGCCAAGGGGCGGACGAAGGGCGCCGCCGGCGATGCCCGGGAGCGTGCGAAGGGAATCAAGGACTCCCTCCGCCGCGACGAGTCCTGACCGCGCCCGCCGAGCCCCCACCCCACACCGGTGGGGGCTCATGGGTGGTGCGGTGCGTCCGGGACGCCGTGCCGGACGCGGTCGTGGTGGGGGCTCGCCCTGGATGCGGTCGTGGCGTGGGCGCGGCGGACCGCGGGGGGACGGGGGACGGCCACCCGGGTCGCCCGGGGGCCTCATGAGGCCGGACCTCGCGCCGGAGACCGCCGGGCCGAGACCTTGCCGGCCGCCGCGGGGGCACGATCCCGCACAGCGCGTTCCGGCCCGCACGACACGCTCGGGGGAGTTCCGGGCGCGAGCGCACAAGGCTCCACGGCCGAGTACCGCGCGCTGGTGGTGCTCCGGTGCGCCCTCCCGGCGGGCGAGCACGCCGGACTACGTTCGGCCGGAGGAGGAGGCAGCCATGGTACGGCGATGGGTACCGGCGCTCGTTCTCGGCGGGGTCTGGTGGTGGGCCGTGCTGCGGCTGGTGCTGGAACCGGCCCATGCGGGGCTCGTCGAGGGCGCGGTGGCGGCCGGCGGGTGGGGATTGAGCCTGCTGCCCGTGCATGCCGCCGCGGCGACACGGCAGGCGGGAGCGGGCGCATCGCACATGCCGGTGGACCGGTGGTCCGGGTTTCGGGCGGGGTGCGTGGACTGGTGGTCCGGGATCGGGGCGCGTTGTGCCGCTTGGTGGTCGGGGGGCGGGACGGGTGATGCTGCCGGGCCGCTGGGGACGGGTGGTGCGGCCGGGTGGGCGGGGGCTCTCCGGCGGCGTGCCGCCATGGTCAGGCGTGTTACCAGGGCATGGTTGCGCCCCCGTTCGGACGAAGGATCTGACCGGTCATGAACGCCGACGCGTCGGAGGCGAGGTGGAGCACGGTATGGGCGACGTCCTCGGGGCGGCCGACTCTTCCCAGGGGTGACATCCGTGCCATGGCGGTCTCCGCCCGGTGCTGCCGTTCCGCGTCGTGGCGGGCGGTCATGGGGGTGCGGATCCAGCCCGGGGCGACGGCGTTGACCCGGATGGATCGTGGCCCCAGTTCGGTAGCGAGGGTTCTCGTCAACTGGACAACCGCCGCCTTCGCCGCGCTGTAGCACAGCAGCCCGGGACTCGCGGCGTCGACGGCTCCCGAGGCCATCGTGATCAGCGAACCCGGCACGCCGCGCGCGATCATGCTGCGGGCCACTTCCTGACATGCGTACAGAACGCCCTTGAAGTTGACGGAGAGAACGCGATCGAGGTCGTCGTCCGAGGTCTCCAGAACGCTGCTGGTATGCATGATCCCGGCCACCGCCGCCAGGATGTCGATATCGCCCGCGTTGGCCACGGCCGCTCCGACCTGGCTGCGGTCGGTGACGTCCAGGGGATGGACGTGGGCCGTGCCGCCCGCTCCCGCGATCAGTTCCCGGGTCTCCAGCAGGCCGTGCTCGTCACGGTCCGCGCAGTGCACGGTGGCGCCCGCTGCCGCGAGGAGGGCGGCGCTCGCCCGGCCGATGCCGCTCGCCGCGCCGGTGACGAAGGCGGAGCGGCCCGTGAGGTCGTACCCGGTGAGGGTCATGAACGGACGGTACGACCTGATCTGACGGAGCGTCAATTGGTGGGTGACGGGGAGAACAGGCGGCCCGTGTGCGGCGGCCGGCAGTGTGGGTGCTGTGTTCCGGGGCACCGGCCGCTCGGCACGGTGGCTCGACGGCGATTACCCGACGTACCCGGGCGTGGGGCCGGTCTGGCATCGCGGACACCAGTAGGTGGGGCGGGCGTCCTGGTCGGCCGCGCGAATCGGCGTGCCGCAACGCAGACAGGGGCGACCGGCCCTGCCGTAGACCCAGAGCCGTTCGTTCGCGCCGTACCGGAGGGGTGCGGCGCCCGGGCGCGCGGGCCGGTTCGCGCCCGTCGTGGTCATGCGCACGGGGCGGTCGCGGTTGGCATCGAGGAGTTGTCCGGCCGTGGTGACGAGACGGGCCGCGGTGGGGGAGGCCAGGTCACCGACCGGGAGCCAGGGGGTGGCGCGGGCGAGGAAGCAGAGCTCGGCCTTGTAAATGTTGCCGATTCCGGCCAGATTGCGCTGGTCCAGGAGGGCTTCGCCGAGCGGTCGGGAAGGGTCGCGGAGCAGGTTGCGCAGGGCGGTGCCGGGATCCCAGTCGGGGCCCAGGAGATCGGGGCCGAGATGGCCTACCGCTCGTGCCTCCTCGCGCGTGCGGAGGAGTTCGAGGACCGGGAGCCGGTAGCCGACGGCCGTGTGGGCCGTGTTGCCGAGCACGGCGCGGATCTGATGGGCGGGACCGCCCCGCCAGCGCTCGCCCGGGGCGTAGACCCGCCAGGCACCGTCCATCCGCAGATGGCTGTGGAGGGTGAGGCCGCCCTCCAGGCGGGTGAGGAGATGCTTGCCGCGCGACGTGACGTCCAGCACCGTCCGTCCGGTCAGGTCGGCCGTGGCGAACCGGGGGACGCGCAGGTCGCAGTGGGTGAGGACGCGGTCGGCGAGCGCGGCGCGCAGACGGGACGCGGTCTGCAGGACGGTGTCTCCTTCGGGCATGTCTCCATGATGCGACGTGCACACCGCGGTCGGGGCACGGGACGGTGCGGGGCATCGGGCGTGCGGGGCTGTACGGGGCACGGGAGGGACCGGGAGGCGCCGGGGCGGGCCCGGAAGGGGTCAGGCGCGGAGCCGGAGTCCCCGCGGCGTGGCCAGGAATCCGGCCGCCTCCAGGGCGCGCCCGAGCGGCGACGTCAGGGACGGGGCCCCGTTGGCGCGCTCCACCGTGACCGTGCCGAGCGCACCCGCGCGGGCGGCCGCCGCCAGCGCCCCGGCCGCCGCGGCGAGTGCCGGGTCCTCCGGGTCGGTGGGCCAGATCAAGAGTGTCTTGCCGCCACGCTCCATGTACATCGCCAGTTCGCCGTCGACCAGCACCACCAGGGCTCCCGCCTTGCGTCCCGGCTTGTGCCCGGCGCCGTCCGGCGGCTCCGGCCAGGGCAGCGCCGCTCCGTACGCGTTGGCCGGATCCGCCGCCGCGAGCACCAGGGCGCGGGACGCGGCACCCGGTTCCGCACGGTCGCGAGCGGTGGACGCGGCGCGTAGCCGGTCGACCGCGCCGTCCATCGCGAACTGGGCCGCGCCCAGCCCTTCGACCACGTAGCCGCGCCGCGCCTGCCCGTTGTCCTCGAACACGGAGAGGACGCGGTACGCGGCGGAGAAACCGCCCTCGATGCCCTCGGCCTGCACCGCGCCGCGCGTCACGACCCCATGGCGGTCGAGGAGTGTGCGCGCCAGCGCGTGTGCGCGGCGGGTCGGGTCGGGCTCGACCATGGGCAGCAGGGACCAGCGGCCCGACACGGTGGGCGGGCCGGTGCGGGACGTCGGCCGGGCGGAGGCGGTGAGCGAGCCGTAACGCCCGCGGGGGACGTTCCGTCGGGCGCGGTGGGCGGTCGACCCCGCCGTCCTGCCGGATCCGAGGAGCGCCCGCAGCGGGGCCAGTGTGTCGTTGGTGAGCCGGCCCGACCACGCAAGATCCCAGACGGCGTCGGCGAGTTGTGGATCGGTGCAGTCCGGATGCGTGGTGGCACGGATCCGGTCGGCGATCTGCCGGAAGAACAGGCCGTACCCGCCGCTCAGGGCCGCCAGGACCGATTCGTGCAGCGCGGTGAGTTCGAGCGGGTGCGGGGGCGGGAGGAGCAGCGGCGCGCTGTCGGCGGGGTGGAGCGACAGCCATCCGTCCTTGCCGGGCAGTGCCCCGGCCCCGGCCCAGACGACCTCACCGGTGGTCGTCAACTCGTCCAGCAGCGCCGGGGTGTAACCGGTCACCCGGCTCGGAAGAATCAGCTTCTCCAGGGCCGACGCCGGGACCGGCGCACCCTGCAACTGTTCGATGGCACGGGCCAGTCCGTCGATTCCGCGCAGACTGTTGTCGCCCAGGTGCTGCCACTGCGGGAGGAAACCGGCGAGCGCGGCGGGCGGGACCGGTTCCAGCTCGTGACGGAGCGCGGCGAGCGAGCGACGCCGCAACCGGCGCAGCACGGTGGCGTCGCACCACTCCTGACCGATACCGGCCGGGTGGAACTCGCCCTGGACGATCCGGCCGGTCGCGGCGAGACGTTGGAGCGCGCCGTCCGTGACCGCGGTGCCGAGACCGAAGCGGGCGGCGGCTCCCGCGGAGGTGAATGGGCCGTGGGTGCGGGCGTACCGGGCGAGGAGGTCGCCGAGGGGGTCCTTCACCGGTTCGGTGAAGGCCTCGGGGACACCGACCGGGAGGGCGGTCCCCAGGGCGTCGCGGAGCCGTCCCGCGTCCTCGACGGCCGCCCAGTGGTCCGTGCCGCCGATCCGGACCCGGATGGCCCGGCGGGCGGTCGACAGCTCCGTGGCCCACTCCGGGCGGGCGCCCCGTTCGGCCAGCTCGGGGACGGTGAGCGGGCCGAGGACCCGGAGCGCGTCGGCGACCCCTTCCACATCCTTGACCCGACGGTCCTCGGCCAGCCACTGGAGTTCCCGCTCCAGCTCGGTCAGGACGTCGGCGTCGAGCAACTCGCGCAGCTCCGCCTGTCCGAGCAGCTCCGCCAGCAGATGGGAGTCGAGGGAGAGCGCGGCCGCGCGCCGCTCGGCGAGCGGGGAGTCGCCCTCGTACAGGAACTGGGCGACGTAGCCGAACAGGAGCGAGCGGGCGAAGGGCGAGGGTTCCTGGGTGGTCACCTCGACAAGCCGGACCCGGCGTGCTTCGAGGTCGCCCATCAGCTCCGTCAGCCCGGGAACGTCGAAGACGTCCTGGAGGCATTCGCGGACCGCCTCCAGGACGATCGGGAACGATCCGAACTCGGAGGCGACCTGGAGCAGTTGCGCGGCGCGCTGGCGCTGCTGCCAGAGCGGGGTGCGCCTGCCGGGGCTGCGGCGCGGCAACAGCAGCGCACGGGCCGCGCACTCGCGGAACCGGGAGGCGAACAGCGCCGACCCCCCGACCTGGTCGGTGACGATCCCGCCGATCTCGCCCGGATCGAACGTCACATCCGCCGCGCCCACAGGAGGTTGACCGCCGTCGGAGGAGAGGTTCGGCGCGGGCGACGGGGGCCGGCCGGGGTCCTGCCCGGGATCGAAGTCCAGCAGGTCCAGGCCCATCAGGTCGGCGTCGGGCAGCCGCAGCACGATGCCGTCGTCGGCATGCATCACCTGCGCGTCCATGCCGTACCGCTCGGCGAGTCGGGCGCTCAGCGCCAGCGCCCACGGGGCGTGGACCTGCGCCCCGAACGGGGAGTGGATCACGACCCGCCAGTCTCCGAGCTCGTCGCGGAAGCGCTCCACGAGGACGGTCCGGTCGTCCGGCACATGACCGCAGGCGCGGCGCTGCTCGTCGATGTACGACAGGGTGTTGTCCGCCGCCCAGGCGTCGAGGCCGGCGTCGAGCAGGCGCCGACGCGCCTCCTCGTCCGGCATTCCGCCGATCTCCCGGAGGAACGCGCCCAGCGCGCGCCCGAGCTCCAGCGGGCGGCCCAGCTGGTCGCCCTTCCAGAAGGGCAGCCGGCCGGGAACGCCGGGAGCGGGCGAGACCAGGACCCGGTCGCGGGTGATGTCCTCGATCCGCCAGGAGGTGGTGCCCAGCGTGAACACATCGCCGACCCGGGACTCGTACACCATCTCCTCGTCCAGCTCACCGACCCGGCCGCCGCCCTTCTTGGGGTCGGAGCCCGCGAGGAAGACTCCGAAGAGCCCGCGGTCCGGGATGGTGCCGCCGGAGGTCACGGCGAGCCGCTGGGCACCCGGGCGGCCCGTGACCGTACCGGCCACGCGGTCCCAGACCACACGCGGGCGCAGCTCGGCGAAGGCGTCGGACGGATAGCGGCCCGCCAGCATGTCCAGCACCGCGGTGAACGCCGACTCGGGCAGGGAGGCGAAGGGCGCGGCGCGGCGGATCACGGCCAGCAGATCGTCCACCCGCAGGGTGTCCAGGGCGACCATGGCGACGAGCTGCTGGGCGAGCACGTCCAGGGGGTTGGACGGGATGCGGAGCGCCTCGATGGAGCCCTCGCGCATCCGCTCGGTGACCACGGCCGCCTGCACCAGATCGCCCCGGTACTTCGGGAAGACCACGCCGGTGGAGACCGCGCCGACCTGGTGCCCGGCCCGGCCGACCCGTTGCAGACCGGAGGCGACCGAGGGCGGCGACTCCACCTGGATCACCAGATCCACCGCGCCCATGTCGATGCCCAGCTCCAGGCTGGAGGTGGCCACCACGGCCGGCAGCCGACCCGCCTTGAGGTCCTCCTCCACCTGGGCGCGCTGCTCCTTGGAGACCGAACCGTGGTGTGCGCGGGCGAGCAGGGCCGGAGCGCCCTTCGCGGCACCGGACTGGGCCATGATCTCGGCCGGGGAGTGCGCCTCCGGCAGGCGTGGGGCGGGGTCCTGATCGCCGGGCACGGTGCCGGTGGCGCGCTCGTACGCGATCTCGTTGAGCCGGTTGCACAGCCGTTCGGCGAGGCGGCGGGAGTTGGCGAAGACGATGGTGGAGCGGTGCTCCTGGACGAGATCGACGATGCGTTCCTCGACATGGGGCCAGATCGACGGCTTGTCCGCCCGGCCGCCCCCATCGGTGTCGGTGTCGGTGTCGGTGGCGGGGGAGCCGCCGAGCTCGCCCAGATCCTCGACCGGCACGACCACCGACAGGTCGAACCGCTTGGTGGAGGGCGGCTGGACGATCTCCACCCTCCGCCGCGGCGAGAGGAAGCGCGCCACCTCGTCGACCGGGCGGACCGTGGCCGACAGCCCGATCCGCCGGGCCGGCCGGGGAAGCAGCTCGTCGAGGCGCTCCAGGGACACGGCGAGGTGGGCGCCCCGCTTCGTGCCGGCCACGGCGTGCACTTCGTCGAGGATGATCGTCTCGACGCCCGACAGCGCCTCGCGGGCCGACGACGTCAGCATCAGGAACAGCGATTCGGGCGTGGTGATCAGGATGTCCGGCGGGCGGGTCGTCATCGAGCGGCGCTCGGCGGCCGGGGTGTCGCCGGAGCGGATTCCCACCCGGACCTCGGGCTCGGGAAGTCCGAGCCGTACCGACTCCTGGCGGATGCCGGTCAGCGGTGAGCGCAGATTGCGCTCGACGTCGACCGCCAGGGCCTTGAGCGGCGACACGTAGAGCACACGGCAGCGCTTCTTCGCCTCGGCCGGGGGCGGGGCGGACGCCAGCCCGTCCAGCGCGGCGAGGAACGCGGCCAGGGTCTTTCCGGAGCCGGTCGGCGCGACGACCAGTACGTCCGCCCCCTCGCCGATGGCGCGCCAGGCACCCTCCTGCGCGGCGGTGGGCGCGCTGAAGGCCCCCGCGAACCAGCCGCGGGTCGCGGGGGAGAACGAGTCGAGCACCGATCCGGCCATGTCCCCCATCGTGCACCCCGCCACTGACAACGGCCCCGAAGGCCACCGGCGAGAGCACCCCGCACCTGGGAGAATGCGTCCATGGCGGTGGTGCCGGAGCCGGGATCCGGGGAGTGGGCGAGGTACTGGCAGTACGCGGATCTGCCGGACCTCGATCTGCTGCGCGCCCGCTACGTGCGCCACACCTTTCCGCGCCACAGCCATGAGGGATACGTCCTCGGCACCATCACCCGGGGGGTGGAGGACGTCGGGCTGCCGGGTGGCACCGTCCACGCGGGCCCCGGCGTCGTCGTCATGATCAACCCCGAGGTGCCGCACACCGCCCGGGCAGGTGTCCCGGAGGGCTGGGTGTACGCCACGCTGTACCCCTCCGCGCAGGTGATCAATGACATCGCGGCCGAGACGACGAGTCTGCGCGGCACCGTCGGCTTCACCGAGACCGGTGTCGTGGACCCGCACGCGGCCCGGCTGATCGGTGAGGTCCACCGGGCCGCCGAGGAGGGCAACGCGCTCGCCGCGGACACCGTCCTGAGGGTCCTGGTCGCCCGCCTGCTCGGCCGGCACGGCGGTGTGCTGCCCGCCCGCGCGACCCATTCGGCCGGTGCCCGTGACGCGGCACGCGCCCGGGACGTGCTGGAGGGCAGAATGGTGCGGCCACCCACCCTGGAAGCACTGGCGACGGAACTCGGCACCAGCCCGTTCGCGCTGCTGAGGGCCTTCAAGAAGCAGTACGGGATGCCCCCGCACGCCTGGCTCACCGACGCCCGGGTGCGCGCCGCGCGCCGGATGCTCGACGCGGGGAGGTCGCCCGCGGAGACGGCCGCCGAGGTGGGCTTCACCGATCAGCCGCACCTCAACCGTCACTTCACCCGGATCGTGGGGGTACCGCCGGGCGCATACCAGCGCGAACGTGCAAGAACGTACAAGACCGGTCCCGACCTCGACACGTAGCGTCCCGGATGTGACAGAAGAGATATCGCCCGCGGAGTGCCGCGGCGAGGCGGCGGGAACGTGCGCCGACGGAGCCCTGATCGCACCGAACCGGCCGGACGCGCCCGGGGAGAAGCGGGACACGGCCGCCGCGACGGGGCGCACGACCCGCGGGAAGAAGGCTGTGGCCGGAGCGGAGGAGACCACGGCCGGAGCGAAGACGGACGTGGCAGGAGCGAAGACGGACGCTGCCGTCGTACGCGACGCGCTCGGGGTGGGGACGGCCGTCGGACTCTCCGGTTTCGCCTTCGGCGTGACCGCGGCCGGATCCGGCCTGAGTCTGCTGCAGACCTGTGTGCTCAGTCTCGCCGTCTTCACCGGCGCCTCGCAGTTCGCCCTCGTGGGCGCCCTCGCGGCGGGCGGCAATCCGTACACCGCGGCCGCCGGGGCCTTCTTCCTCGGCGTGCGCAACGCGTTCTACGGCCTGCGGCTCTCGCAGCTCCTCGCGCTCCCGCGCGCGCTGCGTCCGCTCGCCGCCCAGTGGGTCATCGACGAGACGACGGCCGTGACGTTGCCGCAGCCCACCCGGCGGGCCGCGCGGATCGGCTTCGCCGTCACCGGAGCGACCCTCTACGTGCTGTGGAACCTGACGACCCTGCTGGGCGCGCTCGGTGCCGACGCGCTCGGCGACACCGATGCCTGGGGCCTGGACGCGGCGTCTCCCGCGGTCTTCCTCGCCCTGCTCGCACCGATGCTGGCGAGCACGACGGAACGCGTCACCGCCGCCGTCGCGGTCCTGCTCGTCCTCGGGCTGCTGCCGGTTCTGCCCGCGGGCCTCCCCGTCCTGGTGTCCGCGCTCGCCGCACCCGTCGTCCTCTTCCTGAAGGGGCGCGGAAGGGAGACATCCTCCGGTCCGGCCGCGGCTGCGGCCTCGACGGCCTCGACGACCTCGACGGAGGCGGACCGATGAACGTATGGATCGCCATCGCACTGACCGCCGCCGGCTGCTACCTCGCCAAGCTGCTCGGGCTGCTGGTGCCCGCGGGCGCGCTGGAACGCCCGCTCGCGCGGCGGCTCGCCGTGCTCCTGCCGGTGGCGCTCCTCGCCGCGCTCACCGCACAGCAGACGTTTGGCGACGGGCAGCATCTGACCCTGGACGCCAGGGCCGCGGGGCTCGCCGCCGCGGCGCTCGCACTCGTCCTGCGCGCGCCCTTCCTCGTGGTGGTGGGAGCCGCCGTGCTCGTCACGGCTGTGGTGCGCGCTCTCGGGCCGGCCCTCTGGTGAGGCGCGGCCATTCATGGGGCCCGGCCCGGACGCTCCGGTTCCGGGCCGGGCCTCCCGCTCGTCCGCGACCGGCCCGGGCGCCCGACGCCCGCTCTCGGCAGGTGCCGGTGCCCTCCGGGCCGGGGCGGCAACGGTCCGGAGGGCACCGGCACCCGTTTCCCACCGGTACCCGTTCCGTGCCGGTACTCGCTTCCCGCGGGCGCCCGCGGCCCGCCGCGGCCCGCCGCGGTTCGGCGCCCACCGCGAGGGCCCCGCGGGCTCAGCCGATGTCGCGTCCGTGGGCCCGGAGGGTCAGGAGCGCCTTGAGGGTCACGAGGGGGCGGCCCTCCAGAGCCGTCCCCGGTGCCCACTGGCGCCAGTTCACCGGCCAGCCGCCGTCCGGCTGCTGCTCGGCCCGGAGATGGTCGAGCGAGCGCTCCAGTTCCTCGTCGGTGAACCAGGCGCGCGCGAGTGATTCGGGCGTGCGGGCGTAGTCGTACGGAAAGTGCTGTTCCCCCGGCGCATAACCCGCAGCCACCGGATACTCCGCGCGCCGTCCGGGATGCAGCACGACGAGCCGCTGTTCCCGGACCAGCCGCCCGAGCCGATCGGCAGCCGCCTCCGCACGGGCCCGGTCCGGAGCGCCGTCCAGAAACGCGATCGCCGCCTCGATCTCGTAGGGATGCGACCGGTCCAGGGCGTCGACCGCGGCCCAGCAGAAGTCGGTGGCCCGGAACAGCCAGGCGTGCCACACCGCGTTGCGGTGCAGGAGGCCGACGACGGGGCCGGTGGCCAGCAGCTCCGCGGGCGGGTCGTCGACGATCGGGATGAACGGTGCGGCCGGATAGCCGCGCTGCGTCGTCAACAACGCGGGCAGCGCCCCCTCCTTGGTCGACACATCGGTCAGGAAGCGGCAGATCCGCTCCACCCGCAGTCCGCCGCAGCGGTCGATGGAGTCGAGGACACTCAGGGCGTGCGCGGTGTGCAGCGGCTGACTGACGGGGCCACGCAGATCGGGTTCGAGCGCGTGCCCGTATCCGCCGTCCTCGTTGAGGTAGGCGGCGAGCGCGGTCTCCACGGCGTCGGCGCTCCCGTTCAGGAAGTGGTGGGCGAACCGCCGCTGTTCCAGGACACGGGCCGTGAGCCAGATGAACTGCTCGGCACGATTGAGGGGACTTGTTCCGGTTCCAGCCATGGACCGACCGTAGGACGGTAAGCGCTCTCGGCGAGCCGTAGCGGCCGGGCTGCACCCTCAGGAGCGGGATACTGAGGGCATGCGGTTGACGATTTTCTGGGAACGGATGGCGGACCACTTCGGCGCGGCGTACGCCGATTCCTTCGCGCGCGACCATGTGATGGCCGAACTCGGCGGACGGACGGTGCACCAGGCACTTGCCGCGGGCTGGGAGACGAAGGACGTCTGGCGCGGCGTCTGCTCGGCGGTCGGCATCCCCTCCGACCAG
Source organism: Streptomyces sp. NPDC014734 (assembly GCF_043083325.1). Lineage (NCBI taxonomy): Bacteria > Bacillati > Actinomycetota > Actinomycetes > Kitasatosporales > Streptomycetaceae > Streptomyces > Streptomyces sp. NPDC014734. The sequence goes on along the minus strand of NZ_JBIBYN010000027.1, from coordinate 84,366 downwards.
CGCTGACTCCGTTCCGTCAACGGCCGGACCCGTGATGTCGTCCGGGGCGGGCCATTGCCTGCCGCGGAGGTAGGCGAGACTGGAGCGGTGTCACCTGCAGACGAGACAGCCCAGATCCAGCCACCTCCCACTCAGCCCGCTCCGCCCGAACCGCCGACCGCGCCGTCCGGTACCCGCCCGGCCCGCATGCCCGTGTGGCTGCCGCGTGCCATGGTGCTCGCCCTGGCTCTCTACGCCTGCTTCCGGCTCGGCAGCTGGGCGTTCGACCAGCTGATCGGGCTGCTGATCAACGTGCTGATCGCGTTCTTCCTGGCGCTCGCCATCGAACCGGCCGTGAGCCGGATGTCGGCACGCGGGATGCGGCGCGGTTTCGCCACCTTCCTGGTCTTCCTCGTCGTGCTGATAGCCGCCACCGGTTTCGTGGTCCTGCTCGGTTCGATGCTCGCCGGCCAGATCGTCGACATGGTCGAGGACTTCCCGAAGTACCTGGACTCGGTGATCAACTGGGTCAACCAGAACTTCCGTACCGAGCTCTCCCGGGTCGAGGTCCAGGACAGCCTGCTGCACTCGGACTGGCTGCAGAAATACGTCCAGAACAGTGCGAGCGGGGTCCTCGACATATCCGCCACCGTGCTCGGCGGGCTGTTCCGTCTCCTGACGATCTTCCTGTTCTCGTTCTACTTCGCCGCCGACGGCCCCAGGCTGCGGCGCGCCCTGTGCTCGGTGCTGCCGCCCGCCAGGCAGGCGGAGGTCCTCAGGGCCTGGGAGATCGCGGTCGACAAGACCGGCGGCTACCTCTACTCGCGCAGCCTGATGGCGCTCATCTCCGGCGTCGCGCACTACATCGTGCTGGTGATCCTCGGCGTTCCGTACGCCCCCGCGCTCGCCATCTGGGTCGGACTCGTCTCCCAGTTCATCCCCACGATCGGAACGTATCTGGCGGGTGCCCTGCCGATGCTGATCGCGTTCACCGTCGACCCCTGGTACGCGCTGTGGGTGCTCGGCTTCGTCGTGGTCTACCAGCAGTTCGAGAACTACGCGTTGCAGCCCAAACTCACCGCCAGGACCGTCGACATCCACCCGGCGGTGGCCTTCGGGTCCGTCATCGCGGGCACGGCACTCATGGGGGCCGTGGGTGCGCTGATCGCGATCCCCGCCGTCGCCACCCTCCAGGCCTTCCTCGGGGCCTATGTGAAGCGGTACGACGTGACGGACGACCCGCGGGTCCACGGCCGTCGGCAACGCGGTGAGGCGCTGCTCACACGGGTGCGCCGGTCGTTGTGGGCGGGCGGCGATGACGACGGGGCCCGCGACGGCCGGGCCGGGGAGGAAAGCGGCCCGGAGCGCGCCTGACCGCGCCGGGCCGTGTCGGGCCGGGCTGCGTCGGGCCCGGCCCGCCGGGAAGGCCGCGGCCTCCCCGGCGGGGCGTGACGGCGGCGGAACGGGGACGGGGCGGTCCGGCGCGGTGCGCTTGACACTAAAATCGAACATCCATTCTTATGGGATTCCGGCCGGGGTCTCCCGGGTCCCGGCCGCGGAGTTATCCACAGGACGGGAGGACGTCGAGGCCCATTGTCAGTGGCAGGGGTTAGCGTCTTTGACGTGAAGCGATCGACTCAAGCAAATCGGGTGGAACCCATGGCAGGAACCGACCGCGAGAAGGCGCTGGACGCCGCACTCGCACAGATTGAACGGCAATTCGGCAAGGGCGCGGTGATGCGCCTCGGCGAGCGGCCGAACGAGCCCGTCGAGGTGATTCCCACCGGATCGACCGCGCTCGACGTGGCCCTCGGGGTCGGCGGCCTGCCGCGCGGCCGTGTGGTGGAGGTGTACGGGCCGGAGTCCTCCGGCAAGACGACGCTGACGCTGCACGCCGTGGCGAACGCGCAGAGGCTCGGCGGTTCGGTGGCCTTCATCGACGCGGAGCACGCTCTCGACCCCGAGTACGCGAAGAAGCTCGGTGTCGACATCGACAACCTCATCCTGTCCCAGCCGGACAACGGCGAGCAGGCCCTCGAAATCGTGGACATGCTGGTCCGCTCCGGCGCGCTCGACCTGATCGTCATCGACTCCGTCGCCGCGCTCGTGCCGCGTGCCGAGATCGAGGGCGAGATGGGCGACTCGCACGTCGGTCTGCAGGCCCGGCTGATGAGCCAGGCGCTCCGCAAGATCACCAGTGCGCTCAACCAGTCCAAGACCACGGCGATCTTCATCAACCAGCTGCGCGAGAAGATCGGCGTGATGTTCGGTTCGCCCGAGACCACGACGGGTGGCCGGGCGCTCAAGTTCTACGCCTCGGTGCGTCTCGACATCCGCCGGATCGAGACGCTGAAGGACGGCACCGAAGCGGTCGGCAACCGCACACGGGTCAAGGTCGTGAAGAACAAGGTCTCGCCGCCCTTCAAGCAGGCCGAGTTCGACATCCTTTACGGTCAGGGGATCAGCCGCGAGGGCGGCCTGATCGACATGGGCGTGGAGCACGGCTTCGTCCGCAAGGCGGGCGCCTGGTACACCTACGAGGGCGATCAGCTCGGCCAGGGCAAGGAGAACGCCCGCAACTTCCTCAAGGACAACCCCGATCTCGCCAACGAGATCGAGAAGAAGATCCTTGAGAAGCTCGGTGTCGGGGTGCGGCCGGACGACAGCGCCACCGAAACCGCCGCCGGCGCGGCGGGCGGCGCCGTGGCATCGGCCGACGGCGCGAAGCCGGCCGACAGCGCGAAGTCGACCCCTGCTCCGGCCGGCAAGACCAAGGCTGCCAAGGCTGCGGCGGCCAAGAGCTAGGCCGTGACACGTCGAACGGAATGGCCGGTCGATGCCGCGGACCCGAGCGCCCGTCCCGGTTCGGAACCCGCCGCCGGGCATACGGCCGGGACCGGGGAGGAGTACGGGCCGGAAACCGGGGCCGGCCGCAGTACCGGCGAGGGAGCGGGCCGCCGTGCCCGCACCCGTTCCAGAAGCAGCGGCTCCCCCTCCTCGTCGAGGGCCGAGCGGGGGGAGTCGCGAGACCCGGTCGAGCAGGCCCGCAACATCTGCCTGCGGTTGCTCACCGGGACCCCGCGTACCCGGAAGCAACTCGCGGACGCCCTGCGCAAGCGGGAGATCCCGGAAGAGGCGGCAGAAGAGGTGCTGTCGCGCTTCGAGGGCGTCGGCCTGATCGACGATGCCGCCTTCGCGGACGCCTGGGTGGAGTCCCGGCACCATGGCCGCGGGCTCGCCCGTCGGGCGCTCGTCCGCGAGTTGCGCACCAAGGGGGTGGACCCCGCCGTGATCGACGAGGCGGTGGGACAGCTCGACTCGGAGCAGGAGGAGGCGACCGCCCGCGACCTGGTGGCGCGCAAACTGCGTTCCACCCGCGGCCTGGACCGTGACAGGCGACTGCGCCGTCTCGCGGGCATGCTCGCCCGCAAGGGGTATGGGGAGGGGATGGCCCTGCGTGTGGTGCGTCAGGCGTTGGAGGAAGAGGGAGAGGACACGGAGGGGCTGGACGAGCCGTTCTGATCGGGAGGCTCCGTGCTGGTGCGCACGGGCGGCGTAGCGGACGGGTGTCGCGGGATCGGGGTGTGGTGGTGCCGTCCGGACACGTCGGTGGCTACGGCTCCGATCGTCGTGGAGGCCCGTACGCGCGGAGTTTCCTCGCGTCCTGTTCCCGGCCCGAGCGTCGCCGTATGCCCGCGTGGAGAAGCGTCGCGACGGTGGTGGCGAACAGGCCACCGGTGGCCGACAGACTGACGACGTCGGGACTGCGGTCGTTCGAGGCCTCGATCCACGGCTTGAGGCCGCCGACCGGGTCCTTGAACAGGACGACGTGCTGCCCGGGCTCGAACTGGCCGTAGCAGTTCTGCGTCTCGTCCAGGTCCTGGACCGTTCCCGAGGTGTCGACGACGCGACAGAGATCGGTTTCCGTGCCCTTGGGATTGACCGTCCTGGAGGTGTCGACCACCAGGGCATCGGCCCTGTCGCCGAACCGCTTGAGGTACGCCTCGTGCAGGGTGGGCCCCGCGAAGAAGCCGAGGGCCATGGTGGTGGCCGTGGCGACGACCGCGGCCCCCGCGCGGTGCCAGATGCCGCCGGCCATGATGGCCGCGGTCGCCGCCGCGACCATCATGAGGACGACACCGGCCCAGAACCAGAGGTACAGGCCGAGGACCGTGCTCACCACGGTGACCAGCGGAATCAGCACCGCCCACAGCAGGGAGTCCAGCACTCGGGGGCGTGCGGACGTCGGCTGGGGAAGGGGTGCTCCCCAGGAGGTCCCCTCCGCTCTGCCCGTTCCGTTCGCTCCCGCTGTTTCGGCCGTTGTCACGCCGGTCCCCCTCGTCCTGGCCGGAAGATGCTTCGACCGGTGAATGTACCGGGTGGCTTGATGTGGACACGATGGCGGATTGCTCTGTCGTCCTGTCCACATCAAGGAGGGCGGTGGCGGAGCCCCGCCGGGGGCGATACCGGGTAGGCACTGCCGGTTGTGGACGGCGGACGGGGTCGGGGAGGGGCCCCGACTCCGTGGCATCCGCCCGTCCCGTGGCGAAGCGCGGTCAGACCTCGGCCGTGACCTGTTCGGGCGAGGCGCCGGCCTTCTTGCCGTCCCCGATCGAGGCGGCCCGGGCGGCGGGGATGACGCTCGCGATGAGCGCCGCGACGAGTGCGACACCGCCGCCGATGATCAGGCCGGTGCGGAAGCCGCTCTCGGAGGTGAAGGTGTGACCGCCCATGGTGACGGTCATCTGGGAGAGGACCACACCCATCACGGCGGCGCCGACCGAGGTGCCCAGCGAACGCATGAGGGTGTTGAAGCCATTGGCGGCCGCGGTCTCGGAGAGCGGCACCGAACTCATGATCAGCGCGGGCATCGAACCGTAGGCGAGGCCGACACCGCTGTTGATGACCATGAGCGCCACCATGAAGCCCGGCGCGGAACCCATGAGCACGAGCGACAGTCCGTACCCGGCGGCCAGCACCAGGACACCGCAGATCAGGGTGAACTTCGGGCCGCGTGCGTCGGTGAGCTTCCCGCCCAGCGGCGAGACGATCATCATCATGATGCCGCCCGGCGCCATCCACAGCCCGGCGGCCAGCATCGACTGGCCCAGTCCGTAGCCGGTGGCCTCGGGGAACTGGAGCAGCTGCGGCACCACCAGCATGCTCGCGTACATGCCGAAGCCGACGAAGATCGAGGCGATGTTGGTGAGCAGCACCCGCGGACGGGCCGTGGTGCGCAGGTCGATCAGCGGATCGCGGGTACGCAGCTCCCAGGCGCCCCAGGCCAGCAGGATCACCAGGGCGGCGACGAACAGCCCGAGGGTGGTGGCGGAACCCCAGCCCCAGTTGGCTCCCTTCGACACGGCAAGCAGCAGACAGATCAGCCCGGCGCCGAGGCCTGCCGCGCCGAGGCCGTCGAAGCGCTGGCCCTTGGCGGCGGCCGGGACCTCGGGAATGAAGAACCAGATCGCCACGGCGATCGCCATGGCCAGGACGGCGGAGCCCCAGAACAGCGCGCGCCAGTCGGCGTACTGGGCGACCGCCGCGGCGATCGGCAGACCGAGCCCGCCGCCGATGCCCATGGAGGCACTCACCAGCGCGATGGAGGAGCTGAGCTTCTCCGCCGGGACCACGTCGCGCAGCAGGGCGATGCCGAGCGGCACCATGCCCATGCCCATGCCCTGGAGCCCGCGTCCGATGATCATGGGTATGACGGAGGAGGCGAGTGCGCAGACGAGCGAACCTGCCACGAGCGGAACGGAGCAGGCGAGGAGCATGCGGCGCTTGCCGAGCAGGTCGCCGAGACGTCCGGAGATCGGTACGCAGATCGCGCCCGCCAGCAGGGTGACGGTGATCACCCACGCCGCGTTCGACGGCGTGGTGTGCAGGATGCCGGGCAATTCCGCGATGAGCGGCGTGACCAGCGTCTGCATGATCGCGGCGGTGATTCCGGCGAGGGCCAGCGTGGCGACCACACCGCCGGTGCGGGCCGTGGGCTGGGGGGCGTCCATTCGGGACTCCATAAGGTGAAGGGGGCTGCCGGGGTGTACCCACTGACCCGGAGCCATAAGTAAACATTTGCTTACATGGAAGCTAGGGCAGGCCCGGGTCCGTGGTCAACATTTGTTTACATGACGGCGCGATCGGACGTACCGTTCGGGCGGAGAGAGGGCAGCCATGAAAGCCAGCAGTTCCCAGGCCGGTCCCACGCCACCGGCGACGACGGCCGGCGCCCCGTCGGCGTCCCGGCGGGGGAGCGGCGCCAGGACTCGTGGGCTTCTGCTCGATGCGGCCCGTCGCCGTTTCGCGCATGACGGATACGCGGCCACCACGGTGCGCGACATCGCCGACGACGCCGGCGTCAACGTCGCCCTCATCAACCGTTACTTCCAGTCCAAGGAAGGTCTCTTCGAGGTCTGTCTGAAGGCGGTCATCGACGAACTCGTCCACACCGCGGCCGCGGTGGCGGACCTGGGGCGGGCCCCGGAACGGATCGGCACCTACACGGCCGGGCTCCTCGCCTCGGACGGTCACAGCGACGCACTGCTCCTGCTGCTGCGTTCCTCCGGCGACGAACGGACCGAACGGATGCGAAGCGGCCTGCTGCGCACGTTCAGCGAGCGGCTCGCCTCGGCCGTCGGCCACGGCTCCGAGGAGCCCGTCGGTCAAGGATCCGGGGAGCCCGCCGGTCAAGGATCCGGGGAGCCCGCCGGTCAAGGATCCGGGGAGCCCGCCGACGATGAGCTTCTCCTGCGCGCCCAACTCGTGCTGTCCGTGGCCTTCGGTGTCACGGTGCTGCGCGCCTCCCGCAGCCTGGAACCGCTCGCGTCGGCCACCGAGCAGGACCTCGCCGGGCCGCTGAGCGACCTGGTCGACGCCCTGCTCACCGGGCGGGGCCGAGAGAATCCGTGGGCGGGCCGGGGTGCGAGGCACGGCCGGGCCGACGCCACGGCCGCCGCGGGGGACGGGACGGCCGGGCCACGTCGGTGAACGCGGTGTCGGTCACTGCCCTGCCAGAGCGGCCCGGTCGATGGTGGCGTCGATCAGGGCGAGAGCCTCTTCGGCGGTGCGGCCGGGGCAGCGGTTCCACGGCCCGATCAGGCCGGTCCAGCCACGGGAGCGGAGTTCGGTGACGATCCAGGCGCCCGCCCGGTCAACGGTGTCCAGGGAGCCGTAGCCCAGTCGGTGCGCGGTGAGGAGCGCACCGCAGACGCACCGGGCGCCGCGGGCGTTGCGGAGCCGGTACGGAGTGTTCTGCCACCCCCACTCCGTCAGGACGCGCCGTGCATGGGCGAGATGCGTGGACGGCCGGATATCGGGCTGCCCGATGCGGCGCCAGGTGTGGAGCCGGTCGGGGAGCATCGCCCCCAGTCTTCCGGGGAGGGGCCGTTCGCGCGGCGCGGCCGTCGGCAGGGCGCGCACGGAATCGGCGATGAGCTGGTCGACCGGCACGGACAACAGGTCGCGCCAGCCCTCCGGCCGACGGTCCGGAGACGGATCGGTGCTGACGGGGAAGGGGATCGGACGCACCGGTTCGACGGCGGTGAGGTCCCAGCCGGAGACGATCCGGTACCAGACCTCGGTGTCGTGGAGACGAGCGGCCTGCGCGTCGAGTTGGTCGGGGGTCGGGAGGGGGATGGTGGCGCGGTGGCGGACAGGAATGGGAGCGGGGGTGGGGGTGGGGCTCGGCATGGGGGCGCAGCCTCCGTCACGTGTTCGGCGTTGAGCCGAATGTCGGTCGTGACCGGAGATCGCTCCACCGGGGTGCGGCGTTCGGGTGTGTCGTCGCGGATTCGGGGGATCGGCGAGCGAGGCCGGTGCTTCTCTCGCCTCCCCGGCCGCCCCCAACGCGGGCGGGGAACGCCCGGCGTTCGCGGCCCGGCGCTGGTGCGGAGCCGGGCCGTCGGACCGGGACGGGCGCCTGTGCCGTCCCGGCCGTCGCACCAGGATGGACACCTGTGCCGTCCCGGTCGTCGCACCGGTACGGGACGCGCGGCTGCGCCGTCCCGGTCGTCGCGCTCGGATCGGGGGTCCTGCCGTCCCGGCCGTCACGTCTGGGCCGGGGGTCCCGTCGTCCCGCCGTCACGTCTGGACCGGGAGCCCCGCCGTGCGCCATGCCTGGAAGCCGCCGATCAGGTCCGTCGCCCGGTGCAGCCCCAACTGCCGCAGGGACGCGACGGCGAGGCTCGACGCGTACCCCTCGTCGCAGACCACCACGATCCTGAGATCGTGGCTCACCGCCTCCGGGGCCCGATGGCTTCCCCGCGGGTCGAGCCGCCACTCCAGTTCGTTGCGCTCGACGACCAGTGCCCCCGGAATCAGCCCGTCCCGGTTCCGGAGTTCCGCGTAGCGGATGTCGACGAGCAGGGCCCCGGCCGTGCGTGCGGCGGCGGCCTCCGCCGGGCCGAGTCTGACGAATCCGGCCCGGACCCGTTCCAGCAGCTCGTCGATCCCGACCGGCTCCCGTCCGCCCGCACGCCCACCGCTCACTGCCAGTCCTCCGGACTCTCGATCTGTTCCAGCCGGAGCACGGAGCCGGTCCGGCTGTAGCGCCGGATCCGCGGCAGCGGCGGATAGTACGCGTGGACGGAGACGGCGTGCTCCGTGGCCGACTCGTTCAGTACCTCGTGGACATGGTGGCGGCCGAATGCCCGGCCGCGGCCGGTGGCCAACTCGCGGGAACGGTCGATGCCGTCGGTGAGTTCGAGGGTCCTCCAGCCGTCGGTGGGCAGCCGGGCGGCGAGCGAGAACTCCCGGAGAGCGCCGGCCGCGACAGTGAAGGCGCCGATCGAGTCGGCGTGGTCGTGCCAGCCGGTGCCGGAGCCCGGCGGCCAGCCGATCAGCCATGCCTCGCTGTCGCCGGGCCCGTCGAGAGAGATCCAGGTACGTCCCTCGGGATCGAGGGGGAGCGAGGCGACGACCGCGGCGTCGGCGGCGACACGGCGGACGAAGTCGAGCAGTTCCGCGGCGGCGGGACCGGAATCACGCCCGGTGGTGGGGGACACACGGACAGAGGGGGAGGAGGCAGACACAGGAACCGTCCTGGGTTTCGCACGGAGGCACGGCCGCACGGCGGAGCGCACGGCACGGCGTGGAAGGGCGAGTCAGCAGGACGGGCGACACACGCAGCCCGCGTAGCGGACGAGGTCCATATGGACCCTCCGCCACAGGCGCACATCGGTGCCGGTCATGTTCGGGAGTACACCACGCGGACCCGCGGCGGTCAATTGATGTCCGCTGTCCGGTCGGAGCGCGCGGAAGCGCGCAGGTCGCCGCCACGCACCGTGTTCGCCGCCGCGTGGAGTTCCTGGGGCCGGACCCCGGCGAACGCCGCCACGAGATGACCGTCCGGCCTGATCAGCAGCACGGTGTGGGCCGAGGCTCCCGGATAGCTCTCCGTCACCAGCAGCTCGCTGTTCACCGGCAGCGCCTCGACGGCCTCGGCAAGACGTGGCATGACGCCGGCGGTCATCCAGTGACGCCGGTCCCACACCCCCGTTCCCGGCGCCACCAGAACCACCAGGAGGTGCCCCAGCCCCAGCCGTTCACGCAGCCGGACCGTGGTGCCGTCGGGGGCGGTGACCCGTACATCGGCGACCGGCGCACCAGGGGGCGTACCGACGGACGTGTGCGCCTCGGCGCGTGGGGGCGCAAGGGGCGAGTACGCGTACGAGGGGGGCGCACCGAGTGGGCCATGGCCCAGATGGCCGTCGGCGAGCAGCGAGTCGTGCCCCCGTGCGCTCCCCGGGAGCAGGGTCCGCAGGCCGCCTCCGCCCCGCAGTATCGGCAGCGACTGGTCCGCGGCGCGCAGCCGCGCGGCCACCGCGGCCCGCCGCTCCGCCTGGTAGCTGTCGAGCAGCACCTCCGGCGCGTCGTGGTGCCAGACCCGGGCCAGCTTCCAGGCAAGGTTCTCCGCGTCCCGCAGTCCCTCGTCGACCCCCTGGGTGCCCAGCGCGCCCAGCAGGTGGGCGGCGTCCCCGGCCAGCAGGGCCCGGTCGGCCCGCCAGCGCAGGGCGAGCCGGTGGTGCAGCGTGTACACGCCCGTGTCCAGCAGTTCGTAGGGCGGTGTCTCCCCGCACCAGCCCGCCAGGGTGTCCCGGATCCGGTTGATCAGCGCGTCCGGGGTGACGAGTTCGCCACGTGGCGGAAGCAGCCAGTCCAGCCGCCAGGCGCCGTCCGGCAGCGGCCGGGCGGTCACCTCGTCACCGCCGCCGCGCCACGGCGGAAGCCGGTGCAGCACCGCCTGCCCCGGCCACGGCAGCTCGGTGCGCAGGGCCGCGACGGCATGCCGTTCCACCGCCGTCCGCCCGGGGAAGCGGATGTCGAGCAGCTTGCGCACCGTGGACCGGGCACCGTCGCAACCCACCAGGTAACTCCCGCGCCACCAGGTCGCGTTCGGCTCCCGGGTGTGCACCGTGACCCCGGTGGCGTCCTGCTCCAGCGTGTCGATCCGGCTGAACGGAGCCACCCGCACCAGATCCTGCGCCGTCACCGCGTCCCACAGACCGCGGGTCAGGGCGTGCTGCGGCAGATGGACGGGGGAGGGCGCCGGTGGATCCTCGTCGCAGGAGCCCTCGTCGAGCACGCCGAGCGGCAGTTCGCGGACGACCTGCCTGCGCCGCATGGACCGCCATCCCGACCACCGGGTTCCCTCGTGCTCCAGCGTCTTGCAGCCGAGGCGTTCCACCAGGTCGGCGGTGTCCTCGCGCAGCACCACGGTGCGGGCGGGGCGCGTCTCGTCCTTCGCCGGATCCTCGTCGAGCAGCACGGAGGGGACGCCCTGCGCGGCGAGGGCGAGCGACAGCGCCAGACCGACCGGTCCCGCGCCGACGACGATCACCGGGTCCACGGGGCAGCTCCTCGGACCGGTGCGCACGGCGCGGACACGGACGGCACGAAGGCGCGGCCCGGCATCGGGACGAGGCGTGGAGGAGGCGTGGCGGCGGAAGGGGCAGCGGGCGCGATCACAGAACGTATGCAACCTACTGCCGGTGCCCGCGTCAAGCGACACCGAAGGGCGGTGAGGGGCGGTGGCGCATCCGCCACCGCCCCTGGAGAGAGCCGTCGGACCGGCACCGCCCGCCACCGCGGCGAGCGCCCTGCGCACCGGTGCTCACCGGTGTGCCCGGGTGCGCCCCCCGTCGGTGTGCCGAAGACGCCCCGTCAGGGGGCGCCGCCGTTCTCAGCGGCCGCCGGAATCCTGGGTGCCGCCGTCGGTGTGCGGGCCCGCCGGACCGGAGCCGGCCGGAACGAGCGGGGCCCCGTCCGGCCCGGTGGCCGTCGCCACCGCGACACCGCCACCGGTCCTGGCCCGCCGCCCGCGCTTCTCGATCCACGTGGCGAGCGCCGAGAGCAGGAGGCACATGCCGACGTAGATGGCGCCGATGACGATGATGGTCGAGACGTACGGGTACTGACCGTTCACCTGCGTGTTGGACGCGATCAGACGGGCGGTCTGAAGCAGTTCCGGGTACAGGATGATGAATCCCAGCGAGGTGTCTTTGAGGGTGACCACGAGCTGGCTGATGATGGTCGGCAGCATGGCCCGTACCGCCTGCGGCATCAGGACGGTGACCATCACCTGGGTCTTGCTCATGCCCAGGGCGTACGCGGCCTCGCGCTGGCCCCTGGGCACGGAGTTGATGCCGGCGCGCAGCACCTCGGCCTGGACACAGCCGTTGTAGACGGACAGCCCGAGTGCAAGTGCCCACATCGAGTAGTCGGTGAGGAAGCCCACCCAGATCGCGTAGATGGTGATCAGCAGCGGGATCGAGCGGAAGAGTTCGATGAACGCGGTGGCGAACCAGCGGACCGGCTTGTGGTCCGACAGGCGGCCCACGGCGAGGACCACACCAAGGATCAGCGAGCCGATCGCGGCGAGACCGAAGGCCTTCAGCGTGGCGAGTACGGCGTCGGCGATGTTCTGCCGGATACCGGAGTAGTTGAAGATGTCCCACATCTCGGGGGCCAGATGCCCCTTGTCGGACAGTCGCACGAAGCTGACCGCGAGCAGGGCCAGGATGGCGAGGGATCCGACGACCGCGTAGGCCCGGTTGCGTACGACGGCCTTCGGGCCCGGTGCGTCGTAGAGCACGCTGGCACTCATCGGGCGACCTCCATGCGACGTTCGACCATCCAGAACAGGCCGCTGATGGCAAAGGTGACGACCAGGTAGCCGAGGGCCACCCAGATGAAGACGGGAGTGATGGCGTAGCCCCGGTCACTCATGAGCTTCTGCCAGCCGAACAGTTCCGTGACGCTGAAGGCACCGGCGATCGCCGAGTTCTTGGTGAGTGCGATGAAAATGCTGCTCAGCGGCGGAATGACGGTCCGCGTGGCCTGCGGCAGCACCACGATCCTCAGCGTCTGGGAGAACGTCATGCCGATCGAGCGGGCGGCCTCGGCCTGGCCCAGCGGAACGGTGCCGATACCCGAGCGGACCGCTTCGCACACGAACGACGAGGTGTAGAAACCGAGCGCCAGCGAGCCGAGCAGGAACGGGCTCATCCCGGGGAAGAGGATTTCGGGTACGACGAAGAAGGAGACCAGGAAGAGGAGGGTCAGCGGGGTGTTGCGCAGCAGCGTCACCCAGGCGGTCCCGAAGATCCGCAGCGGCGGCACCGGAGAGACCCTGAGTCCGGCGATGAGGACACCGAGGACCAGCGCGATGACCGAGCTGATGGCGGTGATCGACACGGTTCCTATGAAGCCGTCGCGGAATTCCGGGAAATTGTCGAGCAGTACATTCATGAGATCTCCGCGTCGGCTGTCAGCGGCATCGGGGCAGGGGGGAAGGGGCCCCGTACGCGTTCCGGAAGGAGGAACCGCGTACGGGACACGTCAGTCGACTTCTCGGTCAGTAGCGCTCGATGGCCGGCGGGGCCACGTACTTCGAGCCGGACAGCCCGAGGGTCGCGTCGTAGATCTTCTGGTACGTGCCGTCGTCGACGTGCTTCTTCAGGGAGTCGTCGATGGCGTCGCGCAGGACCTTGTCGTCCTTGTTGAGGCCCACGCCGTACGGCTCCTCCGTGAACGGCTTGCCGACGACCCTCAGCTTCTTGGGGTTCTGCGCGGCGTAGCCCTTGAGGATCGAGTCGTCGGTGGTGACCGCGTCGACCTGCTTGGTCAGCAACTGCTGCACGCAGTCGGAGTACTTGGCGAGCTCGACGACCTTCGCGCCGTACTCGGGCTTCTTGATCTCCTGGAGCGGCGTGGAGCCGACGATGGAACACACCTTCTTGTCCTTCACGGCGTCCTTGCCGGTGATGGAGGTGTCGTCCTGGCGCACGAGGAGGTCGGCGCCCGCCTTGTAGTACGGGCCGGCGAAACCGACCTGCTTCTTGCGCTCGTCGTTGATCGTGTAGGTGCCGACGAAGTAGTCGACCTGCCCCTTGGAGATCGCGGTCTCGCGGATGCCCGAGTCCACGGTCTTCCACTCGATCTGGTCCTTCGAGAAGCCCAGGTCGGCGGCGATCATCGTGGCGATCTCGATGTCGAAGCCGGAGCGCTCCTTCGTCGACTGGTCCTCGAACCCGAGGAAGGGCTGGTCGGCCTTGGCGCCGATGACCAGCTTGCCGCGCTTCTTCGCCTCCTTGAAGGTCGGCGAGTCCAGGTCGACGCCCGTCGCCACGGTGTACTTCGGCAACTCGGGGGCACCCGAGGCACCGGGCTCGGCCCCGGCGGGCTTGTCACCGGCCGAGCCCTCCTTGCCGCCGCAGGCGGTCGCGGTCAGGGCGAGCACGGCGATGGCCGCGACGGCGGCCGACTTGCGGAGATTCATGTGAACTGTCCTTATGCCGTTGGTCGTTGTCATCAGTGGTGAAGGATCTTCGAGAGGAAGTCCTTGGCCCGGTCGCTGCGCGGGTTGCTGAAGAACTGGTCGGGCGCGGCCTCTTCGACGATCTTTCCGTCCGCCATGAAGACGACCCGGTTCGCGGCCGAACGCGCGAAGCCCATCTCGTGCGTGACCACGACCATCGTCATGCCCTCCCGGGCGAGCTGCTGCATGACGTCCAGCACCTCGTTGATCATCTCCGGGTCGAGCGCGGAGGTCGGCTCGTCGAAGAGGATCACCTTGGGGTCCATCGCCAACGCCCGGGCGATGGCCACGCGTTGCTGCTGACCGCCGGAGAGCTGGGCCGGGTACTTGTCGGCCTGCGTCGCGACTCCCACCCGCTCCAGCAGCGAACGGGCCTTGTCCTCGGCGGCCTTCTTGTCCGCCTTGCGGACCTTGATCTGACCCAGCATCACATTTTCGAGCACCGTTTTGTGCGCGAAGAGATTGAACGACTGGAAAACCATCCCGACATCGGCGCGCAGCCGTGCCAGCTCCCGGCCCTCCTGCGGCAGCGGCTTGCCGTCGATCGAGATGTCGCCCGAGTCGATCGTCTCCAAGCGGTTGATCGTGCGGCACAGCGTGGACTTCCCGGACCCGGAAGGCCCGATGACGACCACGACCTCGCCGCGGGCGATGGTCAGGTCGATGTCCTGGAGCACATGCAGCGCGCCGAAGTGCTTGTTGACGTTGCTCAGTACGACAAGGTCGTTCGCCGCGGCTGCGGCGTCCTCGGCGCCCTTGGTCACTGAAACTCCGCTCATCGGCTTCTTGCTCCGTCCTCCTCGGTTGGGAAGGACCATAGGGGCCGGTGCGACCAGCGTCATCACATCTGAGCGAGAATTGAGGATAACGATCCGGCGGTACCCGGACACACCCTGTGAGCAGGGATGCGGGTGTGGCATCCCGGGCGTACCGGGTGGATAACAGATGGCCGGAAGCGACAGGCGAACCCTTGACGGACACACCCGTCATCGGAGTGGATGCCCTGGTACGCCATGACGTGAAACACCTCCGTACGGGGAAGTGACGAGAGGCGTACGGAATCGGCACCGACACACGGCACGCACGCCGCGCGGCATCCTTCGCGCGGCACGCGGCACCGCACCGACGACGGAAGGGAGGCGCATGAGACTGCTGCTCGTCGAGGACGACAACCACGTCGCGGCCGCCCTCTCCGCGATCCTCGCCCGGCACGGCTTCCGGGTCGTGCACGCACGGACCGGCGAGGAGGCGCTCCACGCGCTGCTGCCCGCGGACACGGAACCCTTCGGCGTCGTGCTCCTCGACCTCGGGCTGCCCGACCAGGACGGTTACGAGGTGTGCGGCAAGATCCGCAAGCGCACCTCCACGCCGGTGATCATGGTGACCGCGCGCGCCGACGTCCGGTCGCGGATCCACGGCCTCAACCTCGGCGCCGACGACTACGTCGTCAAGCCCTACGACACCGGCGAACTCCTGGCCCGCATCCACGCCGTCAGCCGACGCAACTCCACCGGGGAGGACACCGTGTCCACACCGGTCGCCGCGCTGCGCCTCGGACACGTCCGGATCGAGCTGCCGACCCGCCGGGTCAGCGTCGACGGTGCCGAGATCCAGCTCACCCGCAAGGAGTTCGACCTGCTCGCGCTGCTGGCCCAGCGGCCGGGCGTGGTCTTCCGCAGGGAACAGATCATCAGCGAGGTGTGGCGCACGAGCTGGGAGGGCACCGGGCGGACCCTCGAAGTGCACGTCGCGTCGCTGCGTTCCAAACTGCGGTTGCCCGCGCTGATCGAGACGGTGCGCGGCGTCGGCTACCGCCTCGTCGCCCCGACCGCGTAGAGACGTACGTCCCAGGTGCGCACCCGGCTGCTTCCCCTGCTCATCATGCTCATGGCGGGCGTGCTGCTCGCCCTCGGCTTCCCGCTGGCCGTGAGCGTGGCCAACGCCCAGCAGCAGCGCGTCGTCATCGACCGCATCGACGACGCGGCACGGTTCGCCGCGCTTGCCCAGTTCGTCGCCGAGCGCGGCCTGGGATACGACGAGCGGCGGCGCACCCTGCGCGGCGAACTCGACACCTACGCCTCGGTGTACGGCATCCGGGCCGGTGTCTTCTACCGCGACGACAGCACCATGGCCAAGGCGCCGGCGGGCTGGCAGCTGCCCCTGGACGGGGAGGGGCGGGAGGCGTTCAAGGAGGCGCTCCTCGGCCGCCGCAGCCACGACCCGCCCCAGGTCTGGCCCTGGCAGCGGGGGAGGATCGTCATCGCCTCGCCCGTCGTACGGGACGGCGACGTCATCGCCGTCGTGGTCATGGACTCGCCCACCTCCCAGATGCGCTCGCGCACCCTGAACGGCTGGCTGCTGATCGCCGCGGGCGAGGCGGTCGCGATGCTGGTGGCGGTCGGTGCCGCGATCAGGCTCACCGGCTGGGTCCTGCTGCCGGTGCGGACCCTGGACGCGGCCACCCACGACATCGCCAGCGGCCGGATGCGCTCGCGAGTGGCAGCCTCCGGCGGGCCGCCGGAACTCAGGCGCCTGGCCCGGTCGTTCAACGAGATGGCCGACAACGTGGAGAACGTGCTGGAGCAGCAGCGCGCCTTCGTCGCGGACGCCTCGCACCAACTGCGCAACCCGCTGGCCGCGCTGCTGCTGCGGATCGAGCTGCTCGCCCTCGAACTCCCAGAGAACAACGAGGAGATCGCCTCCGTGCGCACGGAGGGCAAGCGCCTCGCGCAGGTCCTGGACGACCTGCTCGACCTGGCCCTCGCCGAACACGCCGCGGCCGACCTGCGCTTCACGGACATCGGTGCCCTCACCGCGGAACGCGTCGCCTCCTGGCGCCCGGTCGCCGAGGAGAAGGGGGTACGACTCGTCGCGGACGGCGCGTCCGCCGTGACGGCCTGGGCGGATCCCATCGCGTTGTCCAGCGTCCTGGACGCCGTCATCGACAACGCCCTGAAATTCACCCCGGCCGGCGAAGAGGTCCTGGTCACGGTCGGTTCCGGACCGGACGACGTCACGGTCGTCGTCGCCGACCGCGGACCCGGCCTCACCGCGCAGGAGAGGGAGCGCGTCGGGGACCGGTTCTGGCGCAGCAACCAGCACCAGAACGTGAAGGGCTCCGGTCTCGGACTGTCGATCTCCCAGGCCCTCCTGGCCGCGGGCGGGGGCTCCCTCGGCTACGCCGCCAACGAGCCGCACGGACTCCGGGTCACGGTGAGGGTGCCGCGCGACGGTTCGCAGGGCTGAGCAGCCGGGGCGGAAGGAAGGAGCACGGGGCGGATCACGGCTTGACCGAGCGGTAGTAGCGCTTGGCACCCTCGTGCAGGGGCAGCGGATCGGTGTAGATGGCCGTGCGCAGGTCCACCAGCTGGGCCGCGTGCACCTCCCGCCCGATCCGGTCCCGGCTGTCGATCACGGTCCGGGTGAACGCCTCGGTCAATGCCGGATCCGTACGGTCGGTGGTCACCAGCACATTGGCGATCGCCACCGTCGGCACCGCCTGCCCCTGCTGCACGGTCCGGTAGGCGTCCGCAGGCATCACCGCGGACCGGTAGTGACGGGCGGACCCGCCCGCCGCCTGGAGCTCCTTGATCAGCGAGGCCTCCAGCGGCACCAGCCGGACCGGGAACCGGTCCGACAGTTCCTGCACGGCCGAGGTGGGCAGCCCGCCCGACCAGAAGAACGCGTCGAGCAGGTCGCCCTCCAACTGCTGCGGCATGGTGTCGATGCCGTCGGGAACCGCCCTGATGCCGTTCGTCGGATCGAGGCCGGCCGCCGTCAGGAGCCGGTCGGCGACCAGCCGTACGCCCGAGCCCGGCTGCCCCACCCCCACGCGCTTGCCGCGCAGGTCCGAGACCCGTCGGACCGGCGAGTCCCGGGGCACCACCAGCTGGATGTAGTCGTCGTACAACCGGACGCAGCCCCGCAACCGGTCGGCCCCCGGACCGCCGTCGCGCAGATAGGTGGCGAGAGCGTCGGCGGTGGCGATGGTGAAGTCGGCCTCACCGGTCGCCACCCGCGCGATGTTCTGCTGGGAACCCTCGCTGGTCCGGAGCCTGATCGACACCTGCGGCAGGTCCTTGGCAAGATCGCCCCTCAGCCGCTCCCCGTATCGCTGGTACACCCCGCTGCGCACCCCGGTGCTGAACGTCAGCGTGCCGCTCGGCGCCTGCTTCCCGAGCGGGAGCAGCCACCACAGCAGCAGCCCGAGCACGACGACGAGCACGGCGCACACCTGGAAGGAACGCCGGCGGCCGATACGGGACAGTGCCTGGAGCATGGCGGCGATCCTGCCAGCCCGTCCCGGCGATGACCAGGGCCGAAACCTCCGGCGCCGGAGTCACTCCCGCGACCGCCTACCCTTGAGGGATGACCAGCAGCAGCGACCGGAGCCTCGCAGTGGACGTTCAGGGAACCAAAAGCTATGAAATCCGCACCTACGGGTGCCAGATGAACGTCCACGACTCCGAGCGGCTGTCCGGTCTGCTGGAGGGTGCGGGGTACGTGCGGGCCGCGGAGGGCTCCGACGGCGACGCCGACGTCGTCGTCTTCAACACCTGCGCGGTGCGGGAGAACGCCGACAACAAGCTCTACGGCAACCTCGGCAGGCTCGCCCCGATGAAGACGAGGCGCCCGGGCATGCAGATCGCCGTCGGCGGCTGCCTGGCCCAGAAGGACCGCGCCACCATCGTCGAGCGGGCCCCCTGGGTGGACGTCGTCTTCGGCACGCACAACATCGGCAAGCTGCCGGTGCTGCTGGAGCGCGCCCGCGTCCAGGAGGAGGCCCAGATCGAGATCGCCGAGTCCCTGGAGGCGTTCCCCTCCACCCTCCCCACGCGACGCGAGTCTGCCTACGCGGCCTGGGTCTCCATCTCCGTCGGCTGCAACAACACCTGCACTTTCTGCATCGTCCCGGCGCTGCGAGGCAAGGAGAAGGACCGCCGCACCGGCGACATCCTCGCCGAGATCGAGGCACTGGTCGCCGAGGGCGTCTCGGAGATCACCCTGCTCGGCCAGAACGTGAACGCCTACGGTTCCGACATCGGTGACCGGGAGGCGTTCTCCAAGCTGCTGCGCGCCTGCGGGACGATCGACGGCCTGGAGCGGGTCCGCTTCACCTCGCCGCACCCCCGCGACTTCACGGACGACGTGATCGCGGCCATGGCCGAGACGCCCAACGTGATGCCGCAGCTGCACATGCCCCTGCAGTCCGGCTCGGACACGGTCCTCAGGGCCATGCGGCGCTCGTACCGTCAGGAGCGGTTCCTCGGCATCATCGAGAAGGTGCGCGCCGCGATGCCGGACGCCGCCATCTCCACCGACATCATCGTGGGCTTCCCCGGCGAGACCGAGGAGGACTTCGCGCAGACCCTGCACACGGTCCGCGAGGCGCGCTTCGCCAACGCCTTCACCTTCCAGTACTCCAAGCGCCCCGGAACCCCGGCCGCCGAGATGGAGGGGCAGATCCCCAAGGAGGTCGTCCAGGAGCGGTACATGCGGCTGTCCGCCCTCCAGGAGGAGATCTCCTGGGAGGAGAACAAGAAGCAGGTTGGCCGGACGCTGGAGATCATGGTCGCGGAGGGCGAGGGCCGCAAGGACGGCGCCACCCACCGCCTCTCCGGCCGCGCCCCCGACAACCGCCTGGTCCACTTCACCAAGCCGGACGAGGAGGTGCGCCCGGGGGACGTGGTGACCGTGGAGATCACGTACGCGGCCCCGCACCACCTGCTCGCCGAGGGCCCCGCCGCGGGCGTGCGGCGGACCCGGGCCGGGGACGCCTGGGAGAAGCGCAACGCCGCCGAGGCGGCCAAGCCGGCCGGGGTGATGCTGGGACTGCCCGGCATCGGCGCCCCCGCGCCGCTGCCCGCGGCCGCTGCCCCCGGCTGCGGCTGCGACTGAGAGCCTGTCGGCCGGCCTCCGACCGGCCGGCCGACGGCCTCCGGGGCGCCGGTCCGTCGGGTCGCGGCCGTCGGGCACCGTGCGCGTACGCAGTACGCTTCCCACCATGCTTGTCGCCGCCGCAGTCTGTCCCTGTCCGCCTCTGCTGGTGCCCGAGGTCGCCGCGGGCGCCGCGCCCGAACTCGACCGGCTGCGTGACGCCTGTGCCACGGCTCTGGACGAGCTCGCCGCCGCCCGGCCCGACCTGCTGATCGTCGTCGGGCCCGCCGCCCACGCGGGCCGCGGACCGCACCCCGAGGGGGCCACCGCCACCTTCTCCGGATTCGGCGTCGACCTCGCAGTACGGCTCGGGCGCGAGCGGGCCGCACCGGCGGACCGCCCGCTTCCGCCGTCCCTGGCCGTCGGGGCCTGGCTGCTCGGCCGGGCACGGTGGACGGAGACGACGGACACGGCGGTCGAGGGCCTCGGCGTGGGCGAGCCGCTCGAAACGGAGCGCTGCGTGAGCGCCGGACAGGACCTTGCCGCGCGCGCGGACCGGGTCGCGCTGCTGGTGATGGGCGACGGAAGCGCCTGTCGCACCCTCAAGGCCCCCGGCTACCTGGACGAACGCGCCGAGGCCTTCGACGCCGACGCCGCCCGCGCGCTCGCCGACGCCGATCCGGCCGCGCTGATCGCGCTGGACGCGTCACTGGCGTACCGGCTCAAGGCGGCGGGCCGGGCACCCTGGCAGGTGCTCGCGGGGGCGGCCGAGGGCGCGGGCCTGCGCGGTCGGCTGCTCCACGAGGACGCCCCGTACGGCGTCGGCTACTTCGTGGCCGCCTGGTCCTGAGCGCGCCCGGCCGGGAGCCGTACCCGTGGCACGCGGACTCCGGGGAGCCGCACCCGCGTGCGTCCGTGATCGTGCCGGGCCGCCGTTCCACGGCCGTCCGGCGACCCGGTCGCCCGGGGGTCACGGCGCGGGCGGGGTGGTCGGCGGCGTACCGCCCTCCTGACCGGGCCCATCGTCCTCGTGCTTGTGGGACAGGCGCTCGACCGCCTCCTTGGCCTTCCTCGTGCCGGACTCGATCTTGTCGCTGTACTTGTGCTTGGTCTTTTCGTCGACCGTCCGCGCCGCCTTGTCGAGACCCTGGTCGATCTTGCCCCCGTGCTCATGCGCGAGTTTGCCGACCTTCTCCCTCGCGGGACTCAGCTTGGCCTTCACATTGTCCAGGAAGCCCATCGGGCACCTTCTCTGCTGAGGAACCGTGGCCGGGCGCCCGTTCGGCCGTGCCACCGGCGGCGTCACCGACCGGCCACGCCGCCGAACCACGAACCATGACAAACGCCCGCGTTCTCCTACGAATTCTACTGTTGTGGGCAGGGATGCGCCGATGCGGGACCAGCGGCCCTTCGGGCCACGGGCGGAAGGGCCGCGGGGGCGGACGAGGAGCGGTCCGGCCCGGCGCCGCGGGCCGGGCTGCCTCGCTCGTTCGGGAACAGGCGGGAGGTTTGCGAGACTGGGGCGGTGAGAAGCTCAGCTCCCGCACCGCGGGTCATCACCGTCGTCGGTCCCACTGCCGCCGGAAAGTCCGATCTGGGAGTATTCCTGGCGCAGCAGCTCGACGGCGAGGTGATCAACGCCGACTCCATGCAGCTCTACCGCGGGATGGACATCGGCACCGCCAAACTGACGCTCGGCGAGCGCGGCGACGTTCCCCACCACCTCCTGGACGTCTGGGACGTCACCGAGACCGCCAGCGTCGCCGGATACCAGCGGCTGGCCCGCGCGGAGATCGACCGGCTGCTGGCCGCGGGCCGTACCCCCGTCCTGGTCGGCGGGTCCGGGCTCTACGTGAAGGGCGCCATCGACGCCCTGGAATTCCCCGGTACGGACCCCGGAGTGCGGGCCCGGCTGGAGGAGGAGCTGACCGAGCGCGGTTCCGGGGTCCTGCACGCCCGTCTCGCCGCCGCCGACCCCGGAGCGGGCCGGGCCATCCTGCCGAGCAACGGCCGCCGGATCGTCCGGGCCCTCGAAGTCATCGAGATCACCGGAAAGCCCTTCACCGCCAACCTCCCGGGTAACGATGCGGTGTACGACACCGTGCAGATCGGCGTCGACGTGGCGCGTCCGGAGCTCGACGAACGCATCGCCCGGAGGGTCGACCGGATGTGGGAGGCCGGA
This sequence comes from Streptomyces sp. NPDC014734, assembly GCF_043083325.1. Taxonomy (NCBI): domain Bacteria; kingdom Bacillati; phylum Actinomycetota; class Actinomycetes; order Kitasatosporales; family Streptomycetaceae; genus Streptomyces; species Streptomyces sp. NPDC014734. The sequence continues at coordinate 62,509 of NZ_JBIBYN010000027.1, read as the reverse complement.
CTCGTCGCGGAGGTGCGCGCGTTGGAGGGGATCGGTCTGCGCGACGGACGCACCGCGTCCAGAGCACTCGGCTACCAACAAGTGCTGGCAGCGCTGGCCGGGGAGTGCACCGAGGACGAGGCGCGCGCCGAGACGGTCCGCGCCACCAAGCGGTTCGCGCGCCGTCAGGACTCGTGGTTCCGCCGTGACCCGCGGGTCCACTGGCTGAGCGGCGCCGCGGAGCACCGCGGGGAACTCCCGGGGCAGGCGCTGACGTTGGTCGAACGAGCGGTTACAGCCTGATCACGTGATGGCATCGGGAAGCTCCGCCCGTCATTTCGGTGCCCCGGAGCGTGCCATCATCGAGCATCGATCGATCAGTGGATTCCGAGTGGGGAGGGCGCGTGGCGATGGAGGCCGGCCCTCGCGACACGGAAGACGACGCACCGGACACGGGGCACGAGACGGGGCGCTTGAGCCCCGACGGACCCGATGAGCTCGATGTGGCCCCGGAGGTCGAGGTCGAGCTGCGGCCCGCGCGGCGTCTGCGCATCTGGCAGTTGGCACCGATCGTCGCGCTGGCGGCCGTCGGCTCGCTGATGTTCGCCTTCCCCCTCGCCTTCGAGTTCGGGGACGGCGGCGCCGTGGTCGCCATGCTGGGGCTGCTCATCAGCGGCTGTGCCGCGGGCTGGGGCATGATGGCCGCCCGGCGGGTCGGCCACACCTGGCCCGGGCTGCCGCAGCGGGGCACGGACGAGCGGCCCGACTGGCGCGTGATCGCCCTGTACGTCGCCGTGTGCCTGGCGCTGGTCGCGCTGGCCGTCTGGCGGGTGGACCGGCTGCGCCACTGACCGGACCGGCGGCCTCCCCGGGCCCCCGCGGAAACGTCCGGCACCGTGCCCCGCCCCGGTCGCCCCCTCCGCCTCGTGACCTCCGCGGCCGTCCGCCGGACCGGTTTCGGCGGTTGTCGGTCCCGCCTCGTACAGTTGCCCTGTGAGCACCTCGCAGATCGCCTTCCTCAAGGGCCACGGCACCGAGAACGATTTCGTGATCGTCCCCGACCCGGACGACGCCCTGGACCTGCCCCCCGCCCTCGTCGCCCGCCTGTGCGACCGCCGGGCCGGCATCGGTGGGGACGGGCTGCTGCACGTCGTGCGGTCCGCCGCGCATCCCGAGGCACGGACCATGGCGGACGAGGCCGAGTGGTTCATGGACTACCGCAACGCCGACGGCTCGATCGCCGAGATGTGCGGCAACGGCGTGCGCGTCTTCGCCCGTTACCTCCAGCGTGCCGGGTACGTCGAGGAGGGCGACCTCGCCGTCGCGACCCGGGGCGGCGTGAAGCGGGTGCACCTCGCCAAGGACGGCGACATCACCGTCTCCATGGGGCGCGCGATCCTGCCCGGGGACGGCGTCACGGTCGAGCTGGCCGGCCGCGGCAGGCCCGCCCGCAACGTCAACATGGGCAATCCGCACGCCGTCGTCTTCGTCGACGACCTGGCGGATGCCGGGGACCTGCTGTCCGTACCGCCGTACAGCCCCGTGTCCGTCTACCCCGACGGCGTCAACATCGAGTTCGTCGTCGACCGCGGGCCGCGCCATGTGGCCATGCGTGTCCACGAACGCGGCTCGGGCGAGACGCGTTCCTGCGGCACGGGCGCCTGCGCCGTTGCCGTCGCGGCGGCCCGCAGGGACGGCGTGGACCCGGCGCTGACCGGCACCCCGGTCACGTACACCGTCGATCTCCCCGGCGGCACCCTCGTCATCACCGAACGGCCGGACGGCGAGATCGAGATGACGGGTGCCGCGGTGATCGTCGCCGAGGGAGTCGTCGACCCGGACCTGTCGGGCCGCCGCGCCTGAGGGCCTGTCGGGCTTCCTCGGACCGGACCGGTCCGGCCCCGGTCGGAGGTCACCCGACAGGCCCTCAGGAAGTCCCCCCAGGGCGTCCGTGCGGAGCGCCCGGCCGGCTCCCCGGCGCGGCGAAACGGAAGGTGTCACGGCTTCGCTCGAATGGGTGATCCGTTTCACGCTGGGCAAGAGGGGGACTCCGCCACGTGGTGGGCTCGGTAGCATCAAGCACCGGCCCGGAGGCGCGACCGCACCTTTCCCCCGCCGGTCGACGTCGCCGGAGGTGCCCCATGAGCGCAGAGGCCGCCCAACCAGGTGTTCCCGCCCGCAGGCGGGGCCGCCCCCGGATCGACCTCCGCAGACTCGGCCGCGTCGCCCTGCTCGGACCCGTCCCGCGCGACCGGCTGCCCGCCGCGATCGGGCATGTCGCCGAGGCACATCGGGCGCACCACCCGGACGCCGATCTGTCCCTCCTGCACCGCGCCTACGTGCTCGCGGAGACCTCGCACCGCGGACAGACGCGCAAGAGCGGCGAGCCCTACATCACCCACCCGCTCGCCGTCACCCTGATCCTCGCCGAACTCGGCGCCGAGACCACGACACTGACCGCCTCACTGCTCCACGACACCGTCGAGGACACCGAAGTGACGCTCAATCAGGTACGCGAACAGTTCGGCGAGGAGGTCGGCTACCTCGTCGACGGCGTCACCAAACTGGAGAAGGTCGACTACGGGGCGGCGGCCGAACCCGAGACCTTCCGCAAGATGCTGGTGGCCACCGGGGACGACGTCCGGGTGATGTCGATCAAACTCGCCGACCGGCTGCACAACATGCGGACCCTCAGCGTGATGCGCCCGGAGAAGCAGGCAAGGATCGCCAAGGTCACCCGCGACGTGCTGATCCCGCTGGCCGAACGGCTCGGGGTCCAGGCCCTCAAGACCGAACTTGAGGACCTCGTCTTCGCGATCCTGCACCCCGAGGAGTACGAGCGGACCCGCGCGCTGATCGCCGCAGCCGGCCCCGACCCGCTCGCCCCCATCGCCGAGAACGTCGCGGCGGTGCTGCGCGAGGCCGGCATCCCGGCCGACGTGCTCATCAGGCCGCGCCACCACCTCTCGGTGCACCGGGTCCGGATCAAACGCGGTGAACTGCGCGGCACCGACTTCGGCCGACTGCTGGTCCTCGTCGGCGAGGACGCCGACTGCTATGCGGTCCTCGGCGAACTCCACACCTGTTTCACCCCGGTGATCTCCGAGTTCAAGGACTTCGTCGCCGCCCCCAAGTTCAACCTCTACCAGTCGCTGCACACCGCGGTCGTCGGCCCCGAGGGTGCCGTTGCCGAGGTTCTCATCCGCACGCACCGGATGCACCGGGTCGCCGAGGCGGGCGTCGTCGCCCTCGGCAATCCGTACGCGGCGGACCACGGCTCCGCCGGCCAGGCCGCCGAACCCGCGGACGGCGAACGCGCCGACCCGACCCGGCCCGGCTGGCTCTCCAGACTCCTCCAGTGGCAGCAGTCGGCCCCGGACTCCGACACCTTCTGGACCACACTCCGCGCCGACCTCGCCGAGGACCGGGAGATCACCGTCTTCCGCACCGACGGCGGCACGCTCGGACTGCCCGCCGGGGCCAGTTGCGTCGATGCCGCCTACGCGCAGTACGGGGACCGGGCGCACGACTGCATCGGCGCCCGGGTCAACGGCAGGCTGGCCACCCTCGGCACGGTGCTGAACGACGGCGACACGGTGCAGTCGCTGCTGGCCGAGGACGCCGGATCCGGTCCCTCGCCCGCCTGGCTCGACCACGCCAGGACCCCCGCCGCCCGCATCGCCATCACCGGCTGGCTGGACGCCCACCCGGAGGCCCCCCAGGGGCCGCACGGCGGCGGTCCCGCCGGGGCCCGGCCCGAGCCGCAGCCCCAGGCCGACACCGGAACCGCGGAGGACCGCCGGGCCGGGACCGGCACCACGACCGCCGTGGTGGACCGGCCGGACGCCCTCGTGCGCCTGGCGGGCTGCTGCACCCCCGTGCCGCCCGACGACGTCACCGGATTCGTCGTCCGCGGCGGCGTCGTCACCGTGCACCGGCTGAAGTGCCCGGCGGCGGTCCGGATGCGGTCCACCGGCCGGGCACCGGTCGGGGTGAGCTGGGGAGCGGCGGCCGGATGCCGGGTCACCCTCGTCGCCGAATCGTTCGGACGCCCCCGGCTGCTCGCCGACCTCACCGAGGCCATCGCGACCGCGGGCGCGGCAGTTGTCTCCGCCACCGTCGAACCACCCAGCGAACAACGCGTCCGGCACACCTACACCCTTCAACTCCCCGACGCCGCCGAACTGCCGGCACTGATGCGCGCCATGCGCGACGTACCCGGGGTGTACGACGTGAGCCGGGCCCGCCACCCCGCGGCCGCCCACTGATCCCGGCAGCGGAACGCCATCTGCCGCAGCGAACTCGTTCGAGTGGTGCGGCGCGTGCCGCGACCGTCCGGACCGGGGTCGCTGGTAGCGGTAGTTCATGCCGTTCATCTCCCGCCGTCTGCGGGCCGCCCTGCTGGCCACCGCATCGGCCGCCCTCGTCGCAGCCGCCGCCGTCCCGACACCCGTGCCGCTCGGCATCGGCGACCCGCTCTTCCCGCACCTCGGCAACCCCGGATACGACGTCCTCGCGTACGACATCGGACTCACCTACCACGGCAGCAACAGCGAACCGCTGGACGCCGTCACCACGATCGACGCCCGGACCACCGAACCGCTGGACCGGATCAACCTGGACTTCACCCACGGCACCGTCCGCGCCGTCGAAGTCAACGGTCTGCGCGCCGACTTCGCCACGGCGGACGAGGACCTGGTCGTCCGTCCGGCCGGTCGCCTGCCGTCCGGAGTGCCGCTGCGCATCACCGTCCACCACACCAGCGATCCACGCGGCGACCGGGACGGCGGGGGCTGGGTGCGCACCGCCGACGGCCTGGCCATGGCCAATCAGGCCGACGCCGCGCACCGGGTCTTCCCGAGCAACGACCACCCCGCCGACAAGGCGTACTTCACCTTTCGGGTCACCGCGCCCAAGGACCTCACCGTGGTCGCCAACGGCCTGCCCGCCGGCACCGCCCGGCACGGTGCCGACACGACCTGGACCTACCGGACCGAACACCCCATGGCCACCGAGCTGGCCCAGGTCAGCATCGGCCGTTCCACCGTCCTCCACCGCACCGGACCGCACGGACTGCCGGTGCGCGACGTGGTCCCGACCGTCGACCGCACGCTGCTGGAACCCTGGCTCGACCGGACCCCCGCCCAACTGGCCTGGATGGAGAAGCAGGTCGGCCGCTACCCCTTCGGCAGGTACGGACTGCTGGTCGCCGACACCGAGACCGGCTTCGAACTGGAGACCCAGACGCTCTCGCTGTTCGAGCGGTCCCTGTTCGCGGGGAACGACCACCCCGCGTGGTTCGTCGAATCGATCATGGTGCACGAGCTCGCCCACCAGTGGTTCGGCGACAGCGTCTCCCCGCTCGGCTGGTCCGATCTGTGGCTCAACGAGGGACACGCCACCTGGTACGAGGCCCGCTACGCGGAGGAGCACGCCGGCGAGTCTCTGGAGAGCCGGATGCGCGACGCCTACGTCAGGTCCGACGGCTGGCGGTCGGCCGGCGGCCCGCCGGCCCGCCCCGACACACCCGCGCCCGGACAGAAGCTCAGCCTGTTCCGGCCGGTGGTGTACGACGGCAGTGCGCTGGTCCTGTACGCGCTGCGTCAGGAGATCGGCGCCAGCGCCTTCGACCGGCTGGAGCGGAGCTGGGTGAGGAAGCACCGGGACTCCAACGCGGCGACCGCGGACTTCGTCCGGCTGGCGTCGCGGGTGGCGGGCCGCGATCTGACGTCGTTCCTCGACGGCTGGCTGTACGCCGCGAAGACCCCGCCGATGCCGGGGCACCCGGACTGGCACAGCGCCGCACCGGGCGGTCGGCGATAAACCCGGATGACGGGCCCGACGGCCCGTGCCACTATCGACGAGTCGCCACGGCGGCCGGACCGATGATTCCGCCCGATTCACCGGGCGGGGAATCATCGCGAGAGGTCACACGTTGTGACTGATGTAACGGATTTCCATCGACGTAAGGATCCAATGACCTCCTCTTCTTCCCTTCCCCAGGACGCGCGGGACGCGCGGAGTGCCACGGAGAACGTGACCGAGAGCCTCACCGAGGGCCTCCGGGCCGACGCCCTGATGGAAGAGGACGTCGCCTGGAGCCACGAGATCGACACGGAGCGGGACGGCGCCCAGTTCGACCGCTCCGAGCGCGCCGCCCTGCGGCGCGTCGCGGGACTCTCCACCGAGCTGGAGGACGTCACCGAGGTCGAGTACCGACAGCTGCGCCTGGAGCGTGTGGTGCTGGTCGGCGTCTGGACCTCGGGGACCATTCGCGACGCGGAGAATTCCCTCGCGGAGCTCGCCGCGCTCGCCGAAACGGCCGGTGCCATGGTGCTCGACGCGGTGTACCAGCGCCGTGACAAGCCCGACCCGGCCACCTACATCGGCTCGGGCAAGGCGCTCGAACTGCGCGACATCGTCCTCGAATCAGGGGCCGACACGGTCGTCTGCGACGGTGAACTCAGCCCCGGTCAGCTGATCCACCTCGAAGACGTCGTCAAGGTCAAGGTGGTCGACCGGACCGCCCTGATCCTCGACATCTTCGCCCAGCACGCCAAGTCCCGCGAGGGCAAGGCGCAGGTCTCGCTGGCACAGATGCAGTACATGCTGCCGCGACTGCGCGGCTGGGGTCAGTCGCTCTCCCGCCAGATGGGCGGCGGCGGTTCCAGCGGGGGCGGCGGCATGGCGACCCGTGGTCCCGGTGAGACCAAGATCGAGACCGACCGGCGACGGATCCGCGAGAAGATGGCCAAGATGCGCCGGGAGATCGCGGAGATGAAGACCGGCCGCGAGATCAAGCGCCAGGAGCGCAAGCGCAACAAGGTGCCGTCGGTCGCCATCGCCGGCTACACCAACGCGGGCAAGTCCTCACTGCTCAACCGCCTCACCGGCGCGGGCGTCCTGGTGGAGAACGCGCTGTTCGCCACCCTGGACCCGACCGTGCGCCGGGCCGAGACGCCGAGCGGCCGGGTCTACACCCTCGCCGACACCGTCGGGTTCGTGCGACACCTGCCGCACCACCTCGTCGAGGCGTTCCGCTCCACCATGGAGGAGGTCGGCGAGTCCGACCTGATCCTGCACGTGGTGGACGGCTCCCACCCGGCACCGGAGGAGCAGCTCGCCGCGGTGCGCGAGGTGATCCGCGACGTCGGCGCGGTGAACGTGCCCGAGATCGTGGTGGTGAACAAGGCGGACGCCGCCGACCCGCTGGTGCTGCAGCGCCTGCTGCGCGTCGAGAAGCACGCGATCGCGGTCTCGGCCCGCAGCGGTGACGGCATCGAGGAACTGCTCGCCCTGATCGACACCGAACTGCCAAGGCCGTCGGTCGAGATCGAGGCGCTCGTGCCCTACACCCGGGGCGGTCTCGTCTCCCGGACACACGCCGAGGGCGAGGTGATCTCCGAGGAGCACACGTCGGAGGGCACCCTGCTCAAGGCCCGGGTCCACGAGGAACTTGCCGCGGAACTCTCCGCGTTCGTCCCCGTGGCGCACTGACGGCCGATCCCGCACCGACGGCCTGTCCCGCACGGACCGGAGGCCCGTTTCCCACCCGGGGAACGGGCCTCCGGCCTTGTGCGGTCACCGCCGCTGCCCCGAATGCCCAGGATTGCCGTGAGCTTGTCATGCGAACCGGCGGCCGGATCCGAGGCCGCCGCAGGTGCGGGCCCACTCCGTGACGGCGCGGACCGGGTGCCCGTCCGGCCGAGGCCCGGTGCCCGCGGCCGGACGGCGAGGCCCCCGTGCGCGGGAGTGCCGCACGGGGGCCCTGTCGCACCGTCATCACGGGTGCCGCACCGATGTCACCGTCCCCGTGGCCGGGACGGACGGTCGTCCCTCACTGTCCCGCGTACTTCTTGCTGACCGCCTCGTAGACGCCCTTGGCCTCCTTGCCGAGTCGCGGCCCGGCCAGCCATCCGGCCGTCACCGGCCCGATGGAGGTGTTCGACACCAGGGCCCGCTTGCCGTCCTGCCCGGTCGCGACCCAGCCGCCGCCGGAGGAGCCACCGGTCATGGTGCAGCCGATGCGGTACATCGTCGGGTCGTCGGCGGCCAGCGAGAGCCTGCCCGGCCGGTCCGCGCACTGGAAGGCCTTCTGGCCGTCGTACGGCGGAGCGGCCGGGAAGCCGGTGGCGGTCATGGTGTCGATCTTCGGTACGGCCGGCGCGTCGAAATCGACGGGCAGCGCGGAACCGACCGTCTCCTCCAGGGACTTGCCCGTCGACCCCTTCTCCGGTGCGACGTGCAGCACCGCGAAGTCGTACGGCGCGCCCTGGCCGCCGACCGAGGACCCCTGCGAGATCCACTGGTCGGAGGTCTGGGCCCACTGGCCCCACCACACGCCGTAGGGAGCGATCTGCTCCTTCGTCGCCGTCTTGAGCCCGGCGGACGACAGGCCCTTGTCGTTGTAGGAGGGGACGAAGGCGATGTTGCGGTACCAGCCGCCCTTCTTCCCGGCGTGCACGCAATGCCCCGCCGTCCACACCAGGTTGGACTTTCCGGGGTGCGCCGGGTCCTTCACGACGGTCGCGGAGCACACCATGGAGCCCTCGGGGCTGTCGAAGAGCAGCTTCCCGGACTCGGCGGCGTTGGCGTGGTACGGAGTCGCGACACCGGCGGCCTGAACCGGCGCGGGCGTCGGGTCGGTCACCCCGGTGTCGCCGGAGATGTCGTTGTCGACAGGCTTCTCGGGCGACTTGTCGGCGTCCCGCATCCGGTCCGGGTCCCAGAGGTCCTCGATGATCGGATTGACGAAGTCCTTGGCCTCACGCAGCCATTTGTCCTTGTCCCAGTTCTTCCACTCGCCGTTCCGCCAGCGGTCGACGTCGATCCCGTGCTCCTTGAGCCTGTCCTTCAGGTCGTCCGGAATGGTGATCTTGCCGTCCGACGCCTGGCTCGCGGTACCGCCCGGCCCGGCACCTGCGTCGTCCTCCTCCGGCCCGCAGGCGGTGGCGGTGAGCGTGAGGGCGGCGGTGACCGCGGCCACGGCGAGCGCCGAGGGGCGTACGCGGCGCGCGCCCCCCTGACGTGCGGCGCGTGCCGGTCGAATGAGTCGCATGTGGTGATCCCCCTGGGACTTCGTAACTCAACACTTCGGTACTGCGCTTCGGCACGGCTCCGAGCCGTTCGATCCGAACGTTCTATGGAGGTTCGAAGAACTGCCCGAGTGTTCCGTGCGGCCCCCACTATGCCGGTGCCGATGGGGACGGCATGCGGCAGGTCCGCGGTTCCACCCCCGCAAGGATCTTCGGATATGCCCGTGATCCTCGGCGCCCGGCGTCGTTGGTACGTACGAGGTACCGCGGGACGGTGTTCGTTCCCGCGGTCCGTCCGTACGCCCATGCGCCGGACGCGCGACGCAACCGTTACAGCGGGAGGACCGACAGCCGTGGCCGTGACCGAACCAGCTCCGGTGGCAGCACCGGCGGGGCACGAGGGGATCCTGCGTCGCCAGTCGATGCGCGAGTCCGCCGCCCGCACCTACGCGCGCTCCCTGCCGATCGTTCCGGTCCGGGCCCGGGGGATGACCATCGAGGGCGCGGACGGGCGGCGGTATCTGGACTGCCTCTCCGGAGCGGGCACGCTGGCGCTCGGCCACAACCACCCGGTGGTCCTGGAAGCCATCAAGAAGGTGCTCGACTCGGGCGCGCCCCTGCACGTCCTCGACCTCGCCACACCGGTCAAGGACGCCTTCACCACGGAGCTGTTCGCCACCCTGCCGCGGGAGTTCGCCGACAACGCCCGGATCCAGTTCTGCGGACCCGCCGGAACGGACGCCGTCGAGGCGGCCTTCAAGCTGGTCCGCGCCGCCACCGGCCGCGACGGACTCCTCGCCTTCACCGGCGCCTACCACGGGATGACCGCGGGCGCCCTGGCCGCCTCGGGCGGGGCCGAGGACGTGCGGGTGACGCGGCTGCCCTTCCCGCGCGACTACCGCTGCCCCTTCGGCATCGGCGGCGAGCGCGGCGCCGAGACCGCCGCCCGGTGGACCGAGAACCTCCTGGACGACCCCAAGGGCGGCGTCCCGGCACCTGCCGGAATGATCCTGGAACCCGTGCAGGGGGAGGGCGGGGTGAACCCCGCCCCCGACGCCTGGATGCGCCGCATGCGCGAGATCACGCGCTCCCGCTCCGTCCCCCTGATCGCCGACGAGGTGCAGACCGGCGTCGGCCGCACCGGCACTTTCTGGGCCGTCGAGCACAGTGGCATCACGCCCGACGTGATGGTGCTGTCCAAGGCCATCGGCGGGTCCCTCCCGCTCGCCGTGATCGTCTACCGCTCCGATCTCGACACCTGGCAGCCCGGAGCCCACGCCGGGACCTTCCGGGGCAACCAACTCGCGATGGCGGCCGGTACCGCCACCCTCTCCTTCGTCCGTGAGAACGGGCTCGCCGAACGGGCCGCGACCCTCGGCGCCCGGATGCTCGCGCGCCTCCAGGGGCTGGCGACGGACCACCCCTGCATCGGGGATGTCCGGGGTCGCGGACTGATGATCGGAGTGGAACTCGTCGATCCAGGGGGCTCCGCGCCGGACGGCAGCCCCGAACCACCGCCCGCCCCCGCCCTCGCCGCCGCGGTCCAGCAGGAATGCCTGAGCCGCGGACTCATCGTCGAACTCGGCGGACGCCACTCCACCGTCGTACGCCTCCTCCCGCCCCTGACCCTCACCGACGAACAGGCGACAGCGGTCGTGGACCGCCTCGCCGATGCCCTGGCGGCCGCCGAGCGGCTGCCGCACCGCCGGATCGCGACCGGGTCGATCCGCTGACCCGGCCACCATCACAAGGAAGACCGCAGTGAACCCCACTCCCGCGCCCGAGGCCGACGGCCCTCCCCCCATGCCGCAGTCGGCACAGGCCGGACACACCGGAAACCTCGTCGCCGAGCACACCGTGCCGCGCCAGAAGGCCGCTCCGCACGACGAGCGGTACACCGTCGCACCGACCGTGAACACCGGTGCGGCACCTGTCGATCCACTCGACCCCCCGGACCCGCTGGAGCTCCTGGACCCGCTGGGCCCCCCGGACCCGCTCGACCACCCGGACCCGCTGCGCGCCGCCGACCTGGCGGGTGTCGAGAACCTGCTCCGCTGCTGGGTCCGCGAGAGCGGCCGGCCCCGTCCGGAGGCGCACACGCTGCGCATCCCCCTTCCCGCGAGCGGGACGGCACTGCTCGTTCCGGTCGTGCACTGGTCCGCCACCGGGTGGCACCGATTCGGCGCTCCCGCCCTGGAGGGGGCACCCGAAGGGGCACCCTCCGTCGACGCCGTCACCGTCGCCGCCCTGCTCGGTCGCGAGGCCGACCGCGACGCGGGCGCGGACATGGTCGCCCGCGTCGCCGACTCGGTACGACGCACCGCCGGGTTCATCACGGAGCGGCGCCGCGCCCCCGAGGCCCCCGCCGTGGCCGACCCCTTCCTCGCGGCCGAGCAGTCCCTGGTCCTGGGCCATCCGCTCCACCCCACGCCCAAGAGCCGTGAGGGTCTCTCCGATTCCGAATCCCACCGCTATTCGCCCGAGTCGTACGGCTCCTTCCCCCTGCACTGGCTGGCCGTCGACCGGTCGGTCCTGGCCACCGACTCCGCCTGGACCGACCGGGGCCGCCCCGTACCCGCCGAGGAACTGCTCATCGCCAGGGCCGGCGGACTGCGGCTCCCGGCGAACACCGCGCCGCTGCCGCTCCACCCCTGGCAGGCCCGCGACCTGGTGCACCGCCCCGAAGCCGCCGCGCTGTTCGACGCCGGCCTCCTCCACGACCTCGGACCGCACGGCGGCCCCTGGTACCCCACCTCGTCCGTCCGCACCGTGCACCGCCCCGGTGCCGAAGTCATGCTCAAGCTGTCCCTCGGCCTGCGCATCACCAACTCCCGCCGCGAGAACCTCCGCAAGGAACTCCACCGCGGAGTGGAGGTGCACCGGCTGCTCAGGACCGGACTCGCCGCGCGGTGGCACGCCGTCCACCCCGGCTTCGACATCGTCCGTGATCCCGCCTGGCTCGCCGTCGACGGCCAGGACGGCGAACCCGTCACGGGACTCGACGTGATGCTCCGGCACAACCCGTTCGGTCCGCAGGACGACGCCGTCTGCGTCGCCGCGCTCACCGCGCCGCGCCCCTGGGCGGGCCGGACGGGCATGCACTCGCGCCTCGCCGCGGCCGTGCTCACCCTGGCGGCCGTCACCAGGAGGTCCGTTGGAGCCGTGGCCACCGAATGGTTTCTGCGTTACCTCGACCGCGTCGTACGCCCGGTGCTCTGGCTCGACGCCCACGCGGGCGTGGCGCTTGAGGCGCATCAGCAGAACACCCTGGTCCTGCTCGACCGCCACGGCTGGCCCGTCGGCGGCCGGTACCGCGACAACCAGGGCTACTACTTCCGCGAGTCCCACCGTGCCGCGCTGGAGCGCCGACTCCCCGGCATCGGCACGGTCAGCGACACCTTCGTCTCCGACGCCGTCACCGACGAACGCTTCGCCTACTACCTCGGCATCAACAACGTCTTCGGGCTGATCGGGGCCTTCGGCGCCCAGCGCCTCGTCGACGAGCAGGTGCTCCTCGCGGCGTTCCGGCGGTTCCTCGTCTCGGCCACCGCACTCGGCTCCCCCCTGCCCGGGCACCTGCTGGACCACACCCACCTGCGGTGCAAGGCCAACCTGCTGACCCGCTTGCACGGCCTCGACGAACTCGTCGGTCCCGTCGACACCCAGTCCGTCTATGTCACCATCGCCAACCCGCTGCACGCCTGAAAGGCCATGACCACCGCCTGAACGACCGAGAGGAGAGCGTCACCGTGACACCCGCCGATGCACCCACCGGCGCCGGCACCGGACCCGTCCCACAGACCGACACCAGCGCCGAGGACACCCTGGACCTGCCGCTCTCCGAAGAACTCCTCGGCCTTCTCGGGGACGCGGAGGGGACGGGCCCCGACGCGAGGACCCGGACGGACCACCCGTCACCGAGCGTGTCCGCGTCATCTCCGTGGTCCGTACCGTCCATGCCGTCGGCATCGGGCGGTACGGCCCCGTTGGGGGGCGCGCGGACGACCGGGGGCAGGCCGGTCTCCTCCCGCCTGCTCGACCGGCTCGCGGAGTGGGGGCCCGTCACCACCCCGGCCGGAGTCCTCCAACTCGTCCCCGTCCGACCCGAACGCGACCTCGCCCTCATCAGCCGCTGGATGAACGACCCCGCGGTCGCCGCGTTCTGGGAACTCGCCGGACCCGAAGCGGTCACCGCCGAGCACCTGCGTCCCCAACTCGAAGGAGACGGACGCAGCGTCCCGTGCCTGGGCGTGCTGGCGGGAGTCCCCATGAGCTACTGGGAGGTCTACCGCGCGGATCTCGATCCACTGGCCCGCCATTACCCCGCACGCCCCCACGACACCGGGATCCACCTGCTCATCGGTGGTGTCGACCACCGCGGACGCGGTCTGGGCACCACCCTGCTCAGGGCCGTCTCCGACCTCGTGCTCGACCACCGCCCCCTGTGCGCGCGGGTGGTCGCGGAACCCGACCTGCGGAACACCCCGTCCGTCTCCGCCTTCCTGAGCGCAGGCTTCCGCTTCTTCGCGGAGGTCGAACTCCCCGACAAACGAGCCGCCCTGATGGTTCGCGACCGAACCCACCGTGACCAGCTGTGAACGAACCACTGCGATACATACACCGCTCGAACCCCATCGGTTCCACCCCGAGGAGTCCCCGTGCCGACATATCCCGCGCGCAATGATTCGACGGAGTCCGCCGCGCTGCTCCGCACACCAGAACTGAACCGGAGTGTCTGGGAGGGAGCCGCCGCCCGACTGCTCGCGAAGATGCTCGGACAATTCGCCTACGAGGAAGTCGTCGAGCCGGTGCGCCGGGCCGCGGACGGCGATACGTACGCCCTCGGCCTGGACGACGGCGGGACTCTGGTGTTCGAGGCGAGGCGCGGCGTCTACGGGGGCTGGCTCGTCGTCCCCGACTCGATGCGGGAGCTCCGCGGCGGCACCCCGGGCGCTCCGGCCGGAACCGCCCGTGACGGCGGGCGGTTCGAGGCGGCGGACCGGGCCCGCGACAGCACCCGGGACACTCCGGCCGGATCGCCGCGCGATGACGAGCGGACCACCTCCGCCGAACCGGTCCGGGACCGGGACGCGTCCGACGAATCGCTCCGGGACCGGGACGCCGGCGCCGTTCCGTTCCGTGATCCGCTGCGGTTCCTCGCCCGCGCCCGCCGTCTCCTCGGGATCGACGGGGCCACTCTCGGCCACCTCATCCGTGAGATCACCACGACCCTCGCCGCCGACGCCCGGCTCGACCACACCGCACTCCCCGCCGCCCGGCTGGCCGAACTCGACTACGCCGAGCTGGAGGGCCACCAGACCGGTCACCCCTGGCTCGTCGCCAACAAGGGCCGCCTCGGATTCTCGGCCGCCGACGCCGCCCGCTACACACCCGAGGCCCGCACCCCCGTACGACTGCCGTGGATCGCGGTCTCCACCCGGATCGCCGCCTACCGGGGGGTGAACGGCCTGACCGCGCCGGAGCAGTTGTACGCCCGGGAACTCGACCCGGCCGTCCGCGACTCCTTCGCCGCCGCGCTCCGCGCCCGCGGCCTCGATCCCGAGCACTACCTCTGGCTGCCCGTGCACCCCTGGCAGTGGGACGAATGGATCGTTCCGGTCTTCGCCCCGGCCATCGCCTCGGGCGACGTCGTGCCCCTCCACGCCGACGGCGACCTCCGGCTGCCGCAGCAGTCCATCCGCACCTTCGCCAACGTCGCCCGCCCCGACCGGCACACCGTGAAGCTGCCGCTGTCGATCCTCAACACCCTGGTGTGGCGGGGACTGCCGACGGAACGGACCCTCGCGGCCCCCGCCGTCACCGCCTGGGTCCAGGGGCTTTGCGACCAGGACGCCTATCTGCGCGACACCTGCGGGGTCATCCTGCTCGGCGAGGTCGCCTCCGTGACGGTGGAGCACCCGCTCTACGACCACCTGCCGGAGACGCCGTACCAGTTCAAGGAGATCCTCGGCGCCATCTGGCGAGAACCCCTGCAGCCCCGGCTCGCGGGCGGCGAACGGGCCCGGACCCTCGCCTCGCTGCTGCACACCGATCCGCGGGGGCGCGCCTTCACGGCCGAACTCGTCGCCCGCTCCGGGCTCGCCCCCACCGCGTGGCTGACCCGGTTGTTCGCCGCGCTGCTTCCGCCGCTGCTGCATTTCCTCTACCGCTACGGCACGGTGTTCTCCCCCCACGGCGAGAACGCCATCGTCGTCTTCGACGACCGGGACGTACCGGTGCGGTTGGCGATCAAGGACTTCGTGGACGATGTGAACGTCAGTGCCGAGCCGCTGCCGGAGCACGCCTCCATGCCGCAGGACGTACGCCGCGTCCTGCTCAGCGAGGAGCCCTCCTTCCTCACGCAGTTCATCCACGCCGGACTGTTCATCGGAGTCTTCCGCTTCCTCTCCCCACTGTGCGAGGAACAGCTGGGGGTGCCCGAGGACGATTTCTGGTCACTCGTGCGGGCCGAGATCCGGAGGTACCACGCCCGTTTCCCGGAGCTCAAGGAACGGTTCGAGATGTTCGACATGCTGACACCGCGCATCGACCGCCTCTGTCTCAACCGCAACCGTCTGCACGTGGACGGCTACCGTGACCGCCCGGCGCGCCCGCACGCCGCCATCCACGGAAGCGTTCCGAACCCGCTCCACCCCGTCGATTCCGACCGGGAGTGATCGCCGTTGTCAGTGGCGCCCCGTAGGGTGGTCGGGCTATGACGAAGCCATCCCTCCCCGAGCTCCTCCACGCCGCCGTGACCGCCGTCGGCGGTACGGAACGCCCAGGCCAGGCCGCCATGGCCGAGGCCGTCGCCGAGGCCGTCGACGACAACTCCCATCTGCTCGTCCAGGCCGGGACCGGCACGGGCAAGTCCCTCGGCTACCTGGTGCCCGCGCTGGCGCACGGGGAACGTGTCGTGGTGGCCACGGCGACCCTTGCGTTGCAGCGGCAGCTCGTGGAACGAGACCTTCCGCGCACGGTCGACGCCCTGCACCCACTGCTGCGCAGACGTCCGCAGTTCGCCATGCTCAAGGGCCGCTCGAACTACCTGTGCCTGCACCGGCTCCACGAAGGGGTGCCGCAGGACGAGGAGGAGGGCCTGTTCGACCAGTTCGAGGCGGCGGCCCCGTCGAGCAAGCTTGGCCAGGACCTGCTGCGGCTGCGGGACTGGTCGGACGATACGGAGAGCGGTGACCGCGACGACCTCACCCCGGGCGTCTCCGATCGCGCCTGGGCGCAGGTCTCCGTCTCCTCGCGCGAGTGTCTGGGCGCCACCAAGTGCGCCTACGGGGCCGAGTGCTTCGCGGAGGCGGCTCGTGAGCGGGCCAAGCTCGCCGATGTCGTCGTCACCAATCACGCCCTTCTCGCCATCGACGCCATCGAGGGTGCCCCGGTGCTCCCGCAGCACGAGGTGCTGATCATCGACGAGGCCCATGAGCTGGTCTCCCGGGTCACCGGGGTGGCCACCGGTGAGCTCACCCCCGGCCAGGTCAACCGGGCCGTGCGCCGGGCGGCGAAGCTGGTGAACGAGAAGGCGGCCGACGCCCTGCAGACGGCGTCGGAGGGCTTCGAGCGGGTGATGGAGCTGGCGCTTCCCGGCCGTCTGGAAGAGATCCCCGAGGACCTCGGCTACGCCCTGCTGGCGCTCCGCGACGCCGCGCGTACGGTGATCTCGGCCATGGGGGCCACGCGGGACAAGTCGGTCCCGGACGAGGACGCCGTGCGCAAGCAGGCGCTCGCGTCGTTGGAGACGATCCACGGAGTCGCCGAGCGCATCACCCAGGGCTCGGAGTACGACGTGGTCTGGTACGAGCGCCACGACCGCTTCGGCGCCTCTCTGAGAGTGGCCCCGCTCTCGGTCTCCGGGCTGTTGCGCGAGAAGCTCTTCGCCGAGCGGTCCGTCGTTCTCACCTCGGCCACCCTCAAGCTCGGCGGCGACTTCAACGGGGTGGGGGCGTCGCTCGGGCTCGCACCCGAGGGCACCGAGGGCGACGACCTCCCGCAGTGGAAGGGGCTCGACGTCGGGTCGCCGTTCGACTACCCGAAGCAGGGCATCCTGTACGTCGCCCGGCACCTGGCCACACCCGGGCGCGAGGCGTCCCGAACCGACATGCTGGACGAGCTCGCCGAGCTGGTGGAGGCCGCAGGCGGGCGCACGCTCGGGCTGTTCTCCTCGATGCGGGCCGCCCAGGCGGCCGCCGAGGAACTGCGGGGCCGACTGGAGAAGCCGATTCTGCTCCAGGGCGAGGAGACGCTGGGCGAGCTGATCAAGAACTTCGCGGCCGATCCCGAGACCTGCCTCTTCGGCACACTGTCGCTCTGGCAGGGCGTGGACGTCCCCGGGGCCAGCTGTCAGTTGGTGGTCATGGACCGGATTCCCTTCCCGCGCCCCGACGACCCGCTGATGAGCGCGCGCCAGAAGGCGGTGGAGGAGGGGGGCGGCAACGGCTTCATGGCCGTCGCGGCGA
Organism: Streptomyces sp. NPDC014734; assembly: GCF_043083325.1. Classification (NCBI taxonomy): domain Bacteria; kingdom Bacillati; phylum Actinomycetota; class Actinomycetes; order Kitasatosporales; family Streptomycetaceae; genus Streptomyces; species Streptomyces sp. NPDC014734. The sequence goes on along the minus strand of NZ_JBIBYN010000027.1, from coordinate 45,027 downwards.
CGCACGCGGCGCTGCTGATGGCCCAGGGTGCCGGCCGGCTCGTGCGGGCCACGGGCGACAAGGGCGTGGTCGCGGTCCTGGACCCACGACTGGCCAATGCCCGGTACGGCAGCTACCTGCGCGCCTCGTTGCCGGATTTCTGGTACACGACCGACCGGAACCAGGCACGCCGCTCACTCGCGGCGATCGATGCCGCGGCCAAGAGCGACGGGCGGTAGCGCCCGGGCCGGGCGAACGGCAGGGGCGCTGCCCGGCCGCCCGCATGCCGGGCAGCCGGGCCCGCGGACATCGCGCGGGCGACCGGACGGCGGAGCACGGCAGGGCTCCCTGGTGCGGTGACCGGGAAGGTTCACCGGCTCGCGGCGTCCGGTACGACACCTCGCCGCGTTGTCACCTCATCCGGGTACGTCCAGCAATCCAGTACGCCGACGATGCTCCGCCCTGCGATGCACCGCACCGGACGGCGCGGATTCCCGGCAAACCCTCCCGCTCACAGCACCAGACGCACGTCCGCCGGGCGGGGTGCCCGGCGGGTGCCGGACCGCGCACATACCAAGGACCCCGGGACCAGCGCATCGCTGCGATGGACTCCGGGGCCCTGCCAGGAAGGACGCGTGATCAGACGCGCCGCAGCACCGCCACCACCTTGCCGAGGATCGTCGCCTCGTCACCAGGGATGGGCTGGTACGCGGCGTTGTGGGGAAGCAGCCACACATGACCGTCCTCCCGCTTGAAGCGCTTGACCGTGGCCTCGCCGTCCAGCATGGCTGCCACGATGTCGCCGTTCTCCGCCACGGGCTGGCGGCGCACGGTGACCCAGTCGCCGTCACAGATCGCCGCCTCGACCATCGAGTCACCGACGACCTTGAGGACGAAGAGTTCGCCGTCACCGACGAGCTGCCGGGGGAGCGGGAAGACGTCCTCGACCGACTCCTCGGCGAGGATCGGACCGCCGGCGGCGATCCGGCCGACGAGCGGTACGTAGGACGCCGCGGGCTTGCCGGTCGTATCCGTGGGCTGCGTGCTGGGCTGGTCCGAACCGCGGACTTCGTACGCCCGCGGGCGGTGCGGGTCACGACGGAGGAAGCCCTTGCGTTCCAGCGCCATCAACTGATGGGCCACGGAGGACGTGCTGGACAGCCCCACCGCCTGGCCGATCTCCCGCATCGAGGGCGGGTAGCCACGCCGCTGCACGGAGTCCCGGATCACCTCGATCACCCGCCGCTGCCGGTCCGTGAGCCCCGAGCTGTCCGCCCGGATTCCTGGAGGTCGACCGGGCAACGAGCGTCCTGGGCGCATGGGCTCCGGCCCTTCCGTGCTCGTGACGTGGTCATTCATGGCATGTACCGGCTCAAGACGGCTCTGGGAGCGGTCCTGCGCAGTGATGGTGGCACTGTCTGCGGTGGTGGTCACGTCAGCCCCTCTCGAATGGTCTCCCTGGCTGGACAACGGTAGTAGCTTTCGAAAGGTTGCGCCAAACACACGTTCGAGTGAAAAACGAATAAAAGCCTGTCGCGGGTATATCGCTGGGTGTATGTGCGATCGAGGGCGGCAGTCGGTGCCCGCTCGTCGTCCTCCGGGATCCGCGTCGGTGAGCGGCCCTCCCGCGGCCTCCTCGGGGGTCGGTGGCGATGTGGTGTGCCGGTGCGCGTGCGGGGGCGGCCGCATCGGCCGGGCTGTCGGATCATCACGGTAGCGTCCGGGGGTCCGGAGCCGCCATGCGGGCGATCTCCCGGTTCGCCGTGCGGGTCCCGTGGCGGGCCCCGCAATCCCGGCGGCGGGGTGGTTCCCGTACCCTCGTGCTCGGCCGTAGGCTGCCTGCCGGCCGCCCTCGGCCCGCGACACGCTCCAGGGCCGAATGCGCGACCAAACCCAAGATCTAGTGGTTGGATTGTCCCGGCCGCCCAGAAGTAGTGGTCCCCTGGTCCATCGGGGGTACGGCCATCGCCTATGCTTGTGAATGCTTCGAGGGGCCCCTGAGGGCCCCGAAGAGGCTGTTCAGTCGTGCTGTGAAGGAGGGTTGGGAGCCATGCACTGCCCCTTCTGCAGGCACCCCGACAGCCGGGTCGTCGACAGTCGCACCACCGATGACGGCACGTCGATCCGCCGCCGCCGCCAGTGCCCCGACTGTTCCCGCCGTTTCACGACGGTGGAGACCTGCTCGCTGATGGTGGTCAAGCGCAGCGGCGTGACCGAACCCTTCAGTCGGACCAAGGTCATCTCCGGGGTGCGCAAGGCGTGCCAGGGGCGACCGGTCACCGAGGACGCCCTCGCCAAGCTCGGCCAGCGGGTCGAGGAGGCGGTGCGTGCGACCGGCAGTGCCGAGCTGACCACCCATGACGTGGGCCTGGCGATCCTCGGCCCCCTGCGGGAACTCGACCTCGTCGCGTACCTGCGTTTCGCGTCCGTGTACCGGGCGTTCGACACACTTGAGGACTTCGAGGCGGCCATCGCGGAACTCCGCGAGCAGCGGCCTCCCGCGGAGGAGTGCGGGACCGGCGCGGCCGTCGAGGTCCCCGTTCCCGCCGTCGCCGACTGAGCGGCGCCCGCCGGATCCGGGGCACGGCCACGGAACGGCGGCAGGCGGTTTTCATGAACCCGCTCCGGGCGTTCTGCGTGGCGTCCGGAGCAGCAGAGACAGACTGTGCCCCGGGAAGTTCTGGGCACTTCAGGGCGTTTTTGCCCACATATGGGAGGCGGCATGACAGAGACGGCGAGCGGCCCGGCACGAGGTTCCCGCACCAAGGGTTCCAAGGCGAGCAAGGGTCTGCGCATCGAGCGCATCCACACCAACCCCGGCGTGCATCCGTACGACGAGGTGGCCTGGGAGCGCCGTGACGTCGTCATGACCAACTGGCGCGACGGCTCGATCAACTTCGAGCAGCGTGGCGTCGAGTTCCCCGACTTCTGGTCGGTGAACGCGGTCAACATCGTCACCAGCAAGTACTTCCGCGGGGCCGTCGGCACCCCGCAGCGCGAGACCGGTCTGCGGCAGCTGATCGACCGGATCGTGAAGACGTACCGCAAGGCCGGCGAGGACCACGGCTACTTCGCCTCTCCCGCGGACGCCGAGATCTTCGAGCACGAGCTGGCGTACGCCCTCCTGCACCAGATCTTCAGCTTCAACTCGCCGGTGTGGTTCAACGTCGGCACGCCGCAGCCGCAGCAGGTCTCGGCCTGCTTCATCCTGTCCGTCGACGACTCCATGGAGTCGATCCTCGACTGGTACAAGGAAGAGGGCATGATCTTCAAGGGCGGCTCCGGGGCCGGCCTGAACCTGTCCCGCATCCGCTCCTCCAAGGAACTGCTGTCGTCCGGTGGCAACGCCTCCGGACCGGTCTCCTTCATGCGCGGCGCCGACGCCTCCGCCGGAACGATCAAGTCCGGTGGCGCCACCCGACGTGCGGCGAAGATGGTCATTCTCGACGTCGACCACCCCGACATCGAGAACTTCATCGAGACCAAGGTGAAGGAGGAGGAGAAGATCCGCGCCCTGCGCGACGCGGGCTTCGACATGGACCTGGGCGGCGATGACATCACGTCCGTCCAGTACCAGAACGCCAACAACTCGGTCCGCGTGAACGACGAGTTCATGAAGGCCGTCGAGTCCGGCGGCAAGTTCGGGCTGCGCGCCCGGATGACCGGCGAGGTCATCGAAGAGGTCGAGGCCAAGTCCCTCTTCCGCAAGATGGCCGAGGCGGCCTGGGCCTGCGCCGACCCGGGCATTCAGTACGACGACACGATCAACCACTGGCACACCTGCCCGGAGTCCGGCCGGATCAACGGCTCGAACCCGTGCAGCGAGTACATGCACCTGGACAACACCTCGTGCAACCTTGCCTCGCTGAACCTCATGAAGTTCCTCAAGGACGACGGCAAGGGCAGCCAGTCCTTCGAGTCCGAGCGCTTCGCGAAGGTCGTCGAGCTGGTCATCACCGCGATGGACATCTCCATCTGCTTCGCCGACTTCCCCACCCAGAAGATCGGTGAGAACACCCGCGCCTTCCGCCAGCTGGGCATCGGCTACGCCAACCTCGGTGCCCTGCTGATGGCGACCGGTCACGCCTACGACAGCGACGGCGGCCGCGCCCTCGCCGGTGCCATCACCTCGCTGATGACCGGCACCTCCTACAAGCGCTCCGCCGAGCTCGCCGCGATCGTCGGCCCGTACGACGGCTACTCCCGTAACGCCGAGCCGCACCAGCGCGTCATGAAGCAGCACGCCGACGCCAACGCGGCAGCCGTCCACATGGACGACCTGGACAACCCGATCTGGGCCGCCGCGACGGAGGCCTGGCAGGACGTGATCCGCCTCGGAGCGAAGAACGGTTTCCGCAACGCGCAGGCCTCCGTCATCGCCCCCACCGGCACCATCGGCCTCGCGATGTCCTGCGACACCACCGGCCTGGAGCCCGACCTGGCCCTGGTCAAGTTCAAGAAGCTGGTCGGCGGCGGCTCGATGCAGATCGTCAACGGCACCGTTCCGCAGGCCCTGCGTCGTCTGGGGTACCCGGAGGAGCAGATCGAGGCGATCGTCGCCCACATCGCCGAGCACGGCAACGTGATCGACGCCCCCGGCCTGAAGACCGAGCACTACGAGGTGTTCGACTGCGCGATGGGGGAGCGTTCCATCTCCGCGATGGGCCACGTGCGCATGATGGCCGCGATCCAGCCGTGGATCTCCGGCGCGCTCTCCAAGACGGTGAACCTGCCGGAGACGGCGACGGTCGAGGACGTCGAAGAGGTCTACTTCGAGGCGTGGAAGATGGGCGTCAAGGCGCTCGCCATCTACCGCGACAACTGCAAGGTCGGCCAGCCTCTCTCCGCGAAGACCAAGGAGAAGGAGAAGGCGGAGGTCACGGCCAAGGCCGAGGAGACCATCCGCACCGCGGTCGAGAAGGTCGTGGAGTACCGCCCGGTCCGCAAGCGCCTCCCCAAGGGCCGTCCGGGCATCACCACCTCCTTCACGGTGGGCGGTGCCGAGGGCTACATGACCGCCAATTCCTACCCGGACGACGGTCTCGGCGAGGTCTTCCTGAAGATGTCCAAGCAGGGCTCCACCCTCGCGGGCATGATGGACGCCTTCTCCATCGCCGTCTCGGTCGGTCTGCAGTACGGCGTTCCGCTGGAGACGTACGTCTCGAAGTTCACCAACATGCGCTTCGAACCGGCCGGTATGACGGACGACCCGGACGTGCGGATGGCGCAGTCGATCGTCGACTACATCTTCCGTCGCCTCGCGCTGGACTTCCTGCCCTTCGAGACGCGCTCGGCGCTGGGCATCCACTCGGCCGAGGAGCGTCAGCGCCACCTCGACACCGGTTCGTACGAGCCCTCCCTGGAGGATGACGAGCTGGACGTCGAGAGCCTGGCCCAGTCCGCCCCGGTCCGGACGGAGCCGCTGAAGGCGGTCGCCGCCGTGCAGGAGCCCGAGAAGCCGGCGAAGACGGCGCACACCTCGGCGGAGCTCGTCGAGATGCAGCTGGGGATCAGCGCGGACGCGCCGCTCTGCTTCTCCTGCGGCACGAAGATGCAGCGTGCCGGGTCCTGCTACATCTGCGAGGGCTGCGGTTCGACGAGCGGTTGCAGCTGAGAGCGAGCGGAATCGCGTCTGACGCACCAGTGAGTACCTGCTGCCCAGGACGCTGATCCGCACGGAGGAGAGGGCCCCGGCCAATGGTCGGGGCCCTCTCCGGCGTCTCGGATCCGCCGGGACGGCCGGACGCGCGCGGGACGGCCACCGGGCCGTGCGATGTCGGCCCCGCTTTCTGAAGGCCCGGACGACCCGGTCCGGGGAAGGCGCGGACGATCCGGTCCGCGACCGGCCCGGCACGACGCATCCCGCCTCTCGCCGACGCGTACCCGTGGCAGTGGCAGTGGCACGACACCACGAGTCCAGCCTCAGTACTCACCTGTTTCGGGGTGGTGGAGCCCGTCCCGCGGCTCCACCGGTTTCCGGTGTGCGTGACGTCCGGCTGTTCTGTCTGAGGCAACGAGTCGTGTCGAGGGGGTGTAGTGGTGACGGTTGTCGTGACATGCTCCGGACCATGATCACAAGAATCGAGTCCTCCGTCCGCCGATGAGCGAGACGGCCGGGACGCAACTGCCCGGATCCCAGAGATCCCTGTTCGAGCACGCGCTGCAACTGCACCGGCTGGCTCCCGGTGAGCCACTGCCCCGGGACGGGGAGCCCTACCCCGACGACACGGCGCACCGTCGTCGGCCTCGGTCGGGAATGCCGGAGAATCGGCGCCCGGCCGGTATCGATGCCGCGCTCGTCCTGGACGCCCATTTCGCCAGCGCCTCTGCCCTTCCGAGCCCTCTGCCGGCTCGGCGATCCCGTTGCTCGGACCTGGCTCCTCCGCCGGGCATGCGATGGCGACTTCCTCAACGCGTACTTCGTCGGTGCCGCCGCCCGGGCTGCCGGCCTTCACGAAGTCATTGTCGGGCCCTGCGTGGATGACGAGATCATCGACCACACCGGACGGCTGCTCCTGGTGATGACCTACAGCGTAGGCATGGGCATGACCCTCTCGCTCTATCCCCATGCGGAAGCTGTCCTGGCCGCGCATCTGCGCCACCTCGCGCGTGTGGAGCCTTCCGCGGGCCGCTACTGCGGCGCCGCATGGCTGGTGAGCAGCCTGGGGGAATCCGGTGACTCGGGTTCGATCGGGCCCGTTCAGCGATGGCAGCCCTACCGGGACGACTACCTGGCTCTTCTCGACCGTGACGACTGGTGCGAGGTTGCGAGGGACGCCCTCGCGGCCGAGGAGCCCGGGATCGTCCGGCTCGCGGAGACGGCTGCGGGCCGTCGCCTGCGAGCGTTCGCCGACCGGCCGGAACCCGGCGGGGAATAGCGCGCACCAGGAAGGTCCGCCCTGTGGCGGTACACCCGGCGGCGAGTGGGATCGCACTCGCCGCGCCCCTGCGACTGTCTTCCGCCGAGGGCGCCGAGGGCTTTGGCGGGGGTGCCGACCGTTGGCCGGTACCCCCGCCGTGCGTACGCGCCGGGTGGTGGGCGGGAGGGCTTCCGCACGAGCGGCGGCTGCGCGGTGGACCGCCCGGGAACGGGCGGCCTCGGTCCTCGCGGTGACGCGGACGCTCCCCATCCGGTCCGGCTCCGCTCTGCCCGGCCCGGCTCCATGCGCGTGCCGGAGCGGGACGAGCGGGATGTCAGGTTCCGGGGGTGCGATGTCCCATCGCCGCGGCGAACGACTCCGGGTCGCCGTCGAAGCCCCTGACCATGTCGCGGAACTCCCATACGCCGGACGTGTCCCGAACGAACTCCGCGACGGTCGCCGCCGTGGCACCGCCCACCGAGGAGAAGTCGTCCTCCGACAGGTTGGTGTAGCCCTCACGGACCTGTACACCGGTGCCGGCTATCTCGTCGAACGTCTTGCGGCCGTCGCGCTGTTGGATCGCCACGCCGACGACGACCCGTCCGTATGCGTCCGACAGCCGTGCCAGTTCCAGCGTCATCACCTCGTCGTAGCCGAAGCCCTGGCCGGTCTTGCTGTCGCGGTTGAGATTGATGGTGCCGTCCGGCGAACGGCTGTCGAAGTGCACGAGGTACGCGGGACTTCCGTGCGGCGCGTCCGTGGTGTAGGTCGCCGCGATGATGTCGAGGTCGTGGTCCGGGGCGCCGGGCGGGCTGGGATCCCATTTGAGCCTGACCTCGACCTTCTCGATGTCCTTGTTGGGTGTGCTCATCGGACTTCCCTCCTTGTTCGCCGCGGGGCCGCTCGGCCGTTCATACCACTCGATCATGTCGGCAACCGGCCGTGGAACCAATCGGGTTGGCCGGGAGCGGTGGAATCGGGCCACCTCCGCCGCTTGATCCGGCTCGAAGGCGATGCCGTGCCCCGGGTATCCGGCGTTTTCCCTGGGAAGGGCCGTGTGAACCGTGGTCGGTGCGAATGGACGTCGTGGCAGGGCCGGCGGCCCGGGGAGCAGGAGGGGGGACGGACTCCCGCCGTCCCGCGACTTCGACGTTGCCGTCGTTCGCGATGTTCCCCGCGTTCCCGGCTCCGTCGGAACAGGGGGAGACCCCGTCCACCTTCCCTCCTCCGCCGCCGATACGCGGCCGCATGACGCCGCTCGCCGATCCGCCCCTCCCTCGCTCCCGAGGCCGTAACTCCGTTCCGGAGGAGATCGGTTCGAGCTCGACAGGACCGGAGGGTGACCTGGGCGGCGACGGGCACCGTACGATGGCGCGGTGCTGGTCAAGTGGATTCGTTGCACCGTGGTGGACCGTCGAGGCTTTGAACGGGGACAGCGAGAGTGGGCGGGGCTGCTGGGTGAACAGGGATTCAGGGGGCAGGGCGGTGGATGGAGCCGAGGGCGCCCGGACGTGGCGCATGTCTTCGCGTTCTGGGAGAACCGTGTCTTCTACGACTCGTTCATGGCGCGCGGCCACGATCGGCTGGCGGCCGCTCAGTCCGGCACCTACGGCAGTGTCCAGGTCAAGCTGTTCGAGCACCGCTTCGATGTGAAGACCGGTTTCGAACCGCGTTTCACGGACGCGGACGTCGTCAGGGTGGCCCACAGCAAGGTGCACGAGGACCGGGTCGAGCACTTCGCGCTGATGCAGGAGCGGGTGTGGAATCCGGCGATGGCCGGATCGCCCGGCATGCTGCGGGGTGTGTTCGGTGAGGCGCCGGGACACGAGTTTCTCGTGCTGTCGATGTGGCAGTCGAGCGCCGAGCGCGGCAAGTACCGGGCGGGCAGCATCGATCGGTTGACCGAACGGACCGGGATCGAGGACGACGTGGCGGCGGTGGCGGGAGACGTCGTGCAGCTCGAACCCTCCTGGACGGTCTGACCGGACCGTACGCGGCCGGGACGGCGCGGTACCGGTCATGGCACGTCGGGCCCGGTTGGCCCGGTCGGTGACGGGGCGTCGAAGACGCCGGCCCGGGCGGCGGCCAGCGCCGCGTCCGCGGCCCGGTCGGCCTGTCCCTCGTCGACGGGTTCGCGGGTGATGAACAATCCCAGGAACACGGGCGAGACCACCGCTCTGATCAGTGCCCCCGCGTCCGTGTCCCGGCGCAGTTCCCGGCGGGCGACGGCCCGGGCCACGATGACCTCGCACCGGCTGAACCGTTCTTCGTAGAACGCGCGCAACGCTTCGGCGGCGCGCTCGGACTGGAAGGCCGCCGCGATGAACGCGGTCGGTGCCGCGGCCGCGGAGGCGTCGGCGAACGCCGCGGCCGTCGTGCGGGCCAGGGCGCGCAGATCGCCTTCCGCGCTTCCGGTGTCCGGTGGTGTCCAGTCGTCCTCGCCCGCCAGGTCCAGGGCGTCCACGACCAGGCCTTCGAGATTGCCCCAGCGGCGGTAGAGCGTCGTCCGGTGGATCCCGGACCGCTCCGCGACGTACTCCACGGACAAGCCCGGGTACCCCAGCTCGACCAGACCGCTCAGTACGGCGTCGCGGACCGCCGCGCGGGTGCGAGCGGTGCGGCCTCCGGGCCGACGCGTACCCGGGGCGACCGGGGCCGACGACGCGGTTGCCTTCGACGCGCTCGTCGGTCCGGAGACCGACGCGGCACCGTCCCGTCCGGTGCCCGGAACCTTCTCCTGATCAATCAACCGCTACTCCTGTTGCGTTAGTGGCCTCCACTATGGCACGCTCATTTTAATGCGACAAGGGTTGCGTTTGCGTGTGGCTGTCGGGCCGCCCGGGACTTCCCGGCTGTCCGAGTCGGCCACCACCGGTGTCCGTGCCGTTGAGGCGTCCGCACGTTCGTGTCGCGATGTCCGTCGGCTGTACGAGGGGAGGTGCCTGTGCCCACACAGATCTCGCTGCGCGAGGTGACCGTGGCCCGCGGTGACAGGGTGCTGTTCGACGATGTCTCGCTGACCGTGCGCCCCGGCGAGCGGATCTGCGTCGTGGGGGAGAACGGTGCGGGCAAGACCACCCTGCTCCGTCTGTTCGCCGGTCTCGAACGGCCCGATGCGGGTGACGCGTTCACGGGCGCGCCCGGCGGCGCGGCGCTCCTGGAGCAGACCCCGGGGCTGCCGTCCTCCAGCACGGTCCAGGACACGATCGACGAGGCCCTCGCGGAACTCCGTGCCATGGAGAGAAGGCTGCGGGAGTGCGAGGCGGGGCTGGCCGTGGCGGATGCCGACACGCTGACCGCGTACGGGGAACTGCTCACGGCGTTCGAGCTGCGCGGGGGCTACGAGGCGGACGCGCGCGTGGACAAGGCGCTGCACGGTCTCGGGCTGGCGCACATCGGTCCCGCCAGGAGACTGGGCAGCCTCTCCGGCGGCGAACAGGCCCGCCTCGCCCTCGCCTGCCTGATCGCGGCGTCTCCCGAGGTGATGCTGCTCGACGAACCCACCAATCATCTGGACGCATCGGCGCTCGACTGGCTGGAGAACGCCCTGCTGTCCCACGGCGGCACGGTGATCGCCGTGTCGCACGATCGGATCTTCCTGGAGCGCGTGGCCACGGCGGTGCTGGAGGTCGACTCCGACCGCCGGACGATCGTGCGACACGGCGGTGGGTACGCGGGATTCCTGCGCGAGCAGAGTGCCGCACGGCAGCGCTGGGAACAGTCCTACGCGCAGTGGTGCGAGGAGACGGCGCGGTTGGAGATCCATGCCTCCACCACGGCCCACACGGTCGCGGTGGGCCGTGCCATCAAGGACAACAACAAGATGGCGTACGACCGGGCAGGCGGTCGGGTCCAGGCATCCGTGTCCGTGCGGGTCCGCAACGCCCGCAAACGTCTGGAGCGCCTGAGGGAGGATCCCGTCCCCCGGCCGCCGGACCCGCTCCGCTTCGCGGGTCGTCCCGGCCCCGGATCGACCCGGGGAGAACTGATCTCTCTCACGGACGTCAGGGTCGGTGACCGGCTCGCGGTCGAACGGCTCTCCGTCGCGTCGGGTGACAGACTGCTCGTCCACGGCGGCAATGGCGCGGGAAAGTCCACACTCCTCCGTGTCATGGCGGGTGTGCTCGAACCCGACGAGGGGCATGTGGCCCGGCGCGGCGCAATCGGCTATCTCGCGCAGGAGATACCCGTGCGTGCGCCGGATGAGCGGGTGCTCGCTGCGTTCGGGCGGGGTCTCGTGGCCACCGACGACGAGCGGGAGGAACTGCTGCTCTCGTTCGGGCTGTTCCGCCCCCGGGACCTGCACGTGCCGGTCGGATCGCTCTCCGCCGGACAGCGCAGACGGCTCGCTCTCGCCCGCCTGCTGGCGCACCCCGCCGACCTGCTGTTGCTCGACGAGCCGGCGAACCACCTGGCTCTCGGACTCGTGCGGGAGCTGGAGGAAGCACTGGACCACTGGTCGGGCGCACTGGTGGTGGTTTCCCACGACCGTTCGTTGCGCCACCGTTTCACCGGTGCCGTCCGGCGGATGGAGTCCGGGCGGCTGGTCGAATGAGCCGAGGCCACAGGGCCCTGTCGTCGGACTGCCGCCCGCTGTGCGCGTCCGACAGCCCTGGGCTCTCGGCTTCGCTCAAGAGGGAAGACGCCCTGCTCGCGTTGTCGGGCTCGCTCTCGTCCGGGACGGACGAGGGCGTCCCTCCACCTCGCGACCGTACGCACCGGACGCCGCACGGCCCGGCCTCCGGCCGGAGGACAGCACTTTGACGACCGGCCCTGAACAAGATCTTCACGAGTCTTCTAGGGTCGGTCCATGGCACGACCGCAACGCATCGTCCTCGTCCGGCACGGGGAGTCCGAGGGCAACGCAGACGACACGGTGTACGAGCGTGAGCCGGACCACGCACTGAGGCTCACGTCGACCGGGCTCCGGCAGGCCAGGGAGGCGGGTGTACGACTGCGCGAACTGTTCGGCACGGAACGCGTCAGTGTCTACGTATCGCCCTACCGCCGTACACACGAGACGTTCCGCTCGCTCGGGCTGGACCTGGAGCGGGTACGGGTCAGGGAGGAGCCACGGCTGCGGGAGCAGGACTGGGGAAACTGGCAGGACCGGGACGACGTGCGGCTGCAGAAGGCGTACCGGGACGCGTATGGGCATTTCTTCTACCGGTTCGCGCAGGGGGAGTCCGGGGCCGATGTGTACGACCGGGTCGGAGCCTTCCTGGAGAGCCTGTACCGGAGCTTCGAAGCACCCGACCACCCGTCGAACGTTCTCCTGGTCACGCACGGACTGACCATGCGTTTGTTCTGCATGCGCTGGTTCCACTGGTCGGTCGCCGAGTTCGAGTCGCTGTCCAATCCGGGCAACGGCGAGATCCGGACACTGATACTCGGGGAGGACGGGCGCTACACCCTGGACCGGCCGTTCGAGCGCTGGCGCACACCGGAGCCGTACGGCATCACCGGATAGAGTGGAAGGGCGATGACGACTGCCGACGCTGCTCTCGACCGACGCCTCGAACGTGCCTTGGCCAGCCTGCGGGGACTGGCAGTGGGGGACGCGCTGGGATCCCAGTTCTTCGTGCCCGCCAACTATCCCCTCCTGAAGTCGCGCGGGCTTCCGCCCGGCCCCTGGCAGTGGACCGACGACACCGAGATGGCCTCTTCGGTACTGGTCGTGCTGGCGGGTCACGGTCGGATCGACCAGGACGCACTCGCCCGTTCCTTCGCCGAGCACCACGATTTCGACCGGGGCTACGGTCCCGCCGTGAACCGGCTGCTCAGGCTGGTCCGTGAAGGCGGCGACTGGCGGGAACTGGCCTCCGCGCTGTTCAGAGGGCAGGGCTCCTGGGGCAACGGCTCGGCGATGCGCATCGCGCCGCTCGGAGCCTGGTACGCGGACGACCCGGAGCAGGCCACGCACCAGGCCGAGATCTCCTCGTACACCACGCACCAGCACCGGGAGGCGGTCGTGGGCGCGATGGCCGTCGCCGCCGCGGCCTCGCTCGCGGCGGCGAGTACCGGACCACCCGCCCCGGAGGCGTTTCTCGACGGCGTGATCGCCCTCGTGCCGCGAAGCGCGGTCGGTGCCGGGCTGCGCAGGGCCCGCGACATGCTCGACTACGACGACACGGGAACGGTAGCCGCGGTCCTCGGTAATGGACGGCGCACCAGCGCGCACGACACCGTCCCCTTCGCCCTCTGGTCCGCGGCGCGAAACCTGGGCGATTTCGAGCAGGCGTTCTGGAACACCGCCGCAGCGGGCGGGGACGTCGACACCACCTGCGCGATCGTCGGCGGGATCGTCGCCTCGCACGCGGCGGGCACACCGCCGACCGACTGGTCGGCGCGGACGGAGCAACTTCCGGACTGGCTCCCGCGATAGTCCGGACCGGTTCCAGGGGCGGTGGGTCGGGGGCGAGCGATGCCACCGGCACCTTCACGAATGTGCCTCGCGGCGTCCTGCGGGACTTCCACGGTCCCGTACCGAAGCACTCACGACCTTCTTCGCCGTTCGGACGGCGGACCGTGGTCGGACGGCCGGACGCCGCCCGCGTCCCCGGACCGTGGTCAATCGGTCAAGAGGTAAAGAGGTCAAGGCGGCCGGAGGCCCGGCACTTCTCGCCGTACCGGCCCCGCGGGACCGGTGTGACGGGCCCGCGCCCGATGCCCCGCGCCGTCGCCGCGAGCGCCACGGCGGGCGTGCTCGCGGTCCGGGGGACCCGAGGGAGGAGAGCGGTCACCGCGCCCGCTATGCGGCGCGCCGACACACGTGCGCCACGGGCCCGGCGGCGCGGACGCACGGCGGGCACACCGCTGCGTCGGACGGCGGCACCGGGAGCCGGCACGGGGCCGTGCGGCATCGCGCCGTGGCACTGGGCCGGGACGCCGGGGCACGCGGCCGTGCCTCGTCCCGACCTCGCGGCGGTTTTGCCGACGCGCTGCTCCGTACCGCGTTCCGAGAGGTCGCGGAGGTGACGCGATTACGCCGCGGGTGCCTTCCGCCGGTGCCCCTTTGCCGACTTTCACCGACGTCGTCACAACCGTTCGCGAGCACCACCCCCCGCGTCGCCCACCGTCGGCCCGTGCACTGCGGCGAACGGAACGCGGCGGCCCGACGCCGTACGGAAGTTCGCTCTCCGGCGCCGTCCCGGTGCGCGGCGGTCATCAGACGCCCCCGGGGTGTTGTCGCCGTTCCCATCGGCGTACGCTGACAGGCGCCATGCCGTACGAACCACCCACGCATACCGTCGAGCGCTCATTGCGCGCCACGACCGGTGCCAAGATCGTTGCCGGTGTCGACGAGGTCGGGCGCGGAGCATGGGCGGGACCGGTCACCGTGTGTGCGGCCGTCACCGGCCTTCGCCGACCTCCCGCCGGGCTCACCGACTCCAAGCTCCTCAGTCCCAGGCGCCGCGCGCAACTGGCCCCGTTGCTGGAGAGCTGGGTCACCGCGTTCGCGGTGGGGGATGCCTCTCCGCAGGAGATCGACGACCTGGGAATGACAGCGGCACTGCGTCTCGCCGCGGTGCGCGCCCTCGAAGGTCTGCCGGTGCGGCCCGACGCGGTGATACTCGACGGCAAGCATGACTACCTGGGACAGCCCTGGCAGGTCCGTACCGTGATCAAGGGCGACCAGTCCTGTATCGCGGTCGCGGCCGCTTCGGTGATCGCGAAGGTCCGACGGGATGCGTTGATGGCCGAACTGGGCGCGGATTCCGGCGAGTACACCGCATTCGGCTTCGATGCCAATGCCGGCTACCCGTCGCCCGTGCACAGGGCCGCTCTGGCGGAGTGGGGTCCTACACCTCACCACCGTCTCTCGTGGTCCTACCTCGACGCGCTGCCCAGGTGGCAGCACCTCAAGAAGGTCCGTTTCTCCGCCGAGGCGGCCGCACTGGAAAGCGGGGGCCAACTCGGCTTCGATTTCTGACCACGCACACATACCCGTGCGCCGATGTCTCACGGACGGCGTACGCACCGACAACCACTCATGTCCTCTCATCCCCGAGGAGCCTCAGATTCACGAGAGCGCCCAGGGTCCCCGCGCCACTCCGGCCGCAGGCCGCACCGCGTCGACCCTCCGTCCTGTACCTGGTCCGCGTTCAGCGGCCATGCCGCGCCCCGGTCGTCCGGGTCCCGGCCCCGCGAAGCCCGCGCCTCCGGCGCCGCGCCCGCAACCCGTCTCCGGCGCCGTGCAGGCGGCCCATCCGGAGAATCGTTCCGCACCACAGGTCCAGCTGATTCCGGCCTCGCCGGTCGGCGCGCTCGACGCCGCGGACGAGGCGGTGGACCTGCTGCTCGACTCCGGGCGTGCACCGGGCGACATCCTGGTGCTCACCACCGGTGACGACCATCCGTGGGCCGCGCACGAGCTGTCCTTCGGCGAAGCCGCCTACTGGGCTCAGCACGAAGCCGGTGAGGATGTCTTCTTCGCCCGTGCCGGGACCACCGATCGGCTGAAGGCCCGTCCCGTGGTCGTCGTCGCGGTCAACGACGACGGTGGTGACGGTGTCGCCGCCGCACTGTCCGGCGCCCGCGAGCGGGCGGGTGCCCTGATGATCGTGTGCGGCGACCCGGAGCGGATCAACGCGGTGCTCGGCGCCGGCGTCTGAGCCGCGGTACGCAGGCCGTGGTGGATCGTCCGACGGGACGGTTCACCACGGCGACCGATCAGCGCGCCGCGGTGTGGCGCCGGACTCCGGCCGTTCCACCACCGGCGCGCGTCGGCGTCGCTCCGGGGACGAACCCGTTCTCGGCAACGGAGGACGGCCCGGACGCGGCGTGCGGCCGACGGCCGCCCCGGCCCTCGCCCAGCACCTGCCAGCCACTGCGGGTCAGTGTGATGTACGCGCCACATCGCAGGCCGTGCAGTGTGCAGGCGTCCCGCAGCCCCCACATCCACGCCCCGTCCTCCTCCGTCCACCCGGCTTCGCCCTCCCGGCAGTAGAGCAGCACGGCGGTACGGGCGGGGGTACGGCGGCGCAGGTCGTGCGGAATGATCCGGCGCAGATGCGCCAGCAGCGCGTTGCGGAAGTTCCAGCCGTCCGCGGTGGCGGAGTCGCGGGTGAAGGAGGCGCTGGCAACGAGGCGTTCCCCGTGATCCAGTACGGCGAGGACCGCGGTCGCGGGTGTCGGACGGTGCCGGGCGTGCAGACCGCGGACGACCTCGCGGGGATTGCGCAGCAACGGTATGCCCGCCTCTGCCCATTCCGCCGGTTCGAGCATTCGGGCCAGGCGGTTGGCGGAGTCGACGGACGCGGACGGTATCGACATCGAAGTGGCTGCGGACGGGGCGAATCCGAAGGTCACGATCCTCCCTTCGCATACGTGCCCACAGCGCGGGCAGGGACGAGCAGGGGGGCGGGCACGGCTGTTCCATTGGGGAACGATCGTGCGGGATGCGAGTCCGATTCTTCCTGGCGTATCGGCGGGCGGCAACGAGCAATCGGTGCAGCTGGCGGGAATGTGCGGGAATATCCCCGATATCCCTGGTCGCGGCATGCTCGGACGACGCCTTCCGTTCCGTCCGGCAGATGAGGACCAGCGAGAACACCGATCGCGCATCCACCCGGCAGGCCGGCCGTGCCACCCGGCCGGTGCCTGTCCGGGCCCGGTCGCGGCCCTGTTCTTCCGGCCCCGGCCGCCGACCGGATCGCCCCGCGGCCGGCGGACCGTTCGTGAGCTCCGTGTCACGCCGGGTGAGCTGGCCGATTGTCCGTGCCATCGGGTTGCATGGGGGCATGGACAACCTGGAGCTCCGCACCGAAGCCGACGCCATTCTCGCCGAGCTCGTCGGCGACCCGGGGGGCTCCGCGCGGCTGCGGGAGGACCAGTGGCAGGCGGTGGCGGCCCTGGTGGAGGAGCGTCGACGGGCGCTGGTGGTGCAGCGCACCGGCTGGGGCAAGTCGGCGGTCTACTTCGTGGCCACCGCCCTGCTGCGGCGGCGCGGCTCCGGCCCGACGGTGATCGTTTCGCCGCTGCTGGCGCTGATGCGCAACCAGGTCGAGGCGGCGGAACGGGCGGGCATCCGGGCACGCACGATCAATTCGGCCAACCCGGAGGAGTGGGACTCCATCTACGAGGAGGTCGAGCACGGCGGGATCGATGTTCTCCTGGTGAGCCCGGAACGTCTCAACTCGGTGGATTTCCGCGAGCAGGTGCTTCCCAGGCTGGCCGCCACGACCGGTCTGCTGGTGGTCGACGAGGCGCACTGCATCTCGGACTGGGGACATGATTTCCGCCCCGACTACCGTCGACTGCGAGCCATGCTCGGCGACCTCGCGCCCGGCGTGCCCGTGCTCGCCACCACCGCGACCGCCAACGCGCGGGTGACGGCGGACGTGGCCGAGCAACTGGGCACCGGTGCCGGTGAGGCCCTGGTGCTGCGCGGATCGCTGGAGCGGGAGAGCCTCCGACTCGGAGTCGTCCGGCTGCCGGACGCCGCGCACCGTCTCGCCTGGCTGGCCGAGCACCTGGACGAACTGCCGGGCTCCGGCATCATCTACACGCTCACCGTCGCCGCGGCCGAGGAGGCCACCGCCTTCCTGCGGCAGCGCGGCTTCGAGGTGGCCTCCTACACGGGCCGCACCGAGAACGCCGACCGTCTGCAGGCCGAGACCGACCTCCAGCAGAACCGGGTCAAGGCCCTCGTGGCGACCTCCGCGCTCGGCATGGGTTTCGACAAGCCCGACCTGGGCTTCGTGGTCCATCTCGGCTCGCCGTCCTCGCCGATCGCCTACTACCAGCAGGTCGGCCGCGCCGGCCGCGGCGTGGAACACGCCGACGTACTGATGCTGCCCGGCAAGGAGGACGAGGCCATCTGGCGCTACTTCGCCGATACCGCCTTCCCGCCCGAGTCACAGGTCCGCCAGACGCTTTCGGCTCTCGCCCAGGCCGGACGGCCGCTGTCCGTGCCCGCTCTGGAGGCGTCGGTGGATCTCCGGCGCAGCCGACTGGAGACCATGCTGAAGGTGCTCGATGTCGATGGTGCGGTCAAACGCGTGAAGGGCGGCTGGGCAGCCACCGGCGCCGACTGGGTGTACGACGCCGAGCGGTACGCACGGGTCGCACGGCAGCGGTCTGCCGAGCAGCAGGCCATGCGCGACTACGTGAGCACGTCCGTGTGCCGGATGGACTTCTTGCGCAGGCAGTTGGACGACGAGGGCGCGATGCCGTGCGGCCGTTGCGACAACTGCGCGGGAGCCTGGGTCGACGCCTCCGTCTCGGTGGACGCGCTGACGGGTGCCGAGAAGGAACTGGACCGCCCGGGGGTGGAGGTCGAGCCGCGCCGGATGTGGCCGACAGGGATGCCCGCGCTGGGCATCAACCTGAAGGGGCGTATTCCGACCGGGGAACAGTGCTCCACCGGACGGGCCCTGGGACGTCTCTCGGACATCGGCTGGGGCAACCGGCTGCGCCCCCTGCTGGCCGAGAACACGCCCGACGGGCCGGTGCCCGACGACGTCCTGCGGGCCGCCGTGGCGGTCCTGGCGGACTGGGCGCGTTCCCCGGGCGGCTGGGCGCCCGATGTGCCGGAGGCCTCTGCCCGACCGGTGGGCGTCGTCGCCGTACCGTCCCTGACCCGCCCACAACTGGTCGAGTCCCTCGCCCGGGGAATCGCGTCCATCGGTCGTCTCCCGTATCTGGGCACCCTGACGTACACCGGGCCGGACGGCGCCCACGCGGCGCGCCGCAGCAACTCGGCCCAACGCCTCAGGACGCTGTCCGGTGCCTTTGCCGTCCCCGAGGACCTGGCCGGTGAGCTGGCCCGTTCCGCCGGTCCCGTGCTGCTCGTGGACGACCGCACCGACTCCGGCTGGACGCTTGCGGTCGCTGCGCGCCTTCTTCGTCAGGCGGGCGCCGGGCAGGTTCTTCCGCTGGTCCTCGCGGCGGCAGGCTGAGCCGTGGCCGGAGGCCCGGTGCGGGCGTGAGGCCCCTTCACGCCGGCACGACCGGGCGGGCCGGGAGCGGAAGGCCGCGGAACGCCCGAATCACCTCGGCTACATGGTGATCATGTGGCCGTCCAGACCGTGACCGCCTCCTTCACGATGTGGCCGGTCCGACGGTGTGAAGGACACGGACACACTCCGGCGGAACGTCGATGCCACGCGATCCGAGAAGGATGGCGGCGACAGCGGAGCGGGGGCCCGCTCCCCTCGGCCGTGCGCTTCTGCCTGTACGGATCCGGCCTTCTCCCCGTCGGCTCCCACGGGCTGTTCGGTGCCGCTCGCCGTGCGTGGACGATCTGCGGCCTCGGCGGGCCGTCGGCCGTCCCACGGAAGGGGCCGGAGCCCCGGGTGCTGCGTGATTCGTCCCGGTCATGCCCCCATGCAACCCGATGCCCCGCACACTGCGCCAACGACCCGAGGCCCCTGTGGATAAAGTTATCCACAGGGGTCGCGGAATCCGGCCGCTCGCGGGACGGTCGTGACATGAATCAGCACCACGAATCCACCGGCCCGGTCGACGAGCAGCAGATCACCCTTCGAGGGCCTGCCGAACTCGCCGACGCCCTCCCCTATCTCATGGGCTTCCACCCGAACGACAGCGTCGTCATGGTCGCCCTGCACGGTGGCCGCGGTCGCTTCGGCGGGCGGCTGAGGCTCGGCATCCCACAGTCGCCCCGTGAATGGCCGTCCGTCGCCGGGCAACTCGCCGAGTGCCTGATCAAGGGGAGCGAGCGCCGTGGGGAGCGACCCGACGCGATCGTCGTCTTCCTCTGCCAGGACCCTGCCGAGGACGAGAGCGGCAATCAGGTCATGGAGCGGCTTCGTCCGCTCGCGCAGCGCCTGCGTACGGCCTGCGGCGAGCACGACGTGCCGGTGCTCGAAGCGCTCTGCATCTCCGACGGCCGGTACTGGTCGTACTGCTGCCCCGACCCGCGATGCTGCCCGGCCGAGGGGAACCGGATGGTGATGCCCGGCACTTCCGTGATGGCGGCCGCAGCGGCCTATGCGGGAATCCAAGTGCGCGGCACGCTGAGGGAGATGGAAACGAGGCTGGCACCGCTCAACACCTCGGCGGCGGCCGAACAGCAACGCGCACTCGACTCGGCCGGTGCCGAGTTGGTCCCGAAGATCCTTGACGCGACGGGACGCGAGGACGTGGCCCGGGAGACCCTCGATCTCGTCCGGAGGCTCATGGCACGCCTTGCGGAGGCAACGGCGGCGACACCCGCCCTGTCGGACATCAACGACGACCGCTTGATCGGCCATGACGAGGCCGCCGCGGTGATTCTCGGCCTTCAGGACCGGGAGACGCGTGACAGGGCCGCGGAGTGGATGGAGGGGCCCGAAGCGCATTCCGCGCTACGGCTCTGGCGCGCACTGTCCCGTCGTTGCGTCGCGCCGTACGAGGAACACGCCGCCGCGCCTCTGACCTTGGCCGGGTGGGTTTCCTGGTCGACGGGGGACGAGCCGGGCGCGCGGGTCGCGCTCGGCCTCGCGCTGAGGGCGGATCCCGAGTACACCTTTGCCCAGCTCCTCCACGAGGCGTGCAATCAAGGGCTCGACCCGGAGACGTTGCGCCGCTGCCTCCGTGGGGAGCGCAGCGCCAGGGAGGGCGGGGCGGACCGTGCGACGACGCGGACCGCGGGCGATCACGTGGAGCGCGGCCCACGACATCACACGGCACGGGCCACGCGCCACCGCAATGTACGTCAGGCCACTGTCCGGCGGAGGAGGGCTCCACAGGGTTCCGTCCGCCCCGGAGCGAAGCAGCCCTTCCGGCGTCGTTCCGGGCAGACTCCGCCCAGCCGTCGCGGAGCCAGGAGCGGCCGATGACGTGCCTGTGCTGCGGCTCCGTCTCCTTGTCCGTCTCCTTGTTCGTCGTCGGTTCAGCCCCGGAGCCGTGATCGGCACCGGACGATGGGTCGAGAGAGATGTCCGGGCCGGGAGAGCGGACACGACGGTGCGGCCCGCATCCGGCACGTGTCCGTCACTCGGCCCGGCCCCGGGACGCGAGCGGACGCGGGTTTCCCGGCAGGTGTCGTGAGCGGCAGAGCCTGCCGGCCGCGGTGCCGGCCGGTCCGACGACGGCGTGAGGACGCGACCGGAGACGGACGAAGCCCTCGGCCGTGTCGACGGGATGGGCGCCGGGAGCCCGCGTGATGAGCAGGGGAAGCTGCCTCCGGGGAATCGGCGGCCGGTGACCGGGAGTTCGCTGTCGTCGAGCGTTCGGGGCGGGCGTGACCGAGGCCGTACGCGCGGCGGTCGGGTTCCTGCCCGGTTCCTCGGCCTCCGGACGGGAACGGGGATCGGCAGACCCGGTGCGCGGGCGGTCCGGCCCGGGACGGACGCGGAGCGGAGCGATGGGTGACAACGAACAGTGAGCCAAGGGCATTCAGTCCCTCGGGACGCGGCGAACGGAGTGTTTATCGTCAGGAAGACGACTATGATCACCGCATGCCGCCCTACGACCCGTCGACCTTCCCGCCCTTCGCAGTCACCGTCGACCTGGTTGTGCTCACGGTGCGTCGTCACGCGCTCTGCGCGCTCGTGGTACGCCGTGGTGAGCAGCCCTTCCAGGGCCGGTGGGCGCTGCCCGGCGGGTTCGTCAAGGAAGACGAGGACCTCGGCGCCGCCGCAGCGCGCGAACTGGTCGAGGAGACCGGTCTGTGCGCACAGGACCCGGTGGCCCCGGCGGTCGGCAACGGCGCGCATCTGGAACAGCTCGCCACCTATGGCGCCCCGGGACGCGACCCCCGCATGAGGGTGGTCAGCGTCGCCCACCTGGCGTTGGCCCCCGACCTGCCGGCTCCTCGTGCGGGCGGCGACGCGAACAGCGCCCGCTGGGCGCCGGTCGAGGATCTGCTCGGGCCGGAGGGCGGGGTCGGGCGCGAGAACCAGAGCCAGACATCGCTCGCCTTCGATCACGCGCGGATCCTCGCCGACGGTGTCGAACGCGCGCGGTCCAAGATCGAGTACTCCTCCCTCGCCACCGCTTTCTGCCCGCCCGAGTTCACGGTGGGTGAGCTCCGGAGGGTGTACGAGGCGGTGTGGGGCGTGGTTCTCGATCCCCGGAACTTTCATCGGAAGGTCACAGGAACTCCAGGATTTCTGGTGCCTGCCGGAGGAACGACCACTCGGCAGGGCGGTCGTCCTGCCCAGCTCTTCCGGGCCGGCGCGGCGACGGTGCTCAACCCGCCGATGCTGAGACCGGAGGTCTGACCCGGCGGAACACCCGGTGGGCAGGCTGCGCAAAAAGTCGGATATGTCGAGTTATCTTGCTGGGGTACTCGCCCTGCCGCCGCCCTTCGCGAGAGAAGCGATGCTCCAGGCCATCGGACTCACCAGTGCCCCTCGACGCGGCCACACGGCCGCTGTGGACGATCTCACCTTCGAGGCCCCGCCCGGCCATGTCACCGCACTTCTGGGTGTGCCGGGCGCGGGCAAGACCGCGGCTCTCCGTCTGATGCTCGAACTCGATGCCGGACGGGGAATCACCTACTTCCGGGGCAGGCCGCTGCACCGCATTCCGAACCCCGCGCGCGAGGTGGGCGTACTTCTCGGGGACGTTCCGGGCCACCCCGCCCGTACCGCCCGCGGTCAGCTCCGCATGCTCTGCGCCGCCGCGGGGGTGCCGGTGTCCAGGGCCGACGAGCTTCTGGAAACCGTCGGCCTCTCCGGGCTGCGGGACCGTCGCATCGGTGCGCTCTCCCCCGGTATGGATCGCATGCTCGCACTCGCTTCGGCGTTGCTCGGCGACCCGCACACTCTCGTCCTCGACGATCCCGCGGAGGGGCTCGCACCGCGCGAGAGGGAGTGGCTGCACGGGCTGCTCCGGGAGCGGGCCGCACGGGGTGGGACCGTTCTCTGCACCACGGACGATCCCAGGGCGGCTGCACGGATCGCCGACCGGGTGGTCACCATCGACGGCGGTCGCCTCGTCGCCGACCAGAGCGTCGGCGACTTCTCCCGGACCCGCCTCCGCCCCCGGGTCGCGGTCCGGAGCCCGCATGCCGCCCGCCTCGCCGTCGCCGTCAGCCGTGAGGCGCGGGAGACGAGGCGGGCGGTCGAGGTGATCGCCGAGCGGGGCGGTCGGCTCTCCGTGTACGGAGCCACCTGCGCCGAGATCGGCGACACGGCCTTCCGGCACGGACTCCCGGTACACCGACTTGCCGACGAGGTTGCCGACACCGGCCTCGTGGGCTCCGTCGGCCCCGAGGGAGCCGCTGCCGGATCCGAGAGAGGTGAGCGACCTCCGGTCGGCCGGGCGGCCGATGCGCCACCTCCGGCGCCGATCCGGCGCCGCCCGGCCCGAGGCCCGCTCCAGCCCGTGCGCTATGAACTGCGCCGCCTTCTCGGCGTCGGAACGGCGACCGTGGTCATGGCTGCCGTTCTGGTCGTCTCGGCCGGACTCTCCCTTCTCCTCGCCCGCTCGGGGCACGCCCAGTTGCCCAGGACTCTGGCGGCCTGGCCGTCGTTGTTGCCGCTGCCGCCCGCGGCGATGGGGGCCGGCCTGCTCGGTGCGCTCTCGTTCGGTGACGAGTTCCGCTACCCGGCACTCGCGTCGGCCCGCGGCGCCGTTCCGTGCCGCCTCGGGCTGCTCATGGCCAAGCTGACGGTGTCGGCGGGGGGTGCGCTGGTGCTCGCCACGGCCTCGGTGCTGGCCTCCGCTGCGGCCCTTCATCTGGTACATGGTGGTGATTTGATTAGAATTCCACCCAATTCTATTTTCCTGGGCGTCAGTTGGGTGGGGCTGGCCGTGGGCAGTGCGTGGGCGGGTCTGCTGGGTGCCGGAGTCTTCAGGGTGGCGACGGCCGGTGTCGCCGCCGTCCTCGCCGTGCCCGTGCTCGTCGTCCCGCTGGTTCGCGTGGTCGCGGCGGGAGAGGGGGTCGGTGCGGTCGCCGGGCTGCCGGACCGGCTGCGCAGGCTGTTGTGGCCGTACTGGCCGCACGAGGCGGACCGCTTGCTCGCGGTGGTCGTGCGCGTGCTGGGGCATCCCGTCGGGGCCGCCCTGTCGCTGTCCTTGTCGGTTCTGGTCTGCGCGTACGTGTTCACCGGCCTTCGCGGCAGGCTCCGTTGGTGACCGGGCGAGGGTGCTGATCTGCTGAAGTCCTGGCAACTTCCTTGAAAATGCCTGAATTGCAGCGATAAGGCGTCAATTGGGGGGCGGGTGCCGATCACCCTTTCGTGTGCTTTTCACCAAAGACCTCAAGGGGTGGCGGACCGGCGCCGACAAAGGATGCGTGAGTACCCTTGCGCACACCATGATGACCGCCGCCCGTTCCGCCGACTCCGGCCTCGCCGGCCCGGGTGAACTCGACCGCTACTCGTACACGGAGGCGCCGGCCGGCGAGCGTGCCGCTCTGCGTTCCTGGGAGGGGTCCGACGTCGAGCTCGGCCGGGCCGGCCGACGGGGCTCGGCCAGCCGGGGGCGCGGCCTCCACGGCCAACTCGTTCAGCAGCTGGGCCAGATGATCGTTTCGGGTGACCTGGGTGCCGACCGCCCCCTCGTGCCGGAGGAGATCGGGCAGCGTTTCGAGGTCTCCCGCACCGTCGTGCGCGAATCGCTGCGCGTCCTGGAGGCGAAGGGCCTGGTCAGTGCCCGCCCCAATGTGGGTACCCGGGTCCGCCCCGTCAGCGACTGGAATCTGCTGGATCCCGACATCATCGAATGGCGTGCCTTCGGGCCGCAGCGCGAGGACCAGCGGCGCGAGCTGGGGGAGCTCCGATGGACCATCGAGCCGCTCGCGGCCCGTCTTGCGGCGGGCCACGGCCGTGAGGACCTCCAGCAGCGCCTCGCCGACATGGTCGAGATCATGGGGCACGCGCTCGGCCAGAGCGACATGATCACCTGCTCCCGGGCCGACGCGGAGTTCCACTCGCTGCTCATCCAGGCCGCGGGCAATCGCATGCTGGAGCACCTGTCCGGCATCGTCGCGGCGGCCCTGCAGGTCTCCGGCGGCCCCGTCACCGGCTGTGACCGCCCCACCGAGGCGTCCCTCGGTCACCACGCCCGGATCGTCGACGCCCTTGCGTCCGGTGACGCGGCGGGCGCCGAGGCCGCCATGCGCCAACTGCTCGTCGTCCACCCCGAGGTGGAACGGGTCGTGCCCGCTCCCCGCGAGCACTGAACGCGGCGCGGTCGGGTGCGCGAGCCGGATGTCGCCGGGCCCTGAGCGGCCCGGCGGCGCGATTGTGACGTTATGGCACCCTTGATCCCTTTCGTCGCAAATGAGGTGTGACTCGGGCCACGCGGATTGGGCGTAACACTCCTCGAAACAGCGCGATGACCTAAGAGGTGACCGCCACGGAAGGAATACAGCAGCCGTTCAGTGCGCTGTGCAGTTCTGAGGCCAAACCCGCGCCGTCGGTACATTCCCAGCCCGACGGTCGTCGGCTCGAGCCCTCCCATGGGCCGGGTCGGAAGCCGTTTCCATCGTTCCGAGAGGTTGTTCGTGTCGGCCAGCACATCCCGTACGCTCCCGCCGGAGATCGCCGAGTCCGAGTCTGTGATGGCGCTCATCGAGCGGGGAAAGGCTGATGGGCAGATCGCCGGCGAT
Organism: Streptomyces sp. NPDC014734; assembly: GCF_043083325.1. NCBI lineage: Bacteria > Bacillati > Actinomycetota > Actinomycetes > Kitasatosporales > Streptomycetaceae > Streptomyces > Streptomyces sp. NPDC014734. The sequence goes on along the minus strand of NZ_JBIBYN010000027.1, from coordinate 19,680 downwards.
GACGTGCGTCGGGCCTTCGAGGCTGACCAGATTCCGCCAACCCAGTGGAAGAATGTTCTGCGCAGCCTCAACCAGATCCTCGAGGAAGAGGGTGTGACGCTGATGGTCAGTGCCGCGGAGCCGTCCAAACGTGCCCGCAAGAGCGTCGCAGCGAAGAGCCCGGTCAAGCGCACCGCCACCAAGACCGTCGCGGCCAAGACGACCGTGACCAGGACCGTCGCGGCCACTGCCGCCCCGTCGACAGGGACCGTGGACGCGGTGGCGGACGACGCCGCCCCGGCCGGGCCCGCGAAGAAGGCGGCGGCCAAGAAGACGACAGCAAAGAAGACCGCCGCGAAGAAGACGGCGGCGAAGAAGACAGCGACGAAGAAGTCCGGAAAGCAGGACGACGAACTCCTCGACGGCGACGAGGTGGTCGAGGACGTCAAGATCGGCAAGGGCGAGGAAGAGGAGGGCGAGGGCGAGAACAAGGGCTTCGTCCTCTCCGACGACGACGAGGACGACGCGCCCGCGCAGCAGGTCGCCGTCGCCGGTGCCACCGCGGACCCGGTCAAGGACTACCTGAAGCAGATCGGCAAGGTTCCCCTCCTCAACGCCGAGCAGGAGGTCGAGCTCGCCAAGCGCATCGAGGCAGGTCTCTTCGCCGAGGACAAGCTGGCGAACTCCGACAAGCTCGCGCCGAAACTCAAGCGTGAGCTGGAGATCATCGCCGAGGACGGCCGCCGGGCCAAGAACCACCTGCTGGAGGCCAACCTCCGTCTCGTGGTGTCGCTGGCCAAGCGCTACACCGGCCGCGGCATGCTCTTCCTCGACCTGATCCAGGAGGGCAACCTCGGCCTGATCCGCGCGGTCGAGAAGTTCGACTACACCAAGGGCTACAAGTTCTCCACGTACGCCACCTGGTGGATTCGTCAGGCGATCACGCGCGCCATGGCCGACCAGGCCCGCACCATCCGTATCCCGGTGCACATGGTCGAGGTCATCAACAAGCTCGCCCGTGTGCAGCGCCAGATGCTCCAGGACCTGGGCCGTGAGCCCACGCCGGAGGAGCTGGCCAAGGAACTCGACATGACCCCCGAGAAGGTCATCGAGGTCCAGAAGTACGGTCGTGAACCGATCTCCCTCCACACCCCGCTGGGTGAGGACGGGGACAGTGAGTTCGGTGACCTGATCGAGGACTCCGAGGCGGTCGTCCCGGCCGACGCGGTCAGCTTCACACTCCTCCAGGAGCAGTTGCACTCGGTCCTCGACACGCTCTCCGAGCGTGAGGCGGGCGTGGTCTCGATGCGCTTCGGGCTCACCGACGGTCAGCCGAAGACACTGGACGAGATCGGCAAGGTCTACGGCGTGACGCGTGAGCGCATCCGTCAGATCGAGTCGAAGACCATGTCGAAGCTGCGCCACCCGTCGCGTTCGCAGGTGCTGCGCGACTACCTCGACTGAGTCGCAGGAATTTCCGGCCGAGGGCCCGGACCCCGTGGGGGCCGGGCCCTCGGCCTATCTGAGGGTGCGGTCGGTGGCGGCTCGGATGACTCTGGGTGGGAGAGGTTCACCACAGAGTCAGGAGTGCGCATGTCCCGTACCGTCTTCCGCGCCATGATCGGGGCGCTCGCCCTGACCGCCGCAGCGACCGCCATACCGTTCGAATCCGCCACCGCGGACAGCATCGTCATCGGCGGCCAGCCGGCGCATGTCGAGGACAGCCCCTGGGTTGTGGCGCTGTCCAGCCGGGAACGCTTCGGGGAGACGCGCGCCGGTCAGTTCTGCGGGGGTGCCGTGGTGGCTCCGAAGAAGGTGCTCACCGCCGCGCACTGCCTCAGTCGTGCGGCACTCGGAGTCGATGTCGGCAAAGTGCGGGACCTGAAGGTCATCGTGGGGCGGGACAGCCTGCGTGGAAGCGGCGGCAAGGAGATCCCGGTGCAGGCCGCGTGGAGCAATCCCGGATTCGACCCCGCGACGAACGCGGGAGACGTGGCGGTGCTCACCCTGGCCGAACCGCTTCCCGCGAAGAGCGTGATTCCGATGGCCGCATCCGGGGACGCCGTGTACGAGCCCGGTACGGCGGCAGTGGTCTACGGATGGGGTGACACGACCGGCTACAGCGATTACGCGTCGTCACTCCGCTCCGCGAAGGTGAGCGTGTTGTCGGACCGCATGTGCGAGCTGGCCTACCCGGGCGGCAGGAACGGCGCCTACGCCGCCTCGGCGATGCTCTGCGCGGGTGAACCGCAGGGCGGGTACGACGCATGCCAGGGCGACAGCGGCGGGCCGCTGGTGGCCCGTGGGCGGCTCATCGGGCTGGTGTCCTGGGGGAATGGCTGCGGCCGACCGGGAAGCCCCGGTGTGTACACCCGCGTCTCGGCCGCCATCGGCTGGATTCCGGGGGCTGTCTGAGCGGCCCGGACACGAACGCGAGAACGGGCGGCTCCTCTCGGGAAGCCGCCCGTCGGCAGGTCCGGGACCTGGCCCTGGCTCGTCGTGGATGTGAGGCGTCAGCGTTGTTCCTCTTCGGCGGCGTGGGCCTGCGCAGCCGTCAGCCGGTCCGTCTCATCCTGTATTTCCGCGGCGATCTTCTTGAGTTCCGGCTCGAACTTGCGCCCATGGTGGGCGCAGAAGAGCAGTTCACCGCCGCTGATCAGGACGACGCGCAGATATGCCTGGGCGCCGCAACGGTCACAGCGGTCTGCTGCGGTCAGCGGGCTCGCGGGGGTCAGAACAGTAGTCACGTCGCCTCTTCTCTAGCTCGACGAGCTGTCGTACCAGGGTCAACATCCAACCAGGCCGAAAACGTTCCCGCTCGTGGCTTTTCTTCGAAACTTCTTCTCAAGATGGCTGTCTGTTGCCGGTTGGCGGCGAATGTGCCGTATTGCGTAGCGCTACGGGTTCGCGTTGCTTGTCTTTGGTGGATCGATCCTCCCGGCCGGCTTGCCGGTTTGTTCATGAGGACGTGCCCGGAGCCTAAATGGTTCATGCGCGGAAGGGAACGTGATGTGCACGTCACTGCCGCAACGGATCGAACGTGTATGCGAAGCTGGACTACTGTGAGGGTTCTCCGAGGGTGGCGTTACAACCGCTCTACCTGGCCTCGGTACCCTCTCAGCGGCGACCGTAGCCAAGCCCGTTACCCATCCGGGCCCCAAATGAAATTCAGCGAGGAGCGAACCGCGTGACCGCCGATACGTCCGTGCCGTCCACTGCGCTGCTGACCGGAGCAGACCGAGACGGTTCCAACTACACTGCGCGGCACCTCCTCGTACTCGAAGGGCTCGAAGCGGTCCGCAAGCGCCCCGGGATGTACATCGGGTCCACCGACAGCCGCGGCCTCATGCACTGCCTCTGGGAGATCATCGACAACTCCGTCGACGAGGCGCTCGGAGGCTACTGCGACCGCATCGAGGTCGTTCTCCACGACGACAACTCCGTGGAGGTCCGCGACAACGGGCGCGGCATCCCGGTCGATGTCGAGCCGAAGACGGGCCTGTCCGGCGTCGAGGTCGTGATGACGAAGCTGCACGCCGGCGGAAAGTTCGGCGGTGGTTCCTACGCCGCGTCGGGCGGACTGCACGGTGTGGGCGCTTCCGTGGTCAACGCGCTCTCGGCCCGGCTCGACGTCGAGGTCGACCGCAACGGCGCGACACACTCGATCAGCTTCCGGCGCGGAGTGCCGGGAATCTTCACCGAGCAGGGTTCGGAGAGCCCGTTCGATCCGGGCAACGGCCTGGTCAAGGGCAAGCGGGTGCCGAAGGCCCGTACCGGCACCAGGGTGCGTTACTGGGCGGACCGGCAGATCTTCCTCAAGGACGCCAAGCTCAGCCTGGAGACGCTTTACCAGCGGGCGCGGCAGACGGCCTTCCTCGTCCCCGGCCTCACGATCGTCGTCCGTGACGAGCGCGGTCTCGACGGCGAGGACAGGACCGAGGAGACCTTCCACTTCGACGGCGGGATCAGCGAATTCTGCGAGTACCTCGCCCAGGACAAGGCGGTCTGCGACGTGCTGCGCCTGTCGGGGCAGGGCACGTTCAAGGAAACCGTGCCGGTCCTGGACGAGCGCGGGCACATGACGGCGACCGAGGTCACCCGAGAGCTCGGGGTCGACATCGCGCTGCGCTGGGGTACCGGGTACGACAGCAACATCAAGTCCTTCGTCAACATCATCGCCACGCCCAAGGGCGGCACGCATGTGACCGGATTTGAACGTTCCGTGACCAAGACCATCAATGAAGCGCTGCGTTCCGCGAAGCTTCTCCGCGTGGCCGAGGACGACATCGTCAAGGACGACGCACTGGAGGGCCTCACTGCGGTCGTCACCGTCCGGCTTGCCGAGCCGCAGTTCGAGGGGCAGACGAAGGAGGTGCTCGGCACCTCGGCGGCGAACCGGATCGTCGCCAACGTCGTGGCCAAGGAGCTCAAGGCGTTCCTGACCTCGACGAAGCGTGATGCCAAGGCGCAGGCGCGAGCGATCCTGGACAAGGCCGTGGCGGCCGCGCGCACCCGCATCGCGGCTCGCCAGCACAAGGACGCACAGCGCCGGAAGACGGCGCTGGAGTCCTCCTCGCTGCCGGCGAAGCTGGCGGACTGCCGCAGCGACGACGTCGATCGCAGCGAGCTCTTCATCGTCGAGGGCGACTCCGCGCTCGGTACGGCCAAGCTCGCACGGAACAGTGAGTTCCAGGCCCTGCTGCCGATTCGGGGCAAGATCCTCAATGTGCAGAAGGCGTCCGTGTCGGACATGCTGAAGAACGCCGAGTGCGGTGCGATCATCCAGGTCATAGGAGCCGGTTCCGGGCGGACCTTCGACATCGACGCCGCTCGCTACGGGAAGATCGTTCTGCTGGTGGATGCCGATGTCGACGGCGCGCACATCCGCATTCTGCTGCTGACGCTGTTCCAGCGCTACATGCGGCCCATGGTCGAGGCGGGCCGGGTCTTCGCGGCCGTGCCCCCGTTGCACAGGATCGAGCTCGTCCAGCCCAAGAAGGGCCAGGACAAGTACATCTACACGTACTCCGACAACGAACTGCGCCAGCGGCTGCTGGAGCTGCAGCGCAAGAACATCCGGTACAAGGACTCGATCCAGCGCTACAAGGGCCTGGGCGAGATGGACGCCGATCAGCTGGCGGAGACCACGATGGACCCCCGTCACCGCACCCTGCGGCGGATCAACATCGGCGATCTGGAAGCGGCCGAGCAGGTCTTCGACCTGTTGATGGGCAACGAAGTGGCCCCGCGCAAGGAGTTCATCACCAGCTCGGCCGCCACGCTCGACCGCTCGCGCATCGACGCCTGAGCGATGCCGCCCCACCCTCGCCGTCGGCCCGTCTCCACCCGTGGGTGGAGGCGGCGTCTCCACCCGTGATCAACCCCTGGGCCGATCCACCGTCCCGGTCGGTTCCGTAGCGTCGAAGGCGTCCCACCTTCCCGCATCACGGAGGCAGCCATGTCGGGGTTCGTCAGCATCCTGGTGATCGTCGCTGTCGTCGCCGTCGTCCTGGTCCGCCAGTGCACGGCACGGCGGATCTCCGACGACCGACGGCGGTGGGTCCTGCCGGGTGTTCTTCTCGTCGTCTCGCTCCGCGGGCCCGGGCCGGTCGATCCACATCACGGGATGCTTTCCGTGCTGTTCCTGGGGGCGGAGCTGGCCGTGGGCCTGGTGACCGGCGCGGCCTGGGCGTGGACCTCCCGGCTCTGGCACGAGGCGGACGGCTCGCTCTGGAGCCGGGGAACCAGGGCGAGCCTCTTCGTCTGGACCGGAGGACTGGCGCTGCGGGCGTCCTTGTACGGGGCCGCCGCGGCGCTCGGCATACATCAGGGCACCACGGTGCTGATGGCGACGCTCGCGGTGACACTGGCGGTGCACAGTGGCGTGCTGATGTGGAGGGCCGGGCAGTTGCGTCCGGCGTACGGCGGCGGACCCACCGGGGCGTTGTCGTCGCAGGGGGCGGGGAAGGGCCGGGCATGACGCGCACGACGTGGACGAGCTGGCCTTCCCGGGAAGCGCTCTCGGCGGAGGTCCGCACCCGCCCGCGCAAGGTGCTCACCTGGTCCGTGCGGTTGGCGCTGCTTCTCGCCATGCTCTGGGGCACCTTCGCCGACGGACGGTTCGGCCCCTGGCAGATCGTGGTCGGGCTGATGGGCGTGCCGGCCTGTGTGGTCGCCGTGAGAGCGTTCTTCCGAACCAGTCTGGAGCACCTGCTATGGCCTTCACTGGGACTGTTGGCTCTGTTGATGGCTGCGGCGTTCGGCGCGCAGCACGCGGGTGCCGGTCTACCCGCGATGATTCTGTGGTGCGGGTGCGCGGTCGCCGCTCTGGAGCGACTGCCGCTCATGGCGGGTGTCCCCGCCACGGCCGTCGCGCTCGGCGCCTACGCGGCTGTCAACACCGACGGCTGGCTGGCCACGGCCATGACCACGACAGGCCTCTGTCTGACCGGCTATGTGATCCGACTGGACGCCGAGGCCCGTGGCAACGCGCAGCGGCTCCTCGCCCAGGAACGAGCGGCGCACGCCGCGGAGGCCCGGACAGCCGCCCTTGACGAACGGGCCAGAATCGCCAGGGAGATCCACGATGTGCTCGCCCACAGCCTCTCCGCGCAACTGGTCCATCTGGAGGCGGCGCGGATACTGATCGAGCGCGAGCCCGCGGGGGAGTTCCGCGACCGGGTGCTGGAGCGGGTGGTGGCTGCACGTTCCATGGCGCGCGACGGGCTTGCGGAGACCCGCCAGGCACTCTCGGCGCTCAGGGGGGAGATGTCCCCGATGGAGGACTTCCTGCGACAACTGGTGGCGTCCGAGCCCGCGAAGATCAGCATGATGGGTGAACGGAGGCCCTTGACCGCCGAGGTGTCGCAGACGGTCCGTAGGGTGGCGCAGGAGGCACTGACCAACGTGCGCAAGCACGCACCGGGGGCCGAGGTCATCGTGCGGCTGGAATATCTGCCGGATGAAGTCGCCCTGGAGGTACGGGACTCGGGCGGGCACAGGCCGGAGGGAGAGCTCGCGCGCAGTGGCTCCGGATACGGTCTGCTGGGGATGAGGGAGCGGGCCGAACTTCTGGGCGGGACGCTGGAGGCCGGTTCCGGAGAGGAGGGTTTCGTGGTGAGTCTGCGGGTGCCCACGTGAACGCGCGGGTGGTGGTCGCCGATGACCAGTCGGTGGTGCGCGAAGGGATCGTGATGCTGCTGGGGCTGTTGCCCGGAGTCGAGGTGATCGGATCGGCGAAGGACGGCGAGGAGGCAGTGGCGCTCGTGGCCGAACTGGCGCCCGATGTGGTCCTGATGGACCTGCGGATGCCCCGTTGCGACGGGGCGGAGGCGACACGGCGGATTCGTCGCGATCATCCGGGGACCCAGGTGGTCGTGCTCACGACGTTCGCCGACGACGATTCGCTCTTCACCGCGCTGCAGGCCGGTGCGCGGGGCTATCTCACCAAGGACGCGGGAGGGGAGGAAATCGTGCGGGCCATTCAGGCGGTGCTGTCGGGCGAGGCCGGTTTCGCGCCTTCCGTGCAGCGTCGGCTCCTGGAACGCGTCACGACGTCGTCAACGCCGTCCGCCCCACCCTTCGATCCGGAGCTGCCCGACGGCCTGACGCCACGTGAGCTGGAGGTGCTGGAGCTGATCGCTGAAGGGCTGTCCAACCCGGAGATCGCGCGCAGGCTGCACATCTCGCAGGCCACGGTGAAGAGCCACATCAACAACCTCTTCGCGAAGGCCGGAGTGCGTGACCGGGCACAGGCAGTTCGCTACGCGTACGTTCGGGGCATCGCACAGCCGCCCGGACGGGCTGTCACCTGATGAGGTGAACACCGACGAATGAACTGCCCGAGAACTTCCCGATCTGCCCATTCTTGGGTACGCGGCCGAAGTGGTCCGTGGACAAGGGGAGTTGTTCGGTGGAGAAGGAAGCAGGGCGCGATGCCGCAACGGTGCGGCGCGACGACCCGTGGTACGACACACTCGCCTCCGGCCGGGGCGAGCCGGACGGTGCGTGGATTCCGGCTCCTGCCGGACCGTCGGGTCCCGCGGAGCCGCGGTACGGTCACAGCGCGGCCGAAATCTATCTGGAGGTGCAGCGCAGCGGGGCCTTCCAGGAGGTGCGCCGCCGGTACCGGCGATTCGTCATTCCGGCAACCTTCGCCTTTCTCGCCTGGTATCTCGCCTACGTCGTCGTGGCGATCACCGAACCCGGGCTGATGGCCCGGCCGGTGGCCGGATCGGTCAATGTGGCGATGATCGCCGGGCTCGCGCAGTTCCTCACGACGTTCCTCCTCACCTGGGCCTACGCGCGGCACGCGCGCCTGCGCCGAGACCGGGCCGCACTCGAACTGCGCTGGGAGACCCAGGAGATGACGCGGGGAGTGGGACGTTGAACGGGAACCACCAGACGCTGGCCCTCGTGCTGTTCAGCGTCTTCGTCGCGGTGACACTCGCCATCACCACCTGGGTGAGCCGGAGTCGGCATGGATCGGCCGAGGAGTTCTACGCGGGCGGCAGGCTCTTCTCTCCGATGGAGAACGGTTTCGCCATCGCGGGCGACTACATGTCGGCCGCCTCCTTCCTCGGCATCTCCGGACTGATCGCCCTCTTCGGCTACGACGGCATGCTGTACTCGGTCGGATTCCTCGTCGCCTGGCTCGTGGTTCTCCTGCTGGTCGCCGAACTCGTCCGGAACTGCGGCAGATTCACACTGGCCGACGTGGTGGCGGCGCGGATGGCGGAGCGCCCGGTCAGGATCGCCGCGGGTGCGTCGTCCGTCACCGTCTCCGTGCTCTATCTGGTGGCGCAGATGGTGGGCGCGGGCAGCCTGGTCGCCCTGCTGCTCGGCGGTACGAGCGGTGCCGCCCGCTCCTGGACCGTCATCGGGGTAGGGGCACTCATGGTGATCTACGTGTCGCTCGGGGGCATGCGCGCCACCACCTGGATCCAGATCGTCAAGGCCGTGCTCCTGACGGTCGGCGCGGTCGTGCTCACCGTGCTCGTCCTTGTCCATTTCCACGGCAACTTCAACGCCCTGCTCGATTCCGCGGCCGAACGGAGCGGACACGGGAGCAGGTTCCTCTCGCCGGGGCTCCGTTACGGGGGAACCTGGACGGCCCGCATCGACTTCATCAGCCTGGGGCTGGCCCTGGTACTCGGTACGGCGGGGCTGCCGCACATCCTGTCGCGCTTCTACACCGTGCCCACCGCCCGTGCGGCCCGTCAGTCGGTCGTCTGGTCGATCGGACTCATCGGCAGTTTCTACCTGATGACGATCGTGCTGGGGTTCGGGGCGGCGGCACTCGTCGGCTCGGCCGAGGTGAGGGAGTCGAATCCGGCGGGCAACACGGCGGTTCCGCTGCTGGCCCTGGTCATCGGGGGAGGCGAGGGGTCCACCGCAGGGACGATTCTGTTCGCGGTGGTCGCCGCGGTCGCCTTCGCGACCATTCTCGCCGTTGTCGCTGGGGTCACTCTCGCCTCGTCGGCCTCGGTGGCCCACGACCTCTACGCCTCGCTCCGGCGCTCGGGCTCCAGGCGGTACAGCGAGGTCACCGTGGCCCGGGTGGCCGCGGCGGGGATCGGGGCGATCGCCATCGGACTCAGCCTGATCGCCCAGGACCTGAACGTGGCGTTCCTGGTGGGGCTCGCCTTCGCCGTCGCCGCTTCGGCCAACCTTCCGGTGCTGCTCTACTCCCTGTTCTGGCGACGTTTCACTACCCGGGGAGCGGTCTGGTCGGTCTACGGCGGCCTGATCCCCGCCGTGCTGCTCGTGGTGTTCTCGCCGGTCGTGTCGGGCAGTCCCGACTCGCTGTTCCCGGGCGTCGATTTCCAGCTCGTACCCCTGGAGAACCCCGGCCTGATCTCGATTCCGCTGGGCTTTCTGGCCGGCTGGGTCGGAACGGTCACCTCGGCGGAGCCGCCCGACGCCGCCAAGCACGCGGAGACCGAGGTCCGTGCGCTCACCGGTGCCGGGGCGGTGTGACAAGGGGGTCCTCCGAGAGCCGGGGCGTCATCGAGGCGGTTCGTCCATGACCGTGGGGAGCGGACGCGGGGGGCGGGGTCCCTCGTACCGGCCGCTGGGGCGCATGCGCAGCGGACGCTCGCCGTACTCCTCCAGTGCGTGCGCGATCCAGCCCGCCGTGCGTGACACCGCGAACACCGTCTCGCCCGCCTCCGCCGCCATGCCGGAGGAGACCGAGAGGACCGCGAGCGCCAGGTCGACATTGGCGTGCAGGGGGGCGTGGCGGGCGGTCGTGGTGACCACGTCCCGTGCGGCGGCGAGCGCGGGAGCCGCCTGAGGCACGTCGGCCAGCAGGGCGAAGAGGGCACGCGCCCGCGGGTCCTCGGAGACGTAGAGCCGGTGACCGAGTCCGGGCACCCGCCGTCCGGCGCGGAGGTGGTCCGCGACCACCGGGACGGCGCTTCCCCGGTCCAGGACCTCGGCCAGCATCCGGTGCGCCAGGCCGCTGGCGGCCCCGTGCAGGGGGCCCTCCAGAACACCGAGGCCCGCCGAGACCACCGCGTACGGGTGGGCATGCGCGGACGCGGCGACCCTGGCGGCCAGGGTCGAGGCCGCGAGGTCGTGGTCGATCAGCAGGACGAGCGCGGTGTTCAGCACGGCGATCGACGGCCCGTCGGCCGGGCGGGCGGTGAGCTTCGGCCAGAGGCGTCGGGCCAGTGCGGCCCCGCCGTCAGCGTCCCGCCCCTCGTCCGCGTCGTCCGCGTCGTCCGACGGGCCGTCCGCCGCCGCAGCACCTCCGACCCGGGGAAGCGCGCCGACCAGGGTCGGGATCAGGCTCCGGGTACTCGCGAGCACCGCCTCGCGCGAGAGGTCGAACCGGAGCGGGTCGGCTGTCGCCGCGGCGACCACGGCCCCCCTCAGCCGATCCGTGGAACCGCTGTGCGAGGGCAGCGCGTCGACCGCCCGACGCGCCGCGGCCAGAGCCTCCGCAGGTGCCGCGAACCGCATTCCTGGCCGCAGTTCACCGGTCCAGAGCCATTCGGCGACCTCCTCGTAGGTGTACCGCCCGGCCAGTTCGGTGGCATCGACCCCGCGGTAGTAGCAGCGGTCGTCCTCGATCAAGGTGATGCCGGTACGGAAGACCAGTTCACCGGAGGCGGGGGAGGGGGCCCGGCGGCCCGTGCGCCGGGCCAACGCGTCGACCTCCGCGGCATCGAACGTACTGCCGCGCCCGCCGGGAGCACGCCGGCTGTCCAACTGGCCCCGGCTGACATAGGCGTACACCGTCTCGGGTTTCACCCCGAGACGCTCGGCCGTCTCCTGGGTGCTGAGCCGGCGGGGGGCCGTCGCCTCGGGGATATCGCCGGGAGGTGCTTGATCCTTCATGTCGTCAACCGTACCTATGTTGATTCAATCAATATTGACAACAAGTAAGTCAAGCATGGATGGTCGAATCAACTTCGATGCCCGGTACACCTGCTCATGGAGGAAGACATGCCGACCACGACCGGTCCGAACGCGCTCGACGTACCCCGGGGCCTCGCCGGTGTCGTCGTCACGGAGACCGCCCTCGGTGACGTTCGCGGCCGCGAGGGCTTCTACCACTACCGGCAGTACTCGGCGATCGAACTCGCGCGGACCCGCGGTTTCGAGGATGTCTGGCACCTGATGTCCGAGGGCGTACTGCCCGACGCCGACGCCCGTGCGAAGTTCGCCGCCCGGACCGCCTCGCTGCGACGGCTGCCCGCGGAGGTGCGTGACGCCCTGCCCGCCATAGCCCGTGCGGGGGCCGCCTCAGGCCCGCTGGCCGGTCTGCGCACCGCCCTCTCGCTCCTCGGCGCCTCGGCGGGCTTCCGGCCGGTGTACGACATCGACGCCGACCGGCGGCGGGATGACGCCCTCATCGCCTGCGCCGCCGTTCCCACCGTGCTCACCGCGCTGCACCGGCTCGGCCGGGGGCTCGAACCGGTCGAGCCGCGCGACGATCTGCCCTACGCGGCCAACTACCTCTACATGCTCACCGGGTCCGTGCCGGACGAGGCACGCGCCAGGGCCGTGGAGCAATACCTGATCTCCACGATCGACCACGGCTTCAACGCCTCGACGTTCACCGGCCGGGTCGTCGCCTCCACCGGTGCCGATGTCGCGGCCTGCCTGGTGGCGGCCGTCGGAGCCCTCTCCGGGCCGCTGCACGGCGGGGCACCCAGCCGGGCCCTCGACACCCTGGACGCCATCGGCACCCCCGACCGCATCGACGGCTGGATCCGCGAACACGTGCTCGCGGGGGAACGGATCATGGGCTTCGGCCACCCCGTCTACCGCACCGAGGACCCCCGGTCACACATGCTCCGGGACATCGCCCGGAGCTTCGGCGGCCCGCTCGTCGACTTCGCCGTCGAGGTGGAGCGGCAGGTCGAGACGATCCTCGCCGAGCTCAAGCCCGGCCGCGAACTCCACACCAACGTGGAGTTCTACGCGGGCGTCGTCATGGAGCTGTGCGGGCTTCCGCGGGAGATGTTCACGCCGACGTTCTGCGCGGCGCGAGTGGTCGGCTGGAGCGCCAATATCCTGGAGCAGGCGGAGGACTCGAAGATCATCCGTCCGGCGGCCCGATACGTCGGCACACCCCCGCCGCAGCCGGTCCCGGCACCCTGACGCCCCCCGAGGAAGGTTCCCGTTGAACCCGTCGCCCCCGCCCCGCAAGAAGCAGATCCCGGTCGTCGTCCTCGCGGGGTTCCTGGGATCGGGCAAGACGACGTTGCTCAATCACCTCCTGGCCAACCGCGCGGGGAACCGGATCGGCGTGATCGTCAACGACTTCGGCGCCATCGAGATCGACGCCATGACGGTCTCGGGACAGGTCGGCTCAGCGGTCTCTCTGGGCAACGGGTGCCTGTGCTGCGCGGTCGACGCGAGCGATCTCGACACGTTCCTGGAGACGCTCACCCGCCCGTCCGCCCGCCTCGACGTGATCGTCATCGAGGCCAGTGGGCTGGCGGAGCCGCAGGAACTCGTCCGGATGCTGCTGGCCAGCGACAATCCGCACATCGTGTACGGCGGGCTGGTGGAAGTCGTCGACGCGGCGGAGTTCGAGGCCACGCGACAGCGCCATCCGGAGATCGACCGCCACCTCGCCGTCGCCGATCTCGTCGTCCTGAACAAGTCCGACCGGGTCGGGCAGGAGGAACTGGCACGCCTCCGCGACGCCGTCGCCGTGCCCGGCGCACCGGGCACCGACGGTACGGCGGCCCGCGGTACGGCCGCCGTCATCGACACCACCTACGGGCGCATCGACCCCGAGTTGCTCTTCGACCCGTCGCTGCGCCCGGACGGCGAGCAGAAGGCGCTCCAGCTCACGTTCGAGGACCTGCTGCTGGCGGAACGGGCCGGGGGAGAGGACGGTACGGGCCACGAGCACCACCCGCACGCCGCGTACGAGAGCCTGTCCTTCACCGCGGACGTGCCCATGGACCCCCGGCGGCTGATGGAGTTTCTCGACTCCCGGCCCCAGGGGCTGTACCGGATCAAGGGGTTCGTCGACTTCGGGCCGGGCGACCGCGCCAACACGTACGTTCTGCACGCGGTCGGCCGGTTCCTGCGGTTCGAGCCGCGGCCGTGGGCCCGCGACGAACCGCGGCTCACCCAGTTGGTGCTGATCGGCTCGGGCATCGACCCGGAAGCCCTGAACAAGGAGCTGACCGCCTGCCGCGCGACCACCCCTTCGGTGGCGCGGACGGCACAGGACGCCGCACATGAACGGAGCATGTGGGGCGTCCTGAGGTACGTGCGCGGGCCCGGCGACGACGGGTAGCGGCCGGGCCGCCGGTCCGTCCGCCGCCGGGCACGACGCCTACACCGGGCCCGCGACCACCGCGACCGGCTTGGCCAGCGGCGCCCCCGAGCCGTCGCGCCGCGGGTCCGGCGCGGGCAGCTCGGAGGGGGTGCCGTTCTTCTGCGCGGCCCTCGCGGGCGTGGCGCCCGCCCAGCCGAACACCAGGACGTCCTCACCCTTGAGGAAACGCTGACAGCGCACCCCGCCCGTGGCCCGGCCCTTGCGCGGGTACTGGTCGAACGGGGTGAGTTTGGATGTCAGCACCGAGTCGTCCAGCGTGCCGTGCGAACCCGCCACCGTGAACACCACCGCGTCCACCGCGGGATCCACCGCGGTGAACGAGATCACCGAGGCGTCCCCCGTCAGCTTGACCCCCGCCATGCCGCCGGCGGGCCTGCCCTGCGGTCTCACCTGCGCCGCCGGGTAGCGCAGCAGCTGCGCGTCGGACGTGATGAAGACCAGATCCTCCTCGCCCGTGCGCAACTCCGCCGCACCGACGATGCGGTCGCCCTCCTTGAGCGTGATGACTTCCAGCTCGTCCTTGTTGGCCGGGTAGTCCGGCACCACTCTCTTGACGATCCCCTGAAGGGTGCCGATCGCCAGACCGGGGGATGCCTCGTCCAGGGTGGTCAGGCAGATGACCTCCTCGTCGCTCTCCAGCGTGAGGAATTCCGAGACCATCGCCCCGCCCGAGAGATTGGGAGCCGCGTGGGTGTCCGGCAACTGGGGCAGATCGATGACCGCGAGCCGCAGCAGCCGTCCCGCCGACGTCACCGCACCGATGTCGCCGCGGGCCGTCGCGGGCACGGCGGACACGATCACATCGTGCTTGGCGCGCTTGGCGTCCTCGGCGAAGACGATCGGGTCGTCGTTGGCGGTACGGGCCAGCAGACCGGTGGACGAGAGCAGGACCCGGCACGGGTCGTCAGCGACCTCCAGCGGTACCGACGCGACCTGCGTACCGGCCGATTCCAGCAACACCGTACGCCGCTCGGTGCCGAACTTCTTGGCGACCGAGGCCAGTTCGGACGAGACGAGCTTGCGCAGCGCGGTGTCCGATTCGAGGATCGTGGTCAGCTCGTCGATCTCGCTGTTGAGCCGGTCCCGCTCGCTCTCCAGCTCGATCCGGTCGAACTTGGTAAGCCGGCGCAGCGGGGTGTCCAGAATGTACTGCGTCTGGATCTCGCTCAGGGAGAAGCGGCCGATGAGCCGCTCCTTCGCCTGCGCCGAGTTGTCGCTGGACCGGATGAGCCGGATGACCTCGTCGATGTCGAGCAGCGCGACGAGCAGCCCCTCGACCAGGTGCAGCCGGTCCCGGCGCTTGCCCCGGCGGAACTCGCTGCGCCGGCGCACCACGTCGAAGCGGTGGTCGAGATAGACCTCCAGCAGCTCCTTGAGGCCGAGCGTGAGCGGCTGCCCGTCGACCAGTGCCACGTTGTTGATCCCGAAGGAGTCCTCCATCGGGGTCAGCTTGTAGAGCTGCTCCAGAACGGCTTCCGGAACGAAGCCGTTCTTCACCTCGATGACCAGGCGCAGGCCGTGTTCGCGGTCGGTCAGGTCCTTCACGTCCGCGATGCCCTGGAGCTTCTTCGACCCGACCAGGTCCTTGATCTTGGCGATCACCTTCTCCGGGCCGACCGCGAAGGGCAGTTCGGTGACGACCAGGCCCTTGCGGCGCGCCGTCACGTCCTCCACGGCGACGGTCGCGCGGATCTTGAACGTTCCGCGTCCCTTGGCGTACGCGTCCTTGATGCCGCCCAGGCCCACGATCCGGCCGCCGGTCGGCAGGTCGGGACCGGGCACGAACCGCATCAGGGTCTCCAGGTCCGCGCCCGGATGCCTGATCAGGTGGCGGGCGGCGGCGATGACCTCGCCCAGGTTGTGCGGCGGCATGTTCGTCGCCATGCCGACGGCGATCCCGGACGAGCCGTTGACCAGGAGGTTCGGGTAAGCGGCCGGGAGAACGGTGGGTTCCTTCTCCTGGCCGTCGTAGTTCGACTGGAAGGCGACGGTGTCCTCTTCGATCGACTCCGTCATCAGGGACGTCGCGTCGGCCATCCGGCACTCGGTGTACCGCATGGCGGCCGGCGGGTCGTCGTTCCCGAGCGAGCCGAAGTTCCCGTGGCCGTCGACCAGGGGGAGCCGCATGGAGAACGGCTGAGCCAGACGGACCAGCGCGTCGTAGATCGAGGCGTCGCCGTGCGGGTGCAGCTTGCCCATGACCTCGCCGACGACACGCGCGCACTTCACGAAGCCGCGGTCGGGGCGCAGGCCCATCTCGTTCATCTGGTACACGATGCGGCGGTGCACCGGCTTCATGCCGTCACGGGCGTCCGGCAGGGCCCGTGAGTAGATCACCGAGTACGCGTACTCAAGGAAGGAGCCCTGCATTTCGTCGACGACGTCGATGTCGAGGATCTTCTCCTCGAAGTCGTCCGGCGGCGGGGTCTTCGTGCTGCGGCGGGCCATCGCTGCTGCGACTCCTTCACGGATTCTGTTCGGGCAACCTCAGGTTCTGACGCGGACCATTGTGGACCGCCGTACTGACAACGCCGACCTCGACCCGTCCCAAGCGTCGTTCCCGCCCGTGCGGAGGAGGCCGGCGGCGCCGTTCCGGGAAGCTCCGAGGCGGCGTTCCGAGGGGGACGTGCCAGGGTTGCAGACGTGCTCCGAAGAGGACGCGCCGGGTGCGCGCCCCTCTTTCACGCGAAACTTCCGCGGTATGGGAACTTCGCCAGGTGTACGTGCGCTTGCTTACAGTGGCAGGTCTCGCACGAAAACCAGAAACGCGATCGAAGGGACGTACATGCCCATGGGTCACACGGCCACAGCCCAGGCCGGCTCCGGCGGCTTGACAGCGACCGAGCACCGTCTGGCCAACGGCCTGCGCGTGGTGCTCTCCGAGGACCATCTGACCCCGGTCGCCGCGGTCTGCCTCTGGTACGACGTCGGATCGCGCCACGAGGTCAAGGGACGCACCGGGCTGGCTCACCTCTTCGAGCACCTGATGTTCCAGGGCTCCGGTCAGGTGAAGGGGAACGGACACTTCGAGCTGGTGCAGGGGGCCGGCGGTTCGCTCAACGGGACCACCAGCTTCGAGCGCACCAACTACTTCGAGACGATGCCCGCGCACCAGTTGGAGCTGGCGCTCTGGCTGGAGGCGGACCGGATGGGTTCGCTGCTCGCCGCGCTCGACGAGGAGTCCATGGAGAACCAGCGCGATGTCGTCAAGAACGAGCGGCGTCAGCGCTACGACAACGTCCCCTACGGCACGGCGTTCGAGAAGCTGACGGCGCTCGCCTACCCCGAGGGGCACCCCTACCACCACACGCCGATCGGCTCGATGGCGGATCTGGACGCCGCCACCCTCGATGACGCGCGCACGTTCTTCCGCACGTACTACGCGCCCAACAACGCGGTGCTCTCCGTGGTCGGCGACATCGACCCCGAGCAGACGCTCGCCTGGATCGAGAAGTACTTCGGCTCCATCCCCTCCCACGACGGGAAGCAGCCGCCGCGCGACGGCGCGCTGCCCGAGACCATCGGCGAGCAGCTGCGGGAGGAGGTGCGCGAGGAGGTCCCGGCGCGGGCGCTGATGGCCGCCTACCGGCTGCCGCACGACGGCACCCGTGAGTGCGACGCGGCGGACCTCGCGCTGACCGTGCTCGGTGGCGGCGAGTCGTCGCGGCTGCACAACCGGCTGGTGCGCCGCGACCGCACGGCCGTGGCGGCGGGGTTCGGTCTGCTGAGGCTGGCCGGCGCCCCGTCGCTCGGCTGGCTGGACGTCAAGACGTCCGGCGGGGTGGAGGTCCCGCAGATCGAGGCCGCGGTCGACGAGGAGCTTGCCCGGTTCGCCGCCGAGGGGCCCACGCCCGAGGAAATGGAACGCGCCCAGGCCCAGTTGGAACGCGAGTGGCTGGACCGGCTCGGTACGGTCGCGGGCCGTGCCGACGAACTCTGCCGGTACGCCGTGCTGTTCGGCGACCCCCAGCTCGCCCTGACCGCCGTGCAGCGGGTTCTCGATGTCACGGCGGAGGAGGTCCAGTCGGTCGCCCGGGCCCAGCTCCGGCCCGACAACCGGGCGGTGCTGGTCTACGAACCGGTCGAACCTGCCGAGTCCGCGGACGCGGCGGACACCGATGCGGCCGACGCCGCCGACACCGACGCGCACGAAGGAGCGGACAAGTGACCGAGGCTGCCGCGACCGGAGTTTCGATGCAGTACCACCCGCAGCCGACCCCCGGCGTCGCCCGTCCCTGGGCCTTCCCCGCGCCGGACCGGGGTTCGCTGCCCAACGGCCTCACGGTGCTGCGCTGCCACCGTCCCGGCCAGCAGGTGGTGGCGGTCGAGATCTTCCTCGACGCACCGTTGGACGCCGAGCCCGAGGGCCTCGACGGCGTGGCCACGATCATGTCGAGGGCCCTGTCCGAGGGCACCGACAAGCACACCGCCGAGGAGTTCGCCGCCGAGCTGGAGCGCTGCGGTGCCACGCTCGACGCGCACGCCGACCACCCCGGCGTCCGGGTCTCCCTGGAGGTTCCGGCGTCCCGGCTGGGCAAGGCCCTCGGGCTGGTGGCCGAGGCGCTGCGCGCGCCCGCCTTCGCCGACAGCGAGATCGAGCGGCTGGTGCGCAACCGGCTCGACGAGATCCCGCACGAGCAGGCCAACCCGGCCCGGCGTGCGGCCAAGCAGCTCTCCAAGGAGCTCTTCCCGGTCACGTCGCGGATGTCGCGACCGCGCCAGGGCACCGAGGAGACGGTGGAGCGGATCGACGCGGCGGCGGTGCGGGCCTTCTTCGACGCCCACGTCCGGCCGTCCGCGGCGACCGCGGTGATCGTCGGCGACCTGACCGGCATCGACCTGGAGACCCTGCTCGCCGACACCCTCGGCGACTGGTCCGGGAACACCGCCGAGCCGCGTCCGGTACCGCCGATCACGGCCGACGACACCGGGCGCGTGGTCGTCGTCGACCGTCCGGGCGCGGTGCAGACGCAGCTTCTGATCGGCCGGATCGGAGCCGACCGGCACGACAGTGTGTGGCCGGCCCAGGTGCTCGGCACGTACTGCCTGGGCGGCACGCTCACGTCCCGACTGGACCGGGTGCTGCGGGAGGAGAAGGGCTACACCTACGGTGTGCGGGCCTTCGCCCAGGTGCTGCGGTCGTCGGCGCCGGATTCGGTCACGGGCGCGACCGGCGCCGCGATGCTCGCCATCAGCGGTTCGGTGGACACCGAGTCGACCGGACCGGCGCTGGAGGACCTGTGGACGGTTCTCCGCACCCTGGCGGCCGAAGGGCTGACCGACGAGGAGCGCGAGACGGCGGTGCAGAACCTCGTCGGCGTCGCACCGCTGAAGTTCGAGACGGCGGCCTCCGTCGCCGGCACCCTCGCCGACCAGGTCGAGCAGCACCTCCCGGACGATTTCCAGGCGCATCTGTACGCCCGGCTCGCCGAGACCGGCACGGTCGAGGCGACCGCCGCGGTGGTCAACGCCTTCCCGGAGGACCGGCTGGTGACGATCCTGGTCGGCGACGCGTCCCGGATCGAGGAACCGGTACGGGCCCTGGGCATCGGCGAGGTGTCGGTGGTCACCGGCTGACGGAGCCGCACCGCCGTCTCCGCCGCAGGACCCGCTCCGCGCCGGGAGTCCGGGTGCGGGAGCCCGGAAGACGGGCACGCGGTCAGACGGGCACGCGGTCAGGCGGCGTGATCGGGCGGCCGTCCGGTCACGCGGCCGTCCGGACACGCACGGTCACACCGGACGCGCGTCCGCCCGGGCGCGGACTCCCGGCCACGAAGGAGACCCCTGTGAGCGAAGGGCGGATTCTTGGGGTCCTCGCAACACCTGATGGCTTACGTGGTCGTCAGTAGATCACGCAGGCGCTCGGCTGGGGTTTTCCAGCCGAGCGTTTT
>NZ_JBIBYN010000026.1:0-122304 GCF_043083325.1 Streptomyces sp. NPDC014734 | reverse complement strand
AACCGGACTACGCGGCGACGGCCGGCGGTTCCGGCCCGCGTACCCCGCAGGAGGAGGTGTTGTGCGGGCTGTTCGCCGAGGTGCTGGGCGTGGACCGGGTCGGGATCGACGACAGCTTCTTCGACCTCGGCGGCCACTCCCTCCTCGCCACCCGCCTCGTCAGCCGGGTACGCAGTGTGCTGAAGACGGAGGTGGGGATCGGCACACTGTTCGCCTCACCGACTGTGGCCGGACTGGCCGAACACCTGTCGGAGGCACCACAGGAAGCGGCCACCAAGCGGCCGGCGCTGCGCCGTATGACTCGGCCGACCGAAAAGCCCTGATGAATTCCTGGGAGAAGGAAGGCCTTTCCCCAGGAGGTTTGCAAACCCATCGAGAAATGAATGAGGAGAATTCCATGACGAACCCCTTTGAGAACCCGGACGCCGCCTACCTCGTGCTTGTCAACGACGAGGGCCAGCACTCGCTGTGGCCGGAGTCCATCGAGGTGCCCGGTGGCTGGACCGTCGCCAAGACCGCGGACACGCGGGACGCCTGCCTCGCGTTTGTTGAGGAGAACTGGACGGATATGCGTCCGGCCAGCCTGGCCAAGGCCATGGCCGCCGCGGAAGCTTGAGCCGGTACGGCCGGGCAACGCATTCCCGGTGGCGCTCTCGGCGGAGAGCGCCACCGGTACCACATCCCTCTGATAAAGGCACAGAAACGATGGGCATACCGACAGCTGCCGGCGCGATCAGTGAATCCAGGATCGTTTCTTCCATTCCGCGATGGCGCACCGAACCACGGCATGACGACATGCCGACGACCGATTACGAGTGCCACGTTCCCACCGACACGGTCCTGCGGCTCACTGGTCTTGCCGAGCGTCTGCGGGTGCCACTCCCATCCGTACTGTTGGCGGCACACACGAAGGTACTGGCGGCACTCTCCGGCGAACGGGACGTACTGACCGGATACACCGCGCCCGGCGGTGGCGGCGCAAGCCGGCCCTATGGCCTGCTGGTGGCGGATGGCGACTGGCGGCAGCTGGTGCTGGCGGCCCATCGGGCGATGGATGAGAGCCCGTCCCCGGGGACGGAGTTAGGCACGGCCGCCCCGCGGTACGAAGTGGTTCTCGACCTTTCCGCGCTCGACTCGGCCACCCCCTCCGAGCAGACGGACGGGGCCGTGCTGTCGGCGTCCACCGTTGCGCACATCGCCTTCGCCCCGGTGCGGGACGGGCTGCGACTGCGGTTGCTCGGCCGCGCCGACGTCCTCGACCTGCCCTACGCCCGGCGGATCGCCGGATATCTGCTGGCGGCCCTGGAACTGATTGCCGTCGACGACACGGTCGAGCATCAGACCCAGCGCATTCTTTCCTCGGAGGAACTCGCCCACCAGATCGATGGTTTGGCCGGGCCCCGACGCGACCTTCCGGATCGCCGGATGCACGAACTGTTCGAGGAGCGTGTACGTGAGCACCCCGACCGGATCGCCGCCGTGTACGGCGGGACGGAGTGGACGTACGACGCGCTGAACCGTCATGCGAACCGCATCGCCCACGCACTGCTCGCCCGAGGGCTGCGGCCCGAGGACGTGGTGGCAGTCGTCACCGAACGAAATCTCACGTGGATGGCCTCGGTTCTCGCGGTCTTCAAGGCCGGCGGGGTCTACCTTCCGGTGGAGCCGCACTTTCCCGCCCGGCGGATCGCCGCGATGCTTGCCCGCAGCGACTGCCGTTTCGTACTCACCGAACTCGGTAGCACCGGCATGCTCGACCAGGCTCTGACGGTATCCGGCGCCCCGTCCCGGCTGCTGATCGCCGATGTGCTGGCGGAGGGCCGGGAAGGTGCCGAGGGGCATCGTGAAACGGATCCGGGCGTTCCCGTGTCCGCCGGTCAACTCGCCTATGTCTTCTTCACCTCCGGCTCGACAGGAGAGCCGAAGGGCGCGATGTGCGAGCACGCCGGGATGCTCAATCATCTGCTCGCCAAGATCGAGGACCTGGAGATAGGTCCCGGACAGGTGGTCGCCCAGACGGCGCCGCAGTGCTTCGACATCTCGCTGTGGCAGTTGATGAGCGGGGTGCTGGTCGGCGCCCGGACGCTGATCGTCGGGCAGAAGGAGATTCTGGACATCCGCCGGTACGTCGACGCCTTCGTCGAGGGCGAGGCAGAGATCCTCCAGGTCGTCCCCTCCTACCTTGAGGTGCTGCTCAGCTATCTGGAGGAGCAGCCGCGTGGCCTCGGGCGGCTGCGCAGCGTCTGCGCGACCGGTGAGGCATTGAAGAAAGAGCTGGTCGAGCGCTGGTTCGCCGCTTTCCCGGACATCAAGCTGGTAAACGCGTACGGCCTGACCGAAACCTCCGACGACACCAACCACGAGGTGATGCACGGGGTGCCGGGCCAGGAGCGGGTGCCCCTCGGGTCGGCGGTCCGCAACGTGCGTGTGTATGTCGTGGACGAGCGGCTTGAGCCGGTTCCGCTCGGCGCGCCGGGGGAGATCGTGTTCTCCGGTGTCTGTGTGGGCCGCGGCTACATCAACGACCCGGAGCGGACCGCCGCCGCCTTCGGAACCGATCCGCACTGCCCGGGGGAGCGGCTCTACCGCTCGGGCGACATCGGCCGGTGGCTTCCGGAAGGCACGCTGGAATTCCTCGGCAGACGGGACGCGCAGACCAAGATCAGGGGATTTCGCATGGAGATCGGCGAGATCGAGAATCACCTGCTGCGCGTGCCGGGGGTACGGGATTCCGCCGTTGTCGTGGCGGAAGGCCCCGACCAGGAAAAGCACCTGGTCGCGTTCTACGTCGCGGATGCCCCGTTGGACACGGAGGCCGTGCGGCAGTCCCTCGGCGAGACCCTGCCCGTCTATATGGTTCCGGGGGTCTTCCACCACCGGGATGCCCTGCCGCTGACGGGTAACGGCAAGGTTGACAAGAAGGCGCTGGCACGCGAAGCGGCCGCGGTGGCTGCCCCCGCCCATGCAGTGGCCCCCGCCGATGCCCTGAGCACGGCGACGGAAGAGCGGCTGGCGGAGTTGTGGTCGCAGGTACTGAACATTCCGGTCGCGGAGATCACCCGCCACCACCACTTCTTCGAGTCCGGCGGCACCTCCTTGTCGGCGGTGCGCCTCGGGGTCGCGCTCGGTGGGGCGGCGACGCTCCAGGACATCGTCGGCCGCCCGGTCCTGTCCGAGCTCGCCGGTGCCATCGATGAGAACACGCAGCAGCGGAAGGACCAGCGCACATGACGCATTCCACCGAGTCGACGGCCGCCGAGGCGGCCACCACGGAGTCCGGCCTTGTCGGGGACCTCGACCTGGAACTGACCCCGGGCAAGCCCCCGATTCTCCGCGTCACGGAGTCCGTCGCGCCCAGTTCTCTGCCCGAGTGGATCGGTGAGCGCAGGGCCGCACTGGAATCCGCCCTGCTGGACCACGGAGCCGTACTGCTCCGCGGCCTGGGAGTGCGTGACTCCGCCGCGCTCGGCCGGATCGGCGAGCGGCTCTCGGGGACCGTCATGCCGGAGCGGGAGGCATTCGCCCGGCGCCGTCCACTCGGCGGGCCAGTGGTCTCGTCCCTGGAATGGCCGCCCGACCAGCCGATGTGCATGCACCATGAGGTGAGCTACGGGCTGGAGATTCCCAGGCTGCTCACGATCGGCTGCTTCGCCCCGCCGACTCGCGGCGGAATCACCGGACTTGCCGACGCCCAGGCGGTCCTCGCCGGCCTGCCGGAGCCGATCGTCACACGCTTCACCGAGCACGGCTGGTCGCTGGTTCGCTCGTACAACGACCTGGTGGGCGTTCCCTGGCAGGAATCGATCGGCGTCGCCGAACGTGATGCGGCCGAGGCGTACTGCGAAGCCAACGGAATCGGCTTCGCCTGGCAGCAGGACGGCGGGCTGCGGACGACCCAGCGGCGTTCCGCGGTGATCCGGCATCCCCTGACCGGAAACCGGGTCTGGTGCAACCAGATCGCGTTCCTCAACGAATGGACGATGGAACCGGCGGTCAGGGAATTCCTCGTGACGCAGTTCGGCGAACTCGGGCTGCCGTTCAATACCCGCTACGGCGACGGATCGCCCATCGACGCGGACACCGTGGCGACCATCAACAAGGTCTACGAGGCGGCGACCCTGCGTGAGCCGTGGCAGGCGGGAGACGTCCTCCTGGTCGACAACATCCGAATGGCGCACAGCCGTGAACCGTACGAGGGACATCGCGAGGTGGGCATGGTCCTGGGCGCTCCCGTGCGGCTCGCCGACTGTTCGCCCACCCATCAACCCGCCGCCGCTCCCTGACGGGTCGTTCGGCCGGCCTCTCCCGAACGGAGCCGTCCATCGTCATGAACGCACAGGCCCTCCCTTTCGCCGACCTCTCCGACGCGCAGGTCCATGAGATCCCGAGCAGACATGAGCAACGGATCACCTCGCTGCTCGAAGAGGCGTTCCGGGCCCATCGTGAGGGCGGATCGGCCAAACCGGCCGTCATACTTCTTGCGGTTCCCGGACCGGCCGTCCTCACGCATCTTCGCGTTGCCGGTCTCGGCCGGCGGACCGATCCGGGGCGACATCGATGACGACCGCGGGTGCGCTGTCCACCCGCGGCCGATTTCGGGGTGTGGTGACCGTGTGCTGACAGCAGGCCACCACACCCGACGCCATCGGCGTGACTACTGTGCGGCCAGCAGCCGGCGGTCGACCTTCCCATTGGCGTTGCGCGGCAAGGACGACAGCCGGTGAACGGTGTCGATGATCGAATGCCGGGGCAGTTGTCGCGCGCAATGCCGTTTGAGATCGATGAGTGAGGGACTATGCCCCTGCGCGGGAACGACATACGCCACGATATGGGCGTCGATGCCGCTGTCCGCTACCAACGCGGCAGCCTCGGCGACCCCTTCATGGCTCTGCAGCACCGCCTCGATCTCGCTGAGTTCGATGCGATTTCCGCGCACCTTCACCATGGCGTCCCGACGGCCGACGAACTGAAGGTTTCCGTCGTTCAGCACAAGGGCGATGTCCCCGGTCGCGTAGGTACGGTCGGTGATCGGCGGGCGGCCCCAGTAGCCGAGCATGACACTTGGGCCGGTGACGACCAGTTCACCTTCCTCTCCGACCTGGGCCGGCTGTCCGTCGGGGCGGATCACGGTGACGGTGTTTCCGCACCAGGCGGTGCCGATCGGCACCGGAAGAATACTTTCTGCCGGAATATCTTCGACTGTGTATCCGGTACTGATAATGGTCTCGGCCGGCCCGTAGAGATTCATGAAGGGAATGTTTGGAAGGTGCTCGCGGAGTTGACGGAGCGGACCGATCGGAAAGACCTCCCCGGCGAACAACAGGAAGCGCAGCGCCGGTACCTCGGTCGCCAACAGGCCACCGTGCCGCATCATCAGCATGAGTGCGGCCGGAACCGAATACCAGACGGTGATCTCCTGGTCCAGGAGGAACTGGACCAGCCCCTTGGCGGAATATGAGGTTTCCTGAGGTACGAGATGTACGGAGGCGCCTACCGTGAACGGCACATATATGTCGTTCACCGACAGGTCGAAGTGAAAAGGAGCATGATTCGAGTACCGGTCGCCGGCATGTGCCTTCTGCGCTTCGGCGGCCCATGAGATAAAGGCCCAGGCGCTGTTGTGGCTGTGGCAGACCCCCTTGGGTTCGCCGGTGGATCCGGAGGTGTAGAGGATGAAGGCGAGGTCGTCATCGGTGCCGGTGGGAAGCGGTACAGGCCGGTCGGGCGATGGGTTCGGGGCGACCGGAAGTTTCCGCCAGTGGGTTCCGTCGGGCCAGGCGCACAACGATGAGGGGACCGCACCGAAATCGGCCAGTGACTCCTTTCGTTCGGGTGGCGTGACCAGAGCCGCGGGAGCGGAGTCATCCACCAGTTTTGCTATACGCCGAGGTGGTGCCTGCGGGTCGAGAGGAACGTAGGCGGCGCCCAGACGCAGCGTGGCCTGCATGACCGCGATGGCGGCCACGGATTTGTCCAGCCAGATGGCGACGCGGCTGCCGCGGCCTACGCCGAGATCCGCGAGTTCGAGCGCGATCTCATCGGCCCAGGCATCTAATTGCGCATAAGTCGCCTCGCCGTCCGGCCCGACCACGGCCGTGGAATCAGGTGTTCGCCGGGCTGCGTCCCGAACGAGTTGGTGCAACATCACGGTCCGGTCTCCATGTCTCTTGGCTTTCCTTGACAGATTTTCCGCTGGAACGGTAGCGTGAATTAGTGTCAGGTGTTGGTTCTGCTGAAAACTTGTTGAGCATCTGGGGGATATAGGTGAAGGATAGTGACGCGTTCGAAGCTGTCAAGGCTTTCATCGAGGGAGAGATACTGAAGGGGCAGGGGGAGGTGGACCCGGACACCCCTCTGCTGGAATGGGGAATTCTGGACTCGCTCTCCGTGGCGCGACTCGGGAGTTTTATCGAGAAGCGTTTCGATGTGATCATCCCCGGCGGCAGCGCCATCGGTGAAAAATTCCATAGCCTGGACAGCGTCTGCGCCTTCGTCTTCGAACTCCGTACCCAGCAGGCGGGGGTCGACGGATGACCACAAGGCTGATGCTGTCCTCTGCCCAGACCGCGGTCTGGGTGGCTCAACAGCTCGATCCGGATGAGAGATCCTTCAATATCGCAGAGTACTGCGACATCGACGGCCCGGTGGACGTCCACCTCTTCGAGGAGGCGCTTCGCGAAGTCGTTGCTGCCACCCCGGCCTTGCGGGCACGGTTCGATCTCGGGGACGAGGGGCTGTATCAGTACATCGACGACACCGTCGACGTACCGCTGCACCATGTCGACGTCAGCGACGAACCGGACCCGAGAGCCGCCGCGGAACGGTGGATGCGGCAGGACCTGGCGAAGGAGTACGACCTCGCCAAGGGCCCGCTCTTCACCTGGGCGCTGTTCACGGCGGGAGCCGGGCGCTCCCTGTGGTACCGGGCCGCTCACCACATCGTCGTGGACGGATTCGGGCTCTCCCTCATCGCCTCCCACGTCGCCGATGTCTACACCGCCCTGGCCACCGGGCGCCCCCGGCGGTCGCGGCCACCGGGCACCCTGGAACAGGTCATCGAGGCCGACGCCGCCTATCAGAGCTCCGAGGAATACGAGCAGGACCGCCGGTACTGGCTGTCACAACTGGCGGGCCAGACCGAAGTGGTGAGCCTCACCGACTGGCGGCCGACCCGCAGCCGAGCCTCCTTCCGCGAGAGCGGCCACCTCGCCCCCGCGGACGTCCACGCCCTGCGCGCCGCGGCGCGCCGCCTCGATGTCACCTGGCCGGAGGTGGTCATCGCGGCGGTCGCCGTGCAACTGCATCGCGCTACCGGCATCCGTGAGCTGGTCGTCGGCCTGCCGGTGACCGCCCGTACGGAACCTCTGCCGCGGCGGGTACCGGCGATGCTGACCAATGTGGTGCCGCTGCGCCTCCTCCTCGGCCCGGAAATGGACTTCGCCGCCGTCGTGGAACAGACCTCGCGGTCCCTGGAAGAGGCCCTGCGGCATCAGCGCTACCCGCAGGAGCATCTGATGCGGGAGCTGACGGAACTGCCCAGGGGACGAAGGCAGTTCGGTCCCGACGTCAACATCATGTCCTTCACCTACGGCGGGGACTACGCGGGGCATTCCTCCGTCGTGCACTCCCCGTGCGCCGGCCCCGTGGAGGACCTGTCGATCAACGTCTACGACCGGCTTGACGGCCAGGGGCTGGGCATCTCCTTCCACGGCAACGCGGAGCTCTACAGCCGCGATCAACTGACCGGACATGTCAGCGACTTCGTGTGCCTGCTGCGCTCCGTCACCGATCTCCTGGACGGCGGCCCCGTGGCGCCGTGAGCTCGCTCACGAGGTCGTGGCACGTGGACGTGACGGCGCTGCGGCTCATCGACGTACGGGCATCCGGTGTTCCGCGACCCCGGTGCGACCGGCCGATGCCGAGTCCCCGGGGCCTCGCGTCTCACACCTCTCGAACAAGAGGGAAATGAGCCCGGGCCTCGCCGCGGGCGCCGACCGCACACCGACATCGCGAAAGCTTTCCTCGTTCTTCACCGCGCATCGGCACGAAGTCGCAAAACGCTCACCGGACAGGCCCTCATTCTCCATTCTCGCCCGGAAGTCTGAAGCCCGGCTTAAGCCGGGCTTCACGCGTCCCGCCGTTGGGGAGATTTCCTTGTACGCGACTCGATGGGTGATGTACCACTGAGGTGGCGGCGGGGTTCCGTCGTTTCAGGGAAGTGATTTGAGGAGACCATGGGAATCAGCAGGAGGAATGTCCTGCGCGGCGGCGTCGGAGCCGCCGCTGCGCTCGCGGCATTCGGGGGGACTGGAATGGCCGCGGCTCGCGGCACCGATATCTGGGCCGAGTTACGGAACAAACTGAGCGGGGCCTTGGTGCTGCCGGCCGACGCCGGCTACGCGCAGGCCAAGGAACTGCACTTCAAGCAGTACGACACCATCGCACCGGCGGGTGTCGCCTACTGTGCTTCGGTGGAGGACGTTCGTACCTGTGTCGCGTTCGCCCAGCAGCACGGGATCCCGGCGGCGGTGCGCAGCGGCGGACACAGTTCCACCGGCTACTCGTCCTCCACCGGGCTTGTCGTGGACGTGTCCCGACTGAACCAGGTGACCGTCGGCGCGTCGACGGTGACGGTCGGCGCCGGTACCCAGCAGATCGACGTACTGACCGCTCTGACACCCAGGGGGCTCGGTCTTCCGGGAGGTTCCTGCCCGACGGTCGCACTGGGCGGATTCCTCCAGGGTGGCGGGTTCGGTCTCCTGACCCGCAAGTACGGCATGGCATGCGACCGGCTGGTCTCCGCAGAAGTGGTCCTGGCCGACGGCCGGGTCGTCACGGCCTCCGAGGACAGCGAGCCCGAACTGTACTGGGCGCTGAGGGGCGGAGGCGGCGGCAACTTCGGCGTCGTCACCAAGTTCGAGGTACGCCCCGCCGAGGTCACGAACATGGTGAACTACCAGTTGTCGTGGGCCTGGGACGACGCACCCGAGGTCATGACGGCCTGGCAGGACTGGTTCGCTGCCGCACCGCCGGAACTGGGTGGCGGATCGCTGAGCATCGCGCTCCCGGACGCCTCCCCGGGTGCGGTCCCGATCGTCTCGGTCACCGGCGGCTGGTCGGGCCCCGAGCAGGGCGCGGGCAGCATGCTCGACGAACTGGTGTCCGCGGTCGGCCGGCCCCCGGCGAGCCGACAGGTCCAGGACCTCCCCTACGGCGACGCGATGATGTATTGGTACGGATGCTCCGACAAGAGCGCGGAGGAGTGCCACCGAGTGGGGGACAACCCCGAGGCACTGCTTCCCCGGGGCAGCTATCTGAGGGCCCGCAGCCGCATGTTCGGCCGGACGTTGCCGACGGCCGGGGTCGAGGAGGTGCTGGCCGCGTTCGACGCCGACCGCCAGGCCGGCCACACCCGCAGCGTCAGCTGCGGCGCGCTCGGCGGCAAGGCCAACGAGCCGGGCCGCACCGACACGGCATATGTGCACCGTGACACCGAGTACATCATGATCTACGCGAATGTCATCCCCTCCGGCGAACCGACGGAGGAGCAGCGCGCCGCCGCCGAGGCGTGGACCGGCAAGGTCTTCGACGCCGCCGATCCCTATGCGAACGGTGAGACCTACCAGAATTACCCCGACCCGGCACTCACCAACTGGCGACAGGAGTACTTCGCCGAGAACTACCCGCGTGTGTCGGCCGTCAAGAAACAGTACGACCCGGGCTGTTTCTTCCGTTCTCCCCAGGCGATCGACTGAGCGATCCACCCACACCGCGAGACGGTGAAGACCACCTCCTTCGGTGGCCTTCACCGTCTCGCGTCGTTGTGGGCACTTGTGCCGACAGCGGCCGGAACGGAGCCGAACCGCTCGGTCGGCAGGAGTGCGGTGGCGGGGCCATACGTGTGTTTAGCGTCGCTTTAAGGCCCTCGCCGACCATGGCGTGTCGGCCGGCCGATGGCGCCGCTGTCCCGCTCCGCCCACGGCACCGCTGCCCGCTCGCCAGAACTCGTCAGGAAGCAGAGGCGCGATGACGAACGAACAGAAACTCACCGACTATCTCAAATGGGTGACCGCCGAGCTGCACCGGACCCGGCAACGCCTGGACGAGGCCGAGTCGGCGGAGCGGGAGCCGATCGCCATCGTCGCCATGGCATGCCGGTACCCGGGAGCGGTGCGTTCGCCCGAGGATCTGTGGCACCTGGTGGAAACCCGTGCCGACACGGTCGGAGGGTTTCCCGCCAACCGGGGCTGGGACCTCGACGGACTGTACGAGCCGACGGCGGACACTCCCGGCACGTCCTACGTACGCGACGGCAGCTTCCTGTACGACGCGGACAGATTCGATGCCGACTTCTTCGGGATCAACCCGCGCGAGGCGCTCGCCATGGATCCGCAGCAGCGGCTGCTGCTCGAAGTGTCCTGGGAGGCGATCGAAAGGTCGGGAATCGAACCCGGTTCGCTGCGCGGCAGCCGGACCGGCGTATTCGCCGGGGTCTTCTACAACGACTACGTCGCTCGTGTGGCTCGCAAGCCGGCGGATCTGGAGGGATACCTGGGCTCGGGGAACACGACAAGCGTCGCCTCGGGCCGGATCTCCTACTGCCTCGGTCTGGAGGGGCCGGCGATCTCCGTCGACACCGCTTGCTCGTCGTCGTTGGTCGCCATGCATCTGGCGGCCCAGGCCCTGCGCCAGGGGGAGTGCGATCTCGCGCTGGCGGGCGGGGCGACAGTCATGGCCACCCCGGCGGAGTTCGTGGAGTTCAGCCGCCAGCGCGGCCTGTCGCCCGACGGCCGCTGCCGCTCGTTCGCCGACGCGGCGGACGGCACCGGCTGGGGCGAGGGCGCCGGCATGCTGTTGCTGGAGCGGCTTTCGGACGCGCGCCGCAACGGGCACCCGGTACTGGCGCTCCTGCGCGGCAGCGCCGTGAACCAGGACGGTGCGAGCAACGGGCTCACCGCGCCCAACGGACCGTCACAGGAACGAGTCATCCGCCAGGCGCTGGCCGGCGCGGGGCTCGGTCCGGCCGATGTGGACGTGGTGGACGGCCACGGGACCGGTACCACACTCGGCGATCCGATCGAGGCACGGGCGCTGATGGCCACGTACGGCCGCGACCGCGATCCGGACCGGCCCCTGTGGCTCGGTTCGGTGAAGTCCAACATCGGTCATACCCAGGCCGCCGCGGGGGTGGCCAGTGTCATCAAGATGGTCCAGGCCATGCGGCACCGGGTGCTGCCCGCGACGCTGCACGTCGACCGGCCCTCCGGCCACGTGGACTGGGACGCCGGGGCGGTCTCGCTGCTCACCGAGGCCCGGCCGTGGCCCGAGCCGGACGGCCGGCCACGGCATGCGGGTGTCTCGTCGTTCGGCATGAGCGGTACGAACGCGCACGTCATCCTGGAGGAGGCCGCCCAGCAGGCGCCCGAGCCCGGGACCGTGGAGGCGCCCGACGACGGTGCCGTGGGCTGGGTCCTCTCCGGCCGTACCGCCGACGAACTGCGGGAGCAGGCCACGCGGCTGGACGCCCGCGTGAGCTCCGCCCCGGCCCTGCGCGCGGCGGATGTCGGACACGCGCTGGTCACCACCCGGACGCTCTTCGAGCACCGTGCCGTCGTCGTGGCGGAAGACCGGGACGGACTTCTGGAGGGAGTCCGCGCGCTGGCGGCGGGCAGGCCCGCACCGGGTCTCGTCGAGGGAGTCGCCGCGCCGCGGGGCAAGCCCGTCTTCGTGTTCCCCGGACAGGGATCGCAGTGGGCAGGCATGGCGCGAGAACTGCTCGGTACCTCCGAGGTGTTCGACCGACGGATGCGTGAATGCGCCGACGCCCTCGCCCCGTACACCGACTGGTCGCTGCTCGACGTCCTGGACGAGGCCCCCGGCGCGCCCGATCTCGAACGGGTCGACGTCGTGCAGCCCGCGCTGTTCGCCGTGATGGTCTCGCTCGCCGCGCTCTGGCAGTCGGCGGGCATCGAGCCCGCGGCCGTCATCGGCCACTCGCAGGGCGAGATCGCCGCCGCGTGCGTCGCGGGAGCGCTCAGCCTGCGCGACGCGGCCATGGTCGTGGCGCGACGCAGCAAGGTGCTGGGGGAACTCGCCGGAACCGGCGGCATGGTCTCGCTGCCGCTGGCGGCCGAACCCGCCGGGAGACTCATCGAGCGCTGGGCAGGACGGCTCCACGTGGCCGCGGTCAACGGTCCGGGCGCGACCATCGTTGCGGGGGAGGTGTCCGCGCTCGACGAACTCCTCGCACACTGCGGGTCCGACGGGATCCGGGCGCGCCGGATATCCGTCGACTACGCCTCCCACACCCCCCACGTCGAGGCGATCCGAGAACGGCTCGACGAGGCCATCGGCACCCTCTCGCCGCAGGCGTCCCGCATCCCGTTCCACTCGACGCTCACCGGCGAGCTCATGTCCGACACGACCGGGCTCGACGCCGACTACTGGTACCGGAACCTGCGCAACACCGTTCGGTTCGAGCCGGCCGTACGCGCGCTGGCCGCCCGCGGCTGCACGACGTTCATCGAGGTCAGCCCGCACCCGGTGCTCACGGTCGCGGTCCAGGAGGTGCTGGAGGCCACCGGTACGCAGGAGGGAGTCGCCGTCGGCACGCTGCGCCGCGGACACGGGGACGTCGGCCGGTTCCTCACCGCCGTGGCCGAGCTGCACGTCCAAGGGGCCGCCGTCGACCGGCCGGCCGCCTTCACGGCGGCCGCGGCGCGGCCGGTCGATCTGCCCACCTATCCCTTCAGGGGGGAGCGGTTCTGGCTGGAGGAGTCCGGAGCGCCCACCGACGCGATCGGTCTCGGACAGGCTGCCACGGCCCATCCGTTGCTCGGCGCCGCCGTCGAACTCGCCGACGGGCGAGGGCTGGTGCTCACCGGAAGGCTGGCGAGGCACTCCCATCCCTGGCTCGCCGACCACGCCGTGGCGGGCACCGTACTGTTCCCCGGCACCGGCTTCGTCGAACTCGTGCTCCGGGCCGGACGGCACGCGGGGTGCGAGCGGATCACCGACCTCACGCTCCAGTCCCCGCTGGAGATCCCCGAGGAAGGCGCGGTCGCGACACAGGTCGTCGTCGGGGCGCCGGACGCGGACGGCACCCGTACGGTGTCCGTGCACGCCCGGCCCGACGGCGGGGAGGGGCAGGACGCGGTATGGACCTGCCACGCCACCGGATCGCTGACGGCAGGGGCGGTGGCAGACCCCGTGGCGGCCCCGGAGGAGTGGCCGCCCGCGGGCGCCGAGCCCATCGAACTGCTCAACTCCTACGACCTGCTGGCGGACCACGGACTGTCCTACGGTCCGGCGTTTCAGGGGCTGCGTGCCGCGTGGCGGCGGGACGAGGAACTGTTCGCCGAGGTGGCGCTGGAGGAACCGGCGGACGTCACCGGGTTCGGCGTCCACCCCGCACTGCTCGACGCGGCCCTTCATCTGCCCGCCCTGGAGGCTTTGTCGGGGGACACCGGTGCCGTGCGGCTGCCCTTCGCGTGGAGTGGGGTGACACTGCACCGTGCGGCGTCGACCGCGCTGCGGGTGCGGGTCGCACCCGTGGGCGACGGCGCCCTCGCCGTCACTGTCGCGGACGCCGACGGTGTGCCGGTGGCCACCGTGGACTCTCTGCACACCCGTGCCCTTCCGGCCGCCGGACTCCGCGACGTGTCCCGGTCACTGCTGTCGGTGGACTGGGTTCCTGCCACCGGGACGGCGCATGCTCCCGACTGCCCGGTGCTCGTCGACGGCGGCGACGCCGTCCGCGCGCTGGAGCGGGACCACACGCCCGGTGTCGTCGCCGTACGGCTCGGTGGCGGGGAACAGGGGGACGCGGGACGGGCGGCCGGGGCCGCGGTGGGTGAGGCGGTGGAGCTGCTGCGATGGTGGCTCGCGGAACCGCGCTTCACGGACTCACGCCTGGTAGTGGTGACCCGGGGAGCCGTGACGGTCCGGGGCGAGCCCGTGGCGGACCTCGTGGGTGCGGCGCTGTGGGGGCTGGTGCGTGGTGCCCAGTCGGAACATCCGGGCCGGTTCGGTCTGGTGGACGTGGACGTGGACACGTCCACGGAGACGGGCACGGGCCGGAGCGGGGCCGGTGACGTGGGCCGTGCCGTGGCGACGGCACTCGGCTGCGAAGAGCCTCAGGCCGCGATCCGCGACGGCGCCGTCTTCGTCCCCCGGGCAACCCGCCGCACCGCGCCGACCGACAGCGGGTCCCTGGGCACCGTTGCCGCCGGAGGGACGGTGCTGGTGACCGGGGGCACCGGCGGAGTCGGTTCGCTCGTGGCCCGGCACCTGGTCGCCGCACACGGGGTGCGCCGCCTGCTCCTGGTGAGCCGCGGGGGCGCGGCGGCCGAGGGTGTCGACGAACTGGTCGACGACCTGACGGAACAGGGCGCCGCGGTGACCGTCGAGAGTTGTGACACCGCCGACCGCGAGGCGCTCGCCGCGCTGCTCGCGAGGATCCCGGCAGCGTTCCCGCTGCGGGCGGTCGTGCACGCGGCCGGCGTCACGGAGGACGCCGTGCTGGAGACGGTGACGGACGAGCAGGTCACCCGCGTGCTCCGTCCGAAGACCGACGCGGTCTGGAACCTGCACGAACTGACGGCCGGACTCGACCTGTCCGCCTTCATCCTCTTCTCCTCGGCGGCGGGCGTCTTCGGATCCGCGGGGCAGGCTCCGTACGCGGCGGCGAACGCCTTCCTCGACGCGCTCGCCCACCACCGCCGTGACCTGGGGCTGCCCGCGGTGTCCCTGGCCTGGGGCCTGTGGGATCTGGACAGCGCGATGACGGAACACCTCGGAACCCGGGGCCGCGCCAGGCTGACGCGCGGCGGCCTCGTCCCGCTGTCGACCGACGAGGGACTCGCGTTGTTCGACGCCTGCCTGGGCACCGGCGAACCGGTCCTGGTGCCGGCCCGCCTCGACCTCTCCGTCGTACGGGAGCTGGCGGACCAGGGCCTCCTGCCGCCCCTGGTCCGCGGGTTGCTCCCGGCCGTCGCGCGGAACACGTCCGCCCTCGGCGCGTCGGGGTGGGGCGCGCAGGTCGCCGCCGCCCCCGCCGCGCGGCGGGAACGGGTGCTGGCCGGACTCGTACGCGGTCAGGTCGCTGCCGTGCTGGGATACGAATCGGCCGACAGCGTGGACGCGGACCGGGCCCTGAAGGATCTCGGCTTCGACTCGCTGACCGCGGTGGAACTGCGCAACCGGCTGCGTGCCACCACCGGGCTGAACCTGCCCGCCACCCTTGTCTTCGACCACCCCACGGTGACCGCGATCGCGGCGTACCTGCTGCCCGAGCTGCTCGGCGACCGGCCGGGGCGGGCCGGAGCCGGTGGACCGGCAGCCGCACCCGCCGACGCCGGAGAGCCGGTCGCGATCGTCGGCATGGCGTGCCGGTACCCCGGCGGTGTGAGCTCCCCGGAAGACCTGTGGAGACTGACGGAAGAGGGTGTGGACGCCATCGGCGAGTTCCCCGCCGACCGCGGATGGGACCTCGACGGGCTCTACGACCCCGACCCCGGGCAGACCGGCAGCGTCTACACCCGGCACGGCGGATTCCTGCACGACGCCGACCACTTCGACCCCGAGTTCTTCGGGATGAGTCCGCGTGAGGCGCTGGCCACCGACCCGCAGCAGCGGCTGCTCCTGGAGGCCACCTGGGAGGCGATCGAACGGGCCGGTATGGACCCCGCCTCGCTGCGTGGCAGCGGTACCGGAGTCTTCGCCGGGGTCATGTACGACGACTACGCCACACGGATCCGGCCCGTCCCGCCGGAGTACGAGGGCTTTCTCGGCACCGGCAGCGCGGGCAGCATCGCCTCCGGCCGGGTCGCCTACACCTTCGGCTTCGAGGGGCCCGCGGTCACCGTGGACACCGCCTGCTCGTCCTCGTTGGTGTCGCTGCACCTGGCGGCGCAGGCGCTGCGCGGCGGCGAATGCTCGCTCGCGGTGGCGGGCGGGGTCACCGTCATGGCGACACCCACCGTGTTCGTGGAGTTCAGCCGGCAGCGCGGGCTGTCCCCGGACGGCCGCTGCAAGTCCTTCGGCGACGGCGCGGATGGAGCCGCGTGGTCCGAGGGGGTGGGCATGGTGGTGCTGGAGCGGCTGTCGGACGCGCGTCGCAAGGGGCACCGGGTGCTCGCGGTGCTCCGTGGTTCCGCGGTGAACTCCGACGGGGCCAGCAACGGCCTGACCGCGCCCAACGGCCCCTCCCAGCAACGTGTGATCCGGCAGGCGCTCGCCAACGCGGCGCTGTCGGCGGCCGATATCGACGCGGTGGAGGCGCACGGCACGGGGACGACGCTCGGCGACCCGATCGAGGCGCAGGCGCTGCTCGCCACCTACGGGCGCGACCGCCCGGCGGACCTGCCGTTGTGGCTGGGGTCGGTGAAGTCGAACATCGGCCACACTCAGGCCGCCGCCGGTGTGGCCGGAGTGATCAAGATGGTCGAGGCCATGCGGCACGGAACACTGCCCCGGACACTCCACGTCCAGCAGCCGACTTCCCGGGTGGACTGGAGCAGCGGGGCGGTCTCGCTGCTGACCGAGGCCGTCGCGTGGCCGGAGACCGGGCGCCCCCGCCGGGCGGCGGTGTCCTCCTTCGGGATCAGCGGCACCAACGCCCACCTCATCCTCGAAGGGGCTCCCGCCGAACCGCCGCGGGAAGAACACCGCGACGGGCCGCAGGTGGTGCCCTGGGTGCTCTCCGCCAGGACGGAGCGGGCGTTGCGGGCCGGTGCGGCGCGGCTGCGCGAACGGATCGGGTCGGATCCGTGCCAGGACCCGTTGGACATCGCGGTGACCCTGGCCAGCGGCCGTACCGCTTTCGCGCATCGCGCAGCGATCACCGCCGCCGAACCGGAGCGCTTCTCCGAAGCGCTGGCCGCGCTCGCCGACGGGCGGCCCGCGGCCGGGCTGGTCCGGGAAGAGGCTGTCACCGATGGGCGGACGGCGGTGCTGTTCACCGGGCAGGGCAGCCAGCGACCGGGAACGGGAAGGGAGCTGGCCGAACGCTTCCCGGTGTTCGCGGACGCCGTGGACGAGGTGCTGGCGGGTTTTGAGGCGAGTGGACGCGCCGGACTGCGGGACGCGCTGTGGGAGACGGAGGGCGGGCTGCTGGACCGCACCGAATTCACCCAGCCGGGGCTCTTCGCCATCGAGGTGGGGCTGTTCCGGCTCTTCGAGTCCTGGGGGGTTGTACCCGACCACGTGGGAGGCCACTCGGTCGGAGAAATCACTGCGGCGCATGTGGCGGGAGTGCTGTCCCTCACCGACGCCTGCACGCTCGTCGCCGCGCGCGGTCGGCTCATGCAGGCGTTGCCGGAAGACGGTGCCATGCTCGCCGTCCAGGCCCCGGAACAGGACGTCCTCCCCCTCCTGGCGGGCCGGGAGGATTGCCTCGCGGTCGCCGCCGTCAACGGGCCCACCTCGCTGGTCGTCTCCGGTCACCACGAAGCCGTCGCGGAACTCGAAAAAGTCCTGACAGGGCAAGGACGCCGAACCCACCGACTGCGCACGAGCCACGCCTTCCACTCGCCCCTGATGGATCCGATGCTGGACGAGTTCCGGACCGTTGTGGAGCAACTGTCCTTCCGGGCACCGCTGTTGCCGATGGTTTCCAACGTCACGGGCGCGCTCGCCGATGACGAGGAAGTGTGCACACCCGAATACTGGGTACAGCACGTCCGGCAACCGGTGCGCTTCGCCGACGGCGTCACCACCCTGCACGAGCAGGGGGTCCGCACCTTCCTCGAACTCGGCCCCGACGCCGTACTCACCGCGATGGTCCGCGAGACCCTCGCCCAGGAGACGGCCGTCGCCGTCCCGGCCCTACGCCGTGACCGGGCCGAGACGGAGTCCGTGACCCAGGCCCTGGCACACGCCCACACGGCGGGTGTGCCGGTCGACTGGACGGTGTTCTTCGGCAACCGGTCGCCGCTGGCGGACCTCCCCACCTACCCGTTCCAGCGCGAGCGCTACTGGTTGGACGCCCCCGCCGCACAGGCCGGACCGGGCCCCGGACAGACCGGGACCAGCCATCCGGTTCTCGGCGCCGCCGTCACACTCGCCGACGGGCAGGGCATGGTCCTCACCGGGGGACTGTCGCTGCGTGGGGCGCCCTGGCTGTCCGACCACACGGTATGGGGCACCGCGCTGCTGCCCGGGGCCGCCCTTGCCGAATTCGCCCTCGAAGCCGGACGTCACGCGCACTGCCCTCATCTCGCCGAACTCACCCTGGAATCACCACTGGTGGTACCCCGGGAGGGGACGGTGGCGCTCCAGGTCGTGGTGGGCGCGCCGGGCGAGGACGGGACGCGGGGCGTGAGCGTCCACTCCCGCCCGGAATCGGAGGACCCGACCGGGACGGCGTGGAGCCGGCACGCCCACGGCACCCTCGCCCCCGCACCGGCTTCCCTCCCCGCACCGGACCCCGCTCCCTGGCCCCCGACCGGTGCGGACCCCCTGCCCGTCGCAGACCTCTACGCCCACCTCGCCGACCGCGGGATCGCGTACGGTCATTCCTTCCGCGGCCTGTCCGCCGCCTGGCGACTCGGAGAGGAGCTGTACGCGGAAATCACCCTGCCGGACACCGTGGACACCTCGGGATTCGGGATCCACCCGGCCCTGTTCGACTCCGCGCTCCACGTCCTCGCCCTCGGTGCGGCCGACGCCTCCGACGCGCCGGACGGGGTGGTGCTCCCGTTCTCCTGGAGCGGAGTGACCCTGCACGCGTCGGCACCCGGCCCCCGGGCCCTGCGGGTACGGATGCTCCCCTCCGGCGCCACGGGAGCCGCGCTCGGCATGACGGACGCCGACGGCCTGCCGGTCGCCACGGTCGACGCCCTTGCCCTGCGGCCCGTCACCCACGATCAGCTGCGCAGGGCCGGCGGCGACGTCTCGCACTCCTTGTACGGCGTCACATGGCACCCGGCGGCACCGCACGCCGAGCCACCCGCACCGGAGGACCGGGTGGTCGTGGACACTGCGGCGGCAGCGGTCTCCCTGGTCTCCGTACCACCCGTCGTCGTCGTGCGGATCGGTGGAGACGGCTCGGGCGAGAACGCCTCGCGGGACGCGGGTACGGTCGCACACGAGGCCGCCGGTCTGGCACGCAGGTGGATCGACGACGACCGTTTCGCCGGTTCCCGGCTGGTGTTCCTGACCCGACGCGCCGTACCGGTCGGCAAAGAAGCGGTCGATGACGTGGCCGCCGCCTCGGTCTGGGGGCTCGTGCGCAGCGCGCAACTGGAGTGCCCCGGGAAGTTCGCTCTGATCGATGCCGACGACGAAGCTCTCCTGGACCGGGCCCTCGGCTGCGGCGAATCCCAGGCCGCCATCCGCGGCGACAAGGTGTTCGTCCCCCGCCTGACCCGTGCGACCGCGTCCGGCGAGGGAACCCGCACCGGCTTCGACGGCGACGGCACGGTGCTGGTCACCGGCGCGACCGGCGGAATCGGACCGGACGTGGTCCGCCACCTGGTCGCCGCACACGGAGTACGCCGACTGCTGCTGGCCAGCCGACGGGGCCCCGACGCGCCGGGCGCCGACGAACTGGCCGGGGAGCTGAGGGCCGCGGGCGCCGACGTCACCGTGGTGGCCTGCGACTGCGCCGACCGCGCGGCACTCGCGCGGATGCTGGACGCCGTCCCCGCCGACTTCCCGTTGCGCGCGGTCGTGCATGCCGCCGGTGTGGTGGACGACGGCCTGATCGAGTCGTTGACCCCGGAGCGGTTCGACCGGGTGTTCCGGCCGAAGGCGGACGCCGCCCGGCACCTGCACCAGTTGACGGCCGGCCTCGACCTCTCCGCCTTCGTGCTGTTCTCTTCCGCGGCCGGAACCTTCGGAAGTCCCGGTCAGGCCAACTACGCCGCCGCCAACGCCTTCCTGGACGGTCTGGCCGCTCACCGGCGCGGCCTCGGGCTGCCCGCGCTGTCGCTGGCCTGGGGCCTGTGGGACGCCGGGGAGGGGATAGCCGCCAGGCTGGGGGCGGACGGCCGGGCCCGCCTGGTCCGCAGCGGGCTCGCGTCGATGGGCGTCGGCGAGGCCCTTGCCCTGTTCGACGCCGCCCTCGCGCTCGACGAACCGGTGACGGTGCCCGCCAGATTCGACGTACCGGCGCTGCGGGCACAGGCGGAGCGGGGCGCGTTGCCACCGATCGCGCAGAGCCTCCTCCCGGCGGCGCCGGCCACCGCCGGTGACGGCGCGTCGGCGACCGCCCGGCTGACGCGGCGGCTCGCCGCGCTGCCGGAGCCGGAGCAGCGGGAACTTCTGCTGGAGCGGAT
The DNA here is from genome assembly GCF_043083325.1 of Streptomyces sp. NPDC014734. Taxonomy (NCBI): domain Bacteria; kingdom Bacillati; phylum Actinomycetota; class Actinomycetes; order Kitasatosporales; family Streptomycetaceae; genus Streptomyces; species Streptomyces sp. NPDC014734. Next base: position 102,025 of record NZ_JBIBYN010000026.1, on the reverse strand, counting down.
CCTGACCACCGTTGCCGCCGTGCTCGGGCACCCCTCGCACGAACTTCTCGATCCCGGGCGTCCTTTCCAGGAACTCGGCTTCGACTCCCTCACCGCCGTCGAACTGCGCAACCGTCTCGGCGCCGAGACCGGGCTGAGCCTGCCCGCCACCCTCGTCTTCGACCGGCCGACTCCCGTCGCGCTCGGTGATCACCTGTGGACGCGGCTCGTGGCCGACAGCGGTGCGGACGCCGACGAGGCCCGGCTGCGCACCGCCCTGGCGGCCATCCCGTACGCCCGATTCCGGGACGCGGGCCTGGTCGACGTGTTGTGGCAACTCGCGGACTCCGCGGCAGGGGCGCAGCAGCCCGCGGACCCGGGCGACACCGGGGCCGTGGACAGCATGGACGCCGACACCTTGATCGGCCTGGTACTTGGCGAATCCGACACCACACACTGACGATCCCGAGCGAGGCTGCTGTGACGACATCCCCCGAGAGACTGGTGGAGGCGCTCCGGGCCTCCGTGAAGGAGACAGAGAGGCTGCGGCGGCAGAACGAGGTGCTCAGCGACGCGCGCACCGAACCGATCGCCGTCATCGGCATGGCGTGCCGGTACCCCGGTGGTGTGCGCTCCCCGGAGGACCTGTGGCGGCTCGTGTCCGAGGGCCAGGACGCGATCGGGGAGTTCCCGGCAGACCGTGGCTGGGATCTCGGCGCCCTCTACGATCCGGACCCCGACCGGACGGCGACCAGCTACACCCGCCATGGCGGCTTCCTCTACGACGCCGCCGAGTTCGACGCGGGCTTCTTCGGCATCAGCCCGCGCGAGGCCCTCTCGATCGACCCGCAGCAGCGGCTGCTGCTGGAGACGACCTGGGAGACATTCGAACGGGCCGGTCTCGCCCCCACCACCGTACGGGGCAGCGACACCGGGGTGTTCGTCGGCGTTATGTACGGGGACTACGCGACGCGGCTTTCGAGTGTGCCCGCCGAACACGAGGGATTCGTCGGCACCGGGAGCGCGGGCAGTGTCGCCTCCGGCCGCATCGCCTACACCTTCGGTTTCGAGGGCCCCGCGGTCACCGTGGACACGGCCTGCTCATCCTCGCTGGTCGGCATGCATCTGGCCGCGGACGCGCTGCGCAAGGGCGACTGCGCACTGGCGCTGGCGGGCGGGGTCACCGTGATGGCCTCGCCCGGGGTCTTCGTGGAGTTCAGCCGACAGCGCGGGCTGTCCCCGGACGGCCGCTGCAAACCGTTCGCCGCGGCCGCCGACGGCACCGGCTGGGCCGAGGGGGTGGGCATGGTGCTGCTGGAGCGATTGTCGGACGCGCGTCGCAAGGGGCACCGGGTGCTCGCGGTGCTCCGTGGTTCCGCGGTGAACTCCGACGGGGCCAGCAACGGCCTGACCGCACCCAACGGCCCCGCGCAGGAACGTGTGATCCGCCGAGCCCTCGCCGACGCGCGGATCGGCGCGGACCAGGTGGACGCCGTCGACGCGCACGGCACGGGAACGACGCTCGGCGACCCGATCGAGGCGCAGGCGCTGCTCGCCACCTACGGGCGCGACCGCCCGGCGGACCGGCCGTTGTGGCTGGGGTCGGTGAAGTCGAACATCGGCCACACCCAGGCCGCCGCCGGTGTGGCCGGAGTGATCAAGATGGTCATGGCGATGGAACGGGGCGTACTGCCTCCCAGCCTGCACATCGACAAGCCCTCCCCGCACGTCGACTGGAGCAGCGGCGCGGTCTCGCTGCTGACCGAACCCGTCATGTGGCCGGAGACCGGGCGCCCCCGCCGGGCGGCGGTGTCCTCCTTCGGGATCAGCGGCACCAACGCCCACCTCATCCTGGAGCAGGCCCCCGAGCAGACGCCCGGGCCCGCGCCGGAAGCGGCGTCGGGCCCCGAGGAGCCGGGCGCGGTGCCCTGGGTGCTGTCCGCCCGCACCGAGCAGGCCCTGCACGCCCAGGCCGCGGCTCTTGCCTCGTACGTCCACCGGGATCCCGAGCCGCGCCCCGTCGACATCGCTCATTCCCTGGCCGCCCGCGCGTCCTTCCCGCACCGGGCCGTGGTCGTCGGCGAGGACACGGACACGTTCCTGACCGGCCTGGCCGCCCTGGCGGAGGGGCGGCCGTCGGCCTCGGTCGTACGCGGTACGGCGGCGCCCGGCGGTCGGCTCGCGATGTTGTTCACCGGGCAGGGGAGCCAACGCCGGGGGATGGGACGGGAGCTGGCCGAGCGCTTTCCCGTGTTCGCGGAAGCGTGCGAGGAGGTGGTGGACGGTTTCCGGGCGCAGGGATGCGTCGGGTTGCGGGACGCGCTGTGGCACGAGGACAGCGGTCTGCTGGAGCGTACGGAGTACGCGCAGCCGGGACTGTTCGCGGTGGGAGTGGGGCTCTTCCGGTTGTTCGAGGAGTGGGGGGTGGCGCCCGATTTCGTCGGCGGGCATTCCGTGGGTGAGCTGACGGCGGCGCATGTGGCGGGGGTGTTGTCGTTGGCGGACGCCTGTGCCCTGGTGGCGGCACGGGGGAGGCTGATGCAGGCGTTGCCCGGGACCGGGGCGATGCTCGCGGTCCAGGCTCCGCAGGAGGCCGTATCGCCGTTGCTGGCGGGCCGGGAGGACCGGATCGGGTTCGCCGCGATCAACGGGCCCACGTCCCTGGTCGTCTCCGGCGACCGGGAGGCGCTCGGGGAGCTGGAGCGGGTATTGACGGGGCAGGGGCGCAGGACACGCCGACTGCGGACGAGCCACGCCTTCCATTCGCCCTTGATGGATCCGATGCTGGCGGAGTTCCGGTCGGTTGCCCAGGGGCTGTCGTTCCGCGCGCCCCTGCTGCCGGTGGTCTCCCATGTGACCGGTGCGCTCGCCGACGAGAAGGAACTGTGCGACCCGGAGCACTGGGTGCGCCACGTCCGGGAGCCGGTGCGGTTCGCCGACGGCGTCATGTCCTTGTACGACCAGGGTGTACGCACCTTCGTCGAACTCGGCCCCGACGCCGTGCTGACGCCGCTCACCGGCGAGTCCCTGGCTCACGCGCCCGACACCGTGGCGGTCGCCGCGCTGAAGCGCGATCGGCCCGAGGTGGCCGCGGTCACCACCGCTGCCGCCCGGCTGCACGCGCGGGGCCGCTCCGTCGACTGGAAGGCGCTGCTGCCCGCCGACGCGCACCGCCGCGTCGACCTGCCCGGCTATCCCTTCCAGCGCCGGCGGTACTGGCTCGACGCGCCCGCCCTCGGTACCGACGAGGAGGACGCGCGGTTCTGGCAGGCGGTCGAGGGCGACGACTGGGCCGCCCTGGGCGCCGAGCTGGGCTTGACGCGGGAAGGGTACGCCTCGCTGCGGGAGATCGGCCCCGCGCTCGGCTCCTGGCGCAGGCGGCGACGCTCCTGGTACCGCGTCGCCTGGCGGCCGGTTCCGGAGCCGGCGGCACCGGTGCTGCACGGCGACTGGCTGGTCGTCGTCCCCGACGGGGGGACCGACGAGAAGCTCGCCGCCGTGGTGACCGACGCCCTGGCCCGGTGCGGCGCCACGCCGGTCGTGGTCACCCCCGGGGAACTCGCCGGCGACGGCGGGCCCGCCGCCGCTCCGAGCCGTGGACCGGGCCCGGACGCTCCCGGTCCGGCCGGGGTGTTGCTGCTGCCCGCGGTCGACCGCGATGCCGTCGGCCCGGACGGCGCGGGCGCCCTGCGCACCGCCGTCCGCGTGTTGTCCGTACTGGAAGAGGCGGGGATCGAGGCGCCCGCGTGGCTGTTGACCCGTGAGGCGGTGCCCGCCGGACACACGGATGAGGACACCGACCTCGCCCAGGCTCTCCTGTGGGGACTGAGCGGCGCCCCGGCCCTCAAGGGCGGGGGACTGGTGGACCTGCCCCCGGTGTGCGACTCCCGGACCGGCACCGTGCTCGCCGCGGTGCTCTGCGGGGCGAGCGGTGAACGGGAGGTGGCGATACGGCAGTCCGGCCCGTTCGCCCGCCGCCTGGTGACGTCGTCGCCGGTGGAGGAGCCCGCGGCCGGCGGGTGGCGCCCGCACGGCACGGTTCTGCTGCACGGGGGAACGCACCCGGGCGGGCTCGGGGCCGAGGTCGCGCGCTGGCTCGCCCGCGAAGGGGTCGGCGAACTCGTGCTCACCGGCGACGCGAGCGCCCCCGCCGTACGCGAGGCCGTCGGCCCGGACTGCCGGGTGACGTTGACCGACGTGGCCGACGGCGAGCTGCCCGCGCTGATCTCCCGACTGCCCGCCGAACGCCCGCTGACCGCGGTCGTGGTGGTTCCCGGCGGACCCGCGGACGAAGACCCGGACCGGGGGCCGGCGGCGATCGCCGCCATGCGAGCGCTGCACGAGCACACGCGCGCGGTGGACTTGGAGGCCTTCGCGGTGCTCGTGACGCTGAACGACCTCGTCGGCGCACCCGGCGACGGGGCCGCCACCGGGCCGGCCGCCGCCTTCGGTGAGGCGCTGATACGTGCCCGATGCCGGGACGGGCTGCCCGGATCCCTGGTCGCGTGGGGCCCGTGGGCCGACGAGCCCGCCGACGGGACGTGGCTGCGCCCGCAGAATCCCGGGGCACTGCTGGGGCGGCTGCCGCTGCGGACCGGTCGGACCGGCCTCGTCGTCGCCGATGCCGACTGGGACGCCTATGAGGGGCCGGAACTCCCGGTCCTCGCGGATCTGCTCAGGACCGCCCGCGGCGGCGCGTGCGTCGGCGCCGGGGCCGATGGCGGTGACACGAGGGGGCTTCGCGCGAGACTCGCGGCGGCGCCGGACGAGGACCGGGGACGGATTCTGCTCGACCTCGTCCTCGTCCACGCCGCGGCCGTACTGGCCACCGCGCCGGGTGAGCTGGACGCCGCACAGAACTTCCTGGAGCTCGGCTTCACCTCACTGACCGTCCTGGAGCTGTGCAACGGGCTGCGCGACGACACCGGAATCGATGTCACCCCCCAGATGGTGCTCGAACGGCCCACGCCGGCCGAACTGGCCGCGGGCCTGGTGGCGCAGCTGGGCCAGTCGCGCTGACGGGCGAGGCCGGGGACGGACGCGGCAGGGCCTCGGCCGAGGGGCGTGATCGACGGGGGACGTGATCGACGGGGCGCTGCTGCGGGGCGGAACACGGCGGACAGCCGTCACCCCGCAGGGGCTTGTTCATCCGGCTCCGTTGCGTGGACGTCCTTCGGCGCCCCTCCGGCCAGGGCCTGGAAACAGGGCGACAGCAGCGCGGAGATCTCTTCCGCCGGAGCGTCCTGGAGGGCTTCCATACGGATCAGGTAGCGGCCGATGAGCGTGCCGAGCATGACCGCCCCGAGCAGATCGGCCCGTAGCGCGGCGTTGTCCTGCGGGAGGGCCTCGGTCATCCGCCGCTGCTGCGCGGACACGTACGCGTGAACCTCGCGGCTCGCCTCGGGATGCGTGAGCATGGAGCGCAGCAGCGCCAGGGCGGCCTCCGGCTCCGTCACGAGCTTGTCGCGCAGGGAGGCGAGCAGGGTGTCGGCGACCTCGGCCGGGCTGCCGTCGATCGAGGCCTCCGCGTCCATGTCGATCCGGGCGACCTGGGAGAACAGGCCCTCCTTGCTCTCGAAGTACCGCATGACGAGGCCGGGATCCGCCGCGGCCTCGGTCGCCACGGCACGAATGGTGGTGCGTTCGTAGCCGCGCTCGGAGAAGAGCCGCCGTGCCGCGGAGAGGATGCGCTGTTCGGTCTGCCGGCGCTGCTCGGTGCGTGAAGTTGCCACGCATTCAGTCTACAGGCGTTGAACCAATTCGGAGCAGGTGCTAGCGTATTTGAGTCAACGCGTGTTGACTCATGTGAAGGGAAAGTGCTGCATGTTACTGGCGATCATTCTCGGCTTCCTCGGCGGACTGATGGGGGTGAACTCCCTGCCTCACTTCGTCAAGGGCGTCGCGCACGAAAGCTTCCCGATGGCCTTCGGCAACAGTCCGGTCCGCAATGCCGTGGCCGGGTGGGTGGGACTCGTCATCTCGGGGGTGCTGCTGTATTTCGCGGACATCCCGGCCCATCCGGAAGCGGCACTCGGTCTGACCGCTGTCGGCGCCCTGTTGGCTGCCCTCTACCACTCCTCCGGGCGGGCCGCCCAGTCGCTGGAGAAGGGGAAGGCCGCGAAGGCCGCGAAGGCCGGCTGAGAGCCTGCCGGGTGACCTTCGACCGGAAGGCGGACGCGGCATGGTGCGTGCGATGCCCAGGCACCGGGAGGGCCCGGCGGCGGAGCCGCTCGGTCATCCCGGCAACGCCGGAAGCGCGCGTGCCGGGACGTGGCCGCCCGGTCTGAGGCCACCCGACAGGCTCTGAGGGCGACGGGGCGTGGCGGCCGGGCCGTCACGCCCCGTCATCCCGCACCGCCCCGGGCTCCGCTCCCGTGAACGCGGCCCCGGCCCGGGGCCGCGTTCACGGGAGCGGAGCCCGTCGGCCCTTCCGGCCGCAGTGCCCCGTCGCACCCCGTCGTGTCCGTCCGCCGACCGCCCGACGGGGCGGCGGAGAGCCGCCGTGCAAGGTCCGCCTTAGACCCGATTAACCAGCGTTGCCGACCATGGCGCGGAACGCTCTTCGGGGAGGCGCAGTGAGGGAACAGCAAGGCGTGATGCCCGGTCCGGCCCATCCGGCTCCGGGGACTCCGTACCTGACGTCCAGTCCCACCGGCGGTGCCCGGCCGCGGCTGTTCTGTTTCCACCACAGCGGCGGCAGCGCCGCGGCATTCTCCGCACTGCGCGGCGCGCTCGCCCCGCGCATCGAGGTCGTGGCCGTCCAACTGCCCGGTAGGGAAACCCGGCTGCGGCATCCGATGCCCAAGTCGATGGCCGATCTGGTGGCCGAACTCGACGAGCACCTCGACCCGTACCTCACCGGCCCGTATGCCTGCTACGGCCACAGCATGGGCGCCCTCGTCGCGCACGACCTCATCGCACGGCGGCAGACCCGTGGAGCCCCGCCCCCCGTCCGGCTGATCGCCGGCGCGTGCCGGGCGCCCCATCTGCCTCCCGCGTTCGCCGCGCAGCACATGGAGTCGGACGAGCACCTGGTGCGCAGCATGCTCGACATCGGCGGCCTGTCGCCGGAACTGCTGCGGTACCCCGACTGGCTGCGATCCGCTGTGGCGCTGAACCGGGGGGACCTACGGCTCTGCGCGAGCCGTGACACCACGGCGGCCGAACCCCTGTCGTGCCCGATCGACGTCTTCCACGGCACGGCCGACCCCCTGGTCCACGAACGCGACGCGCTCGCGTGGACCGGCCGTTCCTCGGTGAGCTGCCGGGTGCACCGTTTCCCCGGCGGCCACTTCTTCTTCCTCCGGGAATCGCGCACGGCGTTCGCGGACCGGATCGCCGCGCTGCTGCGAGAGGCCCCGGAACCGGCCCGCGGCGCCTGACCACGACTTCGAGGCTCGACAACCCGGGTACGACGACGCCCTTTCTGATCAGAAAGAGACAACGGTGACGGCTTCCTTCACTTCCCCTTCCCCCTCGCGCCAGGCCGTGGACGAGCCCATCGCCGTGGTCGGCCTGGCGTGCCGACTTCCGAAGGCATCCACGCCTGAGGAGTTCTGGCGTCTGCTTCGCGACGGCGGCGACGCCATTGCCGAAGCCCCGGAGGACCGCTGGGAGAGCGAAGAACTCCCCCTGCGGCACGGCGGGTTCCTCGACCAGGTGGACCGGTTCGACCCCGGTTTCTTCGGCATCGCCCCGCGCGAGGCCGTCACCATGGACCCGCAGCAGCGCCTGATGCTGGAACTGAGCTGGGAGGCGCTGGAGGACGCCGGGGTCGTGCCCGCCGCGCTCCGGGGGAGCCGGACGAGTGTTTTCGTCGGCGCCATCTGGGACGACTACGCCACCCTGATGTCCCGCCAGGGGATCGGCGCGATCGGCCGCCACACCGTCACCGGATCGCATCGCAGCATCATCGCCAACCGGGTCTCGTACACCTTCGGGCTGCACGGCCCCAGTCTCACCGTGGACACCGGACAGTCGTCGTCCCTGGTCGCGGTGCACATGGCATGCGAGAGCCTTCGGCGAGGCGAGTCCACCGTGGCCATCGCGGGCGGGGTGAACCTCAACATCCTGCCGGAGAGCACCATGGGCGCTCTCAAGTTCGGCGGACTGTCCCCGGACGGACGGTGCTTCACCTTCGACGCGCGGGCCAACGGCTACGTACGGGGCGAGGGCGGCTGCGCCGTGCTGCTCAAGCCGCTCGCGCGCGCACTCGCCGACGGCGACCGCATCCACTGTCTCCTCACCGGCAGCGCGGTCAACAACGACGGCGGCACCGAGGGGCTGACCGTACCCGGCACCGAGGGCCAGCAGGAGGCGCTGCGATCCGCGTACCTGCGGGCGGGCACCGACCCCGGTGCCGTCCAGTACGTGGAACTCCACGGCACCGGAACCCGGGTGGGCGACCCGATCGAGGCGTCGGCACTCGGCGCCGTGCTGGGTGCCCGCCGCAGCGGCGACGACCCGCTGCTGGTCGGCTCGGCGAAGACCAATGTCGGTCACCTGGAGGGCGCCGCAGGAATCGTCGGACTGCTCAAGGTGGCATTGAGCATCAGCCACCGGCAGCTCCCGCCGAGCCTCAACTACTCCACCCCCAACCCGGACATCCCGATGGAGGCCCTCCGTCTCCGCGTCCAGGCCGCGTTGGGTCCCTGGCCGCGGGAGGACCGCGAACTGATCGCCGGGATCAGCTCCTTCGGCATGGGCGGCACCAACTGCCACGTCGTGGTCACCGAACCGCCGCGTCCGGCGCCGATGCCCGGTCACACGGAGCGCACCACTCCGCCGGCACCCGCCGCCGTGCCCTGGACGGTCTCCGGCCGCACCCGGCAGGCGGTGCGGGCACAGGCCGCGAAGCTCCATGCCCACCTGCGCGACCACCCCGAACTGGACCTCGCCGACATCGGGTTCTCACTGGCCACCACCCGCACATCCCTGCGGCACCGGGCGGCACTCGTCGGCCGTGAACGCCCGGACCTGCTGGCTGCCCTGAGCGCCGTGGCGGAAGGGCGTCGCGCTCCGGGCGTGCTGCGTGGTGAGCTCTCCGGCGACGTCACCGACAACCGGGTGGCCCTTCTCTTCCCCGGGCAGGGCGCGCAGCGGCTGGGCATGGGCAAGGAACTCCACCAGGATTTCGACGTGTTCGCGCGGGCCTTCGACGAGGTGTGCGCCGCACTCGACCGCCATCTGCCCCGGCCCCTGCGGGACGTCATGTGGGCGGCCGAGGGATCCCCCGAGGCGGCGCTGCTCGATGAGACCGCTTTCACCCAGCCCGCCCTGTTCGCCCTGCAAGTGGCCCTGTACCGCCTGCTGGAGTCCTGGGGGGTGCGGCCGGACCTGCTCGCCGGACACTCGATCGGTGAGGTCGCGGCCGCCCACGTGGCCGGGGTGCTCACCCTCGCGGACGCGGCGACACTGATGGCGACCCGCGGCCGGCTCATGCAGGCGTTGCCACCGGACGGGGCCATGATCGCCGTCCAGGCCACCGAGGACGAGGTGCTGCCCCTCCTGGAGGGCCGGGAGCGGCTGGGCATCGCCGCCGTCAACGGGCCACGCGCGGTGGTGCTGTCGGGCGCCGAGGACGAGGCCCGTGAGGTCGCCGAACGGTTTCGCGCGATGGGCCGCAGGACCAAACGGCTGCGGGTCAGCCACGCCTTCCACTCGCCGCTCATGGAACCGATGATCGACGAGTTCCGCGCGGTCGTCGAAACCCTGGACCTCCGCGCTCCGTCGCTGGCAGCCGTGTCGACGGTCACCGGGACGGCCGTCGGCGACGACCGGTGGTCCTCGGCCGAGTACTGGGTCGAGCACGTACGGGGCACGGTGCGGTTCGCCGATGCCGTCACGACGGCGCACACCCTGGGCGCCCGGGTGTTCCTGGAACTCGGCTCCGGTGGTGTCCTCACCGCGATGGCACGGGAGGCCATCGAAAACGGCGGGGACGAGCACGGGGCCGGTGCGGGGGACGCCGCCGGATGCGCGTTCCTTCCCGGTCTGCGGGACGGGGCCGAGACACAGGGAGCCGTGTCCGCCGTCGCCGGACTGTCCGTACACGGTGCCACCGTCGACTGGCGCGGCTTCTTCGGAGCGGCGGCGCGCCCCGTCCCGCTGCCGACCTACGCCTTCCAGCGCCGCCGCTACTGGATCGGCTCCGCCGCCGCCGCGCCCGCCGGGCCCGCGACGGTGGCCTCCTCTCCGCAGGAGACGGAGTGGACCGGCGCCGAGGACCAGCCGCCGCTCGCCCAACGGCTCGCCGGGCTTCCCGAGGCCGACCGGGAACGGATGCTGACCGACATCGTCCGCACCTCGGTGGCGATCGTTCTCGGCCACGCAGGGACCGACACCGTTGAGGTCACCACCACCTTCAACGAACTCGGCTTCGATTCGTTGAGCTCCGTCGAACTGCGCAATCAGCTGGCCGAGGTGACGGGGCTCCGGCTGCCCTCAGCCCTGCTGTTCAACCACCCCACCCCCGCCCGGCTCGCCGCCCACCTGCGCCGCGAACTGTCCGGAACGGTCGACCCGGGCGCGGTCCTCGCCACCACGCGGGCCATCGCGGCCGACGAACCCATCGCGATCGTCTCCATGAGCTGCCGCTACCCCGGCGACGTCCGCACCCCCGAGGACCTGTGGCGTCTGGTGGCCGAGGGAACCGACGCCACCTCGGACTTCCCGCTCAACCGCGGCTGGGACGTCGAAGCGCTCCACGACCCCGACTCGGGCCGCCCCGGCACCACGTACACCCGGCGCGGCGGCTTCCTGCACGACGCCGACCGGTTCGATCCCGACTTCTTCGCCATCAACCCGCGCGAAGCGGCGGCGATGGACCCCCAGCAGCGACTGCTGCTGGAGAACGCCTGGGAAGCCTTCGAACGAGCCGGGCTCGACCCGGCCGCCCTGCGCGGCCGACAGGTCGGTGTCTTCGTCGGCGCCATGGCACAGGACTACGGGCCTCGCCTCCACGAGGCCGCCGAGGGCTCGGACGGCTATCTGCTCACCGGCAGCACCACGAGCGTCGCATCCGGAAGGATTTCGTACCTCTTCGGCTTGGAGGGGCCGGCCGTCACCGTCGACACCGCCTGCTCCTCGTCGCTCGTCGCCCTGCACCTGGCGATGCAGGCGCTGCGACAGGGGGAGTGCGGCCTGGCGCTTGCCGGAGGCGTCGCCGTGATGGCCACTCCGGGCATGTTCATCGAGTTCAGCAGGCAACGAGGGCTGTCCCGGGACGGCCGGTGCAAGGCGTTCGCGGCAGGTGCGGACGGCACGGGCTGGGCCGAGGGCGCCGGGCTCCTGCTGCTGGAAAGACTGTCCGACGCCCGGCGCAACGGGCACCGGATCCATGCGGTACTGCGCGGTTCGGCCGTCAACCAGGACGGTGCGAGCAACGGACTCACCGCCCCCAACGGGCCCTCGCAGGAACGCGTCATCCGCCAGGCCCTGGCCAACGCGGGCATAGCCGCGTCCGACGTCGACGCGGTCGAGGCACACGGCACCGGCACCACCCTCGGCGACCCCATCGAGGCGGGCGCGCTGCTCGCCACGTACGGACGCGACCGCGCCGAGGGCCGGCCACTGCGCCTCGGCTCGCTGAAGTCGAACATCGGTCACGCCCAGGCGGCGGCCGGCGTCGGCGGAGTCATCAAGATGGTCATGGCGCTGCGGCACGGCCTCCTGCCGCCCACACTGCACATCGACGAGCCGTCCCCGCACGTGGACTGGTCCTCCGGAGGCGTGGAGCTCCTCACCGGCGCGGTGGAATGGCCCGCGGGCGACCGCCGCCGCAGGGCCGGTGTCTCCTCCTTCGGCATCAGCGGGACCAACGCACACGTGATCATCGAGGAGGCGCCGGAAGAACCGGCAGCACCGGAGGCCCGACGGCCCGCCACCGGGGCCGGTGAGCACGACACCGTGCCGCTGCTGCTCACCGCCAGGACCGAGCAGGCACTGCGCGACCGGGCCGCCGCCCTGCGCTCCCTGATGGAGCGCCGGCCCGACGCCGCGCCGTACGACATCGCCCACTCGCTCGCCACCACCCGCTCGGTGTTCGAACACCGAGCCGCCGTCCTCGGCAAGAACCGTGACGCCGTACTCGCCGGGCTCGCGGCCCTGGCGGCGGGCGAACCCGCCGCGGACGTCGTCACGGGCACCGGGGCCCGCGGCGGCAAGACCGTGTTCGTCTTCCCCGGCCAGGGGTCGCAGTGGACCGGGATGGCCCGGGAACTGCTCGACTCCTCGGCAGTGTTCGCGGCACGTGTCGACGCCTGCGAGCAGGCGCTCGCACCGTACACGGACTGGTCGCTGACCGCGGTGCTGCGAGGCGATGGCGGAGCGCCCGGGTACGACCGGGTGGACGTCGTCCAGCCCGCTCTGTGGGCGGTGATGGTATGTCTCGCGGATCTCTGGCGTTCGCTGGGGGTGAAGCCCGACGCGGTGATCGGCCACTCCCAGGGCGAGATCGCCGCAGCGTACGTCGCCGGTGCCCTGTCCCTGGAGGACGCCGCCCGTGTCGTCGCCCTGCGCAGCCGGGCCCTCGTGTCCCTGGCGGGGACCGGCGGCATGGTCTCCGTGCCGCTGTCCGGGGCCGAGGTGGAGCGGCGGCTCGAAGCATGGGCCGGGCGGATCCACATCGCCGCCGTCAACGGCCCCGGCTCGACCGTTGTCGCGGGCGACCCCGGTGCGCTGGACGAACTGCTCGCCGCCTGCGAGACCGAGGGCGTCCGCGCCCGCCGCGTCCCGGTGGACTACGCCTCCCACACCCCCCACATGGAGGCTCTGCGGGACCGGCTCGCCGCCGACCTGTCCGGGCTGGCCCCCCGGCGGTCGGAGATCGCCTTCTACTCCACACTGCGCGGCACGCGCATCGACACCAACGAACTGGACGGCGACTACTGGTACGAGAACCTGCGCAACCCGGTCCGGTTCGAGCAGGCGACCCGTGCTCTCGCCGCCGACGGGCACCTGGTGTTCGTCGAGGTCAGCCCCCACCCCGTGCTCACCGTGGGCGTCGCCGAGACCTTGGACGGCATGGGTCTCGCCGACGGCGCCATCGGCTCGCTCCGCCGCGACGACGGCGGTATGCGCAGGCTCTCCCTCTCGTTCGCGCAGGCCGTCGTCCGGGGCACCGCCGTGGACTGGGAGGCCTTCTTCGGCGGTCTGCCCGGCGGCGTCCCGCCGCGCCCGCTCGACCTGCCCACCTACCCGTTCCAGCGGCGGCGCTACTGGGTGAACCCTCCCGTCTCCGCCGACGCGGCCAGCCTGGGCCTGGCCGACGTGGACCATCCCCTGCTCGGTGCCGAGGTGGAACTTGCCGACGGGGACGGACTGTTGCTCACCACCCGGCTGTCCCTGCACACCCACCCCTGGCTGGCCGACCACGCGGTGCTCGAAACGGTGCTGCTGCCGGGCACCGCCTTCGTCGAACTCGCCCTGACGGCCGGCAACCACGTGGGGTACGAGCGGCTGGACGACCTCACCCTGGAGGCGCCACTGGCGTTCACCGACCACGGAACCGTCGCGCTCCAGGTGCGGATCGGCGGTCCGGACGGCTCGGGCCTCCGCGCCGTCGGCATCCACTCCCGGCCCGCCGAGGACGACGACGCGCCATGGACCCGACACGCCACCGGCCTGCTCGCCGCCGGGGGCCCGGACAGTCCCCAGGAGTTCGGGGCATGGCCGCCTCCGGGCGCGCGAGCGGTGGACCTGGACGACTGCTACGGACGCCTCGCAGACCGCGGCTACGCGTACGGGACCGCCTTCCAGGGGCTGCGGGCGCTCTGGCAGCTCGGGGACGAGACGTACGCCGAGGTCGGGCTCGCCGAGGAACAGCGAGCCGAAGCCGGCCGCTTCGGCCTGCACCCCGCGCTGCTGGACGCCGCGCTGCACCCGGTGGTCCTGGGAGCCGACGAGCTGCGCCTTCCGTTCTCCTGGTCGGGTGTGCGGCTGCACGCCGTCGGCGCCACGGCCTCGCGGGTGCGCGTCCGCAGGACCGGACCGGACTCGGTAGCGCTGACCCTGACGGACCCCACCGGCTCTCCCGTCGCCTCCGTGGAGTCGCTGACGCTGAGGACCTGGCGCGGCGACCGGCCGGGCGCGCTCCGCTCCGGTGCCGGGCTGTACGGGCTGGCCTGGGCACAGCCGGTGGCGTCCGGCGCACCCGACCCGTCCGGCACCTGGGCCGTCGTCGGCGAAGGCCACCTGGCCGCCGTCCTGCACGGCGAGGGCGTGTCGGCGTACCCCGACCTGCCGGCGCTGTTCGCCGACGGGGCGACCGATGAGCCCGTGCCGGACACGGTGTTCGCCGACCTCACCCGCACCGCACCGTCCGAGCCCCCTCCGGCAACCGTCCGCGGGACGGCCGACCTTGCCCACGACGCGGCCCGGCAGGCCCTGCGACTCGTACGGGCATGGCTCGCCGAACCGCGCACGGAGTCCGCGGTCCTGGTCGTCGCCACGGCCGGGGCGGTCGCGGCCGGCGGGGAGGAATCCGCATGCGACCCGGCGGCGGCCACCGTGTGGGGACTGCTGCGATCGGCGCAGATCGAGCACCCGAACCGCCTGGTACTGCTGGACACCGACGGTTCCACGACTCGGGGCGCACTGGCAGCGGCCCCCTTCCGCGACGAGTCGCAACTGGCCCTGCGCGAAGGCGCGGTCCTCGTACCCCGCCTCACCAGGACACCGGCAGCCGGTACCGAGGACGCCGTATCCGGCCTCGATTCCGGCGGCACCGTCCTGGTCACGGGTGCCACCGGCACGCTCGGCGGCCTGCTCGTCCGGCACCTCGTCGGCGTCCACGGGGTACGACATCTGCTCCTCGCCAGCCGCAGCGGGCGCCGGGCCGAGGGCGCGCTCCGGCTGGAGTCCGATCTCCGGGCCCAGGGCGCGGACGTCACCTTCGTGTCGTGCGATGTCGCGGTGCGTGAGGATGTCGCCCGGCTGCTCTCCCGGGTCGATCCGGATCGTCCGCTGTCGGCGGTGATCCATGCGGCGGGGGTGCTGGACGACGGCACGGTGGAATCGCTGTCCGCGGAGCGGCTGGACGCCGTGCTGCGGCCCAAGGCCGACGCGGCCTGGCACCTGCACGAACTCACCGAGGACATGGACCTGTCGGCCTTCGTCCTCTTCTCCTCCGTCGTCGCGACCACCGGCAACGGCGGCCAGGCCGGCTACGCCGCCGCCAACGCCTTCCTGGACGCCCTGGCCCACCACCGTCGCTTCCTCGGACTGCCCGCCGTTTCCCTCGGCTGGGGTCTGTGGGCCGAAGCCAGCGCGATGACCCGTGCCATGGACGCCGTCGACGTGGCCAGGATGGGCCGCGCCGGCGTGGCGCCACTGGCCTCGCAGGACGCGCTCTCCCTGTTCGACACGGCCCTCGCGGCAGGGGCCGCACAGCTGCTGCCCGTGCGGCTCGACCTCGCCGCACTGCGAGCCCGGTCCGGGGACGGGACGCTGACACCGGTGTTCCGCGGTCTGGTGCGCCCACCCGCCCGGCGGGCCGCCGAGGCCCCGGGCCGTGCCTCCTCCTGGGCGGACCGGTTGGCCGCGCTGCCCGAGGCCGACCGGGAGCGGGAACTGCTCGACCTCGTACGCGCTCAGGTGGCCATCGTCCTCAGCCACGCGGACGCCGGCACGATCGACCCGGGACGGGCGTTCAAGGAACTCGGCTTCGACTCGCTGACAGCCGTCGAACTGCGCAACCGGCTCGTCGCGGCGACCGGACTGTCCCTCCCCGCCACTCTCCTGTTCGACCACCCGACCTCCGGCGCCCTCGTCGCCCATCTGCACGGTGAACTGACCGGTGGCGGCCGGACGGACCGGACCGCGGTCCCGGCCACGGCCGTCGCGGCGGACGACGACCCGATCGTCATCGTGGGGATCAGCTGCCGCTTCCCCGGCGGCGTGCGCTCTCCGCAGGATCTGTGGCGGGTGGTGTCCGAAGACGCCGACGTCGTCGGGGACTTCCCCACCGACCGGGGCTGGAACACGGACGAGCTGTACGACCCGGACCCCGACGCGACAGGGCGCACGACCACCCGGCAGGGCGGCTTCCTGTACGACGCCGCCGACTTCGATCCCGGTTTCTTCGGGATGAGTCCGCGTGAGGCGCTGGCGACCGACCCGCAGCAGCGGCTGCTGCTGGAGACGGCGTGGGAGGCAGTCGAGGCGGCCGGGATCGACCCGGCCGACCTGCGAGGCAGCCGCACAGGGGTCTTCACGGGCGTCATGTACAACGACTACGGCTCACGCCTGCACCGGGCACCGGAGGGCTTCGAGGGGCTGCTGCTGGCCGGGAACCAGGCAAGTGTGGCGTCGGGGCGGGTGGCGTACAGCCTCGGGTTCGAGGGGCCCGCGGTGACGGTGGACACGGCGTGTTCCTCGTCGTTGGTGGCGCTGCACCTGGCGGCGCAGGCACTGCGTTCGGGCGAGTGCTCACTCGCCCTCGTCGGCGGCGTGGCCGTGATGTCGACCCCCGCCACCTTCATCGAGTTCAGCCGCCAGCGCGGCCTTGCTCCCGACGGCCGGTGCAAGCCGTTCGCCGACGCCGCCGACGGCACCGGCTGGGGCGAGGGAGCCGGCCTGCTGCTGGTGGAGCGGTTGTCCGACGCGCGTCGTCTCGGTCATCGGGTGCTGGCGGTGGTGCGGGGTTCGGCGGTGAACCAGGACGGTGCGAGCAACGGTCTCACCGCGCCGAACGGTCCTTCGCAGCAGCGGGTGATCCGGCAGGCTCTGGCGAACGCGGGGTTGTCCGGGGTGGATGTGGATGTGGTGGAGGGGCATGGGACGGGGACGCGGCTGGGTGATCCGATCGAGGCTCAGGCGTTGTTGGCGACGTATGGGCAGGGGCGGTCGCAGGGGCGTCCGTTGTGGTTGGGGTCGGTGAAGTCGAACATCGGTCATACGCAGGCTGCCGCGGGGGTGGCCGGTGTGATCAAGATGGTGGAGGCGATGCGGCACGGGGTGTTGCCGCGGACGTTGCATGTGGATGAGCCGTCGTCGCATGTGGACTGGTCGGCGGGTGCGGTGTCGTTGCTGACGGAGCCGGTCGAGTGGCCGGACGGCGGGCGTCCGAGGCGGGCCGCGGTGTCCTCCTTCGGGATCAGCGGGACCAACGCGCACGTGATTCTGGAGCAGGCTCCCGCGGAGGTGACGGCGCCGGATTCCGTGCGGGACCGGGACGGGTCCCGCGAGGACGCGCCGTTGAAGAGCGGCCCGGTGCCCTGGGTGCTGTCGGCCCGGACCGAGCCGGCGCTGCGGGCCCAGGCGGCACGGCTGCTCGACCACCTCGCGGACCATCCCGACCAGGATCTCGTCGACACCGCGCACTCCCTGGTGACCGCGCGGGCGCGTTTCGAGCACCGCGCGGTCCTGGTCCCGCAGGACCCGGCCGCACTGTTCGGCGGACTGGAAGCGCTCGCCGGGGGAGAGGCGGCGGCCGCCCTCGTCACCGGCGCTGCCACCGGGCACGCCAAACCGGTGTTCGTCTTCCCCGGCCAGGGGTCGCAGTGGGCCGGGATGGCCCGGGAACTGCTCGACTCCTCCCCGGTGTTCGCCGCGCGCATGGGGGAGTGCGCCGAGGCACTCGCCCCGTACACGGACTGGTCGCTCAACGACGTCCTGCTCGGAGCCGAGAACGCTCCCGGCCTGGAACGGGTGGACGTCGTCCAGCCCGCGCTGTGGGCCATGATGGTCTCCCTGGCCGCCCTCTGGCAGGCGCACGGCGTCGAACCGGCCGCCGTGACAGGCCACTCACAGGGCGAGATCGCCGCCGCCACGGTCACCGGCGCTCTCTCGCTCGACGACGGCGCCCGGGTGGTCGCCCTGCGCAGCAAGGCCATCGGCGCTCTCGCGGGACGCGGCGGCATGATGTCCGTGGCCCTGCCCGCCGATGAACTCGACGCCTTCCTGAGCGGACGGGAGGACCGGCTCTCGATCGCCGCTGTCAACGGCGCGCGGTCCGCGGTCGTCTCCGGGGACGGTACGGCGCTGGAGGAGCTGCGCGACGAGCTGACGGCCGCCGGGCACCGGGCCAGAATGATCGCGGTCGATTACGCTTCCCACTCGGCACAGGTCGAGACGATCCGTGACGAGATCCTGGACGTGCTGGCGCCCGTCACTCCCCGTTCGACGACGATTCCCTTCCTCTCCACCGTCACCGGGGCGGCGATCGACACCGCCGGACTGGACGCCGGCTACTGGTACCGGAACCTGCGCGGCACCGTCAGGTTCGATCTCGCCACCGCAGCCGTGCGGGAACTGGGCGGCACACTGTTCGTCGAGGTCAGCGCGCACCCGGTACTCGTCACCGGCATCCAGGAAACCCTCGACGGCGAGGAGACGACAGCGGCGGCCGCCATCGGGACGCTACGCCGTGACGACGGAGGCATGGGCCGGTTCCTCACGTCGCTCGCCGAAGCCCACGTGCACGGTGCGGCGGTCGACTGGCCGGAAGTCGTCGCGGCGCACCCGCCGCGCACCGTGGACCTGCCCACCTACGCCTTCCAGCGTGAGCGCTACTGGCTCGACGTACCGCAGAGCGTGGGCGATGTGGCCTCGGCCGGGCTGCGCAACACCGGCCACGCACTGCTCGGGGCCACCGTGGAACTGGGCGACGGGCAGGGGCTGGTGTTTTCCGGGCTGCTCTCCGAGCACTCACAGCCCTGGCTGACCGATCACGCCGTCACCGGGACCGTCCTGCTGCCGGGCACCGGGTTCATGGAGCTGGCGAGCGCGGCCGGAGCCCGGGTCGGCTGCACACGGATCGAGGACCTCACGCTCGAAAGTCCTCTCGTGCTGCCCCGGCGGGCGGCGGTCGCGGTGCAAGTGACCGTCGGAGCGCTCGACGACACCGGCCGGCGGCGCGTCACGGTGTACTCGCGTCCGGCGTCCGCGGACCCCGACGCGCCGTGGTCCCGGCACGCGACAGGCGCCCTGACGCCTGCCGAGGAGCACGACGGGGGCCACCCCACGGACTGGGCGGCTGCCTGGCCGCCTCCGGGCGCCACGGCCGTCGGCCTCGACGACGGCTACGAGCGCCTGGCGCTGCGCGGCTACGACTACGGCCCGGTCTTCCAGGGCCTCCAGGCCGCCTGGCGGGACGGTGACGACGTATACGCCGAGGTGCGGCTGTCCCCCGACACCTCCACCGACGGATTCGGCCTGCACCCGGCACTCCTCGACGCCGCCCTGCATCCCGTGGCACTGGGCATCGTAGGGGGCGGCGACGACGGCGAACGGAGCGTTCTGCGGCTGCCGTTCGCCTGGAGCGGTACCACCGTGCACTCCACCGGCGCCGTGGAGCTGCGGGTACGACTGTCGCCCGACGGAACCGGAGGGGTGCGTCTCACCGCGACCGATCCCGTCGGCGGCCGGGTGGTCTCGGTGGACTCGCTGTCCCTGCGGCCCTTCTCCCCCGAGCGGCTCACCGGCGCCGCAGGCGGGGCGCTGTACCGCCTGGCCTGGGAAGAAGCCGGTGGTGTGGAGCGATCCGCGGCGTCCGGCCAGGCACGGACAGCCGTGCTCGGTGACGACGGGGGCTCCGGCACCACCACCACGGAATCCGACGACGCCCGAGGCCTCGCCGCACTTGTCGCCGAGGCCGCCGAAACGGGGGAGACGCCGGATGCCGTCGTCCTCGCCTGTCCCGCCCCTGCCGACGCTTCTGCCCACGGTTCCGACGCGGTCGAGCGGGTACACGCACTGGTCGGCAGGGTGCTCGCGGTGGTGCGGGACTGGCCCGCCGAACAGCTGCCCGGGGCACGGCTGATCGTCGTCACCCGCGGGGCCGTCCGGGTCCGGGGCGGCGAATCGGTGAGCGACCCCGCGGCGGCGGCGGTCCGGGGCCTCGTCCGCACCGCGCAGGCGGAGAACCCCGACCGGTTCGTCCTGCTCGACGCAGAGCCGGACGCCCTGCTGGAAGGCGATGCCCTGACGGCTGTCGCCGGGGTCGCCCTCGCCACCGGAGAATCCGAACTCGCCCTGCGCCAGGGAAAGTTCCTCGTACCCGCGTTGGTGCCGGCGGAGGCCGCGGAATCCGCCCCGTCGGACGTCGGCCCCGATACCCCGGGCGGTGCCACCGTGCCGCCGTTCGCACCCGGCGGCACGGTGCTGGTGACCGGCGGGACCGGAGTGCTCGGCGGGCTGGTCGCCCGTCATCTGGTCACCGCGTACGGCGTGAGCGACCTGCTGCTGGTCAGCCGGCGTGGTGATGCCGCACCGGGCGCGGACGCTCTCGCCGCGGATCTCACCGCGCTCGGCACCCACGTCACCGTGACGGCGTGCGACACCGCCGATCGGGAGGCGCTCGCGGCGCTGCTGGACCGCATTCCGGAGGACCGCCCGCTGACCGCCGTCGTGCACACGGCCGGAGTGCTGGACGACGGCACCCTCGACGCGTTGAGCCCCGAGCGGCTGACACCGGTACTGCGGGCCAAGGCCGACAGCGCATGGCACCTGCACGACCTCACCCGCGACCGTGAGCTGTCGGCCTTCGTACTGTTCTCCTCGCTCGCCGGAGTCACCGGTAACCCCGGGCAGGCCAACTACGCGGCAGCCAACGCCTTCCTCGACGCGCTCGCCGCGATCCGGCGGGACCAGGGCCTTCCCGCGGTGTCGCTGGCCTGGGGCCTGTGGGCCGAGGCCAGCGGCATGACCGAGGGGCTCGGCGCGACCGGCCAAGCCCGGCTGGGCCGGGCCGGGATCGCCGCCATGGCCTCCGACGACGGGCTGGCCCTGCTCGACGCGGCCCTGTCGAAACGGGCCGACCGCACCATGGATCCGGCCCTGGTCGCCGCCCGGTTCGACACGGTCGCGCTCCGCGCCCGTGCCGCCGACGGCACCCTGGCCCCGGTGCTGCGCCGGCTCGCCCGGGTACCGGGCCGCCGGACCGCCGCCGGGCCGTCCGGCGGACCGCTGCGGGACCGGCTGTCCGGACTGTCCGAGTCCGAACAGGAACGACTGCTGACGGATCTCGTTCGTGCCGACGTGGCCGCCGTACTGGCACACGCGGACGCGGCGACGGTCGATGCCCGACTGGCCTTCAAGGACCTCGGCTTCGACTCGCTGACGGCCGTCGAACTGCGCAACCGGCTGAGCACCCGGATCGGACTGCGCCTGCCGGCCACGCTCATCTTCGACCAGCCCACCCCGGCCGCCCTGGCCGGCTATCTGCGCACCCGCCTGCTCGGTGCCGACAGCGGCCCCGTTCCGGCGGGTCCGGCAACCGCCGCCGTGCCCGACGAGCCGATCGCGATCGTCGGTATGGCGTGCCGTTATCCGGGGGGTGTGCGTGATCCGGAGGGGTTGTGGCGGCTGGTGGAGTCGGAGGCGGATGCCATCGGTGGTTTTCCGCAGGACCGGGGCTGGGATCTGGAGGGGCTCTACGATCCTGATCCCGAGCGCAGTGGTACGAGTTATGTGCGGGAGGGCGGCTTCCTGTACGACGCCGCCGACTTCGATCCCGGTTTCTTCGGGATGAGTCCGCGTGAGGCGCTGGCGACCGACCCGCAGCAGCGGCTGCTGCTGGAGACGGGCTGGGAGGCCATCGAACGCGCCGGAATCGACCCCGGCACCCTGCGGTCCACCGCGACCGGCGTCTTCACCGGGGTCATGTACAACGACTACGCCTCGCGGGTCCGGCAGATCCCGAAGGACCTCGAAGGATTCCTCGTCAGCGGCAGCGCGGGCAGTGTGGCGTCGGGGCGGGTGGCGTACAGCTTCGGGTTCGAGGGTCCCGCGGTGACGGTGGACACGGCGTGCTCGTCCTCGCTGGTGGGCATGCACCTGGCAGCTCAGGCCCTGCGGAGCGGTGAGTGCGACCTGGCACTCGCCGGCGGTGTGACGGTGATGGCCACCCCGGCCGCTTTCGTGGAGTTCAGCCGGCAGCGCGGGTTGTCGCCGGACGGGCGGTGCAAGTCTTTCTCCGCCGACGCGGACGGCGCGGCCTGGGCCGAGGGCGTCGGCATGGTGCTCCTCGAACGCCTCTCCGACGCACGAGCCCGCGGCCACGAGATCCTGGCCGTCATCCGCGGTTCGGCGGTGAACCAGGACGGTGCGAGCAATGGTCTCACCGCGCCGAACGGTCCTTCGCAGGAGCGGGTGATCCGGCAGGCTCTGGCGAACGCGGGGTTGGCCGGGGTGGATGTGGATGTGGTGGAGGGGCATGGGACGGGGACGCGGCTGGGTGATCCGATCGAGGCTCAGGCGTTGTTGGCGACGTATGGGCAGGGGCGGTCGCAGGGGCGTCCGTTGTGGTTGGGGTCGGTGAAGTCGAATATCGGTCATACGCAGGCTGCCGCGGGGGTGGCCGGTGTGATCAAGATGGTGGAGGCGATGCGGCACGGGGTGTTGCCGCGGACGTTGCACGTGGATGAGCCGTCGTCGCATGTGGACTGGTCGGCGGGTGCGGTGTCGTTGCTGACGGAGCCGGTCGAGTGGCCGGACGGCGGGCGTCCGAGGCGGGCCGCGGTGTCCTCCTTCGGGATCAGCGGGACCAACGCTCATCTTGTCCTGGAACAGGCGCCGGTGGAGGCGGTGCCGGTGGCTGTGGGACCGGCTGCTGATCCGGACCCGGAGCCGGCCGCGGCGGATCCGGTGCCCTGGGTGCTGTCGGCCCGGACCGACTCGGCGCTGCGGGCCCAGGCGGCACGGCTGCACGAGTACGTGAGCGCTCGCGCGGCGCTCTCCCCGGCCGACGTCTCCCACGCCCTGGCCACCGGGCGCGGCACTTTCGAGCACCGGGCCGCGGCAGTGGCGGCCGACCGCGCCGGGCTCCTCGACGCCGTGGCGGCGATCGCCGCGGGCGAGGACAGCGCCCACACCGTCCGGGGCACCACGGAGGAGACACCGGGCAAGACCGTGTTCGTCTTTCCCGGACAGGGCGGGCAGTGGCCCGGGATGGCCGCGGCGCTGCTGACCGAGTCCCCGACGTTCGCGCGACGCATGCGTGAATGCGCCGACGCGCTCGCCCCGTACACCGACTGGTCACTCCTCGACGTCGTGTGCGGCGCGGACGGCGCGCCGGGCATCGACCGGGTGGACGTGGTGCAGCCCACTCTGTTCGCGGTGATGGTGTCGCTGGCCGAGCTGTGGCGCTCGCTGGGCGTCGAGCCCGACGCGGTGATCGGCACCTCCCAGGGGGAGATCGCCGCCGCCTGCGTGGCCGGTGCCCTGTCGCTCGACGAAGCCGCCCGGGTGGTCGCCCTGCGCGGCAGGATCGCGGCACGGCTGACCGGTTCCGGCGGCATGGTCTCCGTCCCGTTGCCCCTTTCGGAGACCCTTGAGCTGATGTCCGCCTGGGAGGGCAGGATCCACCTCGCCGCTCTCAACGGCCCGGCCATGACCGTGGTGGCCGGTGAGCTGGCGGCGTTGGACGAACTCCTCGCCCACTGCGCGGCCACCAGCATCCCCGCTCGCCGGATCGCCATGGAGTACGCCTCCCACACCCCGCACGTCGAGGTGATCCGGGACGAACTCGTGGAGGCGCTCGACGGCACCACCGCGGGCCCGTCCGACGTGCCGTTCCACTCCACCGTCACGGGCGGACGCATCGAGGACACCACGACGCTCGACGCCCGCTACTGGTACGACAACCTGCGTGGCACCGTGCAGTTGGAACCGGTGGTGAGGGCGTTGATGGCCGACGGGCACCGTGCCTTCATCGAGATGGGCCCGCACCCGGTCCTCGCCTCCGGTATCGGTGACACCTGGGAAGCGGCCGGCGACGGCGCCGGAAGCGGCGTCGTGCTCGGCACGCTGCGCCGCGGGCACGGCGGACTCGAACGCTTCCTGCTGTCGGCCGCCGAGGCCCATGTCCACGGTGTCGCGGTGGACTGGTCGAGGCTGTCCGGGGGCCGAACGGTCCGGCTCGCCGGCCTGCCGACGTACGCCTTCGACCGGCGTCGCTACTGGCTCGACGCACCGAGGGACCAGAATGCCGCGGGCCTCGGCCAGAGCGACAGCCCCCACCCGCTGCTCGGTGCCGCGGTCGAACTCGCCGACGAGCGGGGCGTGGTGTTCACCGGCCGGTTGTCGCTGGACACCAGTCCCTGGCTCGCCGACCACGCGGTACTGGGCTCGGTGCTGCTGCCCGGCGCCGCGTTCGCGGAACTCGCCCTGCACGCCGCCGACCACGTCGGCTGCGCCGGCGTCGAGGACCTCACCCTGGAAGCGCCGCTGGTCCTGCCCGCCGCCGGTGCACTGCACCTGCGGGTCACCGTCGGGGAGGCCGACGACCAGGGAAGCCGTCCGGTCACCATGCACTCCAGGTCCGACGCCGGCACGGACGGCTGGACCCGGCACGCGTCCGGAACACTCACCGCGCCGGCGGGGAGCGAACCCACCGCCGTTCTCGCCGCCTGGCCGCCGCCCGGCGCCGTCCCGGTGGACCTGGACGACCCGTACGACGCGTTCCGCGGATACGGAATCGGCTACGGACCGGCCTTCCAGGGGCTGCGAGCCGCCTGGCGGCACGGCGACGACCTGTACGCCGAGGTCGCGCTCCCCGAGGACGTCATGGGCACCGGGGACACCGACGGCCAGGGCTTCGGCATCCATCCCGCCCTGCTCGACACCGCCCTGCACGTGGCCGCACTGCGGACGTTGGGCGAGGAGGGCGGGCAACTGCGGATGCCGTTCTCCTGGAACGGTCTGACGCTGCACGCCGTCGGTGCGGCAGGCGCACGGGTCCGCCTGCGCAGGTCCGGGCCCGACGCCTGGTCGGTGACGCTCGCCGACCACACGGGCGCACCGGTGCTGTCGGTCGAGTCCGTGGTCACCCGGCCGGTCGAGGCCGGGCAACTGGCCGGTGCCCGGCCTCGCCCCGCCCCTCTCACCGCGGTCACCTGGGCCGCCGTCGCGGTCCCGGAAGCCGCTGTCGACACCCGATGTGCCACGCTCGGAGGCCTCGCCGTGCCGGGGGCGGACGGCTTCGCGGACCTGGCCGGGCTCGCGCTCGCGGTCGACCGCGGCGCGCCGCTGCCCGGCCAGGTGATCCTGCCCGTCGAACCGCATCCGGAAGGCGGCGGTGCCGAGCCGCTGCCCGGCCGGACCCGCACGGTCACCCATCGAACGCTCACCTGCCTGCGCGCGTGGCTGGACGACGAACGGTTCATGACCGCGCGGCTGGTCGTGCTCACCTCAGGGGCGGTGGCCGTGGCCGCCGGCGATCGGGTCGACCCGGCCACGAGGGCTGTCTGGGGCCTGGTACGTGCGGCACAGCGGGAGTACCCGGGACGCCTGGCGCTCATCGACACCGACGAGTACGGCACCGACCCGCGCGGCCTCGCGGCCGCCCTGGCCACCGGCGAACCTGAGTCGGCTATTCGCGCCGGAGCGGTCCACCGGCCACGGCTGGAACCCGTCCGCACCACCGACGTGACCGGAGCCCGTCTCTCCCCGGACGGCACGGTGCTGGTCACCGGAGCGGGCGGCACCCTCGGCGGCCTGGTGGCCCGACACCTCGTCACCGCGCACGGGGTGCGGCATCTGCTGCTGGCGAGCCGACGCGGTACCGCCGCGCCGGGCCTCGCCGACCTGGTGGGTGAGCTCACCGCGCTCGGCGCCCACGTCACCGCGCAGGCCTGTGACATCGCCGACCCTGCCGCACTGGCCCGACTGCTCGCATCGGTTCCGGCAGGGCATCCGCTGACCGCGGTGATCCACGCGGCGGGGGTCATCGACGACGGCACGCTGGAGACACTCACCCCGGAGCGCATCGACACCGTTCTGCGGCCCAAGGCCGACGCGGCCTGGAACCTGCACGAGCAGACCCGTGAGGCCGGGCTCGACGCGTTCGTGCTGTTCTCCTCGGCCGCCGGCACCCTGGGCAGCGCGGGCCAGGCCAACTACGCGGCGGCCAACGCCTTCCTGGACGGGTTCGCCGCGTTCCGGCGGGACCAGGGGCTGCCCGCGGTGTCGCTGGCCTGGGGACTGTGGGCCGAGACCAGCGACATGACCGAGCGACTGGGACAGGCGGGCCGAAACCGGCTGGCCCGGAGCGGGATCGCCCCCATGCCCACGCAGGAAGGGCTGGCACTCTTCGACGCCGCGCTGGGAGCGACCGAACCAGCCGTGCTGGCGGCCCGGTTCGACCTCACGGCACAGTCCGCCCGTGCCGGTGACGGCACCCTGTCGGGACTCCTCCAGGGTCTCGTCGGCGGAACGAGCCACCGGCGAGCCGCCGGGAAGGGGCCGGCGCCGCTCGGCCCCGGCCAACTGGCCGAGCGGCTGGCGGGCATGCCGGAGAAGGAACGGCGCGAGACCCTGCTCGACCTGGTACGGCGCCAAGCCGCGCTCGTGCTCGCGCACCCCAGTCCCGAGAGCCTGGAGACACGGCGCGGGCTGCTCGAAATCGGCTTCGACTCGCTCACCGCGGTCGAGCTCCGCAACCGACTGTCAAGGATCACAGGGCTGCGGCTGCCCAGCACGGTCCTGTTCGACCATCCCACGGTCAGCGCACTCGCCGACCATCTCGGAAGCAGGCTGGCACCCGACGGAACGCAGGCGCCGACGGGCGTACTGGCCGACCTCGACCGTATCGAGGCGGCGCTCGCGGCACTGCCGTCCGGCGGCGCGGAGAGCGGCACGATCGATCTCCGGCTGGAAGCACTGCTGCGGACCTGGCGGCGGGGCCGGGACACCGACACCGACGAGGTCGGCGGCGATCTCACGAACGCGTCCGACGACGAGCTCTTCACCGTGCTCGACGACGAACTGGGGAGTTCCTGACCAGTGGGCACCACGACCACCGAGCGACCGTACCGGAAGACCCCTGGGGGGCGGATGTGAATTCCACCGAAGACAAGCTCCGTGACTACCTGAGGCGGGCCACGACCGAACTCAGGCAGGTGCGGCAGAAGTTGAACGATGCCGAGGAGCAGTCCCACGAGCCGATCGCGATCATCGGGACGGCGTGCCGTTACCCGGGCGGGGTGCGGACCCCGGACGAGCTGTGGCAGTTGGTCGCGGGGGGAGTCGACGCGATCGGCGCCTTCCCGTCCGACCGGGGCTGGGCCCTGGACCGCCTGTACGACCCCGATCCAGACAACCCCGGTACCACGTACGCGACGGAAGGCGGATTCCTCCACGACGCCGCCGACTTCGACCCCGAGTTCTTCGGGATGAGTCCGCGTGAGGCGCTGGCCACCGACCCGCAGCAGCGGCTGCTGCTGGAGACCTCATGGGAGGCGATCGAACGGGCCGGAATCGACCCGGCCACCCTGCACGAGAGCGACACCGGGGTGTTCGCCGGGATCATGTACGACGACTACGCCTCACGGGCGAGGCCGGCGCCCGCCGAGTTCGAGGGACTCCTCGGCACGGGCAGCGCCGGGAGCATTGCCTCCGGGCGCGTCTCCTACACCCTCGGCCTCCGCGGCCCCGCCGTCACGGTCGACACAGCCTGTTCGTCCTCCCTGGTCACAATGCATCTGGCGATCGGTGCGCTGCGCTCCGGGCAGTGTTCGCTGGCGCTGGCCGGCGGAGCCACCGTGATGGCCACCCCGCAGCCGTTCATCGAGTTCAGCCGTCAGCGCGGGCTGTCCGCCACCGGGCGTTGCCGCTCCTTCGCCGAAGCGGCCGACGGCGCGATCTGGTCGGAGGGCGCGGGCATGCTGCTGCTCGAACGTCTCTCGGACGCGCGGGCCGCGGGCCACCGGGTGCTGGCAGTGCTGCGCGGCTCGGCGGTCAACCAGGACGGCACGAGCAGCCAGCTCACCGCGCCCAACGGCCCGTCGCAGCAACAGGTGATCCGACAGGCTCTCGCCGACGCCCGGTTGTCCGCCACGGACATCGACATGGTGGAGGCGCACGGCACCGGCACCACGCTGGGCGACCCGATCGAGGCGCAGGCACTGCTGGCCACCTACGGCCGCGGTCGTGCCGTCGACCGCCCGCTGTGGCTCGGTTCCGTCAAGTCCAACATCGGGCACACCCAGGCGGCGGCCGGTGTCGCCGGTGTCATCAAGACCGTCGAGGCGATGCGCCACGGAATCATGCCCGCGACACTGCACGTCGACGAACCGTCGACCCACGTCGACTGGGAACAGGGGGCGGTCGGCCTCCTCACCGAGGAACGGCCGTGGACCGGGGACACCCCGCGCCGTGCCGCCGTGTCGTCGTTCGGGCTCAGCGGTACCAACGCGCATGTGATCGTCGAGGAGGCGCCGCCGGCGGCCCGCCCCGGGGCGGAACCGGACCCGGACGCGGCATCGGCGCCGGCCTGCGAGGTGCTGCCCTGGCTGCTGTCCGGCAGGACCGAAGCCGCGCTCAGGGCCCGCGCCGGACAGCTGATCACGGCGTCGGCGTGGGGGCTGGACGCCGCCGACGTCGGCCACGCGCTGCTCACCACGCGCACCGCCTTCGACCACCGTGCGGTGATCGTCGGCGGCCCGGACGACTTCCGGGCCGGACTCACGGCCCTGGCCGAGGGGCGGCCGTCGCCCGCCGTGGTGACCGGCAGGCCGGGACCGGCCGGCCGGACCGCGTTCCTGTTCACCGGACAGGGCTCGCAGCAACCCGGTATGGGACGCGACCTCTACCGGGCCTTCCCGGTGTTCGCCGCCGCGCTGGACGAGGTGTGCGCCCAGATCGACCCCTACCTGGACCATCCGCTCCGGGAGATCATGTTCGCCGCTCCCGGGACACCACAGGCGGCGCTGCTGCACCGGACCGACTGCACCCAGCCCGCGCTCTTCGCGTACGGCACCGCTCTGTTCCGGCTGCTGGAGAGCTTCGGAGTCGTCCCGGACCGGCTGGCGGGGCACTCCATCGGTGAACTGACCGCGGCGCACGTGGCCGGGGTGCTGTCGCTTCCCGACGCGGCGGCACTGGTGGCCGCTCGCGGCAGGCTCATGCAGGAACTGCCGGGGGACGGGGCGATGTTCTCCGTGCGAGCCACCGAGGAGGAGGTGCTGCCACTGCTGGAGGCACACCGTCGGACAGCCGGAATCGCGGCGGTCAATGGTCCCGACTCGGTCGTGATCTCCGGGGAGGAGACCGTGACCACCGCGATCGCCGAACACTTTCGCGCCAAGGGCCGCAGGACCAAGCGGCTGGCGGTGAGCCACGCGTTCCACTCACCGCTGATGGATCCGATGCTCGAACGCTTCCGGGACGTGGCGGCGGGACTGGACTACGCCGAGGCGCGGATCCCGGTCGTCTCCGCTCTCACCGGCAAGACCGAGGTCACCGCACTGTCCTCCGCGGACCACTGGGTGCGGCATGTGCGCGAGGCCGTCCGGTTCGCCGACTGTGTGCGCGAGCTGGAGTCCCAGAGCGTGGTGAACCACCTCGAACTGGGGCCGGACGCGGTGCTCACCCCGATGGTCGCGGAGAGCCTGACCGCGGAAACGGACGCCGCGCAGATCGCCACCGCACGCCGAGGCGTGGCCGCTCCGCAAGGAGTGCTCCTGGCCGTGGCCGGGCTGTACACGCGGGGCACCGCGGTGGACTGGACCCCGCTGTTCGGTACCGGACGGCACCACGTCGAGCTGCCCGCATATCCGTTCCAACGGCAGCGCTACTGGCTCGACGCCCCCGCCGGTGTCGTGGACGCGACCGGACTCGGCCAGAACCCGGCCTCCCACCCGCTGCTCGGCGCCGCCCTCGACATCGCCGGTGACGGGACGCTCGTGCTCACCGGGAACCTGTCCGTCCGGACCCACCCCTGGCTCGCCGATCACGCCGTCGGCGGCACCGTCATGCTGCCGGCGACCGCGTTCGTCGACCTCGCGCTGGAGGCGTGCCGGCACGCCGACTGCGACCGGATCGAGGAACTCACCCTGGAAGAGCCGCTGGTGCTGCCGCAGGACAAGGAGATCCACGTTCAGTTCGTGGTCGGCGCCCCCGATGAACTCGGACGGCGGCCGGTCGGCCTGCACACCCGCGCCTCGGACGGGGCACAGGCCCCGGACGCAGGGGGGCGGCCATGGATCCGGCACGCGGCCGGCCTTCTGGGCCGCACCGGAACCACCGGCCGCCCCCCGGCCCCGGCCGACCCGGCACCCTGGCCGCCGGAAGGCGCCACCCTGCTGGAGACCTCCGGCATGTACGACGAGCTCGCCGGGATCGGCCTGGCCTACGGGCCGGGATTCCGGGGACTGCGGCGCTGCTGGCGTCTCGGCGACGACCTGTACGCCGAGGTGGCGCTGCCGGAGGGCCTGGACACCGAAGGGTTTGGCATACATCCGGCGGTGCTGGACGCGAGCCTGCACGCGTTGCTGTTCCGTTCCGGTGCCGGACCGGGCACGGTCCCCGAGCTCGTGCTGCCCTTCTCCTGGAGCGGTGTCACCCTGCACGCCACCGACGCCGGCGCGGTCCGGGTGACGCTGTCCCCGGTCGGCGAGAACGCGGTGGCCGTCACGGTGACCGACCCCGCCGGTGCTCCGGTTCTTGAGGCGAAGTCGTTGCGGCTGCGCCCCTTCTCGGTGGGCGGCCCGCGGCCGGCCACGACCGCCGGGCCGCCGCTGTACCACCTGGAGTGGATGCCGTCGCCGACGACCGGCACCGCACCGGGCAGTTGGGCGTTTGCCCCCCGGGCCGACCTGTCCGCCCTCGCCGATTCGCTCGATGCCGACGACGGCACACCGCCGACCGTGGTGATCCGCTGGGACGAGGAAGCACGGGACCCGGACACCGACAACACCGCGGACCAGGTCCACCGGGCAGTTCACCGGGCGCTCGCTCTCGTGCGCCGGTGGCTCGCCGACGATCGGTGGGCCGCGTCCCGCTTGGCCGTTCTCACCACCGGGGCGGTGGCCACGGGGCCGGACGAAGCCGTCGCCGATGCCGCCGCCGCGGCGGTGTGGGGACTCGTGCGCACCGCGCAGGCGGAGAACCCGGACCGCTTCGTACTCATGGACCGTGACCCGTCCGACAGCGGAACGGACGAGGGAGACGATGTCCGGCTGGCTCTCGCCACCGGTGAGTCCCAGGTCGCCGTGCGCGACGGCCGGGCACGGGTGCCGCGGATGGACCGGGCCGGTGACGGCGGACAGCTCGTCGTGCCGACTGCCGGGGACTGGCGGCTGGACGCCGCGGTGCGCGGCACCCTGGAGCACCTGACACTGACCGGACACACCGATGCCGGACGGCCGCTGGCCGAGGGCGAGGTCCGCATCGCCGTCCGTGCCGCCGGGCTGAACTTCCGCGACGTCCTGATCGCGCTGGACATGTACCCGGGCGAGGCCGTGATGGGCGGCGAGGGCGCGGGCGTGGTCATCGGGACCGGGCCGGGGGTGACCGACCTCGCGGTGGGGGACCGGGTCATGGGCCTCCTGGCACCGTCCTTCGGCTCGACGGTGATCGGTGACCGGCGCCGGATAGCCCGGATCCCGGACGGCTGGTCGTTCGAACAGGCAGCGGCAGTGCCCACGGTGTACCTCACCGCCTACCACGGGCTGGTCGACCTGGCCGGGCTCGGGCCGGGCGAGAAGGTCCTGATCCACGCGGCGACGGGCGGCGTCGGCATGGCAGCGGTCCAGATCGCCCACCATCTGGGAGCGGAGGTCTTCGGCACCGCGAGTGAGCCCAAGTGGGACGTCCTGCGCGCGAGCGGACTGGACGACGCCCATATCGCCAACTCCCGTACGCTCGAATTCGAACAGCGCTTCCTCGACGCCACCGGCGGCGAGGGCATGGACGTGGTGCTCGACTCGCTGGCCGGCGAGTTCGTCGACGCCTCGCTCCGGCTGCTGCCGCGCGGCGGCCGGTTCGCGGAGATGGGCAAGACCGACATCCGCGATCCGGAGGAGGTCGCAGCGCACCACTCGGGCGTCACCTACCAGGCGTTCGACCTCGCCCTCGTCGATCCGGACCGAATCGCCGAGATGCTCACCGAGGTGCTCGACCTGTTCGAGCGCGGGGTGTTCCGGCCGATGCCGCTCACCTGCCGGCCGATCCAGCGTGCCGCCGAGGCGTTCCGGCACGTGCAGCAGGCCAGGCATGTGGGCAAGGTGGTGCTGACCGTGCCCGCCGGGCTTGACAGCCACGGAACTGTACTGATCACCGGTGGTACCGGCACTCTCGGCGCGGTGATCGCCCGCCACCTGATCACCGCGTACGGCGCCGGGCACCTCGTGCTCACCAGCCGCAGGGGACCCGAAGCTCCCGGAGCCGCCGAACTCGCCGCCGAACTCACCGCGTTCGGTGCCCAGGTGACCATCGCCGCCTGTGACGCCGCCGACCGCGACGCGCTGAAGGCGCTGCTCGACTCGCTGTCCCGGGAGCATCCGCTGACAGCCGTCGTGCACGCGGCAGGAATCACCGACGACGCCGGGCTCGACGGGCTGACGGCCGAACAGGTCGAGGCGGTCCTGCGGCCCAAGGTGGACGCCGCCCGGAATCTGCACGAGCTGACCCGCGACTCGCAGCTCTCCGCGTTCGTCCTGTTCTCCTCGCTGGCTGGCACCCTGGGCAACCCGGGGCAGGCGAACTACGCCGCGGCCAACGCGTATCTCGACGCCCTGGCCACGCGCCGTCACGCCGACGGGCTGCCGGCCACCTCGATGTCCTGGGGACTGTGGGAGCGGGAAAGCGCGCTGACCGGCAAACTGGGTGTGGCCGAGCGGGCCAGGATGAGCCGCGCCGGTATGGCGCCGCTTGCCACGGAAGAGGCGCTCGGCCTGTTCGACGAGGCACTGCGCGGACCGCTCCCGGTCGCCGTGCTCGCCCGGTTCGACACCGCAGCCCTGCAGGCCCGGGCCGGTGCCGGAACCATCCCCGCGGTGTTCGGCCGACTCGTCCGCGCCTCGACCCGCAGGGCCGCCGCGGCCGTCGAACCCGCGGACGGCGGCCGGCTCCTGACGGAGCGCCTGGCCCAGTTGTCCGGGGAAGAGCAGACGGCCGCGCTGCTCGACCTGGTCCGGGAGGAGGTCGCGGTCGTCCTGGCCCACGGGAGCCCGGCGGCCATCGACCCGGCACGGGCCTTCAAGGACCTGGGCTTCGACTCACTGACCGGTGTCGAGCTGCGGAACCGGTTGAACGCGACGACAGGCCGACAACTGCCTCCGACGCTGATCTTCGATCACCCTACGGTCGCCGCACTTGCCGCATACCTGCACCACGAGCTGGCCCCGCCCGAGGCGTCGCCCAGGGAACGGCTGTTGTCCGAGTGGGACGCGCTGGAGGCCCGGCTGCTCGCCGCCGACTTCGGCCCGGCGGACCGCTCGGAAGTCCTGCGACGACTCAAGGCGCTGGGGACGCGGTGGGAGAGCCGCCAGGAGTCGGACCAGCCCGACGAGGTGGACGGCCACATCCGGTCGGCGAGCGCGAACGAGATCTTCGACTTCATCGACCAGGAGCTCGGCCGCGGCAGCGACATGGAGTGACACCGGACCGGGACGCGGGGGGGGGGGGGGGGGGGGGGGGGCCGCGGGCGCCCCCCCCCCCCCCCCCCCCCCCTCCGCCGGATGGCCGCCCCAAGGGCTGTCACGTAATCCCTTGCGGGCGCGCGACGGCAGCTACGGCGCCTCGCGGCGTCGTCGGAACGTCCGCATACTCCAGCACGCGGATACCCCTCCGCCTTGCGGCGCACCGCATCCGACGCCGCGCGCCGATCCACCACGGATTACGGACAGCCCCTACTCGGCGACGTAGGTGTGATCGACCCAGACGAAGACCTGCAGCCCGTCGACCGGCTGGTCGGTGGTCTCCGAGGTCGCTTCGAAGTGCTCGTACCGGTTGCCGAACAGGACCTTCACCTTTTCCGTCGGGTCGGTGAGGTGGCGGATGCGCATGTGCTCCGGAAAGTGGGAAGGCCCGCCCTTCAGTATGGCGTTGGGCTTATCGGTGTTCGTCATGATGTCGTCCCTCGCCGTTCTCTTCGCGATCGGTTTCCTGAGGATTCACCCAAAGGAATGCGCGTCTTTGACGCTAAGCGTCAACGCTAAAGATTTTCTGAAGAGGGCGAGCGGTTTGCCTGGGAATCGGGAGGGGTGATTCTCTCATTCGGCTTTATGTGCGGTCATTCTTGGCCGTAGGGGGCGAAACTGACACCCGCGTGTTCGTGATCTACGTCACGTTGTGATCTATCCGGAGTGGGATCGGAGGGCGTGGTGCGAGGCCCGACGTCGAGTCAGGTGCTGGTCTCCGGACTGTGCCGCGCCGTACGGGGCGCATATCCCACTGTCCGTTCCCGGTGTGCCCCGCCGGGTGGTTCCGGGGTGCCGCGCCGTCGAAGTGGAACGCCTGGACGTCGGCTGTAGGTGGTTTCTCTTATTGCTGCTCCAGCAGGTGTCCTGCGAGTCTCGGTGCAGTCATTTTGCGCGCCGAGTACGGTGGTCGATTCTTTCTGCGAATTCAAATGGCAAGGGGGAAGAGTGCGATACGAACTCCTGGGATCGTTACGCGTGGTGCGCGCCGGCGGTTGCCACACGTTGAGTGCACGGAAGAAAGAAGCGTTGTTGGCCGCTCTGCTGATCCGCTCGGGGCAGGTACTGTCCGTGGATCAGCTGGTGGACGAGCTGTGGGCCGACAACCCGCCCTGCCGGGCCACCGCCGCCCTGCATGTGTACATTTCGCAACTGCGCAATTTTCTGGGGCCCCGCGGGCGAAGGAACAGTCCCATCGTCACCCGTTCCCCCGGCTACCTGCTGGATCTCGGGTCCGACGAGCTGGACTTCCATGTCTTCCAGCGGCTCTTTCGTGAAGGACGGGACCTCGTGCGGGCCCAGGAGCACGAGGAGGCCGTGGCCCGCTTCGAGGCGGCCCTCGGCCAGTGGCGCGGCCCGGCGCTCGGCGGGGTGGGGGAGGGCCGGATCGTCAGCGGGTTCGTCACCTGGCTCGAAGAGCTGCGCCTGGAGTGCATCGAGATGATGGTCGCCTCCAGCCTCGCACTGGGCCGGGACCACGAGCTCATCGGCTTCCTGTACTCCCTGGTCTCGGAGCACCCGCTGCACGAGGCGTTCTACGAAAGCCTCATGACGGCGCTGCACCGCACCGGCCGCCGTGCCGACGCGCTGCGGATCTACCAGCGGGCGCGTGACGTGCTGCGGCACGACCTCGGACTGGAACCCTGCCGACGGCTCCGCGAACTGCACCAGGCGATCCTGACCGACGACGACGGACGTGTGCTGGCCGGCCGTTGACGAAGCCGGGCTTTAGCGCGACTTTGCCGGACTGTCGAGGATGGAGCCGAGACGACGGCTGCGGCGCTCAACCCGTGCGGACAGCTGTCCGGCCGAGGAAGCCCCTGAAAGGACCACCATGTCCGTCCCACACATCCGCATCGGATCCGTGGCCACGAAGCTGCCCGGCCCGCCGGTCGACAACGCGAGACTGGGCACGTTCTTCCGCGCGAGCGGGGTGTTCGAGCAATGGGTGGATACGTTCATCGGTACCCGCACCCGGCACCTGTCCATGGACCTGGACACCGGAGAGGTGCGTTTCTCCCTGGCCGACCTCGCCGAGGAGGCGGGGAGAGAGGCGATGAAGGCGGCCGGCGTCGCGCCCGGTGACATCGACCTGTTGATCATGGGCACCTCGATGCCCGACACGCTGCTGCCGACGACCGTCAACGTGGTCGCCGACCGGCTCGGCATCGACGGAGTGGCCGGCTACCAGATCCAGTCCGGCTGCACCGGCGCCATGCAGGCCCTGGACATCGCCCATCAGATGCTGCTGACCGGACGGCATCGCACCGCTCTTGTCATCGGGGGCGAGATGTGCGCCAAACACATCGACCTCGACCTCGACTTCGGCAAGCTTCCTCCCGGAGAGATGGTCAACACCGT
Organism: Streptomyces sp. NPDC014734; assembly: GCF_043083325.1. Classification (NCBI taxonomy): domain Bacteria; kingdom Bacillati; phylum Actinomycetota; class Actinomycetes; order Kitasatosporales; family Streptomycetaceae; genus Streptomyces; species Streptomyces sp. NPDC014734. The sequence continues at coordinate 66,323 of NZ_JBIBYN010000026.1, read as the reverse complement.
TCTCTTCGGCGACGGAGCGGGGGCCGCCGTCCTGACCGCCGAACCGGTACCCGGCACGCCCGTGCTGCGCCGCGTCCTCGTCCGGTGCGCCGGGCACGGCAAGGCACCCGGCCAGATCGTCGAATGGTTCGGGATGGGCGACAGGCAGGAGAAGCGGTCGGCGCTCCACGAGGACTTCAAGGCGATCGAGGAGAACGTCCCCCTGCTGAGTGCCGAGGCGCTCAAGGAACTCCTCGACGGGCAGGGCTGGCGGGCCTCCGACGTCACCTGGCTGCTGCCGCCGCAACTCTCGGCCCGGATGACGGACCGCATCGTCAGCCACCTCGGGCTGCCGCGGGCCCAGGAGATCAGCTGCGTCGCGGAGACCGGCAACACTGCCAACGCGCTGCCGTTCTTCCAACTGGAACGGTTGCTGCCCCGCATGGGGGCGGGCGACCGCGCCGTGGCCGTGGCGGTGGAGTCCAGCAAGTGGATCAAGTCCGGTTTCACTCTGGAAATGGCCTGAAGCGATGAATGACACCGGCCCCCCGACGACGGCTGACCCCACCGTCCACCGGACGGAACCGCAAAGAAACCCGGCCGAGATCATCAGGGAGCTCCACCACGAGGGGCGGCTCGCCGCCGAGTACCCTCGCGTGCGGGCGCTCCTGCGGGACGTGCCCGAGGAACAGTTCGCCACCGTGGGGCAGTTGCTCTCCCGGCTCGATCCGGACGAGGTACTGCGTCACCACGCGGACCAGCCGACCATGACGGTCGCGATCACCGGTCACGGCACGCTCTCGGCCCTGATCGCGCCGCTCACCGCGGAACTCGCCCGGCACGGGCTGCTGTTGCGCCCACACCTCACCGAATTCGACTCCTACGTATTCGAACTCTCCGACACCGGAAGCGACGTGTACCGCGCCGCCCCGGACCTCGTGCTGTGCGTCCTCGACCCGTATGTCGTCTTCGACGAGGTGCCGGTCCCGTGGGGCCCCGAAGACGTCGAACAGGTGCTGGAGAGGAAACTGGCACTCCTGGACCGGCTGGCATCGACGTTCCAGGAGACCAGCGGTGCCACGCTGGTCGTCAACACCATGCCGCTGCTCCGGGACATGACGGCACAGCTGGTATCCAGCCGCTCCCGCTCCCGGCTCGCCGCGATGTGGCACGAGGCATCCGCCCGGCTGCTGCGCCTGGGCGACACCCACTCCTCGGTCGTCGCCCTCGACCTCACCGTGCCGGCCGCCGAGGGGCTCGCCGTGCGCGATCCCCGGCTGAGCGTGTACGCGGGGGCTCATCTGTCCCCGGACCTGCTGCGCGCCTACGCCCGCGAGGTCGGGCACCTGGCCCGCCAGATCACCGGACGGACGAAGAAGTGCCTGGTGGTCGATCTGGACGAGACGTTGTGGGGCGGTGTGCTCGGCGACGACGGCCCGGAGGGCATCGAAGTCGCGGCAGGGTACCGGGGCCGGGCGTTCCAGGCCTTCCAGAAGGTGGTCAGGCAGATCGGTTCGCAGGGAGTGCTGCTGGCGGCGGTCAGCAAGAACGACATCGAACCGGTCCAGCAGGTGCTGCGGGAGCATCCGGACATGGTTCTGCGGGAGGACGACTTCGTCTCGGTCACCGCGAACTGGCAGCCCAAGCACGAGAACATCAAAGCCCTCGCCGCGGCACTCAACCTCGGCACCGACAGCTTCGTGTTCACCGACGACAGCCCCTACGAATGCGGCCTGGTCGGACGCGAACTTCCCGATACCGAGGTGGTGCAGCTCGGCGAGGATCCCGCGCACCACATCGGGACACTGCTGCGAGACGGCTGGTTCGACGTGCGGGAACTGACCCGGGAGGACCATTCCCGGACCCTGAAATACCGCCAGGAGCTGTCCCGGAAGGACTTTCTGCACAGCTTCTCCTCGATCGAGGACTATCTGCGCGAGCTGCGGATCGATGTGCGGCTGGCCGCGGCGGGGGAGGAAATCCACAACAGGGTCTCCCAGATCACCCTGCGCACCAACCAGTTCAACCTGACGAACCGTCGCCTGCAGCCCCAGGAGGTCAGCGAGTTCGCCGCGGCCTCCGGCCACCACGTCCTGGCGATCCACGCGGGCGACCGCTTCGGCGACAACGGAGTCGTCGGGGCCGTCTTCCTCCGGCACGACGGCGAGACCGCGTACCTCGACAACTTCCTGCTGAGCTGCCGGGTGTTCTCGCGGGGTATCGAGAACGCCTGTTTGTCGGCCGTGCTGCGCCACGCCCGCGCCGGCGGCGCCCGAGCCGTGCAGGCGGCATACCGGCCGACGGCCAAGAACGACAAGGTGCGGAGCTTCTACCCGCGATCCGGCTTCGTCCAGATCCTTGACGACGGCACCGAGACGGTCTTCCGGCACGACCTGACGGAGATCGCCGACCCGCCGGACCATCTGCGGCTCACCGAGGATTTCGAAGGGAGCACCCGGCTGTGAAGAGCATGGATGAATTCGTCGCGGTAGTCCGGGACGAAATCGGCCTTCCCATCACCGCCGGCCATCTGGACGTCGGCTTCGACCAGGTCCCGGAATGGGACTCGCTCCACCTGCTGCGGCTGATCGCCGTACTGGAACGGGAGACCGGCAGCGCCCTGTCCTTCCCGGACGTTCTGCAGGCGCCCGACCTGGGCTCCCTGTACAGGTTGGTGGAGGGGAAGTGACGGACACCACACCGCTGCCCCGTGAACGGCGCCACACGCTCCGCTTCCTTGAGTACGCCCGCGGACTCTCACCCGTCTTCCTCGACACCGAAGTGGACATGACCGCGGTACGGGAGCACCGTGCCGCAGCACGACAGCGGGGCCGGAGGTATTCATGGGTGACGTACGTGCTCCACACGGCCGGCCGGGTGCTCCACGATCATCCGGAGGCCAACGCGGCGCTGCGGGGCCGCCTGCGGCCCAGAGTGGCGCGGTACGGTTCGGTGGACGCCAAGGTCGCCCTCGACAAACGGCTCGGCGGGCACCGGGTCGTGCTCTCCGCGATCGTGCCGGGCGTGCACACCGCCACGCTGGACGACATTCAGCGCGAGGTCGACCGCTACCGCGACGGTGACCCGGCTGCCATGCGCGAGTTCGGCGGAACCCGGGTCCTGCAACGGTTGCCATGGCCACTCGGCGCGGCCGCCTTCAGGGCCGCGACCCGCCCACTGGGCGCTCGCGCTCGCCGGATGGGCACCCTGGCCGTCAGCTCGCTGGGTCACAGCGCGGTCGACGGATTCCAGTCCGTGGGAGGAACCACGGTCACTCTCGGACTGGGGCGTGTCACCGAGCGCCCCGTGGCCCGCGGCGGGCAGCTCGCCATCGCCCCCGTCACGCGGCTGAACCTGGCATTCGACCACAGGGTGATCGACGGTGCCGAGGCCGCCGACGTCCTCACCGATCTCCGGAACCGTCTTGAGTCGTTCACCGGAGTCGCTCCCGCCGTCCGCCGGGCGGTGGCGGAGGGGAGCGACGGGTGAACGACGTCCTGGAGCTCAAGCACTTCGTACGCACGCACGCCCGCGCCCAGCGCATCGCCGGCTACCAGGAGATCCTCGACGGCATCACCGGCGACGAGGGCGTCGGGCCCGGAGACTGGACCGGGGAGTGGACGCGCCGGGCCGAGAGCCTGCGGGCGCGTGGCCGACTGCTGGACGCCGTACGGCACTACACCATGGCCCGCTTCCCCTACGTGGACGGTCCAGCCCGGCAGGACGCGCAGGACCAGTGTGTGCGGACCTTCTCCGAATGGGCTGCCGACCACCGGATCGAACGACTCGAACTTGACCAACCGGGCGGCAGGGTGACGTGCTGGGCCGGTGGTCTGTCCGCCACCGAGCCGCGCCCCCTGGTGCTGATGTGCGGCGGCATCGTCAGCACCAAGGAACAGTGGGCGCCGGCCCTCGCCGCCGTCACCCGTTTCAAGATGGCGGGTGTGGTCACCGAGATGCCCGGGGTCGGTGAGAACGGTCTGCGCTACGACGAGGACAGCTGGCGGATGCTGCCCCGGATCCTCGACGCCGTGGCAGGCCGGGCACAGGTGTCCTCGACATACGCCATGGCCCTCAGCTTCAGTGGGCACCTGGCACTGCGTGCGGCGGCGGCGGATTCACGTATCCGGGGGGTGGTCACGGCCGGTGCCCCGGTCAGCGCCTTCTTCACCGGCCTCGGCCGGCAGCGGCACCTGCCGCGGATCACCGTCGACACCCTCGCCCACCTCACCACCACCTCGGCGGACGCGCTGCCCGGCCTCCTGGCCCCATGGGCCCTCAGCCCCGGCCTGATCGCCTCGCTGGACCTGCCGATCGCGTACAGCGCAAGCCTGCGTGACGAGATCGTCCCCGCCGGGGACGTGAGCCTGCTGCGTGAGCATGCCCGACGGCTGGACCTGGTCGAACACGACGACGTGCACGGATCGCCGCAGCACGTGAGGGAAACGCGCATGTGGGCGCTGCTGTCCATCCTGCGCATGCACGGTGTGCGCGATCCGCGCAGCGGCGCCCTCGGCCTGGTGCTGCGGCTGCTGCGCGCGCGCAACGGAAAGGCCGACCGGAGACCGGGAGTCCGCGGATGATCGAGATCGAAGCCGACAGGGATGTCTGTGTGGGCGCCGGCCAGTGTGCGGTGACCGCACCGAAGCTGTTCGACCAGGACGAGGACGACGGGCTCGTCCTGGTCCTGCGTCAGCCCGGACAGGACGACGAGCGGGCGGCGAGGACCGCCGTCTCGCTCTGTCCGGCCGGCGCTCTGCTGATGCGCGAGGCCCGACCGGGGGTCCCGGGCACATGAGTTCTCACCGACCCACTCACAAGGAACAGGAAGGCGTGCTCCATGCGACATGATGCTCTCATCGACGCGATCGAGCGGCAGTCCGAGGCGTTGCGCGGTGTTCTTCTCGACGTCGGTCCCGGTGTGCCGGTGGCCACCTGTCCCGGATGGACGAGCAACGACATCCTCAGCCACATGGCGTGGGCCTACGGGGCAGCGACGACGGGGATGGACAGTCCTCCGGACGGCCCGATGCCCGACTTCGGACAGCCGCCGAAGGACTGGGACCCGGCGCTGGAGGCATGGGACACCGCCCGCGGCAAGCTACTTGACCGCCTGAACGGAATCGACCCGGCCGCGACGCGGGCATGGGTCTTCTCGCCCGCCGCGGCGAGGACAGCTGTCTTCTGGCTGAGGGTGGTGGCGCACGAGACGGCGGTCCACCGCCTGGACGCCGAGCATGCGCGCGCGGGCGGGGAAACCGGGGGGATGCTCGGATCGGTGTCGTTCGACACCGAGTTGGCGATGGACGGCATCGAGGAATACCTCACCCTCCTGGTCCCCGCCTTCGTCCCGCGCCGGGATCCGATCACCATCGCGGGAAGCGTGACGTACCGCGCGACGGACACCGGTCGGACATGGCACGTCAGGGTGCGGCCGGACGCCGTTCCCCAGGTGGTGGACGCGGCCGAGCCCCATGAGCGGTCCGCGTCCGTCACCGGCGGCGCCGACGCGGTGTACCGGGCGCTGTGGGGGCGGCCGAGCAATGCCGTGGTCACCGGTGACCACGAACTCCTCGACACGCTGCGCTCCCCGTGACATCGGCCGACGGCCCCCGTCCGCTGCCGGAGGGCGCGCGGCCCGTACCGGTGAATCGCGAACCGATTGGATGACCCATGAGCGAAGTCGAGACCACCGAGATCCACTCCTACCCCATGGCTCGATCCTGCCCGCTGCGCCCGCCGGGTGAGTACGAGCAGCTCCGCGAGGCGCGTCCGGTGGCCCGGCACATGCTGCCTTCCGGTCGGCCGGTCTGGCTGATCACCAGTCATGAGCTGGCGCGCCGCGCACTGGCCGACCCGAGGATCAGTTCCGACCGCACCCACCCCGGCTTCCCGCTGCCCTACCCGATCGAGGACCCGGAGGCGCTGCGCGGGCTCTTCCGGTTCAGCCAGTCGCTGATCGGTCTCGATCCGCCCGAGCACACCGCCCGGCGGCGGCTGATCATCCCTGAGTTCACCGTCAAGCGGGTGCAGAAGCTGCGGCCCCGCATCCAGCAAATAGTGAACGCTCGCGTCGACGAGATGCTCGCCCAGGGCTCTCGCGCGGATCTGGTGCAGGCACTGGCGCTTCCGGTTCCCTCGCTCGCCCTGTGCGAACTGTTGGGTGTCCCTTACGCCGACCGCGACTTCTTCGAGAGCCGCACCAAGGTGCAGATCAATCACAACAGCAGCCTGGAGGAGCGTCAGAAGGCCAACGGCGAGCTCATGTCGTACCTCGACAAGCTGGTCGCGACGAAGGAGGAGGAGCCTGGTGACGACCTGATCGGCAGGCTGATCGTGAAGAACCGCGAGGCGGGAACACTGGAGCACGGGGAGCTGGTGGCGTTGGCGGCGCTGCTGCTCATCGCCGGTTACGAGACAACGGCCAACATGATCGGGCTGGGTGTCATCGGACTGCTGGAGAATCCCGGACAACTCGCCTCCCTCACGGCCGATCCCTCGCTGGCCTCCCAGGCGGTGGACGAGCTGCTGCGCTACTTCTCGATCTCCGACACGGCGGGTTCCAGGGTGGCGCTTGCCGACATCGAAATCGGTGGCGAGACCATTCCGGCGGGCGAGGGAGTAATGGCGCTCTCCCTCGCGGGGAACTGGGATCCGGGGGCCTTCGAGGCACCCGAGAGGCTGGACATCACCCGGGATGTCCGTCAGCACCTGGCATTTGGACACGGCCCGCACCAGTGCATAGGCCAGAACCTGGCCAAGATGGAGCTGGAGGTCACCCTGACCACCCTTTTCCGGCGCATTCCCACTCTGCGCCTGGCGGTACCGGCGGACGAATTGCCCTACAAGGGCGATGCGAACACCTATGGGGTCTACGAGCTTCCGGTCGTCTGGTGACTGTCCGTATATTGACTACCGGGGCGCACGCCCCGTATATTTCAACCGGGCTGATCGTTCCGGTTGCGTTTCCGGCGTTCGGTCCGTTCCGACATGCAGCGCTGCGGCGCTACGGACCAGGAGAGTTCTCGTGAACGAATTCCACAAGCATGCGACGGCTCGGGAAGTCGCCGAGCGAATTTCCGCCGGAATGCTGACGAAGGAAACCCCTGATGTGTTCGCTGAGAACAGTGCATACATCACTCCGTTCGCCCTGCCCGGAGCTCCGGCTCGAATCGAGGGGCGGGCCGCCATCATGGAGCACATGCGGGCCGTCGCTTCCAACGAGGCCGCGAGCGCGCTGGAGCTCCAGGAAGTGATCCCGACCTTCCACGAGGGCAAGGACCCCGAGGTCGTCGTCATGCAGTTCAAGATCAAGGGCAAGTCGAATGTCACCGGTGAGGCGTTCGAGCTGGATTCCTCGATCGGCGTGCTGAGGGTCTGCCACGGGGAGATCGTCGAGTGGTACGACTACCCGAACATCATCGGCGGCGCGGCCGCCGGTGGGACGCTTGGGCAGCTGGCCGCGATGCTCGGCCAGATCGGTTGATGCGCCCAGTCCTCGCGCGGGTGTTCCGCGGGTGATCTCCTTCATCCGCGGAACACCCGCGCGCGTATGTCTGCACCCGCCCGCCCCGCCTGTGCGTCGCAGCGACGACACCGCGGCCGGCGGGTGCCTCTTTCTGCCCGGTGCTCTCCGTCCGGGGCGGGTCGCGGACGGAAACCGCACGGGCTCTCGGCGCTCGCGGAGAAGGCGTCGGCTCCTGCGCGAGCGACAAGGGCACGATGCGCTACTTGGACATGGACTCGCCGGTCGCCTCGGCCGGAACCGCACCCTGCGGCTGGGGCCTGCGCGCCCGGTGCGGCAGAAGCATGGCGGGGGCGACGGAGACCGCGGCGAAGCCGAGCACCCACCAGAAGGTGTTCCCGAACGCCGCGGCCCGTCCGGCGGCGTCCTGGGTGTGCCCGGAGAGCTGCCATTGCAGAATCACGGCGAGCACGGCGGTACCGAAGGAGCCGCCCACCTGCTGCAGGATCCGCGTCGCGCTGCTGGCGTGCGGAATCTGGCCGGGCTGCAGACCCTGGAAGGCCGCGGTCATGACGGACACCGTGGCAGCGCCGAGTCCGGCACCGAGGACGACCAGAGAGGCGCTGAGAACCACGAAGTTCGGGCTGTGGGCCGCCTGGGTGTACGCGGCGATGCCCAGCACGGTGAGCGTCATGCCGACCAGGACGACCGGGCGCGGCCCCAGCTTGTCGGTGAGGCGCCCGGCGGGGCCACGGGTGAGCAGGCTGCCGACACCCTGCGGGACGAGGAGGAGGCCGGTCTTGAGCGCCGAGTGGCCGCCGACCTGCTGGTAGTACAGGGGCAGCAGCATCATCACTCCGTACAGCGACAGGCCGGAGATGAAGAGCAGCACGCCGGAACCGGTGAACGAACGGAGTTGGAACAACCGCACGTCGACGACCGGTTCATCGCTGCGCAGCGCGTGGCGGATGAAGGCGGCGAGCAGGATCAGGCCTGCCGCGACCGGAACGATCACCGAGGCGTGTGCGAAGCCGCCCCTGGCGCCGACCTGGGAGAGTCCGTAGAGCATGCCCGCGAGTGCGGGGGACAGGAGGACCAGGCCGAGAACGTCGAGTCCGGACTTGCTCCGTCCCGGGCTTTCCGGCAGTCCCCGCCACGCCAGCACCAGGCCGATCAGGCAGATGGGGATGTTGATGAGGAAGATCCAGCGCCAGCTCGCATTGCTGATGATCAGCCCGCCGGCGACCGGGCCGAGAATCGGCACGACCACCGCGGGCATGCCGACGACGGCCATCAGGCGCCCGACGCGCTGGGCTCCGGCGGCCTGAAGGAGCAGGGTCTGCAGGATCGGGAACATGAGCCCGCCGCCGATTCCCTGCAGGACCCGGAAGCCGATGAGGCTGTTGATGTCCCAGGCCATACCGGAAAGAACGGACCCGACCAGGAACAGGGTGAGGGAAAATAACCACATCCGCTTTGCGCCGAAGCGGGCGACCGTCCATGCAGTCAGGGGAATAACCATGCCCAGTGCCAGCAGGTAACCAGTGTTCACCCACTGGATCGTCGACACCGAGACATTCAGTTCCTGCCTCAGTGTGTTGATCGCGACATTGACGATCGTTGTATCCAACAGCACGGCGATGATGCCGATGATGAGAATTCCCATCAATTTGCGCAGTGCTGGATCGAGTTTATCTTTCTCGCTCGCGCTCGTCATGGTCTTCCTGTACTCCTCGAATTTCCATATGGAATACCGGAGTCGCGCGGTCGGCTTATGCGTCGGCGGCTGCGTGCCAAGCCGGAGGGGATGGGAAACAGAACAGCCGAGCGGCCAGGACGACTCTCAGCATTAAGCGAAATCGACTCCTCAAGAAGATACGGGGCGCTCGCCCCGGTTGTCAACGGGCCATGCTCCGGCGGCGAGCGAGGGGACGGGCGAGCAGTGTCAGGGACCCGGACGGGCCGAAGGCAGCGGGCTTTCGGCGGGGTGGGCATCGCTCCCGGACGGCCGGTCCCGGGCGGGGCGGGCATCGGCGGAGGCATCGGCACGCGCCCGCCGCGGAATGAAGGCCGCGGCCGCCCCGCCCAGCGCGACGACCACTGCGCCCAGCCCGATCGCCCACCGCATGCCACGGACGAAAGCCGCGGCGGTGTCGACCGGCGACAGCAACTCGGCGCGCAGTTTGAACAGATCCCGGGTGTCCACGAAATGAGCGCTGAAGACGGTGGTGAGCACGGCGATGCCGAGCGCGCCGCCGACCTCGCGCAGTGTGTTGTTCGCCCCCGATGCCTTCCCGTGCTCGTGGGGCCGCACCGAGCCGAGCACCACCGCCATCGTCGGCGCGAACACCAGGCCCATTCCTACGCCGGCGGTCAACAGGGCCGGAACCAGCCGCTCGTAATTCAGGTCGATCCGGGCGATCGACGCGATCCAGGCCAGCGCCCCGGCTTGGATCAACAGGCCGGCGGTCATCAGCCGGCCACCTCCGATCCGGTCGATGAAGGGGCCGACGAGCGGTGCGACGACCATGGGCATCGCGGTCCAGGGCAGCGTGCGCACCCCGGCCTCGAACGGCGAGAAGCCCAGAGGCCCCTGCATGTACTGGGCGAGGAAGAAGATCGATCCGAAGACACCGAAGAACATGGCGAGCGAAGCGACGTTGCTCAGGACGAACGCCGGCACGCGATAGAAGCGCAATGGCAGCAGAGGGGCCTCCGCCCGGCGCTCCCACAGGATGAACAGGACGAAGAGGCCGACCGCGCCGCAGCCTGCGGTCAGGACGGGGGCCGATGTCCAGCCGGCGTCGCCGGCGGTGACGATCAGCCACACCGCCAGAGTCACCGCACCGGACACCAGCAGCATGCCCAGCAGGTCCAGCCTGCGGTCCTGCCCCCTGGACTCGCCGATCACCCTGAGCACCAGCAGCGCGGCCAACAGCGCGATCGGTACGTTGACCCAGAAGATCCACTGCCAGGACAGGCCCTCCGTGACGGCCCCGCCGACCAGCGGGCCGAGGGCGACGCCCAGGCCGTTGACGCCGCCCCACAGACCGATGGCCGTACTGCGCGCGTGCTCGGGCGCCGCTCCCGCGACCAACGTCAGTGACAGCGGCTGGACCGCCGCCGCCCCCAGCCCCTGAAGCACCCGCGCCACGACCAGAGTCGTGGTGGAGTCGGACAGCGCGCAGCCCGCGGAGCCGACAGCGAACACGAGGATGCCGCCGAGGAACACCGCGCGCCTGCCGTAGCGATCGCCGAGCGCGGCAGCGGTCAGCAGCAGGCCCGCGAAGGCGAGGATGTAGCCGTTCACCACCCACTGCAACTGGCTGACGCTGGTGTGGAGATCAGAGCTGATCTCCGGCAGCGCGTTGGTCACGACGAGGTTGTTGAGTGACACCAGGAGCATGGGCAGTGAGGCGGCCAGGAACGGCCATGCCGTGCGTGCTGGTCCGGCCATTGTTCGCTCCGATCCGTGTGCGTTGCCATCGCGTTCAGGGGGCCGGGCTCTGCCGTTCTACTTGAGCATCCCGGCCGGACACATCTCGATGTCGGCGCTGAACTCCCCGTCCCGCGCGACGGTGTGGAACGTTCGCCGGCCCATCTTGTCGCGGAAACTGCCTGTGAGGCCGATCGTCGGGACGTACTGCGATGTGCCCGCCATGGCGGCCGTCAGGTCGTAGAACCCCTGCGCCGTCACGGTGCCGTCGGGGAACTCGATCCGTTCGTCGACGTAGCCCAGGAGATGCCCGTTGGGCATGCGCCTGCGCACATGTGACGTGCCGTAGACGGTGGCGGTCGGTTCGGCCCCGGAGCCGTACAGGTGCCGGACGTACGCGGAGCCGTCGCCGAGCTTCGGGGAGCGGTCCAGCGGCGGGGCCCCCGCCAGTGACGTGGTCACCTCCCCGACCGCCCGCTCCTCAAGATCACGGAGGACGACGCAACCGGGATCACCGGTGGAGGTGGTGGCGCTCCCGCAGGACACTGTCCCGGTGAGCAGTACCGCGACGCTCAGCAGGCCGGCCGGCCCGCGGCGCCATACGGAACGCCGACGCAGACGGAAGGGCATGGGGCCATCACTCTCCGGTAGGTTCTGTCGGGACCGGCTGAATCATGTTGTTCACCAGGCGACAGGCACCTCGTAGATGCCGTAGAAGGCGGCGTTGTGCTTGTACGAGAGCTGCTCGGCAGGAATGGCCAGCCGCAGGTCCGGAATGCGCCGGAACAGTGTTGTGAGCACAATTTCCAGCTCCAGGCGGGCGAGGCTCTGGCCCAGGCACTGGTGGATCCCGTAGCCGAACGCCATATGGCGTCTGGCATCCCGGTGCGCGTCGAACGCGTCCGGGTCGGTGAAGACCTTCTCGTCGTTGTTGGCCGCCGAGTTCAGGGCGATGACGCCCGAACCCCCGGGGATCACCACGCCACCGATCTCGATGTCGGCGGTCGTCACGCGGCTGGTGGAGTAGTCGGCGATGCTGAAGTACCGGAGGAGTTCCTCCACCACCTGAGCGGCGTTCTCGGGGTGTTCCTTCAACTCGGTGAGCCGGTCCGGGTTTTCCAGGAGGAACACCGTGCCGAGCGAGATCATGTTGGCGGTCGTCTCGTGTCCCGCGACGAGCAGTGCCACGGCGAGTCCCGTCAGCAACTCGTGGTCGAACGTTCCCGCGTCCTGATACTTCTTCACGAGCCTGCTCAGCAGGTCGTCCTCGGGGACCCGTACCTTGGCCGACACCAGATCGCTGAGGTACGTGCGGAGTTCCTGCCACGCGGCCATTCGGTCCTCGACCGAGCTCTGGTGATTGAGGATGACGACCGTGCGCTTGTCGAACAGCTCCCTGTCCGAGTAGGGAACGCCGAGGAGTTCACAGATCACCCGTGAGGGTACGGGCAGTGAGAGCGACTGGACCAGATCCGCCGAACGGCCGTTCAGGAGCATCTGGTCCATGCAGTCCTCGGCGACGGCCCGGATGTGCTGACCCATCGCAGCCACCCGTTTGGCGGTGAACTCATTGACGACCATTCGCCGGTGCGCGGTGTGCTCCGGCGGATCCATCCAGGTGAGCAGGCCCTTCGCCTGTTGGCTCGACACCGGCTGCCGGGGCAGGACGGACGGGTAACTGGGGTCGGCGCGGTTGGCGCTGGCTCGCGGATCGGCCAGGAACTCACGGACCAGCTCGTAGTCGGCGATCACCCAGGCGCTGTTGCCGCTGGGCAGGGTGACCTGGGAGACGGGACGCTCGGCGCGCAGCTCCGCGTACTGGGCGGGTGGGCGGAAGGGGCATTCCCGGGGCATGGGGAAATTCGGGAACGGGGGATCGGCTGCCTCGGTCAAGTTCCTCTCCTTCGTACGGCAGGGCTGGGCGGAAGGTCGAAGGCAATATCCGCGCCGCGCCTTAAGGCTCGCTTGCGTCCCGCTTTCCTCCCCACGCCCCGCCTGCTCGGCGGACGCGGTCGGGGAGCGTGTCCGGCCCGTGCTGTCCCCGGGCCGTAAGCCCCGCTTTAGGAATGTCGACTACGGTCCCGCGACAAGGTGTTGCCCGGCGATCCACCGGGCGTCTTCTCCGGTTCGCGGCCACGGGAACGGGCCGCGGCAGGACTGCTGGAAGGTGGGTATGGCCTTCAGGGTGCGCACACGCGCTTTCTTGGGAACGTTCACGGCGGGAGTGGTGGTGATCTCCCTCAGCGCCGTACGAGGTGTCGCCGACGACGGTACCGGCGGGACCGCACACCAGACCTCGGGCCGGGCGAAGGACTGCATCGTCATGAAGGGCCTGAAGGAGGAGATCGTCGACGGTTCGATGCGCGATCTGGGCGGACGGTATCCGTACAACATCGGTGGAAGTGCCACGTACTTCGACCACTTGACCGACGCGGACGGAAAACGGATAGCCACCGTCTACGGGAAGGCCGAAATTCCCTCCCGCCTTGACAACGGTGACATGGCCGAGCACTCGGACGAGCGCATCGAGTTCGCGGACGGAGCCGTCGAGGCGCAGGGCATCTACGACATCACCCGGGCGGAAAAGGGCGCGTGGCAGTATCTCCCGGTGATCGGAATCGAAGGCAGGTACCGCGGGATGATCGGGAAGCGCCACTTCCAGATCACCAAAATGGGCAAGAGTCTCAACGGATGGATCGAGCTCTGCCCCGCCGGGTCATCCGGCTCGATCGAGTAACGGGCTGGGGAGCAACAGGAGGCGGAGTCGCAGGGCGCCGCGAGCCCGCCCGCCGTCGTTTTCCGGCCCGTAGGAGCCGTCCGGTGATTCCCGGCGGCGTGCGACGAAAGCCGCGCCACCTCGCCGCGTTGTCGGACCGCCCGAGTACACCCGGTACGAGGGCGCCCCTCCGGCCTGCGAAGCGCCGCGTCCGGCACCGCGCGCCGATCCACCGGGGACTACGGGGCAGCCCCGGTGCGGCGGAAACCGGCTCCCGCCCCCGCGCGGCGGCCCCCGGCCTCCGGCCGTCGAGGTATCACGCGAGGCATCAGTCGGGCCTGGTCGGCAGACCGCCGAGTTCGGCGATGAGCCAGGCCAGCTCCGTCCGTGAGTGGATGTGGAGCTTTCGGTAGATCCTGCTGAGGTGGACATCCACGGTCTTCGGACTGATCCGCAGCTCCTTCGCGATGTCCCGGGTACGCGTTCCGGTGCTTGCCAGAGCGGCGACCTCGCTCTCCCTTCTGGTCAGCATCGACAGTGTCTCCGTCGCATCCGGGTGACTGTCCGGACATCCGCTGTCGTCACCGTGCGCGTGGCTCGCCTCCACCGGGTTCGCGCAGCGCTGGGACGCTCCGAATCTCCGGGCGAGTTCTTCCGCTCCGGCCAGCATCCGCGTCGCCTGGCCGTGCTGTCCGGATGCGGCCGCGCAGGCGGCTCCCCGCATGAGCACGCGCATCCCGTCACCGATGAGACCGGCTTCTTCGAAGTGCCCGGCGGCGTCCAGATACCGTTGTGCGGCGCGGCGGTGGTCGCCGCGGCCGCGCAGCACATGCGCCTGAGCGGCCGTGGCGTACGGAGTGGAGAACGGCCCCGGCAGCCTCGTCGCGATGGCCACAGCGGAGGCCGCCCACTCGGCGGCGGTCTCTCCGGCCTCGACGGCCGCGTCGGCGAGTATCTCGAAACAGGCCGCTCGCAGGACCGGGGGAACCGCCTGCAGCGCAGGGCCGCCGCAGGATCTGAGGATGGTGGCGACGCACCGATGGGGGGTGCCGGTCAGGCGTGCGGTGTTGGCGAACACGACCGGCAGGACAACTCCCCAGTGGTGGGCGGCGTCCGGCGGGACGGCCGCGAGTGCCTTCTCGGCCGCCCGGGCCGCGACCGCGGCGTCCTGTGCCCCGGTCAGGCTGGTTCCGATGGCTCTCAGGGCCAGCGCGGCCCCGTAGAACTGGTAGGCGCCGATCCGCTGAGCGATGTCCTGAACTTCGGCGGCCGCCCGGAGCATCTCGTCGAGTGGGCCGATCCGCATGCAGGCGTGGCCGAGCCCGATGAGCATGTTGGGAAGGAGATGGGTGTGTCCCGACGAGCGCAGGAGGGCCACACCCCGCTCGAAATGCTGCTTGGCCGTGGTGAATCGCCCGATGAGCAGTTCGGCCCGGCCCTGGATCACCAGGTACTCCGAACACCGCTGGAGCAGGTGTTCGGGAAATCCGTCGAGCAACGCCGCACTCGCGGTCAGCGACCGGCCCGCATCCTCCAGTTCGCTGCCCAGCGCCTGGCACAGGCCGCGCAGTGCCAGCGCGCCGGCCTCGGCGACACGGTCGCGGTGCGCGACAGCGACGCGCACCGCCGACTCCAACTGCTCGGTGGAGGGGAGACGAGAGCTCGCTGCTCCCATCAGGCACTGGACCAGATACAGCTGCACCGCCTCGACGGGCGGCTCGGCGTCCGGGCGCGCCGGCTCGTCGGCGAGCAGGGCACGGGCCTGGTCACGATGGCCGAGGAGGTATGCCACCAGGGCATGGAGGGCGACGGCGGGCACTCTGATGTGCGCGGGTTGTTCACGGAGGGACAACGCCTGGTTCCGCAGAAGCCGGTGCCCGTCCGTGAGCTCGCCGGAAAAGATCAGGGCACGGGCCAGTAACAGCGAGAGTGTCAGGTCGATGTGGGCATCGGGACGCTCCGACTCCCGCAGGATGCGCAGGGCTGTCCGCAGCCAGAGGGCGGAACGACTCGGCTCCGACCACAGGGCGTTCCGTGCCGCGCGCTCCAGGATGCGGACGTCGCCGGGGTCGGAGGCGTCGGGGGCGGCGACGACATGACGGGCGAGATCGGCTGCCGGGGCGCCGCGCCGAGTGAGCAGGCATATCGCCCGGCGGTGGGCCCGAGCTCGCCATGACGGGAAGACATGTGCGTGGAGGAGGGGGCGCAGAGCCGGATGCCGCAGTGCGAGGGACGCGTCGCGGTTCACCGGCTTGAGCAGGTCCTTCGCGACGAGCCGGTCGATCGCGGGTATCACCTCGCGGGGCGGCAGCCCGGCGACCTCGGCGAGAGCGCCCCGGTCGAAGCCGTCGCCGAGGACTGCGACGGCTGAGATCACCGAGGCGTCCTCCGGGGTGAGTGACGCGGTTTCGTTGAGGATCGACGCGGCTTGGGACGACAGGGGATATCCGCCGGGCCGGGAGTCCGGAGGGGCTGGTGTGTGGTCCGTCGCGCCGTGCTGGTCATCGGTTGCCGCCGTCCCCGCGAGACTCCGCAGATACAGGGGATTTCCGCCGCTCTGCCGGTGCAGATGCCGCAACTGCGGATCGGCGGGCGACAGGCCGAGGACCTCGGCCGACTGCTCGATGGAGAGCGGGCTCAACCGCATCCCTTCGACCACGCCCGCCGCGGTGGCGCGGGTGACCGCCTCACGCAGCCTGCTGGATGCCTGGCGCGGCCGGTGGGCGATGACGAGGAGCAGGGGAACGTCGAGGGGGTACTGGACGAAGTGCTCGACCAGTTCGGTGGACATGGTGTCGGCCCAGTGGAAGTCGTCGAACAATAAGACGAGTCCATCGCGGGAGCAGTCCATCAGCAGGTACCGCGCCGCCAGTTGGGAGGCGGACTGCTGCTCCGCAGGAGAGCGCGGTGCTGATTCCCCGGGGCCGGCGAGCTTGTCGGTGAGCATGAGAGTCAGCAGGTCCAGGTTGGTGACCGTCAGGTTCCGCAGCGCCTGGACCATGAGGCTGCTGCCGGTGATCGCCGTGAACGCACGGTAGGGGAGATGCTGTTCGGTCTCCGCGCAGCAGCCGCTCAGCGCGGGCAGTCCCATCGCCTCCGCCTCGTGTTTGAACTCGGTGAGCAGATGTGTCTTGCCGGATCCGGGTTCCCCGGACAGTTCGATGACCTTGCTGTGGGCGTCTCGTCGAAGCGACCCGAGCACGGAACGGAATCGGCGTACTTCCGTGCGGCGGACGGCCGAGCGCCGAGGCTCGTCGCCCGAGGGCCCGTTCAAGCTTCTGGACAATTGGGACCTTGTGTCGATTTTCCGCGAACTGCGGGAAGCGGCGCCACGCCGACATGGGTGCCGTGCCGAGCGGTCGGCCGGTACGGCGTCTCCTCGATTATTCCGGTGATGGCGTGCGCGGAGATGCGCAATGGACCCATCGTTCCCCCGATTGTTCGCCTCTCGAATGCATTTTCTCCTCGGACAGCTCGGACTCATTTTAATCGGGAGCTGCCCTCGGGGTGCGGGGATCGTGTACTCGCCATCAAAAGGCTGGAAATCTGCGCTCGCCGGAGCAGGGGATGAAGCACATTTCGAGTGAATGGCACTTCATGCGCGTATTCCGTTATCCAGGCAAAACCTTGTCGATTCCGGCAGGTCCACCCCGGAGTCCGTCCAGGATGACCGCCACCACTCGTTGATGCAGTTCGATGTCGCCGACATGGGCCCGGTTGGCCAGGAAGGCACTTGCGATGATCGTCATCAGTTCCGTGATGCCGATGTCACCTCTCACCGCGCCCGCCGCCTGGGCGCGGGTGAGCAGCGCCTCGATCGAATCGTTGAGCTCGCTCGTGACGCCGGACAAGGCGCCCGTGACATCGACGCCGGCGCCGGTCAGGGCATCGGCGAGGTCCTTCTTCATCCCGCCCTCATGGATCATGCGTTGGATGAACGTGAACAGTGCCTCCCCCGGGTCCTGGTCGGTGATCAACTCCCGCGCCGCTCCGACGTACTCCTGGACGCGGCTCAATATGACGGCCTCGAAGAGTGCCTCCTTGGTCGGGAAGTGCCGGTATACCGTGCCCGCGCCCACCCCCGCCCGTCTGGCGATCTCGTCAAGAGGGACGGCCAGCCCCTCGGCGGCGAAGGCGTCCTGGGCCGCCTTGAGCACGCGAGCCCTGTTCCGTCGGGCGTCTGCGCGCAGGGCGGGAGGAGGTGCCGCGGCTCCCGGGGACGGGGCGACGGGGGCGGTTGCCGAGGGCGTCTTCTTGGCATTCACGTGAGCGGGCCTCCCGGCACGCCGTCGGGAGGAGGGCGCGCTTCCGCGGTCAGGTGGGTTGTCCGTCCCGATTGTAGATCGCTGCCCGCGAGGCGGTTCCGTCGAGCTTCGGAGTGGGGCCGAAAGGTCCGGGACGCGGGCTCCGGCCTCCCTCGCCCCTGCCCGCCGGCGTGGTCGGCAGGCCGCGCGGTTGCCGCGTGACGAGGCGCGTGTGCGGGGGCGACGGTCCGGCCGGCCTTCTCCGTGGCGCAGGTCCTGGCCGGCCTCGCTCGCCTTCGTGCCCGCCCCGGCCCGGTCCCTGCGCGGCCGTGGAATGACCAAGGAGAGCGGATACCGGCGACGCGCGGTGCGGCGGGCCGAGCCCTCGGCACCTTCGTGTTCGTGGCGATCGCGCGCCCGGGCGCGCGATCGGGCGCGGCCACGGGAACAGTGGCCGCGGCTGCGCGGTGCCGACCGGTCGCCCGGGCAGCCGTTGCCCGGCCCGGGGCGTCACCGTCGACCGTCCTTGAGCACACGCGAGGCCCGTGCCCGATCCGTTGTGCACCCCAACCGGCCAATCCCCGACCGGACGCACAGTAAAGAGAGTTTCAACAGCCCTGGTGGGCGATGCCTCGCCGGAAAAGAATTCAGCCGTTTTTCTCCCGCCTCGCCCTCCATCCGCGGCCGACGCGATCGACAAAGCAGCTAACGATCGCTCACTTGAACCTTGACCGGCGAGTAACCAGGCCACTACCTTTCAATCCGCTTCGAACACACGCTTCATATCGGCGGTCCGCGGTGGGATTTTCCCTGCAGGAAGCCGGTGAGCCGCCTCGTCTGTACAGAACCCCCCACCGTGCAGTCTCACCCTTGATTCGGAGAACGATGAACTCCGTTGTGCGTTCCGAAGAAATGATTATCGGCATCACTCCGTTAGGTGAGCCCGATGCCGGGCTCACCCTGGCGGTCTGCCGGGCCGGCGGTCTCGGCGTGCTCGACCTCGGGTCAGGCGACCGGCGAGCCCGCGAGGCCCTCGCCCACTTGCGGCGCACGGCTTCGGGCAGATTCGGCGTCCGGGTCGACGCGCGTTGCGCACTCACCCCGGCCGACCTGGCTCCGGACGGTCCGCACACCGTGGTCCTCGCGGTCGCGGCGGCGGCCGGGGGAGCAGGCGCGGCCTGGACGATCGCCGGGCTTGCGGCGCGCTTTCGCGTGCTCGTCGAGGTCACCGGCCTGGAGGAGGCTCGGGACGCGTTACGCGCCGGGGCACACGGCCTGATCGCCCGCGGCACCGAGTGCGGCGGACGGATCGGCGAGCTGAGCACCTTCGTCCTGCTCCAGCGGCTCCTCGCCGCGCCCGAGGTGACCCGGCCCGTGTGGGCGTGCGGTGGCATCGGCCCGCGCACCGCCGCCGCCGCGGTGGCGGGCGGAGCGGCCGGTGTCGTCCTCGACGGCCAGCTCGCGCTGCTCGCCGAGTCGGCGCTGCCCGAACCGGTCGCCGCCGTGCTGCGCACCGTCGACGGTTCGGAAACCGTCGTCCGGGCCGGTCACCGTGTCCTGCTCCGGCGGGGCCCGGACACCCCGAGCCTTGCGGAGGCGGCCGGGCCGCAGGAGGTGGCGGCGCTTCTGGGCGGGCGGGATCCGCGGACCCAGCTGCTCCCGGTGGGCCAGGACGGCTTCCTCGCCACCCTGTTCGCCGAGCGGTGGGGCGATGTGCGCCGAACGGTGCGCGCGTTGCGGGAAGCGGCGCTGGGCGCCGTCCGCGACGACACGGCCGCACGGGCGCTGCGGCCCGGATCGCCGATGAGCCGGGCGCTCGGCACCCGGCTCCCCGTCGCGCAGGGACCGATGACCAGGGTGAGCGACGGACCCGCTTTCGCCGCCGCGGTGGCGGCGGACGGAGCACTGCCCTTCCTGGCCCTGGCGCTGGCGGACGGCGCGCGGACGCGGACGATGCTGACCGAGGCACAAGACGCCGTGGACGGCCGTCCCTGGGGCGTGGGGGTCCTCGGCTTCGCGCCGGAGGACGTGCGTACGGCCCAGATCGAGGCCGTACGGGACGTGCGGCCGACTCACGCGATCATCGCCGGTGGGCGGCCGTCCCAGGCGCAGGCCCTGGAGCGGGACGGCATCCGGACGTTTCTGCACGTGCCCTCGCCGGGGCTGTTGCGGCAGTTCCTCCGGGCCGGGACGCGCCGGTTCGTGTTCGAGGGCTCGGAGTGCGGCGGGCATGTGGGACCGCGCGGCAGTTTCGCGCTCTGGGAGGCCCAACTGGCCGTCCTGGAGGATTTCCTGGAGAGCCACGAGGCCGAGGACCTGGAGGTGTTCCTCGCGGGCGGAGTGCACGACGAGCGGTCGGCGGCGATGGTCGCCGCTCTGGCCGCGCCGCTGACCGCGCGCGGCGCGGCCGTCGGTGTGCTGATGGGCACGGCGTATCTGTTCACCGAGGAGGCCGTATCCCGCGGGGCGGTCCGGCCGCTCTTCCAGCAGCAGGTCCTGGAGGCCGAGCGCACCACGCTGCTGGAGTCGGCGCCGGGGCACGCGACGCGGTGCGTGCCGAGCCCCTTCACCGTCGGCTACCGCGACCAGGAGGCCCGGCTGCGCGCCGAGGGCGTGCCTGACCGGCGGATCTGGGAGGAACTGGAGAGGCTGAACGTCGGCCGGCTGCGCGTCGCCAGCAAGGGCGTCGACCGCTCCGCCGACGGCTGTCTGACCCCGGTCGACGAGCGGCGCCAGCTCGCCGAGGGGATGTTCATGGCCGGCGAGGTGGCCGTGCTGCGCTCGGCGACCACGACCGTCGCGGCACTGCACGAGTCGGTGACCACCGGCGCCGTCGAGCATCTCACCCGGCGGGCGACGCGGTCGGCCCCGACGAGCGAGGTGCCGGAGCCCGTCGCGCCCGCCCCGCTCGACGTCGCCGTCGTCGGCATGGCGTGCATGTTCCCACAGGCGCCCGACCTGCCGGCTTTCTGGGCGAACGTGGTCGCCGGAGTCGACGCGGTGAGCGAGGTCCCGCCCGAGCGCTGGGACCCGGCCGTCCACCATGGTGAGTCCACCCCTTCCAAGTGGGGCGGCTTCCTGCCCCGCATCCCCTTCGACCCGCTGCGCTACGGCATCCCGCCGACCTCTCTCGGCAGCACCGAACCGGTGCAGCTGCTATCCCTGGAGGCCGCCCGGCGCGCTCTTGAGGACGCCGGATACGGCTACGGGGGACGGGAGTTCGACCGCTCCCGCACGTCGGTGGTGTTCGGCGCCGAGTCGGGCAGCGACCTGTCGAACGCGGCCACGCTGCGGGCGGTGACGCCCTCGTACTTCGGCCGTGTCCCCGCGGGTCTGGACGACCAGCTCCCGAGACTCACCGAGGACTCCTTCCCCGGCATGCTCGCCAACGTCATCTCGGGCAGGATCGCCAACCGGCTCGATCTCGGCGGTGCCAACTACACCGTCGACGCCGCCTGCGCCTCGTCGCTGGCCGCGGTGGACGTCGCCTGCAAGGAGCTGGCCGGCGGCACCTCCGACGTGGTGTTGTGCGGTGGTGCCGACCTCCACAACGGCATCAACGACTACGTCCTGTTCTCCTCCGTGCACGCCCTGTCTCCCACCGGCCGTTCACGGGCCTTCGACGACTCGGCGGACGGCATCGCGCTCGGCGAGGGCATCGCCTGCGTCGTCCTCAAGCGCCTCGCGGACGCCGAGCGGGACGGCGACCGGATCTACGGCGTCATCAAGGGCCTGGGCTCCTCCAGCGGCGGCCGCTCACTCGGTCTCACCGCCCCCGGGCCCGAGGGCCAGCGCTCGGCGCTGGAACGCGCCTACCGCAACGCCGCCGTCTCACCGGCCGACGTCGGTCTGATCGAGGCGCACGGCACCGGGACCGTCGTCGGCGACCGCACCGAACTGCGCGTTCTCAGCGAGGTGTTCACCGAGGCCGGGGCAGAACCTGGCGGCTGCGCGCTCGGTTCGGTGAAGTCGCAGATCGGCCACACCAAGTGCGCCGCCGGTCTCGCCGGCATGATCAAAACGCTGCTGGCCCTGTACACCGGTGTCCGGCCACCCACCCTGCACGTCGAGACTCCCAACCAGGCCTGGCGGGCGGACACCAGCCCCTTCGCCTTCCACGCCGAGGCCAGGCCATGGGCGGCGCCCGCGGAGGAGCGGATCGCCGGAGTGAGCGCGTTCGGCTTCGGCGGGACCAACTTCCACGTGGTGCTGGCCGCCCACGCCGGTGGCGTACCGCCCGTGCGGGCCCTGGACGCCTGGCCGGCCGAACTGTTCGTGTTCCGCGGACGCGACGAGGCCGCGACCCGCCGGGCGATGGAGGAGCTCCTCACGACCGCTCGGCACCGCGACCGGCCGTGGCGACTTCGGGACCTTGCGCTGAGCGCGGCCCGGCGGTCGGACGCGAGCGGGGACCCGGCCCGGGTCGCCATCGTGGCGACGGACGTGGACGACCTCGTCGAGAAGTTGCGGCAGGTCCTGGCCGACCCCGACGGGCACGCTCCGGCACCCGGCGTCCACCGGGCCGGAACCGGCGACCGGGACGGCGCCAAGGTGGCGTTCCTCTTCCCCGGCCAGGGCAGCCAGCGCACCGGCATGCTCGCCGACCTGTTCGTCGCTCTTCCCGAGCTGCGCCCCTATCTGGAACTCGCCCGCGCCCACGCCGACACCCTGTATCCGCCCGCCGCCTTCGACGACACCGCGCGCGAGAGGCAACGGGCGGCACTGACCGACACCCGCGTGGCACAGCCCGCCCTCGGCGTCACCGGACTCGCCGCGCACGCCGTGCTCACCGCGGCCGGTGTGCAGCCGGACATGGCCGCCGGGCACAGCTACGGCGAGCTGGTGGCACTGTGCGCGGCCGGCGCACTGACCCCCGAGACGCTGCTGGAGCTGAGCACGGAGCGAGCGGCGGCGATCCTTCGAGCCGCGCGGTCCGCCCGGGGCGACGGGGACGACGGGGGCGATCCCGGGACCATGGCCGCGGTCTCGGCCGGCGCCGAGGACGTGGCACAGGCGCTCCGGGCGGTGTCCGCGCCGGACGGTGTCGTCGTCGCCAACCGCAACTCGCCCGGCCAGACGGTGATCTCGGGACCGACGGACGCCGTCGACGAGGCCGTCCGGCTGCTGCGCGAGGCCGGTCACGGTGTCAAGCGCATCCCCGTCGCCTGCGCGTTCCACAGCCCACTGGTCGCAGCCGCCTCCGACCGGTTCGCCAAGGCGCTCGCGGCCCGGCCGGTGCACGCGCCCGAATATCCGGTGTGGTCCAACCGCACGGCCACCCCGTACAGCACCGACAGTGACGCGGTGCGGGCCGAACTCGCCGCCCAGATCAGTGCCCCGGTCGCCTTCGTCGAGCAGATCGAGGCGATGTACGAAGCCGGGGCACGCGTCTTCGTCGAAGCGGGCCCCGGCTCGGTTCTGACCCGGCTGGTCGGGCAGATCCTCGGCGATCGCCCGCATCGCACGGTGGCCTGCGAACCCCGGCCGGGCAGCGGCCTGCGCGGCTGGCTCGACGCCCTGGCCGAACTCGCCGTCGCGGGGTCGCCGGTGCACGTCAGGTGGCTGCTGCGCGGCCGGGACGCGGTGGACGCGGCACGCACCCCGACACCGAAGAACCCCGGATGGACGGTCGACGGACAACTGGTCCGCACCGCCGACGGCGCCCTCCTCCCCGGTGCGCTCGCACCGGCCCGACGAGTCACGGAGACCCTGGAGACGACTGTGACGACGCATTCCCCGCACAGTGCCCCATCCGACCAGGACGCGCTCATCTCCGAGTTCCTGCGTACCAGCAGGGAGATGATCGCCGCCCAGCGGGACGTGCTGCTCACCTACCTCGGATCCGCCCCGGGCGCGCAGGCCGTCCCGTCCCCGGCGGCCCCGCAGGTCATCCAGGCCGTGCCGCAACTTCCCTCGGCACAGCCGCCGATGCAGGACCCGCAACGGGGCACGCCGGTCACCGCCGCGGAGCCGCCGGCCGTGGAACCCACCGGAGCGGCCGACGTCCAGCGGGTCGTTCTGGAGATCATCAGCGAGCGCACCGGCTACCCCGTCGACATGATCGAGCCCGACCTCGACCTGGAGGCGGACCTCAGCATCGACTCCATCAAGCGGGCGGAGATCGCGGGCGAACTGGCGCGGCGGCTGGGTGCCGGGGCCGGCTCCGGCCTCGCCGCGCTGGACGACGACGCGCTGGAGGAGCTGGCGAAGGCACGGACGACCACCGCGGTGACCGACTGGCTGACCGCGCGGACGGGCGGCCCGGCCGAACGGCCCGCCGTCCCGGCGGCGGAGCCCGGACCGGACGAGGTCACCGCCGAACCCCCCGGACGGTACCTCCTGCGCCCGGTTCTCCTCGACGAACCGGCCGACGCCGACAGCGACCCGTCGTCCGTTCTCGCGGGCACCCGCTGGATCCTGCTCGGCGACGCCCCCGAGGTCGCCGCCCGCCTGGCCTCCCATGGCGCCGAGGTCGGCACACGGGCCCGGGACCACGTCCTGACGGAGACCGACGGCCCGGTGGACGGCGTGCTGTGGCTGGGGGCCCTCGCGGGCACCGACGACACGCCCTTGCTGCCCGCCTCGTTCCCCGTGCTGAAGGCCGCCCTGGCACGCGCCCCGCGATGGCTGCTGGCCGTCCGGCCCGTCGACGGTGAGGCCCCAGGGCCCCGGACCGCGGGACTGCGAGGTCTGTTCCGGACCGTGGTGCACGAGTATCCGCGGACGGTGGCCCGGATCGTCGAGGTCGCCGACGCCTCGCCGTCCGCGCTCGCGCACGCCGTGATCGCCGAGGCCGTCGCGCCGGACCGGACGCCGGTCGTGCTGCGGACGGCGGCGGGCCGACACGGCTTCGAGCTGGTGGCGGCGCCGCTCGGCGTGCTCGGCAGCACGGGCGCCGGACCGGCCGGAGCGGGCACCTCGGAGGCCGCGGCGCTCGGCCTGGACCAGGACTCGGTGGTGCTGCTGACCGGAGGAGCGCGAGGCATCACCGCACAGTTCGCCGCCGTGCTCGCCGGCACCGCACGCTGCCGTCTGGAACTGCTCGGCCGCACCCCCGCCCCGGACGGCCCGGAGGCCGAGGACACCGCGTCCGCGCGCACCCCGGCCGAGCTGCGCGCCGCGCTCGCCGCCCGCGGCGCACTGAAGCCGGCCGAGATCAACCGCGCGGCCGAGCTGTTGCTCGCCCAGCGGGAGATCACGGCCACCCTGGCCGAGATCACCGCGTGCGGCGGACGGCCCCGCTACCGATCGGTCGACTTCCGCGAACCGGACGCGGTACTGCAGGCGGTGCAGGAGATCCACGCCGAGCACGGCAGGCTCGACGGCGTGGTGCACGCGGCCGGTGTGATCGAGGACCGGCTCATCGCCGAGAAGAGCACGGACTCCTTCCGACGCGTCTACGCCACGAAGGCGACCGGTGCCGACGCCCTGCTCACCGCGCTGGAGGAACTGCCCGCACCGCCCGCGTTCACCGTGCTCTTCGGCTCGATATCGGCAGTCCTGGGCAATCGCGGCCAGGTGGACTACGCGGCAGCCAACGACGCGCTGGAGACCCTCGGAGCGGCGTTCGCCGCCCGCACCGGACGGCGCGCGGTGACGGTGCACTGGGGCCCCTGGGCGCCCTCGGCCGGTCACACCGGCATGATCGGGGCCGAACTGGCCCGGGAGTACGCCCGGCGCGGCATCCGGCTGATCGATCCCGAGGAGGGCACCGCGGCGCTGCTGCGGGAGCTCGCCTGGGGCGAGGAGTCCGCCACCGCCGTCGTCCACACCGCCTCGGGCTGGTGACGGTCGTGGCGGCGCCGCCCCGGCACGGTCTCGGCAGCCAGGTCACGGCCGCGCGCC
Source organism: Streptomyces sp. NPDC014734 (assembly GCF_043083325.1). Classification (NCBI taxonomy): domain Bacteria; kingdom Bacillati; phylum Actinomycetota; class Actinomycetes; order Kitasatosporales; family Streptomycetaceae; genus Streptomyces; species Streptomyces sp. NPDC014734. The sequence continues at coordinate 40,638 of NZ_JBIBYN010000026.1, read as the reverse complement.
AAGTCCCGGTGGCCATCGTCGGGATGGCGGTACTGCTGCCGGGCGCCGCGGACCTGGACGCCTACTGGCGCAACCTTCGCGACGGCGTGGACGCGATCGGCGCGGTACCGGAGGGGCGTTGGGACACCGAGTACTACCACCCGGGAACCGCCTCCGACCCGGCCGTCGCGCACCAGGTCTACGCCCGCCGGGGCGGGTTCGTGGACGGGCTCGCGCAGGTGGAGGTCACCCGGTTCGGGATCATGCCGAACTCGGTGGCCGGTACCGAACCCGACCAGCTCATCGCCCTGCACGTGGCCTCGGCCGCCCTCGACGACGCCGGCGGCACGGATCGCCTTCCCGACCGGGGGCGGGTCGGCGTCGTCCTGGGCAGGGGCGGCTATCTCACGCCCGGCCTGGTCCGGCTCGACCAGCGAGTCCGTACGGCCGGTCAACTGGTCCGCACACTGGGGGAGCTGCTCCCCGATCTGACGGGGGACCAGCTCGGAAGGGTGCGGCAGGCGTTCACCGAGCGTCTCGGTCCGGACAGCCCCGAGTCCGCGATCGGCCTGGTGCCCAACCTCGCCGCGTCCCGGGTCGCCAACCGGCTCGATCTGCGCGGACCCGCCTACACGGTGGACGCCGCCTGCGCCTCCTCACTTGTCGCGGTGGACCAGGCCGTGGGCGAACTCGCCTCCGGACGGTGCGACGTGATGCTCGCCGGAGGCGTCCACCACTGCCACGACATCACACTGTGGAGTGTCTTCTCCCAGCTGCGCGCACTCTCCCCGAGCCAGCGCATCCGGCCCTTCCACCGGGACGCCGACGGCATCCTGATCGGTGAGGGGACGGGTGTCGTCGTCCTCAAGCGGCTGGCCGACGCCGAGCGGGCCGGAGACCGGATCTACGCCGTGATCCGGGGCACCGGTGTGGCGAGCGACGGACGGGCGGCCGGTCTCATGAACCCCGAGCCCGGCGGCCAGGCGCAGGCGGTGCGGCACGCGTGGCGAGCGGCCGGACTCGACCCCGCCGAGCCGGGCTCGATCGGCCTGCTGGAGGCGCACGGCACCGCGACCCCGGCAGGCGACAGCGCCGAACTCGCCACCCTCGCCGAGGTGTTCGGCCCCGGGGACGGCGACGCGGTACTGGGATCGGTCAAGTCGATGATCGGGCACGCCATGCCGGCCGCCGGGGTCGCCGGTCTGGTCAAGGCGGCGCTCGCCGTCCACCACCGCACTCTCCTGCCGACATTGCATTGCGAAGACCCGCACCCCGCCCTGGCCCGCACCCGGTTCCGCACCCTGGAGAAGGCCACCGACTGGGAGACCACCGCGCACGGACCCGTTCGCCGGGCCGCGGTCAACGCGTTCGGCTTCGGCGGGATCAACGCGCACGTGGTACTGGATGAGGCGCCGGGCGTCCGCGGGTCCCGCGCGAGCGTGCCGGCCCGCCCGGTCCTGGGGGTCGCCGAGCCCGAGCAGGTCCTGCTGCTCGCGGCCGACTCCCCGGAGCGCCTCGCGGCCCTGCTGGACGCCGACGACGACACCGTACGGGCCGCCGGCCTCGCCCCCGGCCACCCGCACCCGGAGGCGGGCCCCGCCCGTCTCGGCATCGTCGCCCCGACCGCCAAACGGCTCGCCCTGGCCCGCCGCGCGGTCGCCCGGCAGCGGGGCTGGCACGGACGCGGTGACGTCTGGTTCCGGCCGAGCCCCCTCCTGGGCGCCGGCCGCGGCGGACCGGCATTCCTGTTCCCGGGACTGGAGGGCGAGTTCCACCCGCAGGTCGACGACGTGGCCGCCCATTTCGGTCTGCGTGCTCCCGCGGTCGACGCGAACCGGACTGGTGATGTGGGCCGCCACGGTTTCGGCGTGGTCGCCGTCGGCCGCCTCCTGGACACGGCGCTGCGCCGCAGCGGGATCGTGCCGGGCGCGGTCGCCGGACACAGCGTCGGCGAGTGGACGGCCATGGCGGCGGCGGGACTGTATTCCGGGGACGACGTCGACGCGTTCATGGCCGCCTTCGACCCCGCCTCGGTGACGGTCCCCGGACTCGCCTTCGGCGCGATCGGCGCCTCCGCCGAGCACGTTCTGGCGGCCCTGCGCGACGAGGGCGGCAGCCGGGCGGGCCTGGTCCTCTCCCACGACAACGCCCCCGGCCAGTCGATGGTGTGCGGCCCGCAGGCAGCGGTGGAGGACTTCGTACGGGCACGTCGCGCCCAGGGCGTCCTCAGCCAGGTCCTGCCGTTCCGCTCGGGCTTCCACACCCCGATGCTGCGCCCCCATCTCGGGCCGTTCGAGGAGGCCGCCCGCCGGTTCCGGCTGCATCCACCGCACACCCCGCTCTGGTCGGGCACGACCGCCGCGCCGTTCCCGGAGGACGAGGCGGGGATCCGGGCTCTCTTCGTGCGGCATCTGCTGGAACCCGTGCGCTTCCGGCAGCTGACCGAGGCTCTGAACGCGGCAGGTCACCAGGTGTTCGTCCAGGTCGGACCCGGTCAGCTCGGTTCCCTCGTGAGCGACACCCTGAGCGGTCGCGACCACCTGGTGGTCGCCGCCAACTCGCCCCACCGCAGCGGCCTCGCCCAGTTGCGCCGGGTGGCCACCGCGTTGTGGACGGCGGGTTCGACGGCGACGCCCTCCTCACGACCCGTCGAGGCGGCGGCCACGGACCAACGGCCACCGCTGCGACTGGACCTGAGCGGTGCCCTGGTGTCCCTCTCGCCCCAGCGTCTTTCCGAGCTGCGGGCCGGGCTGCGGGCGCCCGCGCGTGCACGGGTCCCGGCCGGCTCGTCACCGCTGGACTCCCTCGCCGGGAGCTCCCCGGTGGCCGCCGAACTGAGCGCCCTGCTGAGCGAGACCGCGGACACGGCAGCCGCCCTCATGTCCGCGAGGACGAGAACGAGGACGCCTGTGCCGGCCCCACCGGTCGGACCGCGGGGCACGACCGTCCACGTCTCGCCCGAGACCATGCCCTACCTTCTGGACCACTGCTTCTTCCCTCAGCGGCCCGGCTGGCCCGAAGTCGCCGACCGGTGGCCGGTCGTCCCGGCCACGACGATCGTGCAGCACATCGTGGACGCCGCGCGGGAGACGGCCCCCGGCGGGCTGCCGGTCGCCGTGCACGGCGCGCGGTTCGACGAGTGGCTCACCGCCACCCCGGCCGTCGACGTGCCGGTGACCGTGGCGCCGAAGGGCCCGGGCCTTCTCGCCGTCTCCTTCGGCCCGCGGGCCCGCGCCACCGTGGAGCTCGCCGCCGCGTACCCCACCCCGCCCCCCGCTCCCTGGGCCACCGATGCCGGAGCCGAGCGCGTCCCCGACCACACCGCTGCCCAGCTCTACGCGGAGCGCTGGATGTTCCACGGCCCGGCGTTCCAGGGAGTGAGCGAACTCACCGCGATCGGCGACCAGCACGTGCGCGGACGTCTCACCACCCCATCCGCGCCCGGCGCGCTGCTGGACAACGTCGGCCAGATCCTCGGCTACTGGATCATGGCGACCCGTTCCGAGCGCACCGTCGTGTTCCCGGTCGGGATGCGGGAGATGCGGTTCTACGGGCCGCATCCGGTGCCGGGCACAGAGGTGGAATGCCTGGTGCGCGTCACCTCGCTCACCGACGCCCTGCTGGAGGCCGACGTACAGCTGACGGCCGGGGGCACCGTGTGGGCGGAGCTGTACGGCTGGCAGGACCGCCGCTTCGACAACGACCCGCGGACCCGGCCCGTCGAGCGTTTCCCGGAGCGCAACACCCTGTCCGAGCCGCGGCCCGGCGGCTGGCGGCTGCTGCACGAGAGGTGGCCGGACCTGGCGTCCCGGGAGCTGATCATGCGCAACTCCCTGGGCGGCGCGGAGCGCGCGGAGTACGCGCGGCACGCGCCGCGCGGGCGTCGGCAGTGGCTGCTGGGACGCATCGCGGCCAAGGACTCGGTGCGGCAGTGGCTGTGGGACCACGGCGAGGGCCCCGTCTTCCCGGCGGAACTGCGGGTGCACAACGACGAGACGGGCCGTCCGTACGTCACCGGAGTGCACGGGCGGGTCCTGCCCCCGTTGGACGTCTCGCTGGCCCACTGCGCGGAGGCGGCCGTCGCGATCGTCCGACCGCACCGGACCGGCCCCGGCCCCGGCATCGACATCGAGGAGGTCACCGATCGCACCCCGCAGGCCATCGCCTCCGTCCTCGGCGGGGACGAGCTGCGGCTGCTGCACCGCCTGTCGGCCGACACCGGCGAGAGCGAGGCCCTGTGGTTCACCCGTTTCTGGGCGGCCAAGGAGTCCGTCGCGAAGGCGGAGGGCACCGGATTCGGCGGCCGGCCGCGGGACTTCACCGTCCTCGACGCGACACCGGCCGGCGACCGGCTGGCCGTCGCGGGCCGCCTGGAACGCGCCTACACCGTGCACTGCGTGCCGGCCACCAACCCGCCCCGGCTCCCGGCGCGCGCGTACGCGGTGGCATGGACGACGGGAAATCCGACCGCTAAGGAGTACGACGCCCGATGACAGCACCCACCCCCCGTATCCCCGTCACCGCCGACGAGGAGTCCGTCCTCGCCGACCTCACCGGCATGCTGGCGCGGCTCCTGGAGGACGAGTACGGCCTCGACGACGTCGAGATCGGCATGAGGACGACCTTCAACCGTGACCTGGAGCTGGAGAGCATCGACCTCGTCACCCTGGCCGCGCTGCTTCAGGAGCGGTACGGGGACCGGGTCAACTTCGCGGAGTTCCTGGCAGGTATGGAGTTCGACGAGATCATCGAGCTGACCGTCGGACGGCTGGTCGAGTACGTCGTGACCGGTCTGAAGACCGGGGAGGCGAGCTGAGCCGTGGTGATGGTCGACACCGGCGCCGTCCGGTTGCACGTACAGCGGATCGGTCCCCGCGACGGCCGGCCGGCCGTCGCCACCGCAGTACTGGTGCACGGTCTGCTCACCGACAGCCTGGCCAGCTACTACTTCACCGTCGCACCCGCGTTCGCGGCCGCCGGTCTCGATGTCGTCATGTACGACCTGCGCGGCCACGGGCGCAGTGAACGCCCTGCCGACGGCTACACCGTCGAGCACAACATCGACGACCTGGAGGCGCTGCTCGACCGGCTGGCGGTGACCGGTCCGGTGCATCTGGTCGGCAACTCCTTCGGTGGCACGATCGCGTTCGGCTTCGCGGCCCGGCACCCCGGAAGGGCGGCGAGCGTCAGCCTCATCGAGTCCGAACCGGCCACCGCCGCCTGGGCGGAGAAGCTGGGGGGCATCCTGAACCGCGTCGTGACCCAGCTCGCCCACAACGAGCCGGACGCGATCGCCTGGATCAGCACCCACCGCGGGCACAACACCGCGCGCCTGGCCAAGGGAGCGGCCCGACTGGCGCGTGAGACCACCCTCGGCCGGGACATCCCGGTCAGCAGCGTCCTGACGGAAAGTCAGATCATGGCGGTGCGCTGTCCGGTGCTCGGCCTGTACGGCGGCGACTCCGATCTCGCCGAGCTCGCGCCCTGGCTGGCGTCAGCGCTTCCGGACTGCCGGACCGTGGTGATCCCGGGGCACGAACACTCGGTCCTGGTGGAGGCCTCGGGGACGGTCGGCGGGCACATCCTGGCGCTCGTCGAGGAGGCCGGCCGCACCGCCGGGCCGGTGGCGGCGGAGGTGGCCGGGTGAGCCGCTTCCTCTTCGTCGTCCCGCCCCTGGTCGGGCACATCAACCCGACGGTCGGTGTCGCCGCCGAGCTCGTCGCGTCAGGGCATGCCGTGGCGTGGGTGTGTCCCGATCCGGCGCTGGTCGGCCGACTCGCGGGCCCCGGGGCCGGGCCCGTCATGGCGTGCGCCGGGGCGCCCCGCGGCGAGCGGCCGGCGGAGCTGCGCGGTCCGGAGGCACTGAAGTTCCTGTGGGAGTACTATCTGCTGCCGCTGGCCGAGGCGATGGCCCCGGGTGTCCGGGCCGCTGTCGAGACGTTCCGGCCGGACGTCGTCGTCGCCGACCAGCAGGCATTCGCGGGCGCTCTGGTCGCGGAGCGGCTGGGCCTGCCGTGGGCGACCTCGGCGACCACGTCGGCCGAGTTCACCGACCCCCTCGCCGGACTTCCCAAGGTCGGCCAGTGGCTGAGGCAACGGCTGGGCGCGCTCCGGGAGGCCGTCGGAGATCCGGCGGGCACGGCCGACCCCCGCTTCTCGCCGCATCTCGTCCTCGCCTTCAGCGCACCAGAGTTGGCGGGTCCAGCACACGACGGGGTCTGCTGGGTCGGCCCGTCGGTCACGGCGCGTCCGTCCGCCTCCGCCTTCCCGTGGGAATGGCTCGACGCCGGTCGCACCACCGTCCTGGTCACACTGGGCACGGCGAACGCCGATGTCGGCGGCAGGTTCCTCGACGTGTGCCGGAGCGCACTGCGGGAGCGGGCCGACCGGGTACAGGGGGTCATCGTCGATCCCGGCGGCGTGCTCGCGGCGCGGGACGGCGACAAGGATGTGCTGATCGTGCCGTCCGTTCCGCAACTCGCCCTTCTGGAAAGGGGCATGGGCGCGGTCGTCTGCCACGCCGGCCACAACAGTGTGTGCGAGGCGCTGTGGCACGGGGTTCCGCTCGTGGTGGCTCCCATCCGCGACGACCAGCCGGTGGTGGCCGGACAGGTGGTGGATGCCGGGGCAGGGGTGCGGGTGCGGTTCGGGCGCGTCACCGTCCGGAAGCTGGCCTCGGCGGTCGACTCCGTCCTGGACGACCCCGGATACCGCGCCGAGGCCCACCGGATCCGTACGGCGCTGCGTGCCGCGGGCGGGGCCCGTGCCGCCGCGCTCCGGCTCGTTGAGCTGGACGAGTCCTTCCGGAAGCCGACGGGCAGGAAGGGAGGACGCTCGTGAGCATCCCCGACGGCGAAGCCGGACACCCCGGCGACGCTTCATTGTCTCCATGATCGCGCTGTGCGTCGGGCGAGCGACGCCGTGGCCCGGGAAGGCTCCGCCCTGCCCCGTCCGAGCCGCCACGACCTCGACAGACCCTCTCGCACACCGCGAACCAGCCGGTACAACGCCATGACGTCCGGGAACGGCCAGGGAGTTCAGATGAGCGAAGACACCGAGTCCGCTGAGCGGATCGCCCGGCTGCGGCCCGCCTATCAGGCGGACATCGCCACCGGCTGGGAGAGCTTCTTCGAGCCGCGCCGCACCAACTGCCCATGGTGCGGTTCGCAGGAGCTGACCACCCGGCTGCGCACCACCGATCTGCTCCAGCACAAACCGGGCCGTTTCGTTCTTGACCGCTGCGAGGGCTGTGGCCACACCTTTCAGAACCCTCGGCTGAACGCGCGGGGACTGGACTTCTACTACCGGGACTTCTACGACGGGCTCGGCGAGAAGCAACTCGGTGACACCTTCGGCGGCCGTACCAAGATGTACCGGGGGCGGGCCGAGTCGATGCTGCCGTACGACTCGGCGCCGAAGAGGTGGCTGGACGTCGGGACCGGGCACGGTCACTTCTGTGCGGCTGCGCGGGCGGTGCTGCCCCACACCGCATTCGACGGACTCGACTTCACCGACGGGGTCGAACTGGCGGAGCGGGAGGGCCGGGTGGACCGTGGCCACCGAGGCAGCTTTCCCGACCTCGCGCCCGAACTGGGCAGCCACTACGACGTGGTGAGCATGTTCCACTACCTGGAACACAGCACCGAGCCCGACCGCGAACTGCGCGCCGCGTGGGAGACGGTACGGCCCGGCGGGCATCTCCTCATCGAGGTGCCGGACCCCGAGAGCCGCTACGCGAAGCTGCTCGGCCGTTGGTGGCTGCCCTGGCTCCAGCCGCAGCACCTGCACTTCGTCCCGGTGGCCAATCTGCGGGACCGGCTCACGGAGATGGGCTTCACGGTGGTCGCCGAGCAGCATGCCGAGCCGCACGACCCGGTCGACCTGCTGGCCGCCGTCTGGCTGGTGCTGAACCACGTCGCACCGCGCGACGACGCGCCGTGGCTGCCCCAGCCACCGGGCCGGCTGCGCCGCACGCTGCGCGGGGCACTGCTGGTCGCCGGTATCCCGGCGCTGGTGGTGGGCACCCTGCTCGACCGGTTCGCAATACGGCCGCTGTCGTACCGGCTTCGGGTGTCGAACGCGTACCGGATCGTGGCCCGGCGCAACTGACGGCCGGGACGAGGGCCGTCCCGGCCCCGGCTGCTCGGCCCGGTGCCCCGAACCGACGTGTTCCAGGCTTCGCCGCCATTCCGACCCCACTGTCCTGACGGCAGGGTGGGCGCGCCTGCACAACGACGAGGCTCCTGGCGGACGGGCTCTCGACCACGATCACGCGTGTCCACCAGGAGCTTCGTTCAGAGCCGGGCGACCCCCGTCTATAGGTCCAGTGCCAGGTCACGGGTCCGCGTGTGGTCCGGATCTCGGTCGTGGGCAGGCCAGGGCTGGGGCGCGGCTCTCGCGCGGAAGCCGGCACTGAGCTGAGGGGCTGCCGCCGAGCCGTGTGGTGTCCGTCAGCATGCGCAGGTGAGGGAGCCGATCGGAGCGCTCAACGGGTCCGCCTCGCGCTGCTCGGTACCGGTGCACCGCCACCCCGTGCTCCGCCGGGTGGCCTGCGCCCCGGTGCGGATGCGCATCGGGCACGCCATGCACGACGGGCGGACACGCACGACCACAGAACTCTGCGCCCTGCTGTCCGATGTCTCGAAGGCCACCGTCTACCGGCACGTCGGCCTCTTGGCCGACGGCGGACTGCTGGCCGTGGAGGGCGAACAGCGGGTGCGCGGCTCCGTCGAGCGCCGCTACCAGCTGCATCGGGACCGGGCGGTGATCGACGCCGGAACGGCCGCGTCGCTGTCGCCGGAGGACTACCGGCGGGGCTTCGCCGTGGCCATGGCCACCTCGCTGGCCGAGTCCAACGCCTACCTCGACCGGGACGGAGCCGACCCGGTCGCCGACTCGGTGGGTTTCCGCCAGCACGCGCTCTGGCTTAGCCGGGACGAACTCACCGGGATGATCGGCGAGATGCGCGAGGTGATCACGGCCCGCATGAGTCACGGACCCTCATCGGAACGCACCCGCCACCTGCTCAGCCCAATCCTGTTCCCCGCCGAGACACAGCTCCCGCGCAACGACTGACTGACCGCCAAGACAAGGCTCCGGACTCTCGGCTCTGCCACAGCCCCTCGTCGAAGCCTGGAGCAAGTGACGAGGCGAGCATGCGGGGGATTCTCGAAATCCTCATCAGGGAATGGTCCGGGGTCGGAATAACCACCTCCCGCCAGTAGTACAAGGTCCTCGGTCCGGCTGCTGCCCCGATCCCGAGGGCTGCGGCCGCCATCTCATCCGCAGTCACCGCGACAAGAACGTCACCGACGCCGACGGCCCGTACGGCTCGGCCGGCCAGTGCTGTGACCGGGATGGTTCACCGTGATCGGACGGCGGCTCGCGGGACGAGCGGACGCGAAACGGCTGGTATTACTGGGGCATGCAAGAAGAGATTGCACGCTCCGCGATTGACACGTTCATCTCCGCGTTCAACGCCTCGGACGACAGCTATGTGACCGCCCTGCTCTCCCAGGCCCTGACCTCGGACGTGGTCTTCTGGGGGCCGTTGGGCCGCAGCGAAGGAATCGCGGCGGTCGAGCGGTTCGTGCTGGACATCCGGCGCCACCCGGCGGGGACCGGCACGATGGTCCGCTGCTCGGCGGTGGACATGCCAGACGAGTGGGCCCGGTACCAGTGGGTCTTCACCACGCCTGACGGAGGTCCCCGCCTGGCGGGAACGGACATCGTCCATCTGCGGCGGAGCCTCATCGACCAGGTCATCGTCTTCGCGGGGGAGATCGAACCGTCCGCCTCCTGAGCCGTCCTTCCGTCGCGGTCCTTCTCCTGGACTTGCCCCCTTCGGCGCTTGGGGGCCGCGGTTCGCGGTGGGTCAGGCCGCGGTGTCGAGGGGGCGTCCGCCCCAGCGGATGCCCTTCTCGCTGCGGGTACGGGCGAGTTCCTTGCGTTGGGCGGCGAGTACGTCGGGGTGGCGGGCGTTGGCGGTGCCCCTGCGACGTCGGCCGACGCCCCACAGGCGGTCGTCGCCCACGGAGTAGCAGCCGTGGGAGCAGGTGACGCCGTGGGTGCGGAAGTAGGCCCCCGGCAGCCGGTTTGGCTTGGCCCGTTTCGCCCGGCACGAGCCTGCGGTGGCCGGATCCCCAGGGGCCGAACTCGTCGAAGGCGAAGCCCCGGTCCGGGAAGCGGTCCAGCACCTGCTCGATCCGGTCGGGTTCGGCGTCGCGATCGGGGTCGGGTGACTCCCTCGGCGGACGGTTCATGAGTGTATGAGTGATGGAGTGCGACACGCTCCCACAGGTCATCAGGAACGAGTCGTCAGCCATGTGTCGAGATGTCGGTGCCGTCGGAGTGAAGCGAGTGATGTGTCGCCGTCCGGTCTCAGTCGGTTCGCCCTGCTCGCTCGACCGGGACGCGTGAGGGCTGACGCCCCCGTCGACGGTCTCCGCAGCGCTTCAGCACCGCGATGCTGACGGGGACGGTGAGGACCATCAGCGCACACTCCGATCGATTGCGGTGGTGACCTTTTGTGGCGGGTTGCCTGGAGCGCAACGATGCCTCCAGGCAACCCGACTTCAGGCTCTAGAAGAAGCCAAGTTTCTGAGGGCTGTAAGAACAGAGAAGGTTCTTCGTCTGCTGATAGTGCTCCAGCATCATCTTGTGGTTCTCCCGGCCGATCCCCGACTGCTTGTAGCCGCCGAAGGCGGCGTGGGCCGGGTACGCGTGGTAGCAGTTCGTCCAGACCCGGCCCGCCTGAATGGCACGGCCGGCCCGGTACGCGGTGTTGATGTCACGGGTCCACACGCCCGCGCCGAGGCCGTACAGGGTGTCGTTCGCCGTCTTGATGGCGTCGTCGAAGTCCGAGAAGGACGTGACCGCGACGACCGGGCCGAAGATCTCCTCCTGGAAGACCCGCATCCGGTTGTCGCCCTCGAACACGGTCGGCTGCACGTAGTAGCCGCCCGCGAGTTCCCCGTCGTACTCGATGCGCTGACCGCCCGTGAGGATCTTCGCGCCCTCCTGGCGACCGATGTCCAGGTACGAAAGGATCTTCTGCAACTGGTCGTTGGACGCCTGGGCACCGATCATCGTGTTCGTGTCCAGCGGGTGCCCCGCGACGATCTTCTCGGTGCGGGCGATGCCCGCCTCCAGGAACTCGCCGTAGTGCCCGTGCTGGATCAGCGCACGCGACGGGCAGGTACAGACCTCGCCCTGGTTGAGGGCGAACATGGTGAAGCCCTCAAGAGCCTTGTCGCGGAAGTCGTCGTCCGCGTTCCACACGTCGTCGAAGAAGATGTTCGGCGACTTGCCGCCCAGCTCCAGCGTCACCGGTTTGATGTTCTCGGAGGCGTACTGCATGATCAGCCGTCCTGTCGTCGTCTCACCGGTGAAGGCGATCTTCGCGACGCGCGGGCTGGACGCGAGGGGTTTGCCGGCCTCCGCGCCGAAGCCGTTGACGATGTTGACGACGCCGGGCGGCAGCAGATCCGCGACAAGCTTCAGCCATACGTGGACGGAGGCCGGGGTCTGTTCGGCCGGCTTGAGGACCACCGCGTTGCCCGCGGCGAGGGCGGGGGCCAGCTTCCAGGTGGCCATCAGAATGGGGAAGTTCCACGGGATGATCTGCGCCACCACCCCCAGCGGCTCGTGGAAGTGGTAGGCGACGGTGTCGTCGTCGATCTCGGCGAGAGTCCCCTCCTGTGCGCGCAGCGCACCCGCGAAGTAGCGGAAGTGGTCGATGGCCAGCGGGATGTCGGCGGCCAGGGTCTCGCGTACCGGCTTGCCGTTGTCCCAGGTCTCGGCGACCGCCAGCTCCTCCAGATGCGCTTCCATCCGGTCGGCGACGCGGTTGAGGACCGAGGCGCGTTCCGCCGCCGGAGTGGCGCCCCAGGCGGGCGCCGCGCCGTGTGCCGCGTCCAGCGCCCGCTCGACGTCCTCCGCGGTGCCGCGGGCGATCTCGGTGAACGGACGGCCGTCGACGGGGCTGGGGTTCTCGAAGTACTGGCCCCGGGCCGGCGGCACGTACGCACCCCCGATCCAGTGGTCGTAGCGGGATTCGTACGAGACGATGGCGCCCTCGGTGCCCGGCGCGGCGTAACGGGTCATCTCTCTGGCCTCCGGATCCGGTGCCGCCCGCCGTTGGACGGCTCTCGGTGCGAGGGTAGAGGCAGGGACGTTGCGATTCCGTTGCATCGGCGCGTCGCTACCCCTGTTCGGCCTCCAGCGCGCCGATCGCGGCGAGTACCGCCGCGCGCCGGTCCACGGGTACCGCCGACGCGAGCGCGCGCCAGACCGGCAGGTCGTTCTCGCCCCAGGAACTGTGGACCCAGTCGGCCAGCAGCGCCGGGTCACCGCGTGCGATCAACGCGGCCCGCACCTGCTCGTCGAGCCGACGTCGCAGCCGGACCACGGACGGAGCCCGCGAGCCGGGCAGCAGCGGACCCGTATACGCGTCGAACGCCGACGCCACCGCCCCGGATTCCAGCCTGCGCAGGACCGTGTCGAAGTCGGCGTCGACCGGAACCGCGATCCGGTAGGGGCGGGAGCGGAGGAGATCCGGTCCGAGGAGCCGGCGCAGCCGGGAGAGTTCGGCGCGCAGCGTCACCGGGGCCACCGACTCGTCCTCGTGGAGTTCGACGAGGAGTTCGTCGCCCCCGAGGCCCTCCGGGTGCCGTGCCAGCGTCACCAGGAGCTCGCTGTGCCGTCTGCTGAGCCGGACCCTGCGGCCTGCCGCGACGAGCAGGGCCTCGTCCCGGCCGAGCGCGGTGAGCCGGAGCGTCCCGTCGGCGGGGGACGGCGCCAGCAGCGCGAGCTGCGATTCGGCGGCGCGAGCCACGGCCTGCACGAACGCCAGACTGTGCGGATGCGCGAGCCGGTCCCCGCCGGTGACATCCACCGCGCCCAGCACCCGTCCCGTGCACGGGTCGTGCAGCGGCGCCGCCGCGCACGTCCACGGCTGGACCGGGCGCAGGAAGTGTTCGGCGGCGAAGACCTGGACCGGCCGGTTCACCGCGATGGCCGTGCCCGGCGCGTTCGTCCCGGCCACCGACTCCGCCCACCGGGCGCCCTCCACGAAGTTCATCCGGCTCGCCGCCCGCCGGGCCGTCGCGTGACCCTCGACCCACAGCAGCCTGCCGTGGGCGTCGCACACCGCGAGCAGATGTTCCCCGTCCGTCGCGTACGCGCACATCAGCTCGCGGATCAACGGCATGGCGGGGGCCAGTGGATGTCCTTCGCGGTACGGTCCCAGGTCCTCGGAGCCCAGCTCGATCGGGGCGGTGCCGTCAGGACTGACCCGGGCCCGGGCCGAGCGGCGCCACGACGCGCCGACCACCGGGCGCACCGACGTCTCCAGCCGCCCGGCCGTGATGAACACCTCGTGCGCGTCCCGCAGCCGGCGGTACTGCCGGCCCGGGTCCGTACCGGCTGCCAGGGCCACCCAGGGGTCCGTCAACTCGCCCTCCCGTCCAGGCACATCGTGCACACCCATCGTGGCCGCAGGCGGTGTCCGCGACAAGCGGGGTGCGCGGTGGCCGGACGGGAGCCCCCGCTGCGCCGGCCTCAGGCGGCCGAGTACAGATTGACGAGCCGGATGTAGCGCACCCAGTCCCAGTTCGGGCCCGGATCGGTGTGGTCCGTGCCCGGGACCTGCGCGTGCGCGAGGATGTGCGCCCGGTCCTTGGGGATGCCGTGACGGTCGCAGACCGAGGCGGTCAGCAGCGCCGACTTCTCGTACATGGCGTCGGTGAAGTATGAGGGCTGGTCCACCCAGCCTTCGTGCTCGATTCCGACGCTGCGCGTGTTGTAGTCCCAATTGCCCGCGTGCCAGGCGATGTTCTGCTCACGGACACACTGGGCGACATAACCGTCCCCGGAGCGCACCACGTAGTGCGCGGAGACCTGTTTGGCCGGGTTCCGGAAGATCCCGAGCGTGCTGGAGAACGTCTCCTGGGTCACATGGATGATCACGTACTGGATGGGATATGCCGAAGGGCGGTTCGACGCCGTGTAGTTGGACGTGGAGGCGGGTGCCCAGTGGGCGAGTGGATAGTCCGTGTCGCCCGCTGTCGGGGTGGCCGCCGCACGGGCCGAGGCCGGGAGCAGCGCCGCGGCCGCTGTGGCCGCGGCGCCCTGAAGAATCCTTCTGCGGTGCATGAACACTCCTGTTACGTGTGGGTGGTGTCGCACACCTGGGCCAACGGTGCCTCATCGGTCCGGCCGAGCAGCCGATGGGCAGGGAACTCCGACAGACCGTAGTCCGGCGTCGGCCACCGCACCAGGCCCAACCACCGGATACGGAAGGCCATTTCGGGGAACGGGCGGAGTGCGGGGGCGACATCGGACGGGTCTCGCACGGCGAGTGCCTCGGCCGCCCGACGCGCACACCGCGACGTGTTCATCCCGACCGCTCACCCCCACCGGCTCACTCCGGCGCGCTCACCCCGCCCAGCGCCGCCGCCGGATCGTCGTCCGGTGGCCCTGCCGGAATCCAGTGTCCGCCCTCCTCGCGGTAGGGCCACCAGCGCCCGTCCCGTCCGTACCGGAGCTGCACCCCGTCCTCCGGCGCGGTCCAGCGGTTCTCCGTCCGTCGCAGCAGGGGCCGCTCGCCCTCCTCCCACGCGCCGGAGAGCCGGGCCCGGGCCCGGGCCAGCGTCTCGGGGTCCGGCGTCCATTCCTCGTCGAGTACGGCGAGGCCCGTCGCCCCGCCGTACCGCCAGGCTCGTACCGCCGCGTCCAGCCCGGTCCGGTGCCGTCCCGACGCGGTGGCCAGCCGGGTCGCCGTCCAGGGCTCGGGCCGGGTGTCGGCGAGCAGTCGCACGGCGTCCTGCTGCGGCGTCAGCCCGGTCGGCAGCGCCTGGCGCGCGTGGTCGGGGGAGAGGGCGTCGGCGAGCATGCGGTGGGCACGTGCCGCGCCGTCCGCGGCCAGCAGCTCCAGGACGGCCGGGTCGACGCCGGGTTCCGGCTCGGTCTCCGTGTCGAGCGACGGCACCGGACCCGGCTCCTCGGGCAGCGGTGGCGGAGGTGGCAACGGGGGCAGGATGTCCCGGGCGGCGAACGCCTCGTCCGCCCGCACCCCCCGTCCCGGCCCCGGGGCCGACGCGGCGTCAGCCCCGTCGGCGCCGGTGTGCGCTTCGGACGGCCCGCGTCCGACGGCGCGGGTCGCGATGCGCAGCTGGAGTTCGTCCAGGAGCCGGCGTTCGCCGCGTCCTCGCATGAGCAGCAGGACGAACGGGTCCTGATCGAGCAGCCGCGCGACCTGGTAGCACAGTGCGGTGGTGTGCGGACAGTGGTCCCATGCCTCGCAGGTGCACCGAGGCTCCAGATCGCCGATTCCCGGAAGCAGTTCCACGCCTGCCGCGGCGGTGTCCTCGACGAGATGGGGCGGCATCTCGCGGTCCAGCAGCGCCGCGACGTGCCCGGAGCGGGAGGCGGCGACGTCCAGGAAGCGTTCCCAGTCCTCCTCGCCCAACTCCTGGAGCAGCACATCGCCGCGGTACGTCGAGGAGTCCCGGTCCCGGACGACCGCGGTGATCCGGCCGGGACGCACCGACACCGCGCCGACCCGGCCCTCGCGCGCCACCCCGCGTCCCTTCTTCAGCTGGGCGCCGTCCAGGGCGGTCTCCTCCAGGGCCTTCAGCCAGGCCCGCCCCCACCAGGACGACGAGAAGCCGCGGCCGCGCGCGGGCGGCAGCGCGGCGAAGGTGCGTTCCGGCTCGGACGCGCCGCCCGTACCCACCGGACCGTCGGCGTCGTACCCGTCACCGTCGTACGCCTCGTACCCGTCGTTCATCGCGTGCCCCCTCGCAGCTCCACCAGTTCGGCGAGTTCCGCGTCCGTCAGTTCGGTCAGTGCCGTTTCGCCGGAGCCGAGCACCGCGTCCGCCAGCTCCTGTTTCCGGGCCAGCAGGCCGGCGATGCGGTCCTCGACGGTGCCCTCGGCGATCAGCCGGTGCACCTGCACCGGCTGGGTCTGGCCGATCCGGTAGGCGCGGTCGGTCGCCTGCGCCTCCACCGCGGGGTTCCACCACCGGTCGAAGTGCACGACGTGTCCGGCCCGGGTGAGGTTCAGGCCGGTTCCCGCCGCCTTGAGCGACAGCAGGAAGACCGGCGCCCGGCCCTCCTGGAACCGCCGCACCATGGCCTCCCGTTCCGCGACCGGTGTGCCGCCGTGCAGGAACTGCGTGGGTATTCCACGCGCTCCCAGGTGCTGTTCGAGCAGCCGGGCCATCCGGACGTACTGGGTGAACACGAGCACGCCGGTGTCCGCCGCCAGGATCGTGTCGAGCAGTTCGTCCAGCAGCTCCACCTTGCCCGAACGGCCCCCGATCCGGGGCTCGTTCTCCTTGAGGTACTGGGCGGGGTGGTTGCAGATCTGCTTCAGCGCCGTCAGCAGCTTCACGACCAGGCCCCGCCGGGCGAAGCCGTCGGCACCGGAGATCGCGGTCATCGTCTCCCGCACCACGGCTTCGTAGAGTCCGGCCTGTTCGGCGGTCAGCGACACCGTCCGGTCCGTCTCGGTCTTGGGCGGCAGCTCGGGTGCGATGCCCGGATCCGATTTGCGCCGCCGCAGCAGGAACGGCCGGATCAGGGCGGCGAGCCGTGCGGTCGCCGCCGGATCGCCGCCCTCCGCGACCCGCGCGTAGCGGGTGCGGAAGGTGCCGAGGCGGCCCAGCAGACCGGGCGTGGTCCAGTCGAGGATCGCCCACAGTTCCGACAGGTTGTTCTCCACCGGGGTACCGGTGAGCGCGACGCGGGCGCGGGCGCCGATCGTGCGCAGCTGCCGGGCCGTCGCCGAGTAGGGGTTCTTGATGTGCTGGGCCTCGTCGGCGACCACCAGGCCCCACCGGACCTCGGCCAGCCGACCCGCGTCGAGCCGCATCGTGCCGTACGTGGTGAGGACGAAGCCGCCGTCGGCCGCATCGTTGAGATCACGAGATCCGCCGTGGAAGCGGCGCACCGGTGTGCCCGGGGCGAACCTCTCGATCTCCCGTTGCCAGTTCCCCATGAGCGAGGTCGGGCAGACCACGAGGGTCGGCCCGGTGTCCGGATCGGCATCGAGGCGGTGCAGATGCAGGGCGATCAGGGTGATGGTCTTGCCCAGTCCCATGTCGTCGGCGAGGCAGCCGCCGAGGCCCAGGGACGTCATGGTGTGCAGCCAGTTCAGACCACGCAGCTGATAGTCGCGCAACACGGCGTCGAGCGCCGCCGGCGGCCCGATCGTCCGCCGCCCGGCGCCGGCCCCGCCGGGCTCCGGATCGGCCAGCAGACGGCGCAGGTCCTCCAGCGGGCCGGTGGCCCGTACCTCGACCCGGCGGCCGTCGACCTCCGCGGAGCCGGTCAGTACCGCGCCCAGGCCGTCGATCGGCGTGACCTTGCGGTCCTGCGTCTCGCGGGCGCGCCGCACCTCTTCGGGGTCGATCAGCACCCAGCGGTCGCGCAGCCGCACGACCGGCCTGGTGGCCTCGGCGAGGCGGTCCAGTTCGGCGCGGCCGAGTTGCTGGTCGCCCAGGGCGAACCGCCAGTCGAACGACAGCAGTGCGTCGGCCGACAGGAGCGGCGGAGCGTCCGACGAGACGCGGCCGGACCACGCGTGCTCCCGGTCCGTTCCGTCGTCGGGCGGACCGATCACGGCGCGTGCGGTGAGCGTGTGGACGAGTTCACGGGGCCAGTGCACCTGCACCCCGGCCGCGGCGAGGGCACGTCCGGCCGGACCGAGGAGTTCCGCGAGTTCCTCGTCGGCAGGCTCGACGGAGTCGGGCACCGCGGCCGACAGGAGCGGTGACAGGGCCGGCCAGGCCCGGGCGGCCCGCCGCAGCGCGAGCAGCGCGTCCATCCGGGCCCGGGGACCGAACGCGTCGGCGGCCGGTCCCGTCCAGACCTCGGCCGCGTCGGCGACCAGCGTCGGATCACTGACGCCGTGGATCTGCAGAACGGCGAGGAAGGACGGGCCGTCGCCCGGGTCGGCCTCCCCTCCGGCGTCCTCACCAGGGGTCGCGGGCCCCGCCATTTCCATCCGCAGCGAGAGCCGCACGCCCGCGTCGTGCCCGGCCGCGACATCGGCGGCCCAGCCCCGCTGGTCCGGCAGGCGCTGCGGCGCGTCCGCGGCGAACGCGGGGTCCCCGGTGGCGAGGACGGCGGCGGGCGTGCGCGGCAGGCCGTCGGCCACCGCGTCGAGGAACGCGCGCAGCAGCCGCTCGGGTTCGGGAAGCATCACGGGCCGCGCCGTCGCGTCGAGCGGCACGGCATGGGCGAGGGGCGGCATCGAGGCGGCGAGCGTGCGCAGGCGCGACTGGTCGTCGGCGGTCAGCGGGCCGGCCCGCCAGGCATCGTGATCGGTTGCCGTGAGCCCGGGCAGCAACAGGCCCCGGGCGGCGAGGTGCAGGGCGAGGAGAGCGGCGGCACCCCAGAAGACGGCCGCTGACGAGGCATGCTCGCAGACCCGTGCGCGCGTCAGTACGGGCAACGCGTCGCGGACCGGAAGCATCAGCGCCGGTACGGCGTACACCCCTGTGTCGGTGCCGACGACGGTCAGTTCCTCGACGGACCCGGGACCATCGGGCGGACTGCTGCCGTCCGGATGCCAGAAGGCG
This sequence comes from Streptomyces sp. NPDC014734, assembly GCF_043083325.1. Classification (NCBI taxonomy): domain Bacteria; kingdom Bacillati; phylum Actinomycetota; class Actinomycetes; order Kitasatosporales; family Streptomycetaceae; genus Streptomyces; species Streptomyces sp. NPDC014734. Next base: position 22,070 of record NZ_JBIBYN010000026.1, on the reverse strand, counting down.
ACACGGCCGGTCCGGAACGGGTCCCCGGGCACGAAGACAACGGAACAACGGGAGAGTGCGGAGACCTCGGAGAGTGTTGCGGCAGGAAACCTGTGCACAGCGATGGCCGAATTCCTCAAATTTGACTAGTGAGGGCTGAGGGCGCCGAGCGTACTCCACTCGAACGTCGACTGCGCCCGGAATCGCCGTGATCCACCTCACTTCCCGGCTCGCGGCGGCTCGGCCCGGAAACCGGCAAACGCCGTGGGCACATCACACCCCCTTCTCGTCCACGGGTGCTGGCCCCCGGAGACCCGGGTGCTGGCCCCCGTGGGCGGAGGGGGCTGGCACCTGGGGATTCCGGGGGCCTGCGCCATGGTCGCCACAGCTCTGTCCGCCCTACGTTTTTCCAGGTCAGCGCCGCCTTTCAGAGACCGGAGAACTCATGTCCCAGTCCACAGCCGCCGTTGTGGAAGGCCCCCGCGACGGTGCGGAAGACGTCGACGCAGCCGAGGGCTCCGCAACCGCTCCGACCCGGGGCAGCGACTTCGCGCCCCTGCTCAGGGCGGTCAGGGGGCAAGGCCTCCTCGAACGTCGCACGGGCTGGTACGCGGTCGGCATCACCGTCAATCTGATCGCCCTCGGCGCGATCGTCACCTGCATGTTCCTCCTCGGCGACACATGGTGGACCCTGCTGCTTGCACTGCCGCTGGCGCTCTGCTGGGCCCGCACCGCGTTCATCGGGCACGACGCCGGACACGCCCAGATATCCGGCGACCGCAGGACCGGCCGCGCGATCGGCCTCGTACACGCCAATCTGCTGCTGGGCATGAACGAGGCGTGGTGGAACGACAAGCACGTCCGTCACCACGCCAACCCCAACCACATCGACAAGGACCCGGACGTCGGCGTCGGCGCCCTGGTCTGGACACAGCAACAGGCCGCCCGCCGAGAGGGCTTCGCCCGGTGGCTCACCCGGCACCAGGCCCGGCTGTTCTTCCCCATGCTGCTCCTCGAAGGCATCGCCCTCAAGATCTCCGGCTTCCAGTACCTGAACAGGCAGCCCGTCCGGGAACGCGCCCTCTCCGCCCTGCTCCTGGTCGCGCACCTCGGCCTCTACGCGGCACTGCTGCTCACCGTCATGTCCCCGGGCAGGGCCGCCGTCTTCGCGCTGGTGCACCACGCACTCTTCGGACTCCACCTGGGCATGGCCTTCGCGCCCAACCACAAGGGCATGGAGATGCCCGACCCCGACGGCGAACCCTGGGACCACCTCCGGCGCCAGGTCCTCACCTCGCGCAACGTACGCGGCGGCATCCTCACCGACTGGTTCCTCGGCGGCCTCAACTACCAGATCGAGCACCACCTCTTCCCGAGCATGCCGCGACCCCATCTGCGTCTGGCGCAGCCCATGGTGCGCGCCCACTGCGAGGCGCTCGGCATGCCGTACGCGGAGACCGGGCCGATCGAGTCGTACCGGCAGGCACTGCGGCACATGCACGACGTGGGCGAGCCCCTGAGGTGAGACTCGGGCAGGCTGGAACCGAAAGGCCCGCACAGGCGTTCTCACAGCAGGAGCGGTTCGGGCCGCAAAGGAGGCGTGGACGATGTCGAACAGCGCGAAGATCGCCATCGGAGGAGTCGTCGCGGCGGTCGTCCTGATGCCGTTCATCGGTTTCTGGTTGTCGTTGCTGGTCCTGATCGGAGTTCCGGCGGTCGCCTACCTGATGCTGGACCCCGCTCAGCGGCGCAGGCTCCGCAGGATCACCCGCAAGGAAATAGGACGCTGACGCCGAGGACGGTGCCGGTGCCGGGAGTGTCTCCGGTGCCCGCGGTGTTCCGGCGCGCGGCGTCACGGGGTCGCGCCGCAGGACGCAGGGATGTCCGCGCGCCGGGTGCGCGAGAGCGCCCAGGCGACACGCGGGGACCGCCCGGCCGCTCAGACGGGCCGCACCGCGATCGCCTCCAGGGCTCGCAGCAGACCGGGCAGTGCCGTACCGCGCCCGACCGGCAGCACCTCGCCCGGCTCGTCGTCCAGCAGGACGAACGCGACATCGTCCGTCCGGGCGACCAGTGACCAACCCGGACCGTCGGCACGCAGCATCCGTGCGTCGCCCGCGGCGAAGGACGACCGGACCCGGCCCGGCGGCGGCGGTGTGTCCGCATAGGCGTGCGCCTCCGCGAGCGCACGCCGCAGACCGGCGTGCAGCGCGAGAGGGGTGTCCCCGGCAGGGGTTCCGGAAGAGCCCCGGGTATCGTCGGCCCGGACCGGGATCCCGTCGCCGTCATCCGGGGTGCGGGCCTGCTCCTCGTCGAGTCGATCCCGCCACGCCGCCCACTGGTGCGCGATCTCGTCCGCACCCATGCGCCGCTGGGCCGGGCCCCAGGTGTCCGTGTCGGGAGGTGCCAGGGCGACCGGTCCGGTGTCCACGGCCCCGGGATCGGGCTGCGGGTCGTGCGGGGCGGGCAGTCCGGGGGCCGCGACCGCGACGGGCAGCGGCCAACCGGGCAGCGCGCAGACCATGGAGCGGTCGTCGGGGGAGAGGTCGTACTCCATCCCGCAGTCCCAGGCGGCGATCGCGGCGGCGACCAGTGACACGTCGTCCACCGCGACGGTCCAGCGCGCACCGTCGGCGTCCTGCCCGAGGACCAGGCCGTACCCCTCGGCGTACGGTTCGAGGGCGAGCGTCGCACACGCCGCGGGGTAGTCGTCACCGAGCACGCTCGGGAAGCGCGCGGGTGTCAGCAGCGCCGCGGTCAGTACGTACAGTGCGTCGTCGGCGACCCCGTCGTTCGTCCCCGCCACGGCACCCCTCCTCGTCCGTCACGCTTGTCCGTCGGCGCACCTTAACGAGCGGGTAACCCGCTCGTCGAGGCCCTGACAAGTGGTTCGCCGGTCGGCGGCGGGCACTCCTCCACCCGCGACGGACGGTGTTCCGGCATGGACGAGGGTGTGACCATCGGAGCGATCCGTGTTCGGCCGCCGACGTAGAGTGTCACCTCCGGTCGAGGCGAGGAGGCAACGCGGTGAAGAGGTACGACCGTCTGAAGGAGATTCAGCGGCTCGATCCGGAACGGGATTTCCTGCGCATCTACCGGATCACGGCGACCTACGAGTTTCCCTGGGACATCACCCGCGCACTCGAACTTGCCCTGTACCGCACCTACGCCGTTCCGAGCATCGGCCGGCTCCTCGCGCAGACCGCGGAACTGACGGACCGGTCGCAGAAGCGCTACGACGACACCGCACTCCTGCTCGACACGGTAGTGGAGCACGGCTTCACCAGTGAATCCGGGCGCACGGCCCTTCGCCGCATCAACCAGATGCATCGCAGTTACGACATCGGCAACGACGACATGCGCTATGTGCTGTGCACCTTCGTCGTCACGCCGAAGCGATGGATCGACCGCTACGGCTGGCGTCGGCTGTCCGCCCACGAACTGCGGGCTTGCGCCGTCTACTACCGGACCCTGGGCGCCCACATGGGCATCAAGGACCTCCCGGAGACCTACGAGGACTTCGAGCGGACCCTGGACTCCTACGAGGCCGAGCACTTCGGCTGGGACGAGGGGGGCCGCCGTGTCTCCGACGCCACACTCGATCTGATGGGCTCCTGGTATCCGGGCGTTCTCGCGCCCGTCGCGCGCAAGGCCGCCCTGGCGCTCCTCGACGATTCGCTGCTCCGCGCCTTCCGGTACGAACGCCCGGGACCGGTGGTCCGCAATCTCACCCACGGCGCGTTGCGGCTCAGGGCGCGGGCCGTGCGGCTGCTCCCGCCGCGCACCACCCCTCACTACGCGCGGCAGAACCCGGAGATCAAGGGGTATCCGGGCGGGTACGAGGTCTCCGGGCTCGGGACGTTTCCCACTCCCGGGGTGCGGGGCTGCCCGGTTCCGCACCACCGGCGCGACGACCCGGCGGCGAAGGGGTGACTCTGCGGGCCGTCGGGACGGACATCCGCCCCCTCCCCGCCGATCGGTGAAGGGGAGGGGAAAGGACGGTGTGCGACGCCGGTGCGGCCCTGGGGTCAGACGTTGACCCCGTAGTCGGACGCGATACCTGCCAGACCCGACGCGTAACCCTGGCCCACGGCACGGAACTTCCACTCCGTGCCGTGCCGGTAGAGCTCTCCGAAGACCATGGCGGTCTCCGTCGAGGCGTCCTCACTGAGGTCGTAGCGGGCGAGTTCGACGCCGTTCGCCCGGTTCACCACACGGATGAAGGCGTTGCGGACCTGCCCGAAGCTCTGACCGCGGCTCTGGGCGTCATGGATGGAGACCGGAAAAACGATCTTGGCGACGTCGGCGGGCACGGCTGCCAGGTCCACATTGACGGACTCGTCGTCGCCCTCGCCCTCACCGGTGAGGTTGTCGCCGGTGTGCTGGACCGAACCATCCGGGCTCGTCAGGTTGTTGTAGAAGACGAAATGCAGATCGGAGAGGACCTTGCCGGATTCCGAGCACAGCAGCGCACTCGCGTCCAGGTCGTGGTCCGCGCCCGTCGTCGTCCGCACGTCCCAGCCCAGGCCGACCGTCACCGCGGTCAGGCCGGGCGCCTCCTTCGACAAGGAGACATTGCCGCCCTTGGCCAGGCTCACACCCATGAACTTCCTCCATTGATCCAGTGGTACAGCGATGCGGCGATCCGGTGAGCAGCACGTCCTCGGCCGCCACCTGGGTAAACGACCGCGACACTTCCATGGTTCCCACGTTTGCGCAATTCTTGAAGTGACCGGCGGAGGGCCGCCCACCGGCGCGGGTTCGCTGTCCGGCCGCCGGCGCCGCCGTGCCCGTCACCGTGGACGGGCGCCGGCCCAGTCGCACACACATGCGTGATGAGCACCTCGTTCCGGTGTGCCGGGCGTGTTTTCACCCGGCTTCCGCGGGAAGTGCTTCAGGCTGAACGCGGGCAGGTCCGGTGATCCATTCGAACAGCGGCACTCGCTACATTGCGCAACTGTAAAACCGCAGGGCGGTGGAACGCGTCTCCCTCCGAGGGAGCCGGGGGCTTCCTCCTTGAACCGGACGGACGGGGTGGCCGATGACGACGAGCAGCAGGAAACCGATCGGCAGGTCGAGAGGAAGCCGCCTGCGCAGAACCGCCGTGTCCGGACTCTCCTTCCTGGTGCTGCTCGTCGCGGGCGTCGGGTGGGTCTACCTCAAGCTGAACGGCGGCATCGGCACGTTCAGCGCGGACGGGATTTCCGGAGACAGGCCCCCGGGCTCGTCGGGAGGGCAGAACGTCCTGGTCATCGGATCGGACTCGCGCTCGGGGGAGAACAGCCGGCTGGGCGGCGGCACGGGCGCGGTGGGGCGCTCCGACACCGCCTTCCTCCTCCATGTGTACGGCGACCGCAAGCACGCCGTCGCCGTGTCGATTCCCCGGGACTCCCTCGTCGACATTCCGGCCTGCAGGCTTCCGGGCGGCGCATGGACAGCACCCCGGCACGACGTCATGTTCAACGCGGCGTTCTCGGTGGGTGAGACCGCCGAGGGGAATCCGGCCTGCACCCAGAACACCGTCGAACACCTCACGGGCCTGCGTGTCGACCACACCGTCGTCGTCGACTTCGCCGGCTTCTCCGCACTCACCTCGGCAGTCGGGGGCGTGCCCGTCTGTCTGCCCCACGACATCCACCAGCGCGATCTCAGCCCGAAGATGCCCACGCAGGGCACGCGGATCTTCGCGAAGGGCCCGCAGAACGTCTCCGGGCAGCGGGCACTCGACTACGTCAGGCTCCGCCACGGTATCGGCGACGGCTCGGACATAGGGCGGATCAAGCGCCAACAGGCTTTCGTCGCTTCCCTGATCAAGAAGGTCAAGTCGCGGGGCATGAACCCGACCACACTGCTGCCCCTCGCCGACGCGGCGACCGACGCGATGACGGTCGACCCCGGACTCGGTTCGGCCGACCGGCTTCTGTCGTTCGCGATGTCGATGAAGAACATCGACCTGCACAACACCAAGTTCGTCACCGTCCCGTGGCGATACGAGGGTGCTCGCATCGCGATCGTCGAGCCCGACGCCGACGCGCTCTGGGCCGCGCTGAAGGCCGACCGGACGGTCGACGGCCAGGACGCCAGCGGCAGACGGTCCGCCGGGGGCGACCGGGCCGAGGACGGTGCGACACCGACGCCCACCGCCGATCCGCTTCCGGGCAAGGGCATCGACGTCGCCGTCTACAACGGCACCACGGTCACCGGGCTCGCCGCCCGTGCGGCCGAACTCCTGCGCTCCCGGGGCTTCACCGTCACCACCACCGCCACGGCGAGCCGCCAGGACCACGCCTCGACGGTCGTCGCCTACGGACCGGGTCTGCGCAGCGAGGCCGAGGCGACCGCGCGCGTGTTGTCCGGGGCCGGGACGACGGCGTCCGACACCCCCGGAATCCAGATCGTCCTCGGTAGTTCGTACGCCCGGAATCCTGCGGCCGCCAACCCGTCCCCGCATCCCTCCGCAGTCCCGTCGGACGTCGCCGGAGGGGCCCGCTCGGCCGATGACAACCCCTGCGCGAACCTCTCGTACGGGTGACCGCTGTCCATCTCGTGGCCCCGGCCCCGGTACGGCTCCGTGCCCCCTGCGGCATCGCCGCCGACGGCGTCCGGACCCGGCCACATGACCGAGGAGTGCTTGCCCGTTCGTGACCGGTGCGCAAGGCTTACGGGAAACGTGGGGCACGGGGAACGCATGAGCGGGGAGGAGCGGGGATATGGCGCTGGACAAGGAACTCGACTGGCTCCTTGACGATCTCACGAACAGGGTCGGGCACATACGGCACGCGTTGGTGCTCTCGAACGACGGCCTGGTGACCGGGGCGAGCACGGGGCTGGCGCGCGAGGACGCGGAGCACCTCGCCGCGGTCTCCTCCGGACTGCACAGTCTCGCCCGTGGTTCCGGACGTCACTTCAGGGTCGGCAGGGCCCGGCAGACCATGGTCGAGTTCGACGAGGCGCTGTTGTTCGTGACGGCCGCTGGCGAGGGCAGCTGCCTGTGCGTGCTGACTGCCGCCGACGCCGATGTCGGGCAGGTCGCCTATGAGATGACCCTGCTCGTCAACAGGGTGGGAGAACATCTCGGTGTGGCGGTACGTCAGTCGGCGGATCCGGAGGACGACCAGGTCTGACCGGCTCCCGGACGTTCCGCAAACGACTCGCACGAGGGGAAGCGGCACGGGCATCCTGGCCACATGATGATCAGGGAGGCCACCGCCGAGGACTGGCCCGCCGTATGGCCGTTCTTCCACGAGATCGTGGCCGCGGGCGAGACGTTCACCTACCCGCTCGACCTCGGGAGGGACGAGGCCCGTTCGTGGTGGCTTCTCGACCCGCCGAACCGTACGGTCGTGGCGGTCGACGACGAGGGCACCGTCCTCGGCACCGCGAAGATGAACAACAACCACATGGGCAACGGATCGCACATCGCCGGTGCGAGCTACATGGTCGACCCCGGACACGCGGGGCAGGGAGTGGGACGGGCCCTGTGCGCGTACTCGTTGGACTGGGCCCGCTCATCGGGCTTCCGGGCCATGCAGTTCAACGCCGTGGTGGAGACCAACGTCCGCGCCGTCGAGCTCTACCGATCACTCGGTTTCGAGATCCTCGGCACCCTGCCCGAGGGATTCGACCATCCGGTACGGGGGCTGGTCGGGCTGCACATCATGCACCGACGCCTCTGACACCCGTGGGACGGACGGCCGTGGGTACCCGAGTACCCGGCGTGCCGCAATCCGTGCGCATATGGGGCGGGTCGTGGTCCCGTGTGGTTCGTGGGGGCGGGTTCGTGAGCCGTCCGTGGGAGAAGTACTCTGCGCCCGACCGCCATTCGGGCGGTTGAAACATGTGCGGAGGAAGAATTAATGACCATACCCAGGAGATCGTTGCGTGCTGCGGGGACTCTCGCAGCCGCTGCGGTGGTCGGCCTCACCGGCGCCGTCCTCTCCGCCGGCCCGGCCGCGGCCCACACGCCCGTCTGGTCCGTGACCTGTGACGAGGTAAGCCTCGACCTGACCGCCTACAACAGCAAGGTCACCAACCAGGTGACCCTCACGGTCGACGGCAAGGACCTCCTGCCCACCGAGACCTTCGGGAAGGAGTTCCACAAGAAGCTCGCGCTTCCCGGACACGACAAGGAACTGACCGTCCACCTCGTCGTCAAGGCCGGTGACGGCGACAAGTTCTCGCACGACGACACCAAGCAGGCGCCGGTGTGCGAGGGCACCACCCCGTCGCCCACGCCCTCCGAGGACACCCCCACGACCACGCCGTCCGAGGAAACGCCGTCGCAGGCGCCCACCTCCAGGCCGCCCGCCGAGAGTGCCGCGCCCGACGGGACGCCCTCGGAGTCCGCTCCGGCGGTGGTCGCCCCGAGCCCCGGCTCACCGGACCTGGCCGAGACGGGCTCCTCGTCCGCCACCCCGGTCATCGCGGGCGCCGCTGTGGCCGTCCTGCTGGCCGGTGGCGGCATCATGTGGTCCGTGCGCAGGCGCCGTACCGTGCAGCACTGACGCGTCGTCCGGTGGCCCCGACCAGACATCTGGTCGGGGCCACCCCCGTGTACGGGGCCGGGCCGTCCCCCGTGCGAGCTACACACAGGTGTCCACTGTGGGGTGACGACTCCTGATCACCGTTTCCATAGCGTTCGGTTCAGCCGCGGCGCACCGGCTGCGGACCGGAGAAGGGACCGAGGGAAGACTCGTGATGAAACTGGTGTGGCAGATCCTGGCCGTGGTCGCGGTGGGTGCCATCGGTGGACAGAGCGTCACCGCGGTGCAGGACAACCCGTGGCTGTCGCTCCTCCTGGGCGGCCTGACGGTGGTGCTCTCCGTGTTCGTCTACCGCTGGGTCGTGGGACGCACCGAGCGGCGGCCGGTCACGGAACTGGCGCGCGAGGGAGCGCCGCAATCGCTCCTGCGGGGCCTGGTCATCGGCGTCGTGATGTTCGGGTGTGTCATCGCGAACATCTTCTTCCTCGGGGACTACAAGGTCCACGGCACCGGTTCGCCGACCGGCGCGATCGGGCTGGTCGGCTTCATGGCAGGCGCTGCCGTCACGGAGGAACTGATGTTCCGTGGCCTGCTCTTCCGGCTCGTGGAGCGGGGGCTGGGCACGTACACCGCGCTGGCGCTGTCCGGAGTGGTGTTCGGCGCGGCCCACCTGCTCAACGAGAACGCCACGGTGCCGGGCGCCGTCGCCATCGCGATCGAGGCCGGCGGCATGCTCGCCGCTGCCTACGCCGCCACCCGCTCCCTGTGGCTGCCGATCGGTCTGCACTTCGGCTGGAACTTCGCGGAGTCCGGCATCTTCGGCACCGAGGTCTCGGGCACCGGCGACACTCATGGTCTGCTGGACGCCTCGATGTCGGGCGCCAAGCTGATCACGGGCGGCGAGTTCGGCCCCGAGGCCAGTGTGTACGCGGTGCTGTTCGGTGCGCTGCTGACGGTCGCCTTCCTGTGGCTCGCCCGCAGGCGCGGACACATCGTCCCCCGACAGCGCGCCGGGCGCGTCGACGCGCTCGCTGCACTCGCCCGGTGATGAGCCTTCGGGGGGCCGGCCGGATGTGGCGCCGGTGCGACGTCACCGTCCGGGACCTTCCGCTCGGGCTGCTGTTCCTGGCCACGTCGTTCCTGCCGGGACTGCGCGGTCACGGGACGATGGTCGGGGACCTGCCGACCCGCCCCCTGGACACGCTCGCCGTCGCGGCACTCGCCCTCGAATGCCTTCCGCTCGCGGTGCGGCGGCGGTGGCCGGCCCTGTGCCTCGCCCTGGTCGCGTGCGGCTTCGCCCTCGACCAGCTGCGCGGCTACCATTCGGCCGCCGGCACCGCACTGCCCATCGCCCTGATCAGCACGGGGCTCCATCTGGAGCACCGCCGACGCCCCACCGTGATCCTTCTGTCCGCGGCGTACGTGCCGCTGGCGGTCGCGCTGTCCCGACTCGGTTCGGGCGGCGAGACGCCGGACGGGTTCGTGACGTTCTACCTGGTGCTGGCCCTGGCCTGGGGCGCCGGGGCGTGGCTGCGCTCCGCTCGGGTCGCGGAGGCCGAACGACGCGAGCGCGTCGCCGCTCGGACGCGTACCGCCGAACGCACCCGGATAGCCCGCGAGCTGCACGACGTGGTGACCCATCACGTGACTGCCATGGTCGTCCAGGCCGAAGCCGCCCACTACTTGACCACCGCTCCCGAGCGGCTCGAACAGTCGCTGACCGCGGTCAGCGACACCGGCCGCCGCGCCATCACCGACCTGCGCCACCTGCTGGACCTGCTCAGCCCCGACCACGGCAGCGACACCGACCTGCGCGCCGACGCCAAAACGGCGGCCGAGGGGCCCGGGACACCGGCCGTCGGCAGTGTCCTCGCCCTCGTCGAGCAGACCCGCCGTGCCGGGCAGCCGGTGGACCTCACCGAACAGGGCACGCCGCCGGCCTCGACCGGCAGCGCCGACCTCGTCGCCTACCGGGTGGTGCAGGAAGCACTGACCAACGCGCTCAAGTACGCTCACGGGAGCCGCACTTCGGTCCGGGTACGGCACGGCGAAGGGGACATCACCGTGGAGGTCAGCACGGACGGGACCGGCTCGCGCACGGCCGCCGCCGTCGGCAGCGGACGGGGCCTGGTGGGCCTGCGCGAACGCGTCGGCGTCCTGGGCGGCGACTTCAGCGCCGGCGGCGGCTCGGACGGCGGCTTCACCGTGCGGGCGCGCATCCCCGTCGGCAGCCCCTCGTGAGCGCCCTGATCCGGGTCCTGGTCTGCGACGACCAGATGCTGGTCCGCACCGGCCTGGTCACCATCATCGACGCCCAGCCCGACATGGAAGTGGTGGGCGAGTGCGGGGACGGGCGGACCGGGGTCGAACTGGCCCACGAGACGCGGCCCGACGTCGTCGTGATGGACATCCGCATGCCGGTCCTCGACGGTCTCGACGCGACCCGCCTGCTGGCCGGTGCCGGAGTGCCCCACCCCGTCAAGGTCCTCGTGGTGACCACGTTCAACCTGGACGAACACGTCTACGAGGCACTGCGCGCCGGTGCCAGCGGCTTCCTTCTCAAGGACGCGCCTGCGGACCGATTGCTGCACGGCATCAGGACCGTGGCCACCGGAGCGGCCCTCCTCGACCCCGACGTGACACGCCGGCTCGTCGGCCGGTACGCCGCCCGCATCCGCCCCGCCGACGACACCGCCCGCGACACCGGCCTCACCCCTCGCGAACTGGAGGTCCTCCGCCTCATCGCGGACGGTCTTTCCAACCGTGAGATCGCCGCGGCCCTCGTCATCAGTCAGGAGACCGTCAAGACCTTCGTCTCCCGCATCCTCACCAAGCTCCAGCTCCGCGACCGCGTCCAGGCTGTCGTCTACGCCTACCGCCACGGCCTGGCGACCTGACGGCACCGCCGCTCGCGCGGTTTCCCGACCGACGCACGGGCAGCGCCGGAAGTACTCGGCTGCCGGTCGTGGCCGGGCCATTCCTGTTCCGGGGGCCGTCCGGCGGGGGCGTACGGGCCGCTCCAACCGGTACGCGGTGTCCGAATCGCCGAACCGGTGACGGCGGGCCGCCGCAGCGGGCCGACCGCCGTTCCACCGCCCGGGCACCCCTGCTCGCCCGGCTCCGGAACCCGCCGCGCAGAATGTCAGCGGAAGATCGTCCGGGTACGACGGACGATGGGGCACAACGGTCGACCGGAGCGCATCCATGGACCATGACGATTCCGTTCTGTTGCACACGCGGGGGTACCTCCGGCACATCACGCTCAACCGCCCACGTGCCCTCAACGCGTTGAACCACGCCATGGTGCTGCGCATCGACGAAGCGCTCGCCGAGGCCGAACGAGACGATTCCGTCACCGCCGTCCTGATCACCGGCGCGGGGGAGCGGGGCCTGTGCGCGGGCGGTGACATCCGCTCGATCCACGACGACGCCAGGGCCGGTGGTACGGCCTCGATGGCGTTCTGGCGCGACGAGTACCGGCTCAACGCCCGTATCGCCCGGTATCCGAAACCTTATGTGGCGTTCATGGACGGGATCGTGATGGGGGGCGGCGTGGGCGTCTCCGCCCACGGCGACGTCCGTGTCGTCACCGAACGCTCGCGCGTCGCCATGCCCGAGACCGGCATCGGATTCGTCCCCGACGTGGGCGGAACGTACCTGCTGGGCTCCGCCCCCGGCGAGCTCGGCACCCATCTCGCGCTCACGGCCCAGACGGTGGGAGCGGGCGACGCGCTGCTGTGCGGGCTCGCCGACCACTTCGTACCGGCGCGGCACCTCGCCGCCCTCACCGAGGCGCTCGCCGACTGCCGTACGCCCGGCGAGATCGGGGCGACGGTACGGGACCACGCCCGGCCCGCGCCGGACGGGGAACTTGCGGCACACCGCGAGTGGATCGACGCGTGCTATCGCGCCGACTCGGTCGAAACGATTCTCGACAGGCTCGACAACAGCGGTGTTCCCGCCGCCGCACGGGCCGCCGAAACGATCCGCGTCAAGTCGCCCACCGCGCTCAAGGTGACGCTCCGCGCATTGCGCGGGGCGCGCGGGATGGACAGCCTGGAAGCGGTGCTCGACCAGGAGTACCGAACGTCGTGCACCGCCTTCGCGGGGTCCGATCTGGTGGAGGGCGTGCGGGCCCAGATCATCGACAAGGACCGTGCCCCGCGCTGGAGTCCGGCGGAACTGGCCGAGGTCACGGAGGACGACGTGGCCCGGTTCTTCGCCCCGCTGGGCGACCGTGAACTCGGGCTGGAACCGGCCCGGCGGGCGGCCGGCTGAACCCGCCCGGCCCCGGGACGTCGGGAGCGGGCGCACGCCGCGCCGGTGCGACGCGTGCACCACAAGCAGTGCCCCGTCCCGCCCCGTCCGTGTCCCCGGCGCCGTCGTACGCGGAACGATGAACGGCTCCAGTCGTTCCGCCGAGCGGCGGACGGCGCTCCGAGGCGTGACACGACGTGCCGGGCCGGTGAGCGGGCGGCGCCCCGGCCTCGCGCGTCGACCGGCCCGGTCAGCGACCGCCGCCCGGCATACTCGGCCGGAGCGACCGCACGAGGTCGAAGAACCGTGATTCGTTGCCGCACAGCCCCGCGCGCTCCAGCGCGTTGTCGGCCTCCGCGATGGGTGAGGCGAGCAGCGGTACGTACAGGGGGCCGTCCCCGGGCTCCGCGAGCGCCGCCCGGGTGGCTTCCAGAAGGCGGACATACGCCTGGGCCGCGGCGAGTTCGTCGTTGCGCATCTCAGCATCTCCCGATCGGATCGGAGGTGTCGGACCCACCAGCATCCCCCATGGGTCCGACAACGCCCTCGCACGGCGGCACCGGACCACCCGTCAGGTTCCGCCCGGGGAGCCGCGACGGGATTGCGTCCGGCGACCGGGCGGCGACCGTCCGGTGACGGGATCCGTCACCGACGGTCCGTGGGTGCCCCGGCCGGCGGTTCGACCTCCAGGAACCTGCGGCGGCGCGGTCCGCGGTAGAGCAGCACCGTCCAGCCCAACTCCCGCAGCACGTCCGCGCACCGGGCCAGTTCCCGCTCCTCGGCGTGTCCGGCCCCGCTGCCGACCGGGCCGAGCCATTCGACCCGCACACCGCCGGGGCTCTCCCCCCGGGCCACGCGATACCCGGCCGCCGTGCGTGCTCCGGTGCCGTCGACGGCCGACGCCGTAAGGCCCGATGCCTCCAGGGAAAGGGCGACGGCCCGTACCGGCCGGTTCGTCTCCCACGGCGCGGGCACACCCTCCGGGTTCGGGAGCCCGGTGTTGGTCAGCCGCCGGATCTGCACCATCCCCGCGAACGCCGCCCGCACCGAGGCGGCACGTCGATCCTCCGGCTCGTCCGGTCTCGTGCCGTCGCCCGTCGCGGGTTCGAAGGCGGTGTCCTTCTCGATGCCCATCAGCGTCCCCTCCGTCGCGTCGTACCGACGCCAGTGTGCGCCGTGCCACCGACATCGGACCGACGAGCACGCGGGGAACGGCCACGTACCGCGCCGCCCGCCGTCTGCCGCGCGTGTTCCGTGCGGCCCGGCTCACCGCCGAGGAGCACCGTCGACACCGGGCGGCGTCGGGCCGGGCCCGCCGAGGACCTTGCCGGGGTTGAGGATGCCGTACGGGTCCAGCGCCCGCTTCACCGCGTGATGCATGGCCAGTGCCGCCGGGCCCAGTTCCTTCTCCATGCCGCGCATCTTCAGCAGACCCACTCCGTGCTCGCCCGTGACGGTCCCGCCGAGCGCGATCGCGTCGTCGAGGATGTCCTCGAAGGCCGACTGGGCGCGGGAACGAGCCGCCTCGTCACCGGGCGGTGTGATGATCAGGGGGTGCAGGTTGCCGTCGCCGGCGTGGGCGATGTTGGCCACCAGGATGTCGTGCCGGGCGGCGGTCCTCTCGATCCGCGCCAGCATCTCCGGCACCGCGGTCCGGGGCACGCAGACGTCCTCGGTCAGCACCGGGCCGAGCCGTTCCAGTGCCGGGTAGGCGAGTCGCCGTGCCTGGAACAGCGCGTCCGCCTCCTGCTGGTCCGTCGAGACCGCCGCCCAGGTGGCGCCCGCCCGCTCGAAGCACTCGCGCACCGTCTCCGCCTCCGCGTCACCCGCGGCCCCCGGTGTGTCGACCCGGCCGAGCAGCACCACGTCCGCATCGGCGGACAGGCCCATCTTCTTCCACGCGTCGACGGCGGCGAGACAGTGACGGTCGACGAGTTCGAGTGCCGAGGGGACCACCCCGGACGCGGTCACCGCGCTCACCGCCTCACCGGCCGCGACCACCGACGAGAAGTACCCGGCCACGGTGCGTTCCTGCGGTCGCGCCGGACGCAGCCGCAGGGTGACCGAGGTGATCACACCGAGGGTCCCCTCGGATCCCACGAGCAGTCCGGCCAGGTCGTATCCGGCGACCCCCTTCGCGGTGGCGCGGCCGAGCGAGACGACCTCGCCGAGTCCGTTGACCACGTCGAGCCCGAGCACGTAGTCACGGGTCACGCCGTACTTGACGCAGCACATCCCACCCGCGTTGGTCGCGACGTTCCCACCGATCGTCGACCAGGGCGAGCTCGCGGGATCCGGGGGGTACCAGAGGCCGTGCTCCGCGCAGGCCGCCCGCAGGTCATCGTTCACCACCCCCGGCTGGACGACGGCCAGCCGTTCCGCGGCGTCGATGCGGACGATGCGGTTCATGTCCTCGAAGGACAGCACGATCGCCCCGTCGACCGCGTTCGCGCCTCCGGACAGGCCGGTCCCCGCGCCGCGGGGGACCAGCGGGATCCGGTGGGTCAGACAGTGCCGCACCACGTCCCGCACCTCTTCGGTGTTCCGCGGACGCACCACGGCGAGCGGCGTTCCGTACGGGGCCCACTCTGCCTCGTCGTGCTGATACCGGGCGAGCCCGGCCGGATCCGTGAGGACCCGCCGGGCCGGGATGCCGTCGACCGGTGCGTTCGCCATGTTCCGTGGCCACCTCCCACAAGATGTATGTAATACACACCATTATCGCGCGTGTGGGCCGGACCGGCAGTGGTGACGGATCGGGGGCGGGATCGGCGCGGTGCCGCGGGACGCGGTGGGGGAGAGGAGAGAGCGGGCCCGGGGCCGGTCCCGTGCCCTGCCGGTCGTAGTCGTGCGGCACCGACGGCGACAGCAGCGGCGCGGCCCCGGACCGAACGGCGACCGGGGCGGTCGGCAGCGGTTCAGGCACGCCCACCGACGCGTACGGGTGACGTCCAACGATAGAGTTGACAGTCCGAAACCCGCGCGCTCCGAAGGACCCACGCACCGTGCCCGACAACGTCCAAGGCCCCGGAAACGGCCGCACGGCACTGCGTGCCGACTGCGCGAACTGTTTCGGACTCTGCTGTGTCGCACTCACCCTGACCCGCTCCGCGGACTTCGCGATCAACAAAAGTGCCGGTGAGCCCTGCGGCAACCTCCGGGAGGACTTCCGCTGCGGGATCCACTCCGAGCTGCGCACCCGCGGCTACCCCGGCTGCACCGTGTACGACTGTTTCGGTGCCGGGCAGAAGGTGTCCGGCGAGACCTTCGACGGACAGGACTGGCGCGGCGCCCCGCAGACCGCCGGGCGGATGTTCAAGGTGTTCCCGGTGATGCGGCAGCTGCACGAACTCCTCTGGTACCTGACGGAGGCCCTGTCCCTGGAACCGGCCCGTTCCCTGCACGGCGAGATCCGGCGCAGCCTCGACGAGACGGAACGCCTCACACACCTTCCGGCGGACGCCCTCGCCGATCTGGACGTGGCCGCGCACCGCGAGGAGGTCGCGGGGCTCCTGCTCCGGGCCAGCCGCGCCGTACGGGCCACCGCGCCCCGCGGCAGGAAGCGCGACCGCCGCGGCGCGGACCTCATCGGCGCCCGGCTCAGGGGCGCGGATCTGAGAGGAGTCGACCTGCGCGGCGCGTATCTCATCGCCGCGGACCTCACGGGCGCCGACCTGCGCCTGGCCGATCTGATCGGCGCCGACCTCCGGGACGCCGACCTCCGCGCCGCCGATCTCACCGGAAGCCTCTTCCTCACCCAGGCCCAGCTCAACGCGGCAAGGGGCGACACGGCGACGAAGCTGCCGTCCTCGCTCGAACGCCCCGCACACTGGGCCCGCTGACCACCGTCCCGGACCGCACCATCGTCGGCCCGGAACCCACCCGCTCCGCGCCCGGGCACAGCGCCCCCGCGGACGGGCACCGCCGGCATCCGCCGTTCGTTGCACCTGTGACGCACCCGGAGCGCCTTCGACGACCGGACCGAGGAGTCCCGCACATGCCCAGCAGTACCGACAGCACCGCCGAGTACGGCCGCACCCACCTGGTCGAGCGGCTCATGGAGCAGTTCCCGCACGTACCCCGGGAAGCCGTCATCAAGGAGGACCTGCTGCGCGGCGGCGTGGCGTTCGACGAGTCCGCGCTCAGCGACAACGAGGGCGGCGACGTCAAGCCGAAGTCGTACTTCATCTTCTCCTTCGACCACGGAACGCTCCCCGAGCTCGGCGCGGCCGCGCTGCGCCGCCCCCCGGAGGAGATCGTGCTCACCGGAGGCCCCTACGAGCTGCGCCGGACCGTGGTGTCGGTGCGTGTCAACCCGGCTTCCCCGTACCGCGTCGCGGCCGACGACGAGGGAGTGCTCGGGCTGTACCTGGACGGCCGGCGCATCTCGGACGTCGGCCTGCCGCCGATGCCGGACTACTACCGCCACACCCTCGACAACGGAAAGTCCGTGATGGAGGTCGCCCCCACCATCCAGTGGGGCTACCTCGTCTACCTGACGGTCTTCCGGGTTTGCCAGTACTTCGGGGCGAAGGAGGAGTGCCAGTACTGCGACATCAACCACAACTGGCGCCAGCACAAGGCGGCGGGACGCCCCTACACCGGGGTGAAGCCGGTCGAGGAGGTCCTTGAGGCACTGGCCATCATCGACCGGTACGACACCGCGAAGACGTCCACCGCCTACACCCTCACCGGCGGTGCCATCACGTCCCACATCGGCGGTCGCGACGAGGCCGACTTCTACGGGCAGTACGCCAAGGCCATCGAGGAGCGCTTTCCCGGCAGGTGGATCGGCAAGGTCGTCGCCCAGGCACTGCCCAAGGCGGACGTCCAGCGGTTCCATGACTACGGCGTCAAGATCTACCACCCCAACTACGAGGTGTGGGACCGCCGGCTCTTCGAGCTCTACTGCCCGGGCAAGGAACGCTACGTGGGCCGCGACGAGTGGCACCGCCGCATCCTGGACTCGGCCGACGTGTTCGGTCCGCGCAACGTCATCCCCAACTTCGTGGCGGGGGTGGAGATGGCCGAGCCCTTCGGCTTCACCACGGTGAAGGAGGCCATCGAGTCGACGACCGAGGGGCTGCGGTTCTTCATGTCGCACGGCATCACACCGCGTTTCACCACCTGGTGCCCGGAGCCCACCACCCCGCTCGGCAGGACCAACCCGGACGGGGCGCCGCTCGAATACCACATCCGTCTGCTCGACGCCTATCGCGCCACGATGGAGGAATTCGGCCTCAGCTCGCCTCCCGGATACGGCCCGCCCGGAGCCGGCCGCGCCGTCTTCTCCGTCAGCTCGTTCATGGACAGCCTTCCGGCGCATCCGGACGACGCCCGGTAGTACCCGCCCGGACCCCGGAGGCGGGTGTGGCACCGGCGCGTGCCGCGCCCACCGGTGTCCTCCCGCGCCCCGGGCCGGACGGGGCCGGGGCGCGGCGGTCGGCCTCGTCCTTCGACCGTCGGGGCGGAGACCGAAGGCCGTAGGCCCGCGCCGCGCGTCGTCAGGCGCGCCACTCCGCCGTGCGCTCCGGCGACGCCTCGGCGAGCGCCTTCGCCACGGCCTCGATGTCGCCCCGGTGGCCGTAGACGGGCGTGCCGGGCTGTTGCCTCCAGGACTCGTCGAGGCCACCCGTGTCGACCGTGTCGAAGCCCAGCTCGTCGATGAGTTCGCGCACGAGCCGCTTGGCGTCGGCGTCGTCACCGGCCACCGGCAGCGCCTGCCGGCCGGGGCTTCCCTTCGGCCGGCCGTTGTCGAGGATGTCCTGAGCGTACGTTCCGTTGAACGCCTTGATCACCGGGTGGCCGATCTGCGCCTCCGTCCACCGGCTCTCCGGCAGACCCTCCTCGATGGCGGTGATCCGGCCGTCGCGCTGTTGCGGGTAGTAGTTGCCGGTATCGATGACCACCGCCCCCTCCGCGGCTCCTTCGAGGAACCCGGCGGGGAGCCGTGGGACCGCCCCGAGAGGAATGGTGACCACGATGATCTGGGCTCCCTGTGCCGCCTGCGAGGCGGTGACCGCTGTCGCGCCGGTCTCCTCGGCGAGTGCCGTGAGCGTGTGCGGCCCACGGGAGTTGGCGACGCGGACGTCGTGCCCCAGTGGAACGAGGCGCCGGGTGAGATTGCCGCCGATGTTGCCCGCTCCGATGATGCCGATCTTCATGGAATTCGACCTTCCGTCGATGACTGGGCTTGTGCGCGTGATCCTGCCGCCTGCGCGAACCATCGGCCGCCGCACGCTATTCCGGGCATGGGCAAAACGGTTCGCCTGTTCACCGTGCGGATGGGACGGAAAGGCCGCGGGCACGTACAGGCGGAGAAGCGGAAAACGCCGAGCCGACCTGGAGGCGGTGCCATGCTGCATGGCGTCGATGTCAGCGCGTATCAGTCGTCCTTCGACACGGACGGACTGGACTTCGTCTTCATGAAGGCCACGGAGGGCCGTTCATATGTCAACCCCCGTCTCTCCGAACAGGTCAAACGCGCCCGGGACGCCGACTGCGTGGTCGGCTTCTACCACTTTCTCTGGCCCGGCAACATCACGGCACAGGCGGAGTACTTCCTCGGCAAGGCGCCGGAGAAGGCGGGGGACCTGCTGGCCGTGGACTGGGAGGAGAACGGTGAGGGAACCCGGGCGAGCAACGCCGAGAAGGACGGTTTCATCCGCGAGGTGAAGCGCCTGCGCCCGCACCACCGGGTTCTCCTGTACTGCAATCGTCAGTTCTGGCTCCACTACGACACCACCTCGTATGCGGGGGACGGTCTGTGGATCGCCGATTACGTGACCGCCGGAAAGCCCAGGATCAAGGCGTCCTGGCGCATCCATCAGTACACCGACCAGCCGGTCGACAAGGACGTCGCCGCGTTCGCGTCACGGTCGGCCCTGCGCGACTGGGCCCAGGGGTGAACACGGACGGGGTCGCACCACGGCGCGGACGGCCGCTGACCGGTGGTCGGCGCACCGGGCGTCGGTCGGTCACCGGACGAGTCCGTGGCCGGTCCTTACGACGTGGCGTCGGAGGGGGCGCGGCAGCCGTCGGAGACACCCGGGCGCGGTGCGCGGACGGGCGGCGGCCGGGGCGTCGTCGTAGCCCGTAGCGGAGTGCGCGTCGCCGTCCCCGGCGCACGGGCTGCACCGACCGGCCGCACGGAGACGGCCGGTCGGTGCAGCCCAACCCGCCGTTCGTGCCCGGCCGTGAGGGCATCGGCATCGTGGAGGCGGAAGGCACCCGGATCACCCGTACCGCGGCGGGAACGGGGCGCCGTGGGAGGGGACGTGGCCGCCTCGCCGGCGGTGAGCGACGCGCGTGCGGGCACACCGGGACGGGGGGGAGGGCGGAGCGTCCGGATTCGGCGGACGGGAAGCGGAGTTGTGGCGGGAGGCGACGCTGTCCGCGCTCCCGGCGACCGAGGCCCCGAACCATTCCGTTGGCATGGACCTGTTGAAATCTCTGGGCTACAGTCCGTGTGCGGCACGCTCTGAGAGCGCTCTCAGACGCGTTCTCGGAGACACCCGCTGTTCCTCCCCACGATGCCGGAACAACAGAAGGGTCATCGCCTTGAAATGCTTGAAAGCGTTACGCGCGAGTCTGGCCGCCACCCTCGCCGTCGGAGCCTGGGCGGTCGTCGGAATCACCCCCGCCGCCGCCACGGACTCGCGTGACGACATGGGCCGGGCGCAGGCCGCCGAGGCGCCGGCGTCCACGGGTCTCCTCGCCGCCATGCGCAGGGACCTCGGGCTGACGGAGCAACAGGCCGAGGCGCGTCTGGCAGCGGAGAAAACGGCAACCGCTGTACAGGAAAGGGCTCGACGAGCCGCCGGCACCGCGTACGCGGGTGCCTGGTTCGATCCGTCCACGGGCGGGCTCACCGTGGCCGTCACCGACAGCGGCAAGGCGGACGCCGTGTCGGCGTCGGGTGCGCGCGTCCGGCTGGTGGCTCACAGCGCGCGTCAACTCGACGCGACGAAGGACCGGCTCGACACACTGCCCGCGCCGAAGGGCGTGAGCAGCTGGCATGTCGATCCCAGGGCCAACCGTGTCGTGGTGGACGTCGTCGAGTCGGCGCAGGATGACAACGATGTCCGGGCCTTTGTGAAGCGGGCCCGCGAAGAGGGGCCCGTCGTGGTACGGCACACGCCCGAGGCGCCCCGTACCTTCTCCGCCGGCACGGTGGGAGGCGATCCCTACTACACGGGCAACGTCCGCTGCTCCATCGGTTTCTCGGTGTACGGCGGCTTCGTCACGGCAGGCCACTGCGGCCAGGCGGGCGCGGAGGTCAGGGGCTGGGACGGCTCCGCCATCGGCAACTTTCAGGGAGCGTCCTTCCCGGGCGACGACTACGCGTGGGTCGGCGTGGGCAACGGCTGGTGGACCGTCCCGGTGGTCCTGGGCTGGGGAACCGTCTCCGACCAACTGGTCCGGGGCTCCGCGGAGGCGCCCATAGGCGCGTCCGTCTGCCGATCCGGTTCCACGTCCCACTGGCACTGCGGCAACGTGCTGGCCACCAACGAGACCGTGAACTACAGCCAGGGTGCCGTCCACCAGATGACCAAGACGAGTGTCTGCGCGGAACCCGGCGACTCGGGCGGATCGTTCATCAGCGGTGACCAGGCGCAGGGGGTCACCTCGGGTGGCTGGGGCGACTGCGCCGGTGGCGGCGAGACATGGCACCAGCCGGTCAACGAGATCCTCGACCGGTACGGCCTGACACTGCATACGGCCTGACGGCCCGAGGCTCGCGGCAGGACCGGGCGAAGGGGCGCCGCAACCGGTCCTGCCGCGAGCCGCTGCGGAGCCGCGACGGCCCCGACGCGGCTGCGGGAGCGATCGGCGGCGACGGCGCGCGCCGGTGCGGGCGGTGCCGGCCGGGTTCTTCAGAAGCCATCTCATTCGGTCCTTCTGCGGTAGCAGATGAGGGGGCGGGCGATGCTGGTGAGGGCGAGGAAGCGCTCGGCCTTGCGTTCGTGGCGGCGGTGGAGCCAGTTGAGATGACTCCTCAGGGAACAAGGACCACCTTGCCGAGGTTGCGGCGCTGTTCGATGAGACTGTGAGCCCGAGCGGCCTCGATGAGGGGAATCTCCTCGTGCACGGCGGTGCGCAGGGTGCCCGCGTCATGCATCTGCCAGAGTTCGCGCAGCCAGCGGTCGCACGGTTCCGGGTTGCCGACGGCGACGGCCCGCATCTGGAAGCCGATCACCGAGGCACCGCGGACCAGGAGTTCGTACGCCTCCACCGTGCCGCCGCCGGAACTGAGGGCCACCAGTCGGCCGCCCGTCGCCAGGGCCCGGACCGCGGGGCCGAGCAGGTCGCCGCCGACGCCGTCGAGGATCACGTCGTACGGGTCGCCCC
>NZ_JBIBYN010000025.1:0-136370 GCF_043083325.1 Streptomyces sp. NPDC014734 | reverse complement strand
ACAACTCCCACAACTCATCCGGCACCAGCCGCTCAACGATCCCCACCATGACCGACAGCCTACCGACTCCACCAAATGAGATGACTTCTTAGGAGTGGGATCGAATCCGTGCCGGGCGGTTCCAGACCGTGCCGAGCGGTGCTGTTCTGCCTGATCAGCGCCGTGCGGCACGGCGCCTGATCCTGCGCGTGACGCCTGGTGGTGACCCGTCCGCTCACGCATCGCGCACGCACGCGGCCGGTCAGGAGTCCAGACTCTTGCGACGCACGCGCATGTAGGTTCCTGATGTGGTACTCCCGCCCCACCCGCCAGTTGTGGCGATGTCCCATCCTTGCTGGGCGTGCATCTGCTTGGCGAACGCGTCGAGGTCGTTGATGGCGCATCCGCAGTCCAGATGGACACGGACAGTGATGTAGCTGCCCATCGGCTTCTTCTCGCTGGGGTCCAGCGTCCAGCGGACGGCGTGCTCGTGGTCAGCGAGCCCGGTGCGCTCTTGATCGTGAAGGAGCCCGTGTGCGCGGGCATACTCGTCGAGGTCGTCGATGGCGAAGAGGTCGCTTCGCCAGGAGCCAGGCCATACGGCGAACAGTCGGGACTCCCCGCTGAGAGCCCGCTCGTAAGTGCCGGCATCAACGCCGTGAGACACCGCTCCCTCCTTGGTTACTTCGATGTAGCACAGCGTCTTCGCGGTGTACGGGAAGTCCCTGCCGACAGCAGCCGCGCTGCGGGGTTCCATGCTGCTCCTTCGAGCTGAGGTGTCAGGCTCACTGGCTGCCCAAGACCAGTGCCTTCGGGGCGATCCTGGCATGAAACGCTGCTGGGCGAAGGCGCTTCCCGAAGTGGTCTCGCGCCCACGGGGTAGGAGCGTATGCGGGCGGCATCCGCTACCTGATCTGCGAGCCGCTACTGAGGTTGAACTCGTGGAGTCGCGGGGGTCTCAGGCAGGTCTGGTGAGGTTCTCCCATGCAACAGGGGAACTCGATACCAAACAGCAGGCCAAGCAAGCTTGGACCACGGCAGCCCTTCCGCCGGCACCCGCCGAGCAGACAGCATCGTGATTGTCCCGGTTCGTGTCGGCGATGACGCGAACCGGGAGATACTGCTCAACGTAGGGCTCCGTGGTTGGCCTTTTTTAGCCGACTTATCAAGCGATACATACCGAAAATTTCCGGAGGGTGTGGTTCCGCAACCCTCGCTTCCTGCAGTAATGGCGAACGAAGGTTCTTGTTGTGTACATGCAACGCTGTGCGCTGTCGAGAATTCGCCATGATCGGAAATGTGTCGATGTGGCAGGGGTTGGGTAGAGGCTACGGTTCTGCGCATGTCTTATGGGGAGGGAGTGCAAGGCGGGTGGGTGGACGAGGGGTTGTCCCGCCGGATGAAGGCTCTGGCGTGTACCGCACCGTTGCACGATCTTGAGGTTCGCAAGGCGAATCAGCCTTGGATGGAGGGCGAGCGCTACCAGATGGCAGAGGTGGCGCTGTTCATCATTGACCAGGTCGCCATCGCCATGGATTTTGAGTCGGGGGCACGCCACGAGCACGTGTTGGAACGAGCGCAGCGCTTTGTTGCACGACAGGCACCGGACCGCTCTGGTGGCGAGCACGGCAGGGTTGCCGCCTGGGTGCTGGAGAGTCTCATCAACGTCCGGGAATCCGACCGTGCATTCCGCTGGAAATACGGGTCGATAAATTCCTCGGGAGCGTATGAGTTCAAGGACTTCGGTTTTCGAATCCTCGAAGAGCGCACCGACGCTCAAGGTGATCTTTACCTACTCGCCTCTCACGAGGCCCTTAACGTTCTCGTGGGTGCTCTCGACACCGACGTGGAATCTGCTCAGATCGCTGCCGAGGTAAGGCTGCGCAACCTGATCGACCGAGGCCGATTTGCGGACGCCCGGCAGGTTGCCGAGCAGGCCAGAGTGCGCACAATTCAGTACAGCGAAACAATCCGTCGACACCTTGACGCCACTGAGCGGAACGTCCGAACAGTCGACTGGATGCAGGAAGTGCCTGATGTCCTCAACGAGGCGTTGACCCATGTGGAGGCGCGCATCCATGAGGAGCAGGCGATCGAACGATCGATCCTGAGTAATCGTGATTCCGCACAGGACTTCCGCACCAAGCGACGGGCTGCAGAGTTGGTCCACATCGTTGGAGACTGCATTCGCCGACACACGGTGCTGCAGCACCGGTTGTTGGGGGCACGCGCGCTCTTCCGTAGCCAGCAAGACCGACAGCAGTTCGCCGGAACGCCTCGGCGGGCCTTCCTGGATCTGCACAGCGATCTGTTGCACCCCTCCCTCGCGCTGACAGTCGGAGAGGCCGCCGCTCCGCTGGAGGTGTTTGTGGAGGGCGCCGTGGGGCCTGAACGTCAGGCTCAGGTCAACCTGGGGGCACTGGTTCCTACGCTCCTTGCGCCACCGCCCGTGTACAGCCGTTTTGCTGAGGAGGAGGATGTTCCGGGGCCGCTGGCTCCCGAGGACGAGGTCCGATTCAGCGCCGAGCAGCAGCGCTTGGCGCGCGAACTGCTGGATATTCCGGACTCTGCGCGCACTCTCTCTGACGTAGTGGCCGAGGCGGCGCTTCTGGACGACGATCTGCCGGAATTGGTCGTGCTGGCGGCCCTGCGGGCCTTCAGTCCCCAGCTGGGATCCGCGCTGCGCAACGACCAGGACCGGCTGCTCATCGCGGTGTCGGCCAGTTCCATTTTCGAGGAACACGGCTTTGTCGGTGACGACCTATTGCTGTCCACGGCAAGGCTCGACCGGCCCGCAACCGTCAGGGGAGTGGAGGATGCAGAGGAAAGGAATCTAAACCGGTGACCATCGAAACGGCGGGCGATGACGCCGAGGCTGCCGCTCTGCTCGTCGGCTATGGCTTTCGGGCCAAGCTCCTTCCGTCCCGGGACGACGACTATGAAATGTTGGTCAGACGATACGAGGAAGATCCCGATTTCGGGTTTCTCGTCAATCGAGTGGCCGCTGGCCTGGGCCTTCGGGTCCTCGGCGTCTCCATGCGTTCCGGCATCGTGCACACGGCGCTGCCGAACTCGGTATTCGAGACACGTATGGACCAGTTCGTGCGACAGGCAAGGGTGCGTGAACCACGGACGGCCGAGCGTGTCCTTCATGGGATCGCCCATCTGGCAGTTGCCGCACTTTGCTTTCCCCGAGCGGAGGATCTTGTGGACGACGGCCGCACCGGCCGCGTATGGGTTTCCGAGGTGGACCGCTACGTCCGCTCAGTGTGCGACACCCTCGCCGAACGTGCGGCGGAAGCCGAAGAAGATGACGATCCGCCCGCAGACGCTCCCGAACTCGAACGTGCCTGGCACGCCTACCGGAGCCGCCCCGAAGTCGCCCCCACTAAGAAGCGTCGCGCCGGCTACGCGGCGACGCGCACGGTAGTCACGAACACCCTCACCTACCTGTGCGATCACGGCATGCTCAAGTCGATGGGGGTCGATCCTGAGCGACGGGAACAGATGTATCGGTCCACACATCGGTACCAGCTCCACGTACGGGAACTTGCGGCGACCCGGGCCTACCAGGAGCTGCTCGATCTCAAGGTGCCCCTGCCCGCGGAACGTGGCGGGTTGAGCGTGACGGACGAGACCACGCTGTACGACGACTGACGTTACGACCGAGAAAAGGCACCAAGTGTACGAACTCTCCCGGGTCCGGCTCCGGTCCGTAGGCCCTACCGGCGCGCGATTTCCCGATGTCGTGCTGGACCTGGGCGGCGCCGGCCGCCCCGTCGAGCACTACCAGGGCTCCGTCTTCGGCGACGCTCCACCCCTGCTGCGGCCCTCGCCGGCTACGGTGATCCTCCTGGAGAACGGTGGCGGGAAGTCAGTGCTGCTGAAGCTGATCTTCTCCGTTCTGCTCCCCGACCGACGGCAGACTCTAGGCACCACGAACACTCGCGTACTCGACAACTTCGTCCTTGCGAAAGACGTCTCGCACATCGTTCTGGAATGGATGGACGTCAGCACCGGGAAGCTGCTGCTGACCGGCAAGGTGATGGAGTGGCGGCAGCAGTCGGCCTCTGCCGCGGTCGACGCGCTCAAACAGCAGTGGTACTGCCTGCGCCCCAACGACGGGATGTCGCTGGACGTGCTGCCCTTTAAGGCCGAGAGCCAGCCCCTGCGCCTGGCGGCGTACAAGCGAGAGCTGCACGAGGCTTACGCAGCGGACCAGAGCCTTGAGCTGGCGTGGTTTTCCCATCAAGGCGACTGGAAAGAGCGGCTTCAGCAACTCGACATCGACCCAGAGCTGTTCCGCTACCAGCGAGCCATGAACGTGGACGAGGGCGAGGCAGCTAACGCTCTGACGCTCGATTCCGACGCCAAGTTCGTAGAGTTCCTGCTGGGTGTTGTGATCCGCACGAAGGAACTGGACCCTCTTGCGTCCCTGGTGAACGACCATGTGCAGCGGCTGGCCAATCGCGGCACCCTGGTCACGGAGCGCGCGTTCGTCGCCGGAGCCCTTGACCTTCTGGGGCCGGTCGACGTGGCGGGCCGTGCGCTGAAGGATTCGGTTCGCGCATACAAGGAGGCGGAGCTGGCGCTCGTCCGTTTCGCTGCCCAGGTACGTGCCCGTGCCGAAGTCGAAGAAGGCAAGCAGGAGGTACTTGGCAGGGAGAGCGAGCGCACTCGCAAGGAGCTGGCGCTGGCCGCGCGCCACAAGAAGGAGTGCGAGGACATCGAGGCGGAACTCTCACGGCTCCTCGCTGAGATGCGGCTCTCCGAGGCCAATGCCCTCGTGGGGACCTGTGACAGGCAACTTGTGCAGGCCCAAGAGGAGTGGAAGGCATGGGAGGCGACACCGAAGGTTCTGGAGCACGACGTCAGTGCCGCAGCGGTGAAGGACCTCACCGCTTTGGTCGTCGCGACCGAGGAAAAGGCCCGGCCGGCGCTCAAGGAGCGGGACGACGCGGCACGTCGTCTGGCGCGCGCGCTCTTGGCCGGCGCCGACGAGGCAGCCGCGGTCGAGGCCACGGAACTCGAGCAGCGCGACCTCCACAAGGAGAAATTGGCCACCGCCCGCGCGACCGCACGGGACGAACTCAAGACCGCCGTCGTCGCGGAGAACACGGCCGATGGTTGCCTCAAGGACATTGCTGAGGTGATGGCGCGCGTCAGCGATGCAGTCACCGAAGGACTGCTGTCCGACGCCGAGGCGCTGCCGAGCCGCCTTCGTGAAGTAGGGGATGAGCTAGGGAAGCTGCGCCGTCGTATCGCCGACCTGGAGAAGGAGCGAGAAGAACTCACCGAGCGGGAAGCCACTGCTCAGGACGAGCTGAGGGAGGCGGCGGAAGAAGCGGCGGGACGCAAGCAGGCTCGCGACAAGGCGTCGAGCGACCACGAGGAAGCCGTCAGGCGGACCAGGAAGCTGGAGAACGAGCCCCGGACGCTTGAGCTGCTGGACAGCGAACAGGCCGACCTCGACCGCGATGCGGAGGAGTTGCGCAGGCGACTGAGTGAGACGATCTCAGCATCAGAACGTGACATTACCGCCCTCAACGCCGCCGAATACGCTGACGAGCGGGCGCGGCTGGCATTGGCCGACGGGGAACTCCTGCCTCCGCCAGCCGTGATCGCGGACGCGTGCGCGTTCCTCAAAGACGCAGGCATTATCGCCACTTCGGGATGGCAGTACCTGGCCGGCATTCCGGACCTAGAGCGGCGCCGTGCGTGGGTGCGGCGATCGCCTCACCTCGCTGCTGGCGTGCTCCTGAACGACCCCGCCGACCTTCCCAAAGCCGAAAACTTGCTCGCCGAACTGAGTCCTCAGCCGACAGTTCACGTTGCCGTCGCCACGACCCGTGCCTTCGACGAATCCGGAGCCGATCCCATTGCGAGTGTGGCCACCGCGATTCCGCTGCACCCTGCGCTGCACGACCCGGAGGCGGCTGCTGCCGAGCACCGGCAGATCGAGCTGCGTCACGCCGAACGTGTCTCGGAACTGAGGGATCTGCAGGCTCGGCGTACAGCGGATCAACGGCTCCTACACCGGGTCGAGGAATGGCGTGCAACGTATCCCGTGGGATCGCTCGCGACTCTGGAGCAGGAGTGGGCGGATACGCGGCGTCTCCATGCCGAGGCCCTGGACATTGTCACCGCTTGCCAGAACGCTCTCAAGGCGGTCCAGAACAGGAGGGGAGAGGTCGGCAAGGAACTGCCTGAGTTGTACGGTGCGGAGAAGAAGTTGGACAAGCAGGAGCGTCGGCTTGTCGACCTGTCCGTGCAGACGGGCCGCGTCCCGGCATTGGCCGAGAAGGAGAGGAACGCACGGGCCCAGGCAGAGGCGCACCACAAGAAGGCTGAGGAAGCCGAGAAGCTTGCCGAACAGCACCAGACGCAGGTCTCCGAACATGGACGGAGCGCCGACGAGGCCCGCCGTACCGTTCGCTCGCTCAACGAACGGCGCGCCAAGCTGCCCGGCGGCGAAGAGGTGCCGGTCTCGGACCCCGTCCCCGACCTGTCCATCGCCCTGCTGGACAGCGCGTACGCACAAGCCGTCCAGAACTACACCCGGGTGGAGGTTGGCAGCGATCTCCTGAAGGAGAAGAGCGACGCCGAGGGGCGGGCTGCCCGTGCGAACGCTGCATACCTGGCCTTGGACGAGCGCGTGCGCGTACGTGCCGCAGCGCTGCTGAAGACCCCACAAGGCTCCGAGGAATCCGCACGCGCAGCCCAGACGGACAGCGCTGAACGTCTCGTGAAACTACGGGAAAAGGCCAAGGAGAACGCGGTCGTCGCCCATTCGAGGTGCAGGGATCAGTTCGACGAGGCGACGAAGCGGGTCACCAGCCGAGTGCTGCTGCCGGAGGCTCCCGCAGACATCCCTCGGTGCATCGCGGCCGCAGAACACGCCGCCGCGCGCAGCGTCACCGCTCTTCAAGCACACGCCGAGCGCGAGAAGGAGCATGTAGAGGCTGAGCAGCGGTTGGAGGAAGCGCAAACGGCGGCGCGCTCCTTCCGATTCATCACCGGAACCGTGGCAGGCGACACGGAGCACGCAGCCGACGCAACGGCTCCAGGCCGCGTCGACGTAGAGCCGTATCCGGATGATGCGGAGTCGGCGCAGCACGCGTATACGGTGCTGCGCAAGGCCGTCACATCCGCTGCGAGGACCCGTGAGACCGATGAGAGGGCCCTTGAGGAGCGGGCAGGCGCGTTGCAGCGGCATGCTACCGCCGCAGAGTTCAAGGATCTTCTCCTGCCGGTGCAGAGCCAGATCCGTGTGTCGGGCTGGCAGACGACCGCTGCTCGCGCAGGGGAATGGGCCGAGGCCCTGCACCCGCGACTACTGTCGCTTGACGAAGACCTAGAACAGACAGAAGTTCACCGTCGGCTGATCGTGGATAACCTGCGCGGGCTCGTCAGCAACGCCCTCAACACGCTCCGGCGGGCTCAACGGGTCTCACGTCTTCCCGACACCCTGGGCGACTGGTCAGGCGAGGAGTTCCTCCGTTTCCGCTTCCGGCAGACCGATGACGTGCACCTCGCGGAGGCGCTCGCAGAGGTGATCGACGAAGCAGCGGCCGGCCGGAACACCGACGGCCGTGCCGTAAAGCGCGATGGCATGTCACTGCTGCTCCGCGGTGTAAGAGCAGCCGTCCCACGCGGGTTCCATGTGGAGGTGCTGAAGCCTGATGCGGTTCTGCGTACCGAACGTGTCCGGGTGTCGGAGATCAAGGATGTCTTCTCCGGCGGCCAGGTGCTAACTGCGGCGATTCTGCTCTACTGCACCATGGCCGCACTTCGTGCCAATGACCGTGGGCATGTGCGGCACACCCACTCCGGCGTACTTTTCCTCGACAACCCCATCGGCCGGGCCAACGCCGACTATCTGCTGGACCTGCAGCGCAAGGTAGCGGAGGCGCTCGGTGTGCAGCTCATCTACACCACAGGGCTTTCGGACGACAACACTCTCAAGCGCTTCCCGCTCGTACTTCGGCTCCGAAACGACGCGGACCTGCGCACTGGTCGGAAGTACCTGATGGTGGCTCAACGCGTCCAAGAGCAGCTCGACGCCCTCGACGCCCCGGATGGCGGAGGGCAGATTACAGCTACTCGGATCATGTACCTTGGCGCGGACTCAGGCGACCCGGCCAGGGAGGACACCAACGACGATGGCCATGACCCCGACGGAGGGGGAGGCGCTGATGAAGCAGCGAGAGATTGACTTCCTGGGGTTTCTCACTGCCATGGCAAGGCGGAAGAAGGGCCGCAAGACCAGCCGTACCCGTATTGGGTTGGACGAGGTGTGGACCGCCTTCCGGCAAGTTCCTCTGCGGAATCCAGAGAATGAATACGAACCCATTGTTCTCGCAAGGCAGCTGGACTCTCTTGAGGAACACGGCAAGATTGAGCAATTCAAGAAGCGTACACGCGAGACAGTGACACTGCCGGTGGGTATCTGGCTGCTACCCGACGCCGCTCCCAAGCCCGTGCCGCCGATGCCGGTCTGGCACCACGAGCTGTATTGGTTGGCGAAGGAGTGGCGCACCGCAACTGACCGCCAACGGGCTGCCTACCTGGCCGTCAACGCATGGTTCTTCTCCGGTCCGGACCTTTTTCGTGTACCCCTACGGGAGCGCGCTCTGGAGATCTTCGGCCGATTCGGCTCGGAGGAGGACTTCTCTATGCCTGAGAAGACCCTTGACACTCTCCGTTCCGGCCCGCTCTTTGGGGACCGTGATCGACTCCACGAGGTTCTGCGCACATTCACGGTCCATCCGCCCCTGCTGGCGGAGGACTTCGTCGAAAAGGTGGGTGACGGCTACTACCAACGCGTCGGTATGGGGGACGTGCTTCTGGTTGTCGAGAACGTGACCACATGGTGGTCCCTCGTCAATACTCTCCCTGAAAATCATCGGCTGGGGTACGTGGCCTGGGGTCTCGGCGGCACCTTCCGCGCGTCCATCCACACGATCTCGGCGAAGCGAGACATCGCCGAGGTCCGGTACTTCGGCGATCTCGACCTCAGTGGCCTCCGCATTCCGGCTGCGGCCGCGGACATCGCGCGTAAGCAGAAACTTCCACCGGTCCGGCCCACGGAACGGCTCTACACCGCACTGCTGGACATGGGCGTCCCACGGCAAGGCAAAGAGCCTCCTGCCGAAATGTCCATGGCTGCGGATCTGGTTGGCTGGCTACCTGTGGACCACCGCAAAAGGTCGACGATCCTATTGGCCAGAGGGCGACGGCTGGCGCAGGAGTGGGTGGGGTACCGGCATCTGAGCCGAGACGAGCATTGGTACGGTGACGTGTGCTGAGATCGGAGCCGGCTCTTAACTTTGTGGAGTGATGTCTGGGAAATTGACCGATATTCGCTCACGCAATCGACCTCGGAGGAGGAGTCTGAGGCCGAGTAAGAGTCCTTCCTGGAGGGCGGGATAATCTCTGGGATAGATGCTTTAGAAGTGAGATTGAATCCGTGCCGGTCGGTTTCAGACTGTGCCTCGCGATGCTGTCCTTCTGATCAGCGCAGCGAGGCGTCGTGCCTGATGCGGGGCCTGACGTCTGGTGCGGAAACGGTGGATTTTCTTCACTGGCGTCTGGCGATGAGCTGGCCTGGGCGCACGGGGCAGCGGCGTGCCGTGGTCGCTAGGGCTCGACGGGCGGGACGCGAAGGCGCGGATGAACGGCCTGTGTCTGCCATCGAGCGTCCCTCAGACCAGGCGCTCCTTCGGATGGGGCACCGGTTGCTCGCGCGAATCGGTGAGGGAGGCTTCGCCCGGTCGCGTGGTCGATACGCGGTAGCGTCGTCCGGAGAACCCATCAGGGAAGGAACGATCGCCGGATGCTGCACAGGACTGATGTCGCCGACAGGCGTGGCCTGATCCTCGACTTCGCCGGGGTGCTTACCGCCAGCCCGATCGATGTCCACCGCGCCTGGTGCGTGTCAGAAGGGCTGGCTCCGGGCGCGTGGCGCAGCACTCTCAACGATCACCCTGAGGGCCGGTGTCTGTACACGGCTCTGGAGATCGGGGAGATCGGGCAGGCCGAGTGGAACGAGGGCACGGCCGCGCTGTTGGGTGCGCACGTGGATCCGGTGAACCTGATGGGGCGGGCCTGGGCCGGGGTGCCCGTGGCCCGCCGGATGGTCGCGCTCGCGCGTGCCGCGCATGCCGCCGGCCACCGGCTTGCCCTGCTGTCCAACAGCTTCGGCCTCGACCCGTTCAACCCGTACGAACACGTCGGCATCTGGGACCTGTTCGACGTGCACGTCGTCTCCGAGCTGGTCGGCATGGCCAAGCCCGATCCGGCGATCTACGAACTCGCCCTGGAGCGGATCGGGCTGCCCGCCGAGCGGTGCGTGTTCGTGGACGATCACGCGGTGAACCTTCCGCCGGCCGCCGATCTGGGCATCGCCACGGTCCACGTCACGGACGAGGATGAGGCCGTGACCGAGTTGGAGGCCCTCCTCGGTGTCACGGCGGTGCCCGCCGCGTGAACTCAACTGCGGTCTGATCAAAGGCTGTCGGCTCCACCGCTCCAGCCAGTACTGTCCGTGTGGGGCCCATTACGCGGAGGTTCTGAAGCATGCAGTGGTCGGAGTACACCACCTCTGAGCGCTTGAAGGCGCTGCGCGGCGGCATGACACAGGAGCAGTTGGCGGAGGCGGCCGGCGTGTCCGTCGGCGTGGTCCGCAAGCTCGAACGCGGTGGAACGGCTTCGCTGCCGTCCTTGCTGTCGATCGCCGACGCGCTCGGCACGGACATCGCCGTCCTCCTCGGCCAGCAGGCGCCACGGCGGTCCATGGACCGCGACGAGCGTGCCGCGTTGCGCCTGGTCTCCGCTGCCACCCACGACGCGGCCATCGGCATCCCCGCCGATGTCGAGCCAGGCACCGTCGAAGAGCTCCGCGCCGTCGTCCGTCGTGCGGACGCCGCGTACTGGGGAGGCCGGTACACCGAGCTCGGCACTCTCCTTGGGCGGCTCCTTCCCGAAGCGCGAGCCAGGTTCGACATGGCCGGCCTCGACGAGCGGGAGGCCGCCGCCGGCGTCTTGATCGACACCTTTCAGACGGCGGGCATGGCCGCCAACGTGCTCGGATCACGAGATCTGGCGTATGCGGCGCTGACATATGGACGGCAGATCGCCGTGCAAGGCGGAGATGATCTCCGTGACGCGCACCTTGCCGCCACCACCGCGTGGGTCAACCTCCGCGACGGCCGGACCAAGCAGGGCTTCCTCCTTGCCGCAGCACAAGCCGACCGGATCGAGCCCAAGATGAGCGAGCACGACCCGGACCGGCTGAGCGTGTACGGGCAGCTCGTCACGAACGCCGCCGTCGCCGCGTCCCGAGGCGGTGCGAGCTCGGACAACGCCCGCGAATACCTCTCCCAGGCGCACGCCGTCGCCGCCCGAATCGGGGACGAACATGCCCGTGGCGCGCACGCCCAGCCGTACGGACCGATGTACGCCGCAACGCAGGCCATGAGTATCGCCGTGGCCCTCGGCGATACGGCTGGAGCGCTACGGCTCATGGACACCGTTCGCCTGGACGACACGGTGCCCCTGGCCACTCGGGCCCGCTACGGCCTGGACGTAGCGCTCACCCAGGTCGAATGCCGACGGTGGGAGGCCGCAGCCGACACCCTCCAGGCTGTCTGCGCTATGGCCCCGGGATGGGTGCGTCACCAGATGCTTCCCGGCGTCATCATCAGTCGACTCGCCGGGGTGTCCGTCAACCGACTGCGAGGACTGGCGAACTCCGCGGGCGTACCCCTCGGAGTGCGTTGACCTACGAGCCCAAGTATCACGGCCCGTAGTAGGTACGGGCGGGCCATCAGCGCGACTGCTACGGGGCGTGGCACACGTTCGGGCGACCCTGCTTCCGCTGCCACGCGGCGTGGCAGTCCGACCGGATACGGAGTCTCTCCACTGCGACGGGCCGTGCCTGGGCCCCGACTCCGCAGCCCAGCAGCCTTGTGGGCATGCCGACCAACCCGCCCGGCGGCCTCGGGCACGTACCCGTCGCCGTCTACTCCTGCGCCACCACCTCCACCACCCTCGGTGAGAGCGAGGAGCGTAGCCGCTGCTACGCCGACGCCCGGCACTGGCACGTCGCCGGCATCTGGTCCGACCCCGCCCCGTCGCTGCCGCTCATGGAGCGGCCGGGCTGGCAGGCCGTCACGGCTGCCCTGTCCGCCGGAATGATCCGAGGTGTCGTCGTCGGCGGCCTGACGCATGTCGCCGCCGACGCCGCCCAGTTCGCGGTTCTCGGCGCTCTCCTCCGCGACCGGGGAGGGTTCCTCGCGGACGCGTCGAGCGGCATCCGGACCCGTCGAACCCCCGGCCAGGCCCGTTGTCGCCGCGACATCGCGGACGCGGCCTCCGGCTGGTTCACGCAGACAGGCACGTACGAGGAGGACGGCTCGTGAGCGCCCGGCGCGCCTGGGTCGGCGACCTCGTCCGGGACGGCGGCGGACGGCGGGCGATCGTCACCGACGTCCGCGCCGGCGGCACCGTGTGGGTGCTGCGGCCGCCGACCGGCGGTGGCCCCCACTGGGAGACCGACGACCCCAACAGCCTCGAAATCCTCGCCCGCTCCGAAGCCACAGACACGCCGTGAGCGACCGCGCTCGCTGCCGGCCCTTCCGTCATGCCCGTGCACCACGCCCGAAAGGCGAAGTCGCCGTGTACGCGTTCGGCCTCTGCATCGACCAGCAGTACCTCGTCCCCGGCCTCGCCGCCCTCGCCGGCCTGGCCGACAGCCTCACCCCGGCGGCCCGCCGCGACGCCGCCGTACGGGTGCTCACCCTCGACCTGACCCCGGCGCAGGCCCTCCTCCTCGCCGACCTCGCCAAGCGGGCCGGCTTCGGCTCCTTCGACCTCCGCCGCTGCGCCCCTCTGCGCTCCTCGCGCATGGCAGACGCCTCGTACATCACCGTCACCACCTATCTGAGGTTCGAGTTCACGCCGAGCTTCGTCCGCCGTCCCTACCTGATCTACGTGGACGCCGACGTGCTCGTACGCGGAGACGTGAGCGAGCCGCTCGGCTCCCTTGCGTCGGACGAGACTGGCGCCGTGCGGGACGAGTTCAACCCTGCCGTCGGCGAGTGCCCGGCGCTGCCAGGAGCCGCCGAGCGCTGGCCTCATCTGCGCGGACGCCCGTACTTCAACGTGGGCGTGCTCTGGACCCACACCGACCACATGCCCCGCATCCGCCGAGGCGTCGAGCAGGCCCTGATCCACGCCCGGCGCCACATCCTCCACAACGACCAGGACGCCCTGAACCTGTGGCTTCTGCGATCCGGCCGAGTGCGCCCGGTGGCCGGTGGTTTCAACCGGTTCGAGGTCGGTCGATTCCTGGAACGCGGGAACTGGGCGCGCCGGGTCGTCACGCGGTCACCGAAGCCCGATCCGAGTGCCTCCCTCGTGCACTTCGTCGGTCCTGAGAAGCCGTGGCAGGCCGACTGCCCCATCACGGAGGAAGTCGTCGAATACCGGCGGCACCTGGAAGGGGCCATGCGTCATGTCCGGCGTCTGGGTGCCGTCGGCGTGGAACCGGCGGGTGTGCGGTGAGTGCGGGGGTACCGCCCGCTGTCTCGCGCGCCGCCCTCGCCCTGACTGGGGTATCGGCCCGCACCGCCCGCCGACTGTCCGCACGTACGCGCACCGTCGTGTACCGGGCGGGCCTGGCCGACGGGCGCAGTGTCGTGATCAAGCTGTACGCGGCGACCGCACGCCGCAACGCGATCACGGAGAGCGTTGCCATCCGGGCCGTGGCCGACCACGTCCCCGTACCGGCCCTCATCGGCTACGGGCACGTTCCAGGCCACGAGGCGACCGCCCTCGTCACCGCCGACCTCGGCCCGCTCACCCTCGGCAGCGCCATGCGCTCCGGCCTGATCTCCGACGAGCGAGCTCTGAAAGACCTGGCCGGCCTGCTCGGCCGCCTGCACCGGGCCCCCGTCCGGCCGTCGGCCCCGCGCCGGCCGCTCCACGAGCAGGTCACCTCACTGGGCCGCCGTTGCCCGCCCAGCAGCCTCGATCGCATCGCACCCGCGCTGGCCGCCATCGCCGACGCCGTCCACACGGCGCCCGTGTGGTGCCACGGCGACCTGCACGGCGACAACGTCGTGATCGCCGGCCCCCGAGCCATCCGCCACCTGGTCGACTTCACTGACGCCGCAGCCGGTCCCCGCGAATCCGACGTCGCCCAGACCCTCGTCATGACCGACGCCCTCTCGACTCCCCGCGCCCGCACGGTCACAGACGCCTACCCCCTCGCCCTCGATCATCACCTGTTGGGCGCCTGGGGCGTCTTCCACACCCTGCGCTCCTGGGCGCACTCCTCCCCTGGCGACGACCGCGTCCTGTGGACCCGCCGCCTGGACGACCTCAACCGACGGGCCCCGCACCTCTTCCGTACGCGCCGCCCGGAAAGGACGCGCTGATGAGCACCCCCGCCCTGTCGGTAGTGATCCCGGCCTTCAACGAGGCCGCCTACCTGCCCCGCTACCTGCCCTCCGTCCTCGCCTCACTCACCCGCTGGGAGGAGAGCACCGGCCGTACGGGAGAAGTGATCGTCGTCGACAACGCCAGCACCGACGCCACCGCCGACATGGCCGCCTCCTTCGGCGTCCGCGTCGTCACCGAGTCCGTCCGCAACATCGGCCGGGTCCGCAACACAGGAGCGGCAGCCGCCCGCAGCGGCCGGCTCTTCTTCACCGACGCGGACGTGGCTCTGCCCCTGGAGGCGGTCACCGCTGCTGCTGCCGCCATGGACGCCGGGGCCGTCGGCGGCGCCATCCCGCCGCTCTACACCCCGGAACGGCTCGGCGCCCGCCTGCTGTGCGCCTACTGGGACCACTACCGCACCCGGCGCGGCGGGGCCCAGGGCGTCAACCAGTTCTGCACCACCGACGCCTTCCACTACATCGGTGGGTACCGGGACGACCTGTTCATGAGCGAGGACGTGGAGTTCTTCGCCCGTCTCACCGCCCACGGCCAGGCCACCGACCGGCCCGCGACCATCCTCGACGAACTGCGCGTGCGCCCGTCGACCCGCCGCTACGACCAGTGGTCGAGCCTGCGGATGCTCTGGTGGCAGAACCCCGTGACCGCCCGCCTGCGCCTCCGGTCGCCCCGCATGTGGCGCCACTGGTACGAGACGACCGTGCGATGACGAAGGAGACTCCTGTGCAGCCCCAGCCCCAGCCCCAGCCCTTGGTCGACCTGCCAGTGCCGGACGGGCACGGAATCTACACCTTCCCCGACGACCTCCACCGCGCCCACCAGACGCACACCCAGCAGCTCGCCGCCCGCCACCGGAACGACGACCACCGCGTCCTAGAGGTGACCGCACCCCACGCCTGCGTCCCGTACTACATCGAGGCGCGCACCCCCGTCGGCCGCCCGGTCCTCGCCATCGAACCCCATCACGACGACTTCGCCCTCTCGGCCTCGGGCACCTTCCTCGCCCGCCCCCGACCGCTGACCGTGGCCACCGTCTTCACCCGGTCCCGGAGCGTGCACCCCGCCCTGGAGGTCACGTACGCCGACGTCGACACCGTGTCCGAGCTGCGCGACCGGGAGGGTACCGCCGCGCTCGCGCCGTTCGTCGCCCGCCGACACCTCCTCGGCCACAAGGACGCCGAGCCGCCGTACCGTCCCCACGACCCACAGGTGCTTGACCAGGTCACCGAGGAGCTCGGTCGGGTCGCCGCGGCCCACCCCGGCGCCGAACTCCTCGCCCCCGCCGCCGTCACCCGCCACCCCGACCACCTCCTCGTCCACGAGGCCGCCGTTCGCCTCGGCTGCACCTGGTTCTGGGAGGACCTCGCGTTCTGGTCGACGTACGCGCTCGTCGGCTGTGACCAGCACCTATTCCGTACACGTATGAGGGCGACGATGCGGCCCGAGCTGGTAGACATCACCGACGTCGTCCTGGACAAGGTCACCGTCCTGCGGATGCACGGCTCGCAGATGCATCCAGCGCGGAAGATGTACCGGCCGATCCGGCACGCCTTCACCACGGCGGCCGACCTCGTCGATGGGCCCGGCCTCTACGCCGAACGCTTCTACAGGACGGAGGAGTCGACGTGCTGATCATCGCCTTGGAGGGGCCCTCCTACGCCGGCAAGTCCACGGCGATACGCCACCTCCGCCACACTGCCCTCGGCTCGCGGGCGTTCGTCTCCGACTGCTACGTCAAGCACATCGTCCACCGCGACGACATCCCTCCGGCCCGTACCGACTCGGCGGCTGCCCAACTCGTCGCCTTCGAGAGGTTCATGGAGATTGAGGCGACCAGAGTGGCCGAGGTTGCCGCGAGCGGCAGGCAGTTCGTCATCCTCGACCGGTCCGTGGACACCCTCCTCGCCCACGCGTACGCCCTGGACGCCCTGTTCGGGTACGGCGTCCACCACCAGCTCCGCGACCGCCTCAAGACGCTTTCTTTCCTGCGCCCCGACCACACCCTCTACCTCGACGTACCAACGGAGACGCTCCACCGCCGCCGCAAGACCGCCGACCACACCGCCGCCGAGTCCGAGTACTTCCTCCACGAGCCAGGCTTCCTCCGCCACGCTCGCGACTACTTCGTCCACACGCCCCGTCGGCCCGTGACGCGAGAGCTCACGGTCCTGGCCGCCGACACGGGGCCGGACGATGTGGCCCAGGCCGTGGAAGCCCTCGTCACCTTCTGGACGAGGTGAAGGAAGATGCCCACCGCCCTGTTCACCTGGCGCCGCACCCCGCCCCCGTTCCTCATCGGCGGCGCCGAGGTCACCCAGCAGCTCCTCGCCGAGGAACTCGCCGCCGCCGGGTGGCACGTCACTTACCTCGGCTCACACGAGGCTCCCTGGGACGGAGGCACCCAGCTCCCCGACATGCGCGCCCACCTCGACAGGCATCGCGTCGCGTACGACGAGGCGGAAGGCACCCTGCGCTACCGGTGGAATGGGGTCGAGTGCGCGGCGTTCATGCAGAACAACGTGGAGCACGCGCTGGGCAGCCTCCTGGGAGATCTCCGCCCCGATGTCGTGTTCACCTCGCAGGAGGGCTCGGCGCAGCTCGCCGTCCAAGCCAGACCGACCGCGCTCGTCGCCGGCCTCCTGCACTCCGTCTCGGCCACCGGACTGGGGGTCCTCGCCGGCCGACCCCACTACGGCCTCGCCGTGTCGGATTTCGTCCGGGCACGCGCACCCCACACGCCTGGCACCCGCCTCGCCGTGATGTACCCGCCGTTCGCGCTGCCCGGGGAGGGCTCGGGCGAGGCCCGCACCGCGTCCGTACTCATGATCAACCCCATCCCCGCCAAGGGATCCGAGCTACTGCACCGACTCCTCCGGCTCATGCCGGAACAGCACTTCACCTTGGTCGAAGGCTGGTGGGACACGGCCGCCGACTTCGCCGCTTACCCGAACGTGACGTACGTGCCCCGCGTGTACGACATGGGGCCTCTGTACCGCAGCCATCGCCTGCTGCTGGTCCCGTCCACCGTGGAAGATGCCTTCCCCCGCGTGATCGTCGAGGCCGCGCTCCACGGCGTCCCGAGCATCGGGGTCGACCGGGGCGGCATCCCCGAAGCCATCGGCGGCGCCGGAATCGTCCTGCCGAGCACAGCCGGCCCCGAGACGTGGGCAAGCGCGATCCGGGAGGCGGACCACGAGGCGCTGGGCATGAGGGCCCGGCGTCAGGCGGTCACGTTCACGCGACCGTGCCTGCCCAAGCTTCGGGAGCTGGGGATCTAGGCAGATCCGGTGAATGCCCGCTCCACCGCGTCGAGCCGCTCCGTCCACCAGTGAAGAAGCGCCTCGTCGGCGATGAACAGCTCGTCGCAGGAGTGGTCGCCCCGGTCGTAGTGGAACTCGAGCTGCCAGAAGTCCGTCATCCGCTTCCACCACAGTCGTTGCGCGGCGTTGAGCAATGCGGACGGTTCCAACGGCATCACCGACCGGTAGCCGGCCACGAACGTCGCCACCCGCTCCAGGTCGAACACGCCCTCCACCCCGAACTGCACCTGCGCCGTACGAACGACTTCTTCCGCGTACGGGCGGACTCCGAGCCGGTCCCAGTCCAGGACGGCGACCAGTCCGCCGTCCGTCCAGAGGAGGTTCCGGTACTGGAAGTCACCGTGCGTCCAGCCATGCGGGCCCGCAGGGGTGTCTCCCTCGGGGCGGAGGTGGGCGTGCTTGTCGAGGAGGATCTTGCGCTCTTCGAGGGCAGTCCCCGCGGCCCTGTCGAAAGCGTCGCCCGCGCCCCGGGCCGACACGGCTCCGGCAAGCCGGTCAGCCTTCTGGACGGCTCGGCCGGCCTCGGTCACCTCAGCGGTGACCGAGGCCGGCACTGCGGTCATCCCGGCCTCATCGGCAGCACGGCCGAGTGCCGTATGGAGTCCCGCGAGGTGTGTGCCGAGGTTGGACGTCTGCGTCAGCGACAGGTCAGTTCCGCGAACGTGTTCCCCGGCCGACCAGGAAAAGAGGCAGTAGACGCCACCGCGGACCTCTGCGATCACATCGCCGTGGACGGTGGGGAGCGGGGCACATGCGGGGACGCCGTACGAAGCCAGGACAGGAAGGACTGCGAGGTTGCGACGCAGTCGATCGAGCGGCACGTCCGTGACCCGCTTGAGGGCGAACCTCCCGGCCCGGGTGTCCAGCCGCCAGTTCACGTTCATGAGGCCATCGGCCAGGTGCTGTCGGTCCAGCACTTCGCCGATGTCGTATGCCCGGATCAGCTCGGCAAGATCGTCTGCGGGGAGGTGCGTCCTGTCCGCCACGTTCGCGTCGGTCACCCTGGCGACGATACGGGAGTCGGCCGTGCAGACGCACAAGGATCACTGGTCTGTCTCGGCGGGACGCGCCCGTTCCCGGAGGGAACGAATCGGGTGTTCCCCGAGGGAACGCTTTCCCTGTTCTCTCGGGGAACACGAGGGTCGGTCAACGCCGCCGCACCTGCGGCTGCTGTACGGCGGTCGGTGTGGCCGCCGGCGTGTGGAACGGGGTGGCAGGGAGCCGTGTGGTGCTGCGGGCTGTGGCTGCCTGGGCGAGGGGGCTAGGTGTGTGGCGTTGCCCGAGGCGGTGGATGCGCCAGGTCAGGGCGCGGGCTGGGTTGCGGGCGTCATCGAGAGCGCGTTGGCCGAGGGCCTGGTCGAGGAGGGTGGACGGGCTGTGGCCGGCTGTCTCCGCGTCGGCGAGGACGGTGGCGAGGGCGTCCCAGGCGGGGTCCTTCATGATGCGATCGGCGTGCTCGGGGACGGCCTGCTGGAGGTGGCGGGCGTAACGCTGCTTGGTCTGGATACCGGGGGCGCGACGGGCGAGATCGTCCAGGACCGGGACGGCGACCTGGGCGTACGCGGTCTGGAGGTGGACGAGGGCCTGCTGGGCTGCTGCCTCCTGTTGGGCGTGCTGGTGGGTGCGGTGCCAGTGCTTCGCGAAGGCCACGGCGATGAGGGCGGCGTCCAGCAGCATCACCAGCCCGGCCCCGTCGCGCGTCGCGGCAGGGGTGCGCAGGATCGTCTGGACGCTGCGGCGCAGGACGCGGGCGCTGCCGAGGTCGGCGGTGATGCGGGAGCGGGTGGCGCGCTCGAAGAGGGCGGCGGCCCGTTCGAGCTCGCTCCTCGCGGCGGCTGGTGCGGCGAGGGGCAGCAGGTCGAGGGCTCCGCCGAGCGCGACGAGCTGGCCTTGAGCGATCTGGTCGTCTCCGTGGGTGAGGTGGTCGGGGATGCGTTCGGTGGCGGCAGTGGCCTGGTGCCAGGGGTCGGCCGGCCGGGCGGTGACCGGTTCAGGACTGGTGGCGGTGAGGCGGTGGCGGATCTTGGGCAGGGAGAGATCGCGCCCCGTCCGCTCACGCACCGCTCACGCAAACGGCCCCGGACGAGAAGTCCGAGGCCGAGTAAGACCCCTCCCTGGGGGAGAAACCGCAGGTCAGAGCGGTAATGCGTTGTGCCCCCGGCAGGATTCGAACCTGCGACACCCGCTTTAGGAGTTCGATCCGAGCCCGCTTCGGCTGCGGCTGTCGGCTGGTGCGTGGGCCGGGCAGAGACGGTGGTGTACGCCCCCGTCCGGTGTCGTTGATGTCAGCCGTGGATGTCAGAAAGCCTTCCGATCCGTAAGCTCTAGCGAGAACTGTCAGCGACGGTCATACCGGCCGCTTTGAGGCCCCGGAGAGGGGCTACCGGACGGGGTCCATTGCTGTGGTTGCGGTACGGAGCTGCTGCACAGCGCCCGAACCGGAAGCCTGTCCCGCTGGCTCCCTCATTGACCGCGAACAGCCGATCCTCCTGCCACGTCCGTGGCACGCCGGGCGGTCACCAGATACCCCACGAAGCGCAACCCCGGCCGCGCCTCCGCCCGCCCATCCGCCGCCTCAACCGGAACCAGAACGGTCGTGCCCGGCACGGGATGGTGGATGTTGGACGCACTGCCCGCGGGCACCTCGTAATGGCAGTGCACCTCATCTACCGACAGCACCTCCAGCCGGACAGGTGCACGACCCTCATCCCGCCCGTGATGCTCCTCGCAGAAGTCGATCCCTGCCGCACGCTCGCCACCGACAATGTCGGCGTAGTCCTCCGGATCGACCTCCAGCAGCGTCCACGAGACAACATCCCCTGGCGCGAAGCTCTGTCCGCAGCACTGGATCTGCCAGTCATCGACCCAAACCGTCGCCGTCATGCGGCCAGTGTCCGCCGAACGATCTGCACTCACAGAAGCCTCATTCACCATCGTTGATGTCCGTTGCGGATGTCGACTGCCGCCGGTCTGCGAACGGCCGCCGAAAGTCCGAGGCTTCCCCGAACGGGGGATAGTCCCTGCAGAACGTCACGTAGACGGGATGCTCGGGATCCCCGGCTTCCAGGTTCAGGAAGATATCCACGTCGTGGTTCGCGAACCGGTGCAGGTACTGAACGAACAGCTCCAGTTCCTCATCA
This sequence comes from Streptomyces sp. NPDC014734, assembly GCF_043083325.1. NCBI lineage: Bacteria > Bacillati > Actinomycetota > Actinomycetes > Kitasatosporales > Streptomycetaceae > Streptomyces > Streptomyces sp. NPDC014734. Next base: position 115,468 of record NZ_JBIBYN010000025.1, on the reverse strand, counting down.
GACAGCCGCTCGTCATGCATGCCGCCCTCGTTAGCAGTTGATCGAAACCTCGTAGACGATCTCGCACAGTGCCGCCGGCACTACGATGTTCGCCGTCTCCACGGGCCGCCCCTGGTCGCTGTAGTACGTCCGGCGGATGTGCGTGACGAAGGCGGCCTTCTGGATGCCCAGGAGCGATGCCTCATCGGCGGTCGCCTGCCGCGGCTCCGGCCGCTCCACGGCATGGCTGACGGTGATGCCGATCGCGGCCATACGGTTCACGACTCCGGCCCCAGCGTGCGGTCCTCCCTCGGGAAGGACGACAAGAGTGCCGGCGGTGAGGTCGTAGGGCTCCCAACTCGTCGACAACTGCACTGGCCTGCCGTCGGCCAGGAACTCGTACGTCGTGCGGACGCACAGATCTCCCTCGGCGATACCCAGTCGAACCGCGATCTCCGCCGGAGCGGGGACCTTGGCGTCGGTCAGACTCTCCCAGTCGCCCCGCTTGCCCATGGCCTTCATGTCCGTACGGAACGGGGAGGCATCGGGCTGCTCGCGCGCCGTTGAACGGACGACCCTCACCCGCTCTCGCGGTTCGGCGACGTACGTTCCCGACCCGGCTCGGCCCTCCAACACGCCTTGGGAGATCAGCAGCTCCTGCGCCCGGCGAACCACGTTCTCGCCCACGCCGCACTCCTGGCCGATCTGGGCGCGGGAGGGCAAACGATCGCCCGGCTCCCATACGTGCTCCGCGATCCGCCGCCGGAGTTCGTCGGCGATGCGGAGATAGGGCGGCTGCTCAGGCATATGGAAAATCTAGTCCACTAGCTCTAACCTAGTTAACTAGCTTCACTGAAAGTGACTGCCGGTGACGGAGGCTGCCCTGTGCCCGCTTCAGGAGTGAGCGCGGCGGCCATCGCCGCCCGGCTGTCGTTCGTCGGGCTCCCCGCGCGGCTGGAGGAGCACGCCGAATACACGACGGTCGAAACGGAGGTGCCGGAATGGCTCTCCGTCGAGTCATGGCGAGAGGTTCTGGAAGTGGTGGCCGAAGCCGATCGGTTCGGGCTCCTCGCCACCAGCCTGAACGGCCGCATCCTCTGGGCGGTCGTACGCAAAGCGGTCCCCACGACGGGCGATGTCGGGGGACCGAGCCATCAGCGATAGGAGCTGAATAGCGTGTTCAACCGTATCCGCCGTACTGTCTCGCTCGCCAGAGAGCGGTACTTTCCCGGGGGCAGACACCGCCGCCCCTTAACCCCCTCCCGCCCGACGGCTGTTCTCGCATCCCCTGCGCCCACCGACAGGTCGATGGCCTCCCGGGTGCGAATCTCGGACCGCGTAGACCACACGGACTGGCTCACGGGTGAGGACATCGAACTTGTCCGCCCCTATGTGCTGGCCTGGGAGAAGCGGGTACGGCTGCGCTCGATGGCCCCGGATCCCCATCTGTCGACCGAGCCCTGGTCGACTCTCGCGGGGGCCCTCTGATGCCTCCTCGTCAACGGCCCAGAATCACGCCCGCCAAGGTGGCTTCCCGCCGCTCGATCGACTGCGGGATCGGTACGCACCACGCCTGTACGGAGTCCTCTCCGGATCCGGCGCCGGCCGGCGTTCCGGTGATCTACGAAGCGTGCAACTGCCCCTGCCACACACCGTTCGCCCAGACCGTGCCCGGGGAGGTGCAGCGGTGAGGGGGCGGACAGCCAATGCTGTGCCGCTGTCCAGCGTCGAGTTCGCCTCGATCACCGTGCAGCGCGACGTCGTCATCCAGGACGGAGGGCGAGCGTGCCGGAGGAGTCACCTGTGCCAACTGCTGCATAGCGTCACGCAGCGACGCTTCGAGAGGGGCGAGCTGCTGATCAATCACGCTCGTACCCGGCACATCGTCGGGCGAATGGCGGGAAGGAAATGACCGAGTTCGTCTCTTCGCGCCGTCATGCCATTGCCGACGATCTCCGACGCCGGATCACCGCCGGTCACCTCAAGCCGGGCGAACGCCTTTCGTCCGAAGCCGAATTGGCCTGTCAATACATGGTCAGTACGCCGACTCTGCGCGGCGCGCTCGCGGTGCTTGAGAGGGAAGGGCTCGTCCAGAAGATCCAGGGCAAGGGGAATTTCGTTCGCCGTCGGTTTCGCAAGATCACGTACGTCGGCGGGCGGACCTCACTGGGCCTGTCAACTGCCGCAGACACAGCCTTGCGCGTCACTGTGCGCAAGACCGAGATCCGAGCACACGGACACCTGACAAAACTGTTGGGGGTGCTGGATGGGAGCCCTTTGACCGAGTACTTCTGCCTCAGCCTGGAGGGGGAGACTTCGCACAGTCTGGCCCGTGTCTACGTCCCTCGCGATCTGACGTCGGCCGCAGGGCTGGCCGGCGAGTGCACATTCGAGGGGATGGTCACGGGCCCTACCGTGCCGACCTCGCCGCCTGTAGAGATCCGGGAGACGGTTTGTGCCCGCCCTCCGACCCCGGACGAAGCGTCGACGCTTCGGACCAGTTCCGCCATTGCAGTTCTCGCGATCACTCGCGTTGTCGCCGACAGCGCCGGTCGCGTGGTGGAGGCCGCGCATCTGGTGTTCCCGGGGGATCGTATCGATGCGATCTTCACTACCCACCATGTGATCAACGAGAGACGAGTACAAGGATGACGCCCCGAGACGAATTGCGGCTTCTCCCTTGGTCGGGCCCAGATGACAAGCCCAGCTATCTCAGCACCGATGACGGAGACAGCCACATGTCCCGCCTGGCGGACAACATCGAGGCGGTGCAACTCGGGATGGCGGCCGATCTGCTGGAACAGGCCTCGGAAGCTCTTGGTGACGAAGAAGCGGACCTGGAGGACTTGCGGCTGCTGGCTAAGGAGTTGTTTGGGGCCTTGCGAGACGTGCTCCGCGTGGCGACCAGCCGTGGTCACCTTCTGGGGATGAGTGAAAATCACCGCTTCTGAAGGGAACGAGTGGCAGCTCACCACGTAGGTACACGGCCCCTGACCGCGTCAGCGGTCAGGGGCATGGCCCAGCACGGAGCCTGCCAGTTAACACGGACCTGAACGATGCGGCGTTGGCACCTTCTGATCCGTAGCTCTAGCAGGATCGGTCAGTAACGGCCATGCCGGCCACTACAGGGCCCCAAAGAGCTGGTGGCGTACAGGGGGCGGTTGCTGGGGTTGCGGCACTGCGCTGCGGTACAGGGCTTGCCGCTACGGGAGTGCGTCGGGGTTGGTGCTGATGAACCCCTTGCCTTCGGGCCAGATCACGGCGCAGTTCTGGGTCTTGGCCAGGGCCAAGAGGTCTTCCCGCGGTTCGGAGGGGAGCAGGATGGCGCGGATGGTGTGGTCGACGAACCTGCTGTAGTCCGCGAGCTGTCCGATGGCCATGCGGATGTTCTCGCGGGTGACGCTGCCCTTGGCCTCGATCAGGAGACCGAGTCCCTTGGCGTGGAGGTCGGTGAAGAGGGGGCGGCTTTCACCGGGGGGCAGGATACGCTGCCGGCCGGACTGGTGGCCATTGCTGGTCAGGTAGTCGGCGAACGCCTTGACCAGGCGGGCTTCCTTGCGGTCGGCCTCGTAGGGCTCCTGGTTCGGGTTGACGAACGTGGTCTCGCTCTCGTTTCTCTCCAAGGGGAGGTCGTCCACCTGGTTGGGGTGAGAGATGAGCAGCCGGCCGAGCTTGGTGGCGGGCTGCTGCGGCGCGGTGTCTACCGGGTTGAGCCGGAAGACGATGACCTTACGGAGAGGGCCGTCGTCGGTCTCGGGGGCATCCGCGGAGTACCAGGGGTTCTCCTGGTCAACAGTGAACTCGCCGCGGTAGGTGATCGTTCCGCGGGCGCCCTGAAAGACGCGCAGCGCGCGCCCTTCAGCCTGGTGGTTCAAGATGCTGGCGTTGCCGGAGATCATCCGCTGATCGCCGTACTGGCCTTCTCCGCTGTAGTGGAAGCGACCGTCCGGCATCCAGTCGTCGTAGTAGCCATGCTTCTCGCCGGCGACAGGGTCCGTGAAGATGAAGACGTTGGGCGTCTTGGCTGACGGCCCGATACCTCCCTGCGTCCGTCCTCCGAACTTGCTGTGCAGCGCCTTGCGTTCGATCTGGTCGCCGGGCTTGAGCTGCCACTCCACGACGTCCGATGCCGTCTCGCTCATGGGCCTCCTTCGAGAGATGCCGCACCTCACAGCGCAAGGCGCGACCGTAAGCATCATTCACACATGGGAATCGGATGTCAAATTTCGGCATCCGATTTCGATCTATGATCGCCCCGTGCGCCGGCTCTATGCATGAATGCGCCCCAATGCGCACTAGCGTGTCGGGGGTTCGGGCCGGGACGGTGGGCGTGGTGATTCCGTGGGCCAAGGAGACCTTCGGCGAGGTGGCGGGTGCGCTGGCTGATGCCATCCCCGCGTGCCTGACGCGGGCCCACGAGCGGGCGCGAAACGGCCACCAAGGCGTGCATACCCAAACGCTGGAGGCGTACGGACACGGCCTCCACGCCGTGCAGTACGAGGAACTCGCAGCCGCCTCGAACATCTCCCCGGCGCAACTGCGGTCCGTCTCCAAGCCCGAACCGTCGTGATCGTTGCCGACAACGTGATCTACCCGATCCGTTATGCCAAGACGGACGTGCCTGTCACCGCGGCACGACTCCGGCGAGCCACTGGCTTGCGCGCAGACCTGATTCGGCGTCACGGGCCGGAATCCATGCAAGGAGAACTAGACCTAGGGCTCGAAGAACTTGAAGAGCAAGAAGCCCACCGGGACCTCGGTCAGCTACCCCCAGAAATCGGCTTGATCCTCGTTGCCTACGCCTGCTCTATGGGCCGTGGAGTGATGCCGTTGGAGTGGGGTGCCGCGGAGCTACGCCGAGAGGACCGTTACCTCATCTGGCATCATCACGAGCCGCTGCACGCCGGCCAGTAGGACCGCTTCAGGGCATCGCGCAGGTCGATTCCCCTTGACGTACAGCCAGGGCTCGTCCACTAGGTACGGCACGGCGACCAAGTGCACCCTGATCACGCGATTCTAATTCGGGCAACTCGGCAAAGGCCCCCTGGAAGTTTGAATGCGCCAAGGGGCCATTTCTCGTGCCGCCCACTCATTTAGTATTCACGTTCAACCGTAAGGTCCTTTAAGGGATGAGTTCGTTCCTGAAGATGGAGCGGATCCTCTTCAAGATGACCATCAAAACGAGAACGAAATGAGCCAAGAGGTACGTCAATACTCCCGTTATCCAGGGATTGAAATCCTTGAGATCTAGGGACGCGCCGACTGCGAGAATGACCGTTGCCGTGAGGGCTATGACTAGCCCATATGTTGCGTTGGCTTGCAGTTGGCGAATTAGCTTAATCTTAACGCTGGTGTCTAGGCTTTCGACTTGGGAACTGCGCACTTGAGCGGCAGCCCTCAGTGCAACATCGAATGACAAGACCAGGAGATTGAACAGTAGTCCGGACATCAGTGAGAGTGCCGTTAGGAGATCCCCGATTCCCCCAATCCTCCAGTGTGTCAGTGCCACAGATGCGGGAAGTGCTGCGGGAAGCGCGTAGAGAGTGAGGATGTCTGACTTGGATACACTTTCCCGCCCTCCATCTCCGGTGCGAAGCGTTTGGAAGTGATCAACGAAGACTGGCTTAAGGTTCAGCATCCTCACTTGGTGGTACCTCCAGCCGGTAGTCATTCCAGTTTTCTGGCCACGTGAACTGCTGTTCCGCTACCGAAGGACGGGTTAGGCTGATGTCCTCCGCAAGGTCAAGCGCAACCTTAATCGCCTCCTGGTAGAAGACTTCGTCCGAGAGGGAGCCCTCATCGTCGAGGAGCCCCTCGTCAATCTCGAAGGTGACTACAGGAGTCTTACCAGACGCCACTGACACTGTCCGAGTCGTACGGCCCACCCGTACCTCTACCCGCAGGTCGCTGTAGTCGACGCCTTGCCACTCGAGGAGCCGAGACACATCGGCTTCCCCGCGGACTACTCTCTCGATGACTTTCTTACCGAGGCTGCTGCGACGGGGCGAAGAAATTACCGTTTCCATGGTGCCAAGGTCTGTTTCGTGTTGACTAAGCTCGTAACGATCAGCAATGTCGCTAGGTACGCTATTTCGAACGAGTCGAATTTTTTTCACGTGCCCGCTATTGAGAACTCGAGAAACGGCTGCTTCTGGCGAGAGGTTATTTATATCTAGAACGTATTCAGGAAACCGCTTGCGGAAGGCCCTTCGCAAGCCGCTAGAAAACATGCTAAAAACGCCACGATTGTGAACGCGCTCGGTGAGGAAAAGGCCAACTTCCCTTTCCTTGGGTAGGATCAAAAGGTTTCGATAGTGCAAAACCTCCACGTCGGTTTGCTCGCGATTGAAGCGAGGTGCCCCGCTACCGCGCTCCTCAAATACCGATGTGACGCCATATTCGCCAAGACCCAAGGTTGCCTGAATGTGTCGGTTGCTATGGGAGATCTCTGGGGCTTTAATTATCTGCTTGTTGTCAGGGTTATCGAATCCATCCTCTTCCAGGAATTTCAGATACCCGTGAAGCGCCTTAAGGAGGTCGGAGCCATTATCGTCGAAGTTGTCGAATTTGAGAGGATCCTTCTTCTGGCGCCTATGTACGGTGATCTTGTAGGCGGCGATGGAATGCTCAGCCATGAACTCCCCCCTCTGTGGTCGCTGTTGGGAACACATGGTATGCGCTGAGGGTGGCAGTTAGTCGGCAATGGGGAAATTTGCTCAAAACGTACTCCGCGGTAGATCACCACCGAACCTTCTCCCACCACTCACCCCATCTCCCATCCCGTCCGCCTTCGACCCACACACTGTGGAGCGGTCGTGGTTCAGGGCGTCAAGGTGGAGCGCGCCACTGTACGAACGACCTTGACGCCCTGGGCCGCGACTGCTCGGCTCTGCCTGGGTCGAAGGTGGTCGGGATGGGAGCTCCACGACGCTCGCCACGCTCCGGCCGGCACTCGCGAACGGTGCCCCGTCCATCCCGGAGTCTGAGCGCCCCCGCCGGAGGCATCTCTTGAAGCCGCGGGCTTGGTTCTCGTCTCATGCCCCTCGGGCCTATCCAGTTGTGGGCGCGCGTCGGCGGCGGCAGCGCCGAGCGGGCCGAAGGCAGGAGCGCGGGCGCAGCCAGAGCCGGGAAGCGCGCCCGGCGGAGCGGAGCGCAGCCGGGTGCCTTGATGAAGTAGGGAAAGTCTTATCCCTCTGGGGTGAGGTGCTTGCCGTCGTGGCTTCGTACGTGGGGGCCGTTGCCGTCCAGGGCGTCCAGGAGTCGGACTGCGTAGACCTTGGACATCCGCTCGCTGACCTCGTCGGGCGTGAGCCAGGAGACGGCTGTTGACTCGCTTGATGTGCGCTCGGTTCCGCCGGCGGGCTTGCAGCGGAAGACCAGGGCGACGATGCCTCGGGTCGTGTTCTTGTAGACGCCGGTGAGTTCGTCGACCTCGACGTGGATGCCTGTCTCTTCCCAGACTTCGCGGGATACGCCGGCCTCCGGGGCCTCGTTGAGTTCGAGTACGCCGCCGGGGAGCTCCCAGGTGCCGTTGTCGGCTCGGCGGATCGCCAGGAGGCGCCCGTCCTCGCGCACCACGACTCCGGCTACGGATACGGAGTGCAGCGGCGGCGACGTTGCTTCCTGTGATTGACTCATGTACAGGAGCATAGGAGGCATGGAAGGACTATGGGAACTGCGGTAGAGGGGGGCAGGTCCGGGCCTCGGTACGTGCAGATCGCGGACGAGATCGTGCAGCAGATCAGGGCTGGTGTGCTCAAGCCTGGCGACATGGTGCCGAGTGAGTCTGAGCTGGTGGACCGCTACGGCGTGTCTGGCGGCACGATCCGCAAGGCCATGGTCGAGGTGCGGGCGAGCGGGCTCGTCGAGACCCGGCACGGCAAGGGCTCGATCGTGAAGGACCGGCCGCCGGTACGGCACCGTTCCTCCGATCGCTTCCGGCGCTCGCTCCGGCAGGGCGGCAAGGCCGCGTACCTCGCGGAATCCGCGCAGTCCGGCGCCACTGCCAAGGTGAGCGTCCTCTATATCGGGCCCATGGAGGCCCCCGCGGATGCCGCTCAGCGACTGGGCGTCCCCGCCGGCACTCAGGTGCTCGCCCGTCGGCGTCTCTACTTCCGCAACGGCACCCCGGTCGAGACCGCCTCCTCGTATCTCCCGTGGGATGTCGTGAAGGAGATCCCGGAGCTGTTCGCCGAGAACCCCGGCGGCGGTGGCATCTACGCCCGACTCGAAGACCACGGGCATGAGTTCGCCGAGTTCGTCGAGACGCTGCAAGCCCGGCCGGCCTCCAAGGCGGAAGCCACCGAGCTGGCGCTTAGTCCGGGTGCGCCGGTGGTTCACCTCATCCGGGAGGCCCGTACGACAACCGGCCTCGTGGTTGAGGTCTGCGACACGCTCATGGCTGCTGACCAGTTCGTTTTCGAGTACCGGATCCCTGCTGACGACTGACGCCCGCTCAACTCCCTGCGACCCGTCGTGACTTTGATGTCGCGGCGGGTTGACTCATGTACAGGAGTGATGCACTCTTCTTCATGTCACTCATATACATGAGTGACGGAGTTCGGCATCTATAGAGGAGTGATTCGCTGTGCGTCAGATCCCCGTCGACACCTCCGCCGCGACCGTGATGGTCGCCAAGACCCCGCAGCCGAAGGTGAAGGACCGCCGTACCGGCGAGATCGCCACCGACGCCGAGACCGGCGCGCAGTTGATGACCGTGGACGTGATGTTCGCGGCCAACGACGAAGTCGAGATCCTGTCCATCACCGTTCCGGAGACCGGCATCTCCGGCGACCTGACCATGGGCACCCCGGCCGCCCTCACGGGGCTGATCGCCCGGCCGTGGGAGAACGAGTTCAACGGCCAGAAGCGGCACGGCATCGCCTTCCGCGCCGTCGCCGTCACCTCGTTGGTAGCCACAGGCACGGGCTCGAAGGTGGCCTGAGCCATGACATGGCCGACGGTCTTACTGCTGGTGATCGTCGCCGCTGCGGGTCTCCTGCGGTGGCGGCGTCCCGCCTGGTACTGGCTGACCTTCGGGGTCACCCTCGCTGTCGTGCGCGTCCTGGTCCGCTACGCCTCCGTCATGGAGGCCTGCGGGCTGACGGTTCCGCCTTTGCGCTGGCGACTGATGCTGGCCCGGATAGCCAACCGACCGGCGCCGGAATCCCGCGCACCACGCATCCTGTGGCTGAGGCCCACCCACACAGGCCTGGTCCTCAGGCTCAAACTCCGCCCGGGACAGGACGCCTTCGATGTCGCCGCCGCCTCGGACCGGCTACGCCACTCCTTCGGGATGTACGGCGTAACCTCCCGTGAGCTGCGGTCGGGTGTGGTCGAGATCGGGATGACCGGCTACGACGTACTCAAGCGGGTGCAGATGCCGGCCATGACTGACACCCGACCGATGCGTATCCCTGTCGCGCTGCGAGAGGACGGCTCGGTCCACTACCGGGACTATCGCGCTGTCCCGCACGGTCTGACCCTCGGCGCCACGGAGTCCGGCAAGTCCGTCTATCAGCGCAACCTCGTCGCCGGGCTCGCCCCACACAACGTCGCGTTGGTCGGCATCGACTGCAAGCAAGGGGTCGAGTTGTTCCCGCTGGCACGCCGTTTCTCCGCGCTCGCCGACAACCCCGACACCGCATTGGAGTTGCTGGAGGCGCTGGTATCCCACATGCAGGAGGTGTATCAACTCATCCGCGCCGAGCAGCGGGTCAGCGTCGCCGTGCCGGACGCGGAGATCGCCGCCGACATCTGGGACCTGCCCGAGGATCTACGGCCGGTTCCGGTCGTCGTCCTGGTCGACGAGGTCGCCGAACTCGCCCTCTTCGCCAACAAGGAGGAAGAGAAACGGCGGGACCGGATCATCACCGCTCTGGTCCGTCTCGCCCAGCTCGGCCGCGCGGCCGGCGTCTACCTGGAGATCTGCGGCCAACGCTTCGGCTCCGAACTGGGCAAGGGCATCACGATGCTCCGCGCACAGCTCACCGGCCGCACCGCGCACCGCGTCAACGACGAGACGTCCGCGAACATGGCCTTCGGCGACATGGCGCCGGACGCCGTACTCGCTGCCATCCAGATTCCTGCTGAGACGCGCGGCATTGCCATCGCCGGGGACTCCACCGGCGGCTGGCACCGCATCCGCGCCCCGCACATATCGCTGCGCCAGGCCGTGAACGTCTGCAACAAGCACGCCGACCGCGCCCCCGAGGTGCCCGCCCTCGCGCCCTTCCGGCCCGCGGTCGCCCCGCTGCACTCGGCCCGCGTACCGCTGTCGAAGGCAGCCCCCGCCACCGCCTGATCCACCACCCCTCTCACGGTCGGCGCGACCGCCCTTCGCGCCGGTTCCCCACCCCGCCATGCCTGATCACAGGAAGGAGCCGTGATGGCCCGCCCCGCTCTCCGCATCGACGCCGTACTCGTCCAGGCCGTCATCGCCGGGGCACTGTCCTTCGCCCACATGCACGACCTTGCCGCCGCTGCCGGGCAGACCGGCTGGAAGGCCTGGGCCTACCCGGTCTCGGTGGACCTGCTCCTGGTCGCCGCCTGGCGTCGGTTGCGCGCCGATGGGTCGTCCCGGCTGGCCTGGTGCTGGTTCCTCATCGCCCTGGTCGCCTCCCTCGGCGCCAATGTCGCCACCGCCGGACTGCTCAACCTGAACGGCGTCCCGGCCTGGCTGCGCATCCTCGTCGCCGCCTGGCCCGCCCTGGCGTTCATGGGCGGCACCCTCCTCGCCCACTCATCCGCGGACCCCGCCCCGACTCCTCCGGCACCTTCCGCCCCGGCTCCGGACCCATCGCCCGAGACGGATCACGACCCCGCCGGTGCCGAGTCGAGCCGGGTGCCCGAACCCGTCGCCGCCCCGGAGGCCGAGGAAGCCCCGGCCCTGCCCACAGGTGTGCCGGTCGCGGCCGCGCTGGTCGCCCACGCCCGCAAGATCGCCGACGACCACCACGCCCGCACCGGCGTCCGGATCGACACCGACACTCTCCGCGCCCGCCTCGGCGTCCCGCCCCATCTCGCCGACGCCATCGCCGCCCAACTCGCTTGATCCAGAAGGGAGACAAGCCGTGACCCGTGACCCGGCCGACCTGACCGCCGCCGACTACCTCGACGGCGCCCGCGAGATGACCGCCGTCAACCGGCCCTACCTCGCTCACCTGCTCGCCGAGGAAGCCGCCCAGCGCACCACCGACCCGGCCACCGCCGCCGGCATCCGCGCCACCTTCCCCGACCCGACCACCACCCGAGAGGAAACCGACTGACATGCCCGCTCGCGACTTCTTCCACACGGTGATGCGGATCGGGCCCGTACAGATCGGCACCCATCGCGACCGCCGCGGCCGGACCAAACACGCCGCCGTGTGCACCAACGACCGGTGCGGCTGGTCCGCCGACTACTCCAGCCAGTCTGCCGCGCAGCTCGCCGCCCGCACCCACCGCTGCCGCGTCAGCTAGGAGGCCGACCCCGATGGATGTTCCGCTCTGGCTCGCGCTGCTCACCGTCGGCTACCTCGGCGTCAAGCTCATCCGCCCGCCCTGGTGGCTCATCGCCGTGCTCCTCCTCGGCGGCTTCCTCCTCGCCGACAGCGTGCTCGCCCCCGTCGTCAACGGCTTCGTCAAGTAGCACGAACCGAAGGGAGAACCCTGATGCTTCGCCCGAAGATCCCGACCAATCCCATGCCCACCGGTCGCGTCATGCCGCCTGTGTTGGTGGAGCCGACCACCGTCGTGCCGAGTGCGCAGGTTCCGCCGCCTGCTCCGGTCGCCTCGGCGCCGTCACGGCCCACGGTGCAGCTCACCCTCGGCACTGCCCTCGCCCTCGTTGGCGGCGGTACGGCCGTGGTCCTGGTCGTCGGCGCTGTCCTGGTCTCCATGCTCCTCGCGGTCGCCGTTACCGGCGCCTCGGTCGCCGTCTGCGCCCTGGTGATCCGCTCCCTCGCCAACGCCGACGCCAAGCGACGCTGACCGGCCCCCGGGCGGCCTCGATACCGCCAAGCATCCGCCGCCCGGGCGCCGTCCCTGTCCGATCTCACAACCGGAAGGAAGCACCCAGCATGGCGCATCGCGCCTCGCCCGTGCCTGCCCCGCTGCTCGACCCGACCACCCTCGGTGACCTCCTGCGGGTGGCCTCGGCTCCCGACTACACGCGCTGGGAGGACCAGATCCGCCGTACCGGCGGCTGCTCCGACCCCATCCACCTGACCGGCTGGACCCTCCACAAGGACAAGACCACCGGCGAGACCCTGCACCACTACACCACCGCCGACGAACCCGGCGGACGCCTCCGCCTCGCCTGCGGCAACCGCCGCGCCTCTCGCTGCCCGTCCTGCGCCTGGACCTACGCGGGCGACACCTACCACCTCATCCGTGCGGGCCTGGCCGGTGACGACTGCCGGGACGTCCCCATCACCGTCAGGGACCACCCCCGCGTCTTCGCCACCCTCACCGCCCCTTCCTTCGGCCCGGTCCACAACCGGCCCGACCGCGGCGTCTGCCGCTGCGGCACCCAACACGCCCCAGAAGCACCGGAAATAGGCACCGCCCTCGACCCCGCCACGTACGACTACGCGGGCGCCGTCCTGTTCAACAACCACGCCGGACAGCTCTGGCAGCGCTTCACCACACGCCTGCGTCGCGAACTCGCCGCCCGCGCCGGCCTTACCCGCCGAGAACTCGCCGACCGCCTCCGCGTCTCCTACGGCAAGGTCGCCGAATTCCAGAAGCGTGGCGCCCTGCACTTCCACGCGGTGATCCGGCTCGACGGCCCGGAGGGGCCCGGAACGCCGCCACCTGCCTGGGCAACGGTCGACCTGCTCGCCGACGCGATACACGCAGCCGCGGCGCACTCCTACACGTCCGTCTCCGTCCCGTCCGCCGGGGACCAACTGGCCCGGTCCTTCCGCTGGGGAACACAGATCGACGTCCGCCCGGTGAAGGCCTTCGGTGACGGCTCCGACATCACCGAACAGGCCGTTGCCTCCTACGTCGCCAAGTACTCCACCAAGGCAGCCGAGAACACCGGCACGCTTGACCGCCGCATCGGGGAACTCGCCGAACTCGACCGCCACCAGGTCCCGGACCACACCCGCCGCCTGATCACCGCATGCCGCGACCTGGACAGCCTCTACCCGGACCGGCGCCTCTGGGCCTGGGCGCACATGCTCGGTTTCCGCGGCCACTTCTCCTCCAAGTCCCGCCGCTACTCCACCACCCTCGGCGCCCTCCGCCAGGCCCGCGCCGACTACCGGGCTGCCCAAGAGGCCGCTGCCCTGAGCCTGGACGCCCGCGAACCGGACACCGTCCTCGTCCTCACCGACTGGCAGTACGCCGGCCACGGCCACACCCCCGGTGAATCCGCCCTCGCCGCCTCAATCGCCCGAGACCTTCAGCTCAACCGCGAGACGGCACGCGAAGCGCTGCAAGACCAACTCGCCCTGGAAGGAGCCGCAGCATGACCACCGCTGTCACCGCCGAACTGCTGACCGTGCCGGAAGTCATGGCGCGTCTCAAGGTCGGACGCTCGAAGGTCTACGACCTGATCCGCTCGCGCCGTCTCGTCTCGATCAAGATCGACGGGTCTCGTCGTATCCCCGACGTCGCCGTTCGTGACTTCGTCCTCGGCCAGATCGAGGAGGCTGCCTGATGGCCGGTCCCCGCAAGCGCAATCCCAACGGCGCCGGCACCATCACCAAGCGCAAGGACGGCCGTTACCAGTGCGCCGTGTACGTCCTCCAGCCGGACGGCACCCGCGCTCGCAAGTTCGCCTACGGCAAGACCTGGGCCGAGTGCGACGCCAAGCGCCGGGAACTGCTCGACAAGGTCGACCAAGGCGTGCCCGTACCCACCCGCTCGGCCAAGCTTTCCGAGTGGCTGCCGTACTGGCTGGACAACGTCATCAAGCCTCGGCGGAAGCTCAGTACGTACGACAAGTATGAGGCGCATGTCCGGCTGTACCTGGTGCCGTTGATCGGCGCCAAGCGGCTCGAATCCCTCGGCGTCGCCGACGTACGCCGCTTCCTCGTTCGCCTGGAGAAGGAGACCACCGCGGCGACCGCCAAGGAGTCTCACCGCGTCCTGAGGTCGGCGCTGTCCTCCGCCTGCCGGGAGGAACTGATCACGCGCAACGTGGCCAAGCTCGTCGAGCCGCCGCGTACCGACAACCGTGAACTGAGGCCCTGGACCCTCGACGAGACGCTCGACTTTCTGGCGGCCTCCCGCAAGGACCCGCTGTACGCGGCCTTCGTGCTCGCCATCGGCATGGGGCTTCGCCGGGGTGAGATCGTCGGGCTGCGCTGGTCGGACCTCGACCTGGACAACCGCGTCCTCCACGTCCGCCAGCAGACCCAGCGCCGTCGGGGCGTCCTCTACGACGACGATCCCAAGAGCCGTCGTCGTCGGGTCGTCCCGCTGCCCGCCCTCTGCATCGCGCCCCTGCGCTGGCACCGGATGCGGCAGGCAGCTGCTCGCGCCAAGGCGGGGGAGCGGTGGCAGGAGTCCGGCTACGTCTTCACCACCCGCACCGGCCGCCAGGTCGAGCCGCGGAACGTCTACCGCTCCTTCACCCGCGTCGCCGAGTCCGCCGGCCTCCGCGTGATCCGGCTGCATGACGCTCGGCACGGCACGGCCACCCTTCTCACGGCGGCCGGAGTCGCGCCTCGCGTGGTGATGGAGATCCTTGGGCATTCCCAGATCAGCATCACCATGGACGTCTACACACACGTCGTCCAGGACACGCAGCGCGAGGCCATGAGCCACATGGACCGGCTGCTCAGGAGGCGTCCCGGTCGTCAGTGACCGCCGCCGTTGATGTCAGATCTAGATGTCAGAAGGGGTCCACCTCCGAAAATCCGGAGGTGGACCCCTTCTGAACTGGTGCCCCCGGCAGGATTCGAACCTGCGACACCCGCTTTAGGAGAGCGGTGCTCTATCCCCTGAGCTACGAAGGCAGGGGCTTGGAGGAAGCCTTGGAGAAAATCCAACGAGTGGATCTTCGGCGAGGAAGCCAAGCCCGCTGGCCGGACGAGGTGCGACGCTTTCTGCCATCTTGCTCGGGCAGACAGGGGTGCACCGACGACCGACCAGGGACAGCGTAGCGGATGCGCGCCGATGAGGGGTTTCCGGATCGGGGACAGCTCTGCGGGAATGGAGATGGTGGCCGGCTGGGGGATGGGCTCGCCTGCGATGCCGCGCCGTGCGTCGCCGAGGGGGCATCGCACCTTCTGGTAGGGACTGACCGGTCGGTGTCGGCACGTTCTGCCTCGGCCCGTTCTTCTTCCGGCAGGGCCCCTCGACCCCCGGACCACGTCGGCGCGGGTGCTGGATGACCGGCCGCGAACCCGGTGGCCGATCGGGCGGGCCTCACCCGGTTCACAAGGGTGCGGGTGGGGGTGTCGACGCGGCAGTGGGGGCGTCGGGCCGGATGCCGATCCGGTAGTCGCCCGGACGGTCGTGATGTGGGCCGGGCAGGTTGATGTGCCGGTCGGGCGAACGGGGCAGGCGAGGTCGCTGTCGGCTTCGAGGCTCTCGATGAACTTCTGACTCGACTCGGACAATGCGGGAGTCCGGTCGCCTCCACGGCTCCGCACGATCATCTCCGCGTGTTCGTCTCCGCGTGATCAGCTCTGTGTGTTCGTCTTTCCGTTTCGCGGGAAGTGGTCGGGTCCCCCGAGGCGTTACCGCTCGTCCGGGTCCGGTTCGGAGGGAAGCCCTTCCATCTCGCGAGCGTAGTCGACCAGATCGCTCAGCCTGTCCAGGCTGCGTGGCGAGAGGCCGACGGCGCGCAGGGCGATGTTCTGCACACCGGCGCTGCACAGCTTCCTGATCGTGGTGAGCTCGACATTGAGCTGGGCCGCGACCTCATCGTCGAAGAAGTACGAGGCGGGTACACCGAAGAAGGCGGCGATGGCTTCGAGGTGCCGCTTGGTGGGGTTGTCGCGTCGGCCTGTCCTCAACTGCCACAGATACGTACCCGAGATGGTGGGGCCGCCCCTGGATTCGAGCCGGGACGCGACTTCGTCGTTGCTGTAGCGCTCCGAGCCCGGGGCCCGGATGGTCAGGAACAGCCGGTTGAGTTGGGCTGCCAGCGCCTTGTCCTCGGGTGGTGGGTAGGCGTTCTGATCGTGTGTCGGTGCTCTCTCGGCCATGGGCGCATTCTGCCACTGTCATTAATTCCTGTTGACTGTGAAGCAGTCGAAGTCGTAGCGTCCCCCAAGTCTGGCAACTGAGATTGATGAGATCGTGTCGACGGGAACAGGCCGGGTGAAGCGGCGAGTTGACGAATCATCGAACAGGACGTCTCTCGACGGGATGGACCAGCACGTGACGACGATCTTCCGTACCGCTCGCACTGCTCGACCGGTCCCGCGCGCCGAGGCGCGGTCGAGGCCACGCGTGCGATGCGGAGGTGCGGAACAGCAGTTCCGACTCGTGCCGGACCTGTGTTCGTCGCGAGTCCGGGGCCCTGGTGACGGCGCTCGGCGGGTCTCGGGGCCCGGTCCGGTCCTCGGTACGTGAGGCTGCCGGTCCTGTCCTGGTGGGATGGTTCGCACCCGTGTCGGCCGACGGCGAGCGGTTCGACCTGGTTGTTCCTCGCTCCCGGCCGGCAGAGCAACGCGCGGAGTCTCGGCATGCCTTCCTCCGGGCGGCGAGAGAAGACGCGGGGAGGAAGAAGGGCCCGCTGTGCGGCCCCCGCGTCAGTTGCGTCCGATCGAATGTGCTCTCCTCTGTGCTCTCCTCGCGCGGGGGCGCCCGTGTGGGCCGCTCGGTCGCGTATCGGCATGGGGCCGGGGCGTTGCCCGGTGAGAGGGAGACCGGCGGTTCGCCATGCGGTCTTCGGTGTACCTCGCGGGGTGGGTGAGGGCCGGGCCGGGGCGGCGGGCGATGTCGTCGGATGTGTTGCCGGACCCGATTGTGCAGTGATGCCCCCTTTGGGGGTGCGTGATCGGTGCAGGGATACGTGATCGATACAGGGATGTGCGATCGATACAGGTGCGATCGATACAGGGATGTGCGATCGACACGGGGGTGGCTCCGGAACGGGGGAGCGCCTTCAGGACCGACAGGCCGCGCTTGTCAGCGGCCTCCGTCGTCGCGCCTCGGGCAGCCGCGAGCGAAGCGGCCGACTCACGAGGCGCCCCGGCGGAACAGGGTTGGCAACTGAGCCAGGAAAGGTGATGTGACCCAGATGGGACGACCAGAGACGTGCATAGATCCTTCCGAGGGGCCACTGCAGAGCTTCGCGTACGAGCTCAGAACGCTCCGGAGATCAGCGGGAAATCCTTCCTACCGAGAACTCGCGAGCCGGGCCAACTACTCGGGGACGACCCTGTCCGAGGCGGCCCGGGGCGTCAGTCTCCCGAGCCTTGAGGTGACGTTGGCCTACGTCAAGGCATGCAAGGGAGACGTCGGGTTATGGCAGAGGCTCTGGACGGAGACCGACGCCGCGTTACGCGCCGACGACACTTCTGATTTCCAGGCCTCCGAGGCCCTTTCCGAACCGGTGGCGCGGGGTGCGCGGTTCCGGCCCGTGGGAGCCTTCCCGCCCGTCGGGCGCGGCATCTGTGGACCGAACCTGCTCAGGACGGCCCTTCCCGCACTCGCAGGAATCGCCGGGGTCGCGGGCGCGGCCGGCCTGGTCGGCCGCAGGCCGGGGGCGACGGCGCTCACCTTTGTGGCTGGGACCTGCGTGGTTTCCGCTTTCTGGCTGGGAAGGAACCTGAAAGATGCATGACCACACCGCTTCCGAATCCTTCGGCGCGAAAACGACGCCCACCAGGTCGGCGAGTCAGTGGACGGGCACCATGCTGCGCGATCTGAGGAACTGGGCGGGTCGCAGGCCGATGACGCTGCCGGAGGGACAGCAGCCGATCCCGCACTCCTCCGATGCCCGCATAATCGTCTGGGCCTTCGCCGGCACCGACCTGGTGACCGGGCTCATCATCGACGCGATGCTTCCGCCGGTCGGACGGGCCATCCACCTTCTCTGGGTCGTGCTCTCCCTCGGCCTCTCGCTGGGGTTCTGCGCGATGACCGCACGCAGCCCGCACCTGCTCCACAGCGCGAACCTGCGCCTGCGCACAGGGCCTTTCCGTGAGCTGACGATTCCGGTGACGGCACTCGCAACCGCACGCGTCGCACACGGCCTCACCAACGGATACGGGCTGCGCAGGGTCGAGACGGTGGAGAACGACGCGGTGGCGTGCAGTGTCGGCCGTACGACCAACCTTGTGATCGATCTCGACGAGCCGCTGTCGGTTCGGGTGCGAAAGGGAGGACCGGTGCTCGCGCGACGGATCTACGCCCACGCCGACAAGCCGTCCGAGGCGGCCGGCCTGATCAATCGCGCGGCCACCCGGGGGGCGCAGTCGTGACCACCGGGACCACTGACATCCTCCACGGCCAATCGGAAGTACGGAGTCTCCTCCTGCGCACGGGGCTCGGCTCCCTGGCGGGGCGGCCGGACATCCGGAGGCTGCCGGGCCGCAACCACAACTGGACCGTCACCACCGACACCGGGGAGCGTCTCTTCATCAAGAAGCTGGAGGGACCGGCCGAAGCGTCGGCTGCGCGGATCCGGCAGTGCCTCGCCTTCGACAGGATGCTGGGACAGAGCGAGTCCGCCGAGCTGTTCTCCCCTCGATTGCTCGCCGTGGACGCCGAGGCGAACGTACTGGTCTTCGCCTGTGTCGACGAAGCGCACACCGCCGCGGATCTGATTCGCGAGGACCGGCTCCTGCCCGAGCTGGTGTATTCCCTGGGGCGCACGGTCGGGTTGTTGCACCATCTGCCGGTCGAAGAACTGCTGCGGGAGGAGGAGGCCAGCCCCCTCCTCCCTTCCATGGAACTGCTCGACGCCCTTCCTCTGCCCCTGTTCGAGGCGTCCTCCGCGGCGGAACTCCAGACGTGGGCCCTCCTCCAGGGCGACGCTGATCTGGGGACCGCCCTGCGCCACCTCCTCGAACTGGATCGGTCGGCGCCCAGGGTGGCCGCCCACTGCGATCTGCGGCTCGACCAGTTCCTCGTCGCCGACGACGCGGTGTATCTCACCGACTTCGAGGAGTTCCAGGCCGCCGACGCCGCTCGTGACCTCGGCGGTGTGGTCGGAGATCTCCTGCACCGGGCCCTGCTGGACGCGGCCGTGAGCGACGGGGCGGCCTCGGACCCTCCGTCCCGTGAGCGCATGCTGGGTCATCTGGCGGACGGAATCCGGGCGGCCCGGCCGCGGATCACTGCCTTCTGGGACGGCTACCGCGATACCAGACCGAGCGACGACGGCAAGTTGGCCGAACGGGTCACGGCCTTCGCGGGCTGGCATCTGCTGGACCGGATGCTGGCCGGCGCGCGTACGGCGCCCCGGCTCGCCGCCCTTCCGCGCGCGGTGGCGGGCATCGGGAGGAAGGCCCTGCTCACTCCGGAGAATTTCCTTGCGAGTTTCGGACTTACGGAGGCCCGGGGATGAGCGATCGCACCGAAGACGTTCTGTCCGCCCGGCTCGTGGCGGTGCTCTCCGAGGTGGTCGTGAGGCCTGACGGCCTGTCCGCGTCGGTGGGCGGGAGAACGGTGACCGCGGACTCGCCGCGAACCCTCGTCGGCCGGCTGGCCACCGCTCTCTACGAAGTGGTCCACGTCGGCCGGCCGGCGGTGCAGCCGGAGGAGACACGGAACGCCCCGGACATCGTCCGCGATCTGGAAGCCGGGCTCGCTCGGGAAGTCCCGCACGAGCGCACCCGATACCGGGGGCCCGTTCTGAGCGACCGGGGGGACGAGGGGCGGATTGTCGGCCTCTCGGGGGTGCGCGTTCGCGTCCCGCGTGAACGGATCGCCGCCCCGCACGCCGCTGCCGCCACCGCTGCCGCTGGTACCTCTGCCTCTGCCGCCGCCTCTGCCGCTGCCGCTGGTACCTCTGCCGGTGCCTCCGCCGGTGCCTCCGTCGATGTCGGCGCGCGGGAGCCGACGAGTTCCGGGGAAGAGACGGCGGACGTGTTCGTGGCCGCGGCCCGTCCGGCGCTCTCCCCGGGGTTCTTCCTGGTGGACGGCTCGCTGCCGCTGACCGGCCGGGGCGCGGTCCTCCGGGTGTACCTGCACGTCACATCCCCGGACGCGGCCGTCGACGCATGGGGCAGATCGCTGCGGTGCCTGGAGGAGGCCGGCGTTCCCTATCGGGCCAAGGCCATCTCGTCCACCGATGCCCTGCCCCGGCGTGACGGTGTGGTGATCTATCTGGAGGGCAGCGGCCACCATGTGCTTCCGGATCTGGTGGGGGCGGTCGGCGAAGCCGCTCTCGGTGCGGACTGCTCCCCCTACACCCGGTCACTGGCCCCCGGCATCGCCGTTGCCTGGGAGCCGGACGATTCGAGGCCGGGCATGCGCAACACCAGTTTTGGGGAGCACAGGTCACGGGCGCTCGCCACGGGCCTGATCCGGTACGCCACCGAAGCCGACCTCCCGGACCGGACCCGGTCGGCGGTTGTACGGCAGGCTCTGCTGGACGCCGGTATTGACCCGTCGGAACCGGCGCGCAATCTTTTTTCGCCGCCTTTCAAAACCGTTCCCTGACATACACGGCGGCGTTGTGTGTCCGGCGATCTTCCGGACAACCTTTCAACAAGATTCGCTTGTCCGCCCGTTCGGTGTCGATCTAGGTTCATGGATATCGCGGGGATGCCGCAAGGAATTCTGCCCATCTCCGTGATCCGATCGAATTTCATCAATGGGTAAGGGGTAAACGTTATGAACGACATCGAGCTGGCTGCCGGATTCGACACCTACGCGGACATCGACGAGATGGCGAACGAGGTGACTCCGGACGAGGCTCCCTCGCCGCAGACCATCGTCTCCCTGAGCGTTGTCGCCACCATCAAGTGGGGCTGCTGAGGAACGTCCGGTCAATTGATTGTTCCGTGCGGTCGACGGCATTGTCGTCGGCCGCACGGCCTTTCAGTCCAAACATCAGAAATCAGGGGGTGGGACAGGGGAATGGGTGTGTCAATTCTTCTTCCTTTCATGCCGGTATCCGGCGAACAATTGCTTCCGTTCGCCGACATCGTCAGGAGGGGAGACGCCGAGCGGCTGTGGACGGGGCAGTCGCTCCTGGTCGAGCCGCACGCCGCGCTCGCCCACGCCGCCGGTGCCGGTGCCCGGATCCCCATGGGTACCGGTGTGACCCTGATGCCGCTGCGCCACCCGTTCCAGGCAGCCCTCCAGGCACGCTCCCTCGCCGCCCTGACCGGTCAGCCGTTCGTGGCCGGGCTCGGTACCGGACCGGAGCCCTTCGTCGTGTCACTGCGCGGGCAGAGGTACGCGAGTCCGCTCACCGCGGTACGCGAATACGCCGGGATCGTCCGGGATCTGCTGGCAGGGAAGGTCGTCGACCTCGTCGGCGAGTACCACGCGATGGGGGGAGCCCTCGTGGCCATGGACACCCCGCCCGTTGAACTGGGACTGGGGGTCCTCAGACCCCGGATGGCCGAGCTGGCCGGAGAGCTCGCGGACGTCGCCATCACCTGGCTGGCGCCCCCGGACTACCTCGCCGAAGTGATCGTCCCGGCGCTGGCCGGGGGAGCGGAGCGCGCGGGCCGTCCGCGGCCACGCGTGGCCGCCGTCGTCCATGTCTCCACCGACGCTCCGGGCCGCGACCACGAGCGGACCGTGCTCGCCGCCACGCACGCCCATCTCCAGGCCCCGCACTACGCCGACATGCTCCGCCGCGCCGGCATCGACACGGACCCTCACGACCTTGCGAAGGCCGCAGGCCGGCTCATCGGCAGCGGCACGGTGGCGGTGGGCGGTGCCGACGAGGTGCTCCGTGCCGTCGACGCGTACCACGAGGCCGGGGCCGATGAGGTGGTGCTCAGCACGATCGGCATTCAGACCCTCGACGGAACGCGCGCCTCGCTGGAGGCGCTGGACACCCTCACCGCGGCGCGGAGGAGCACGAGATGACCCAGGACAGCCGCACGGCGCCTCCCGACTACTCCTTCCGCCGCCTGCTCCTGGTGGGGACGGGGGCGCTCGGCGTCTCCTCGCTTCCGGGATGGCTCGGCTGGCTGCGCGAGAGCCACCCGGACATCGAGACGAGAGTGGTGCTCACCCGCCGGGCCACCACGTTCGTCGCGCCCGCCGCGCTCACCGCGATCGGGGGCGAGCCCCTGCTCCACGATGTGTGGCCCACGGAACCGCAGGTCACCGTCCCCCACGTGGAACTCGCCGAGTGGCCGGACGCGGTGGCCGTCTTCCCCGCCACCTTCCACTTCGTCAGCCGACTGGCGCTCGGGCTCGCGGACACCCCCGTGATGCTGGCGCTCCAGTGCACCGGCGCCCCGGTCGGTCTCGCGCCGGCCCTCCCGCCGGGTGGGTACCAGAGCCACGCCTTCCGTTCCCACCTGGCCGCGCTGCGTGCCCGTCCCCACGTGGTCGTTGCCGAGCCCGAGCTGGGACGCAGCGTGTCCACGGGACGTGTCGAACGGTCAACGGCCGCCGCTCTGCCGACGCTCCTCGCGCTCATCGAGGAGTGCCACGCGAGGCTTGCCGCCGAGCGGGGCGAGAGCGAGGAGGCGCAGCCGC
Organism: Streptomyces sp. NPDC014734; assembly: GCF_043083325.1. Lineage (NCBI taxonomy): Bacteria > Bacillati > Actinomycetota > Actinomycetes > Kitasatosporales > Streptomycetaceae > Streptomyces > Streptomyces sp. NPDC014734. The sequence goes on along the minus strand of NZ_JBIBYN010000025.1, from coordinate 92,923 downwards.
GATGACCGTCGTGACCGAGTACGTCAGCGGGCTCGTGCGCACCAAGGTGCTGACGGGGGGACAAGCGGGCGGATTCACCTGGATCCGCAGCCCCGAGGCGCCTCGGTCCGATCCCCTGGAAGCACCGAGCGGGGCGCTCCGGCTCGCCCTGGAGGCGTGCACCCCGTCACCGTCCGGCCGCGGTCCCGGAGCCCGTTGCGCACTGCCCGGCGCGCACGGTGCCGAACTGCGTTATGAGCTGCCCGGACGTAGCTCCCTTGCCGAGTTGCTGTTGTCCGACGGCATCGCGGAGGCGTCTCGTGACCTGGCGGGTGCGGAGGACGTGCTGTACGACTTCGGCCTTCTGCTCAGGGCGCTGCACGCGGCTTCGCCGACAGCGGCGGGGAAGGACGGGGTGCGTGCGCAGCCTGCCGCGTGGCACACACTGCGTTCATGGATCGGCACGCCGACCGCCGACGGTGTCGGACAACAACTCCACCGCCTTCTGCGGGAACTGCTCGGAACCTCCTGCTGGCACCGTGTCGAGCGATGGCTGCGCGAGTTGCCGGCGTCCGGGCCCGGTGTGCTCGTCCACGGCGCTCCCAGACTCGCGCTGCTGGTGCCCGCCGAAGGACCTGATGTCCCTCATGGATTGATCACCGGCGAGGACGTCGCCGTCGCACCCTGGCAGTGGGACGTCGGCTGGGTGCTCGCCGAGCTGCGGGAACTGCGCTTCTTCGCGGCTCGGCTGCACTCCCCCGGGGTCGCGTGGGACCGGCTGGAGCAGGCCTTCGTCGACGGGTACGGGCGGCCCGAAGACCCTCTGGTGCGGTGCTGCGTCGTGTTGCGCTCGCTGTTGCACCTTCATGACTTCTGCGCCTTCGTCGCCTGGGACGCGGCGGAGGTCCGCCGGTACGCGACGCTGATCACACACTTCATGGCCGAGGAGGAGGGCACCCCATGACCGGTTGGCAGCACCCGGCCGCGCGCCGCCAGGACACGGTGGATCACCTCTTCGAGTACCGGATCGCCGACCCGTACCGCTGGCTGGAACAGGCGGAGAGCGCCGAGACCCGGGACTGGCTGGCCGCGCAGGACGCCTTGCGCCATACCGTCCTCGACCACCTGCCGGGGCGCGACCGACTGCGCGAACGGGTGGAGGCACTGCTGTCCCCGGAGGTGACCGGTCCTCCGGTGTGGCGGGGCGCGCGACGGTTCTTCATGCGGCGTCGCCACGGACAGGAGCACGCCGTCCTGCACGTCGTGGAACCCGACGGGGCCGAACGGGTCCTGCTCGACCCCATCGCCCTCGACCCGACCGGACGCACCACGCTGGACGCCTGGCAGCCCGATCGGGAGGGCCGCCGACTCGTGTACCAGGTGTCGGCCGGAGGGGACGACGGCAGTCTGCTGTACGTCCTGGACATCGACTCGGGTGCCTTGCTCGACGGGCCGATATCCCGCTGCCGGCAGTCCTCCGTCGCCTGGCTGCCCGGAGGAGAACGCTTCTACTACGTACGGCGCCTGCCCGCCCACGAGGTTCCCCCCGGCGAGGAGCGCTACCACCGGCGTGTCCACCTGCACCGTGTGGGCTCGGACCCGGACACCGATGATCGGCTCGTCTTCGGGCACGACGGCCCCCGGACGGCCTCGTACACGGTGAGTGTCAGCGCGGACGGACGCTGGCTCACCGTGACGCGCGCCGTCGGCGCGGTGCGCCGCAACGACGTCTGGATCGCCGACCTCGCGGCCCACGGTGCCGAGCCGTCGGTGTTCGTCCCGGTGCAGACGGGCATCGACGCCCACACGAACGTGGTCGTGGGCCGGGGCGGACGCCTGTACCTGCACACCGACCTCGACGCGCCGCGGGGAAGGCTGGCGGTCGTCGACGTCGAGGGCCTCGACGCCCCGGGCGTGCCGTCGCCCGACACGTGGAAGGACCTCCTTCCCGAGGATCCACGGGCCCGGCTGGACCACTTCACCGTCCTGGACGGCCCGGAACTGGACCGGGCGCTGCTGCTGACCGTCCGGAGCAGCCACACCGTCAGCGAGATCGACGTGCACGACCTGGAGACCGGTACGCGACTGGGGTCCGTACAGACGCCGGGGCCCGGATTCGTCGGGGAGATCCGGGGCAGGGGCCATGAGGCATGGTTCACGTACACCGACCCGTTCACTCCCGTCACCGTCTTTTGCTGGGACGCCACGGACCGTACGACGACGGTAGGGACGGCCCCACCGGGGCGTCGACGCGCGCGGAACCACCGGACCGTCGGCACGATGCTCCAGACCACGTGTGTGTCACCGGACGGCACCCCGGTACGGATCACGGTCCTCGCGCCGCACGACGAGGACACGCACGGCGGGAAGCGACGGCCGCGCCCGGCGCTCCTCTACGGCTACGGCGGATTCGGCCTGTCCTACGCCCCCCTGTACAACCCCGAGGCGGTCGCCTGGGTCGAGGCCGGCGGCGTCTTCGCGGTGGCTCATGTGCGAGGCGGCGGCGAGGGAGGAGCCGACTGGCACCGTTCGGCCACCGGAGCGGGCAAGCAGAGGTCCGTCGACGACTTCCACGCGGCCGGGGAAGCCCTCTGCCGGGAAGGCTGGACCACCCCGTCCCGGCTCGTCATCACCGGGGACTCGAACGGTGGTCTCCTGGTCGGAGCCGCACTGACCCAGCGCCCCGAGTTCTGCCGGGCGGCCGTGAGCGCGGCGCCGGTTCTGGACATGGTGCGCTACGAGCACTTCGGCCTCGGTGCGTCGTGGACCAAGGAGTACGGCTCGGCGACGGTGCGGGAGGAACTGGGCCGGCTCCTCAGCTATTCCCCCTACCACCACGTCGACGCGGGGACCGACTACCCGGCGGTGCTCCTGACGGTCTCGGCAGGGGACGCCGTGGTGGACCCGATGCATGCGCGCAAGATGTGCGCGGCTCTCCAGCACGCCGCGGGTCCCTCGCCCGCCGCAGACGGAGGAGGACTGACCGTTCTGCGTGTCGAGCCCGGTGTCGGCCACGGCGCGAGCGCCATGAGCAACAGCGTCGAGCGCATCGTGGACCACTTGTCCTTCGCGGCCTGGCAGTCGGGGCTGACCGTCGACGGGCCCCCTCCTTCCGACGGTCCGGCCCCGGCCTGACGGGAGGGCTCCGCCCGGAGTGCGTCGGGTCGGACCGCACGGCGGCCTCGGCGCCCGCCCCGGTCACGGCCGCGCGTGGACGCGTCGCGTCCCGACGGAGACCGGTCGGCGTCCCCTCGTCGTCCGGTCGATGTCCCCGCGTCGTCCGGTTCGTGTCCCCACGTCGTCCGGTCCGTTCCTCCGCGTCGCCCGGTGACCGGCTGTTCTCGACGGCCGGGCCCGGGGCCGGTCCAACTCCGGGCGACGCAAAAGAAATTGAAGAGATCCCCGGGGTTGGTGATCCTTGACCCCGGGTGGGGCTTCTCATAGGTTTCTGCCCTGTTGCAGGTCTAGACCATTTGAACGGGGCTTCCGACATCTCCCGTCGACGCCTTCCGCTCCGTTGCGCGCCACACGGATTCGTCCCGCGCGTCGGCGTCGGGACACACATGACCTAGGGGCAGCAGACATGACCGGGGAACAACGGACGCTCCCGCAATCGGGTGCCATGGGGCCGGGCGTCATAGGGCCGGGGAACACGGGGCCGGGCATCTTCTCCCGGCAGTACGCGGCCGTCACCACGACGTTCACCGTGGTGATGTTCTTCACCGGTTTCGCCGCGCTGGCGGTGGTGCCCACGTTGCCGACGGCGGCCCGGGATCTGGACGGGGTGTCCCTGTTCCCGATGGTGGCGGGCTGTTTCGTGGCCGCCAGCCTGCTCGGCGGGGTGCTGGGCGGGCACTGGGCCGACCGGTCCGGGGCCCGCCGCCCACTGGCCCTGGGCATGGTCCTCTCGGTGGTGACGCTGCTGGTGTCGGCGTCCAGTGCGTCGATCTGGCAGCTTGCGCTCGGCCGGCTCGTGGACGGCATGGCGGCGGGGATGGCCGCCGTGTCGGTGACCACGGCGATCGGGCAGTCGTACCCCGACCATCTGCGGCCCCGGATGCTCGCGATGATGAGCACGAGTTGGGTCATCCCGTCGCTGGTCGGTCCGCCACTGGCGGGTGTGGTCGCCGAACTGTGGTCCTGGCGTGCGGTCTTCTACGGTCTTGCCGCCCTGACCGCGCTGCCCGCCGTCGCCCTGGTGGCCGTGCTGCGCCGGGCCCCGGTGGGCGACGCGAGGGGCGCGGGCGACGCGAAGGGAGCGGGAGGCCCGGGCAGTGCGGGAGGCGCGGGAGGCGGAGGTGCGGTGCCGGCCGATGTGCCGCCCGCGGAGGAACGAGCGGCCCGCCCGCCCCTGCTGATCGCGGCGCTGCTCAGTCTCGGCGCGGCGCTCGGCCAGTACGGGGTGTCGGAGTGGGACGTGCGCCACCTCCTGTTCGTCGTCGCCGGGATCGCGCTTCTGGTGGTCTTCGCGCCCCGGCTGCTGCCGGAGGGGACGTGGCGCAGCGCCCGCGGCCTGCCGACCGCGGTGCTGTTGCGCGGGCTGACCTCCGGCACGTACTTCACCGTCGAGGCCATGGTGCCGCTGATGCTGATCACCGAGCGACGGGTCGCCGCGGTGGCGGTCGGTGTGGCGTTCACCGCCGCCGCGGTGCTGTGGGCCGGTGCCTCCTGGGTGCAGGGCAAACTGCTCCAGCACGTCGCCCGGCACCGTCTCGTCGTGGTCGGTGCCCTGATCATGGCGGCCTCCGTCGTGTTCGCGGTGGCGGGAAGCTTCTCGGCCCTGCCGCCGTTCGTCGCGCTGGTGGCCATGCCGCTGGCGGCGATCGGGATGGGGCTGCTCGACCCCTGTGTCACGGTGCTCTCGCTCTCGCACAGTGCCCCGGACCGGCAGGGGCACACCACCAGCGCGATGCAGACCAACATGAACCTCGGGCAGGTCGTCGTCCTGGCGCTCACCACCGCCGTCCTCAACGCCTGCCTGGCCGCCGGGGCCGGTTCGCCCGGCGGTTACGCGACCGCCTTCGCGCTCCTGCTCGTGCCGGTCCTCATGGTCGCCCTCCTGGCCGTCCGTGCCCGGAGCGACTGAGGGCCCCCGCCTCCGTGGGCCCGGCGCCCGTGCCGGGCCGAACGATCAGGCCCCCGTGCCGGGCTTCGTCCCCCACACGTAGACGGCGTCGTCGATGCGGAGCAGGTTCCACAGGGTCTCGGCGTCGCGGACGGTGAGGTTGACGCAGCCGGCGGAGCCGCCGCCGTCGTAGAGATCTCCGGGGTGCCCGTGCAGGGCCTGCCCGCCGTCGAAGAACTGCGAGTACGGCATGGGGGCGTTGTCGTAGATGGTGGAGACATGGTCCTTGTCGCGCCAGTAGACGGCGTGCCAGCCGGGCCGGGTCTCCTGGGCCTGGCGGCCGGTGCGGATCGGTACCGGGCGGAAGTCGATCCGCTTGCCGGTCTGCACCCACAGCAGTTGGCGGTCCATGTCGACGCAGGTGACCCGGTAGGTCTTGACCGGGCAGTGCTCGGCGGCGTTCGGGTCGTCGTGGGCCTGCGCCGCGAGCATGTAACGGTAGGTGGCCAGGTCCGCGTAGCCGTCGGTGCGCGACACCTCGTGCTTCGTCTGGAAGGAGCGGACGGCTTCGCAGTCCGCCTCGGACTGGACCCCGTCCACGGGCCTGCCGAGGTACTGCTCCATCGGCCGCTGGTAGGGGCCGGTCGGTGCGGTGCAGCCGGCACGGGCCGGGGCGGCCGCGGCGCCCGGGGCGGTGACCGTCGCGGACGCGAGGGCCGCTGCCGTGGAAACGGCCACGACGGCGGATACGAGGGCAGGGCGCACCGGTACCTCCTGGCGTGCGGGGGGAGAAGATCCCTGCCAGTGAATCAGCGTGCCGGTCCGGCCGCCCAGGTGTGAGCGGCCGAACCGGTGAACGGCCGCGGCCCCGGCCCCCGGAAGACACCCCAGGGGCCGGGGCCGCGGCGCCAGGCGGTCATGCGCGGTCATGCGCCGTCATGCGTGCCGTGATTGTTCGCGGTTGTTCCTGGTCGTTCCTGGTTGTTGGTTGTCGTCCGTGGTCATTTCTTGCAGTGCTTGCCCTTGCACGGCTCGCCGCGCTTGTTGGAGAGCGTGATGTTCACCCCGCCGCCGCCACCACTGTTGGCCGGGGTGAGCGTGTAGGGGCCGGAGACCGGGTTCCCGGACAGGACGTAGCCCTCGGGCACGGCGGTCTCGCGCAGGTAGTAGTCACCCAGCGGCAGGTTGATGAAGTCGCACCGCCCGGCGGCGTCGGTCGAACAGCCGGGGCCGACCCGGACGTCGGGGTTGATGCCCGTGGTCTGGAGGCCCGGGATGCCGTTGGTCTCCCGCCAGATCTCGAACACGGCTCCCGCCAGGGGACGGCCGTTCTTCCGGTCGGTCTTGGTCAGGTGGAGCGCGCCGTGCGTATGCGGTGCCGTGGTCATGGTGTCGCGGGCGACTGCCTCGACGCCTTCGGCGGCGTTGGCGTCGGTGAGGGTGAGGGGGCCGAAGAGGTTGGGGTCGGGGAGGTCGTAGCCGTCGGGGGCCGCGGTTTCGCGCCAGTAGTAGGTGCCGGTGGTGGTGGTCACGTCGCAGCGGCCGTCGGCGGCGGTGGTGCAGGTGGTGACGCGGGTGTCGGGGTTGGCGCCGGTGGTCTGGAGGCCGGGGACGTCGTTGGTCTCGCGCCAGAGTTCGAAGTCGGCGCCGGGGAGCGGACGCCCGGTGTCGGCGTCGGTCTTGTGCACCCGCACCTCACCGGTGACGGGAGTCGTCCCGGAGCAGTCGGGCAGGTCGCCGTTGAAGGGGTAGGCGTGGAACTCCTGGCCGCCGCCCCCCGTCTGGTTGCTGGTGTGGGTCAGCGAACCCGTGGTGAAGAAGCGGCCGTTGATGCCGGGCAGGGTGACGGTGGTCATGGACGACTGCTCGCCCATCAGGAAGCTCCCCTGCATCTGTCCGGTGCCGTTCAGGTTCACCGAGGCGGCATCGGGGATGTTCCACAGCAGCCGCTCGCGGTAGGCGTTGAGCGGGTCGGTGCTGTCGTCGATGCCACCGGAGTAGGTGTTGATGGTGCGGTCGGCGCCGAGGATGTTGACCAGGACCGTGGCGTCGGCCGGGATGTTCTGGAAGACGATTCCCTGCTGGCCGCCGCCCGGTGCGGTCAGGTCGAAATCGACGTTGAAGACCTGGAGCGAGGACGTTCCGTCACCGCGGAAGACCGTCTGGGTGCCCTCGTTGACCGCGGTGCCCGTGGCCTGCCGGGGGCGTCCGTCGACGCGGGCGTAGCAGCGGCTTGCCGTGGTCAACTGGTCCCGCAGCCCCGTGTACGGCTGGGCGGCGTTCGGGTCGTGGACGAGTCGTCCGGCGACCGTGCCGGATTCCGTGCCCGCGTACCGTACGATGCCCTCCTCGCCGATCAGCCCGCCGGTGGTGTCGAGGCGCTGGCCGCTCGCGATCGTCACGTTCCCGCCGGTGGTCAGGAAGTCCGCCCCGTTCGGCGGAGGCACGCGTGAGCCGACGCCGACGATCCCGAGGTTGTACAGGCCGCCGTCGCCCGCGGACTTCCGCTGGTCGAAGTTGTCGAGCACCACCACGCGACCCTCGGCCTCCGCCGCCCGGCCGCGCACCAGGAAGTCGTTGCCGACGAAGATGTTGACCGCGTTGTCGCGGCCGGCGATCGGCCCGTTGTTGATGCCGGGGAACGGGTCGGGGCAGGAACCCGGGATACAGGGGCCGAGACCGCCGGGGAGCGGTGCCGCGTAGGCGGGCGCCGCCCCGAGGCCGAGCGAGAGGGCGGGCACGGTCGCCGCGGCGACGGCCCAGGCCGTTCCGGTGGCGGCGGCGCGGGCACGCAGCGCGCCGAGGTGCTGGGAGATGCGTCTCATGAGGGGAATGGTTGACGTCCCCCTCGTGCAAACCGTCCGCATGACACGTGCCGGTGGTCGGATCTCGCGACCTTTCTCATGCGAACGGAGCACTGTGGGGCACTGCTGAGCAGCGTGGGGCGGTACTGGGCGGTACTGGGCGGTACTGGGCAGTACTGGGCGATGCTGGGTACTGCGGGATGGGGCGCCGTGGCGATGCGGCGTTCGTCGCGTGCCCGGACGGTGCGTCGTCCGTCGCGTGCCCGGGAGGGCCGACCGCAGCCGGTGTGTCATGTCGTGGCAGAACGGCGGGCACCTCGATGCCGCCTGTCGTTAACGCGGCGCTGATGGACTCGTCGATGTCGGCGTCCCGTACCGACCGGCTTCCCCTCCGCGACTGTACCGACCTGTTTCAAAGGAGACATCCATGCCTCGACCGCGTCTGTCCCGCAGCCGTCTGATGGCCGTCGGCGCCGTCGTCGTCGCCAGCACGGCCGTCATCGCCGTCAGCACGACGGCGGGTGCGTTCGGCCCGAAGCAGCACGCCCAGCACGCCATCAAGGACGGGAAGGCGAAGAACGTCATCCTGCTGATCGGCGACGGCATGGGGGACTCGGAGATCACCCTGGCCCGTGACTACACCGTGGGCGCGGCCGGTCGTCTGAACATGGACAAGTTCCCGCTGACCGGCGCCTACACGACGTACGCCGTGCACGCCGACGGCACTCCGGACTACGTCACCGACTCCGCGGCCAGCGGCACCGGCTGGGCGACCGGGGTGAAGACGGTCAACGGGCGGATCTCGAAGACGCCGGGCACCGACAAGGCAGTGCCGACCATTCTGGAGCTGGCCCAGAAGGGCGGGTACGCGACCGGTTCGGTGAGCACCGCCGAGCTGACCGACGCCACCCCGGCGGTCCTCGCCTCGCACACCACCGACCGCTCCTGCCAGGGCCCCGCCGACATGGCCAAGTGCCCGACCGACACCATCGCCAAGGGCGGCCCCGGCTCGATCGCCGAGCAGAGCGTCAACCACAAGGTCGACGTCCTCCTCGGCGGCGGCAAGCAGCGCTTCGACCAGAAGGTGACCGACGGCAGGTACAAGGGGCTGACCGTCACCGAGCAGGCGAAGAAGCTGGGCTACCAGGTCGTCACCGACGACCGGTCCCTGAAGGCGGCCAAGGGCGACAAGCCCGTGCTGGGCCTCTTCGCGCCGGGCAACGTGCCCACCGAGTGGACCGGCAAGCCCGCCGCGCTCGGCGGCACCGACCCGCAGCGCTGCGTCACCAGCAACCCGGCCCGCCCCTCCGGTACTCCGAACCTCGCCGACCAGACCACCAAGGCCATCCAGCTCCTTGAGGCGAAGCAGAAGCGGCAGCACGGCAACAAGAAGGGCTTCTTCCTGCAGGTCGAGGGCGCCTCGATCGACAAGCAGGACCACTCCGCCGACCCGTGCGGCCAGATCGGCGAGACTGCCGCGTTCGACCGCGCTGTGAAGGTGGCCCGCGCCTACGCCGCCAAGCACCCCGACACCCTGGTGGTCACCACCGCCGACCACGGTCACACCAGCCAGATCGTGCCGCTGGAGGCCCAGCCGCCCGGCCTGACCTCCACGCTGATCACCAACGAGGGCCAGAAGCTGAAGGTCAACTACTCGACCAACACGCCCGGTCAGTCGCAGGAGCACACCGGCGTCCAGGTCCGGATCGCCGCGGAGGGGCCGCAGGCCTACCGGGTTCTGGGTGTCACCGACCAGACTGATCTGTTCACCACCGTGCGCGAGGCACTCCGACTGCGCTGACAGCGCTGACATGACACCGCATCGCGTGCGCCGTGTGTGTTGAGTGGTGCATGCGCTCTGTGCGACACGTGATACGTGCACTGTGTATGACGTGAGTGTGGTGCGTGATTGCAAGCGCCGCGTGTGACACGTGTGTGCCGCGAGGGGCCGACCGGGGAGCCGGCCGGCCCCTCGCGGTTTCCGTTCCCGGTATCCGCGTTCCGGCCCCTGTTCCGTGTCCTCCGTGTCCTCCGTGTCCTTCTGTTCTTCCGTCCCTGCTTTCGCCCCCGTCTGCGTCGGTGCCGTTTGTCGCCCGCCTCATTACGATGGGGTGCCCCTCCGGCCGGGAGGGGGACGGGCAGGGGAGACGGCATGGCGGACCACGGCGACGGTGGGGAATGGGGCACGCGTGCCCGCCGCCGCGGACAGGGCGAACTGGAGGCGCAGGTGCTGTCCGCGCTGCGGGCCGCGCCCGGACCGCAGACGGCGGCCTGGGTCCGGGAGCACCTGGGCGGCACACTCGCCTACACGACGGTGATGACGATCCTGACCCGGTTGCACGCGAAGAGCGCGGTCACCCGGGAACGGTCCGGCCGCGCGTTCCTGTGGACGGCGGCCGCCGACGAGGCGGGGCTCGCCGCCCACCGCATGCGGCGGGTGCTGGACAACGAGACCGACCGCGAGGCCGTTCTGATGAGTTTCGTGTCGGGGCTCTCCGCGCGGGACGAGGAACTGCTCCGCTCGCTCCTCAACGACGTCGGCGGTGACGGGGTCGGTACCAGTGATGGTGACGGGAGCGGTGGCGGGACCGGGGGCGGCGGTACCGGTCGCGGCTACGGTTTCGGCAACCGCGGTGGGAGACCGGACGACCATGCCGAGGACCGGGACGGCCGGGAGAACTGAACCATGGGCGTCTTCGTCTTCCTGCCGCTCGTCCTGCCCCTGACCGCCTGGCCGATCGCCCGCCTGGCCGAACACCACCTCCACCCGAGGGCCGCCACCAGGCTCCTGTCAGCGGCCAGTGCCGTGCTCGGAGTGTGCAGCACCCTCTGCCTGGCCCTGCTCGCGATCGTCGGCACCGCGCAGCTCCCGGGCAATCCCCTGCCCGACGGCTGGTCCGACGCCGAGGTACGGGCGGCGGTGCCGCACCATGAACTCGTCGGGAAGGCCGCCATCGGTGCGCTCGCGCTCGTGGCCGTTGCCTGTACGACGCTTCTGCTCCACCACCAACGGGTGCGACGCCGTGCCGAACGGGCGTTGCGGGGGCTGCCCGCCACCCGGGTCGCCGTGCTGCGGGACCCGACCCCCTTCGCCCACGCGCTGCCCGGTGGCAGGGGCGCGGGCCGGATCCTGGTCTCCACCGGGATGCTGGCCGGTCTGGGCTCCCGGGAGCGCCGCGCCCTGTTCGCCCATGAGCGCGCGCACCTCGACGGCCGCCACCACCGCTTCCTCGTGGTGGCGGGGCTGGCGGCGCGGGCCAATCCGTTTCTGCGACCGTTGCGTACGTCCGTGGCGTACACCGTCGAGCGCTGGGCGGACGAGGAAGCGGCCCGTGCGGTCGGCGACCGGCGGGTGACCGCTCGTGCGGTGGGCAAGGCCGCGCTGATCTCGCCCGGTCCGCCCGCGTCGACCCTGGCGGCCTTCGCCGCTCCGGGACCGGTACCGCGCCGGGTCGCGGCGCTGCTGGGGCCGGCCCCGGTCGCCCGCACCTGGCCGCCCACGTTCACCGCGGTCGGTGCCGCCGCCTGGTCCGCCGTGGCCGGCACGGCCCTGTCCGCCATGTCGTCGGCGAACTCCGCGGTCACGATGATCGTGATACTGCGCACGGCCACACCGCTGTAGACCCGGCGGAACCCCGGCCGGCTCCGGGTGTTCCGCGTGCTCCGGGTGTTCCGTGTGCGAGGACGTTCCGTGTGCGAGGACGTTCCGTAGGGGCCGGGGCCGGCCCCACCGGGTGCCCCACGGGCCGGCCGACGCGTGCGGCCCCCGTCCGTCCGGGCCGGTTCGCTCCGTCAGTCCCGCGAGTTGCCGAAGAGCAGGCGGTAGACGATGAGCAGGACGAGGGAGCCGCCGATCGCCGCGCCCCACGTCGTCAGGTCGAAGAAGTCCTTCGCCACCGGCCGGTCGAGGAACTGTGCCGAGAGCCAGCCGCCGACGAAGGCGCCCGCGATGCCTATGAGAGTGGTGCCGATCAGGCCGCCCGGATCACGGCCCGGAAGCAGCACCTTGGCGATGACCCCGGCGACAAGCCCGAGAATGATCCAGCTGACGATGCCCACGTTCTTGTTCCCCTCGTCGGGCCGCACCGGGGCGGAGGCAGGACCCGGTCGACGGCAGTGCGTTGCGTGGTTGCGCAACTGTACAGACGATGATGAGGACGCAGCCGGGACGGTGCTGGTTGCGCGGTGAGGGCCGGTGACACCGGGCCGTTCCGTACGGGCCGGACCCGTACGGAACGCACACGGCCGGGGACCTTGACGGGGCGGCCCTCACGAGCCGGGGAGCAGGAGAGGAGCGGGCTCGCGACGCCCTGCGACCCCGCCTCCCGCGTTGTCGTCGGTCGCGAGGTCCCCCACGTTCCCGGCCCCGCTCGAACAGCGAAGGCCCCATGCGCCCTCCCCCTCTGCGCCACGGATCCGGGGCCGCGGGGCGCCGCTCACCGCTCCACCCCTCTCCTGCTCCCCGGCTCGTTAGACTGGGGAGGTTCGCAAGCGACCCCGCGGAAACGGAGGGACGACGGTGGCGACAGGCGTCGACGGCTTCGAGGACCCGCCTGCCGAGGTGCTCGCGGAGGCCGCTGCGGCCTTCGGACTGCTGGCGTCCTCGGCGCGGCTGCACATCGTATGGGCACTGGCCCAGGGCGAGAGCGATGTCACCGGACTCGCGGAGCGGGTGGGCGGTGCGCTGCCCGCCGTCAGTCAGCACCTGACGAAGCTGAAGCTCGCGGGCCTCGTGCGTTCCCGTCGCGAGGGCCGGCGCATGGTGTATTTCGTGGACGATTCCGATGTCGTGACCGTGGTGCGGCTGATGGTCGGTCAGCTGACCGCGCGTGCCGATGTCGTGTCCGCGCCGGTGCGCGCGCTTCGCGGGACCGGTGGCTGAGACCTCCGAGACCGAGGAGTCAGGTCTCGTGTCACCCGGCCCGCCGGCCCCTCCGGCGCCGGGCGGAGCCGTCACGGGGGGTGGGGCCCTGCGGCAACTCACCTCGCTCCAGGTGCTGCGCACCCTGGAGAGCGGCCCCCGCGGGCTGACGGACGAGGACGCCGCGGAGCGCCTCACCAGGTTCGGCGAGAACACGCTGCCCGCCCGCCGCGCCGTGTCGTGGCCCGGGCGCTTCCTGCGCAGCCTCCGTGACCCGTTCACCGCCGTGCTGCTCTGCCTCGGCGTGGTGTCCGCGGCCGTCGCGGCCTGGGGCACCGCCTGCGTGATCACCGTGCTCGTGGTGGTGAGCTGCGTGCTGCGGTCGGCCGGGGAACATCGCGCGGACCGGTCGATGGCCGGGCTGCGGGACCTGGTGGCGACCACCGCGACGGTGCTGCGTCGCACCGACGGCGAAGCGTTGCCGGAGGCCCGCGAGATCCCGGTCGACGAACTGGTGCCGGGCGATGTGGTCCGTCTCGGGCCCGGGGACCTGGTACCGGCAGACGTACGGCTGCTGCGTGCGAACAGCCTGAGCGTGAACCAGGCGGCGCTCACCGGGGAGTCGGCCCCGGTTCCCAAGCACCCCGTCGACGCCCCGGGCCGACCGGTGGAAGGGGTGACGGGGAGCGGAACCGCGAGGACGGGGACCGCGGCGACGGGGATTACGGGGACGGAGATCACCAAGGAGGCGCCGGGGACCGGAACCACGGGGGCCGGGGCCGCGGGGGACGGTCCCTTCGGGGAGCCGCAACTGTGCTTCCAGGGCAGCAGCGTCATGTCGGGCAGCGGCACCGCGGTGGTCGTCGCGACCGGGGCGCACACCCGGTTCGCCGCCGGGCACGACTCCGTGCCGCCGCGCGGCCGGAGCGCCTTCGACCGCTCGGTGCACGGGATCTCCTGGATCCTGATCCGGTTCATGCTGCTGACGCCGCCGCTGGTGCTGATGGCGAACGCGGCTCTGCGCGGCCGGGGCCTGGAGACGCTGCCGTTCGCCGTGGCGGTGGCGGTGGGGCTCACTCCCGAGATGCTGCCGGTCATCGTCACGACGAGTCTGGCGCGCGGCGCCTCGCTCCTCGCCCGCGCCCACGGTGTGATCGTCCGGAGGCTGCCCGCGCTGCACGACCTGGGCGCGGTCGACGTGCTGTGCCTGGACAAGACGGGGACGCTCACGCAGGACCGGCCGGTCGTGGTGCGGGCGATGGACGCCGACGGCAGGGACGACCCCGAGGCGCTGCGCTGGGCGGCCGTGAACGCGTGGTGGACGCTTCAGCTCGCCGACCTGCCCGTCCCCGACACACTGGACGAGGCGATCCTCGACGCGGCCGACGAGGACGACGCGCTGCGCCACGACGGGGTCGCGGCAGTGCCCTTCGACCCGGCGCGGCGCCTGTCGACCGCCGTCGTGCGTGTTCCCGGTCGCCTCGGCGTCGACACCCTCGTCGTCAAGGGGGCCGTCGAGAACGTGCTGGAACGGTGTGCGCTCGACGACGCCGAACGGCGGCGGCTGCTCGCACTCGCGGCGGCCCGGGCGGACGACGGACTGCGCCTCCTGGCGGTCGCCACCGCCGAGCGCGCAGCGCGTCGGCGCGCGTACACGCCCGCCGACGAACGCGGCCTGGACTTCGTCGGCTTCGTCGCCCTGCGCGAGGAACTGGTCCCGTCCGCGTCCGGTGCCCTGCGCGTCCTCGCCGACCGCGGCATCACGGTGAAGGTGCTCACCGGCGACCACCCGGGCACGGTGGCCCGCGCCTGCCGCGATCTGGGCCTGGACCCGGGCGAGGTGCGCACCGCTGACGCCATCGACGGGCTCACCGAGCCGGAGCTCGCCGCACTCGCGGACCGGACCACCGTGTTCGCCCGCTGCACCCCCGAGCACAAGGCGCGCATCGTCACCACGCTGCGCGCCGCGGGCCACACCACCGGCTTCCTCGGGGACGGCGTCAACGATCTGCCCGCACTGCACGCCGCCGATGTCGGGATCTGCCCGCGCGACGCCGTCGACGTGGCCCGGGAGAGCGCCGGAGTGGTGCTCGCCGACCACGGGAAGGACCTGACCGCGATCGACCACGCGATCACTGCGGGCCGGCACAGCAGCGTCACCATCGCGACGTACCTGCGCATCACCCTGTCCTCGAACCTCGGCAACGTCATCGCCATGCTCGCCGCCGGTCTCCTGCTGCCGTTCCTGCCGATGCTCCCGGCCCAGGCCCTCGTCCAGAACCTGTGCTTCGACGCCGCCCAGCTCACCTTCTCCTACGACCGGCCCGCCCCGGCCGCGCTCAAGCGGCCCACCATGCTGAGACCGCGCGACTTCCTCCGCTTCATCACCGCCTTCGGGGCGATCAACGCCGCCGCCGACCTGGCGACCTTCGCGGTGCTCGCACTCGCCCTGCGCGGCCCCGGGGGCACGAACTACGAGGCGGTGTTCCACGCCGGCTGGTTCACCGAGAACCTGCTCACCCAGGCCCTGGTGATGGTGCTCCTGCGTACCGGCCGGCGCACCGCCGAGAACCGCGGGACCAGTCCGGTCGGCAGGGCCGCCGCCGCGCTCGCCGTCACCGGCCTGCTGCTGCCGCTCTCCCCGCTCGGCCCGCCGCTGGGCATGATGACCCTGCCCGGTCTCTTCTACCTGCTGCTCGTGGTCGTGCTCGCGCTGTACGCGACGGCCCTCGTGATCGCCCGCAACCGCCACGAGACCCGAGCCCCCGACCGTGACGTGCGCGCCGTGATGTGACACCTCGTGTGCGGCGCCGGACTCCGTAGGGTGGGGGCACGCGGCAGGCGCGGCGGAGGAGGCGGGACGATGGCGGACTCCGGGGTACGACGACGGTGGTACGTGGTGCCGGTGCTCATACTGGCGGTATGGCTGCTGGTGCGTGGCGGGCAGGGGGCCGATCCGCCGGACGGGCCACGGGCCGCTCCGTCCGGCGTCCCGTCGGCGGCGTCCGAGTCCGCGTCCGCGTCGGACGGGCCGACCGGCCCCGATGCCTCGGGCGCCCCGCCGAGTGCTCCGGCGTCCGGCGGGAGCGGCGGCCCGCACACGCCGTCGGCCGGGGCCTACGATCCCGCGGATCTCGCGCCACAGGTGCGTACCCACGCGGTCCGGGCCGGAGTCGATCCGCGACTGCTGATGGCGATCCTCTACAACGAGGCGTACAAGCCGCACGATCCGGACTGGGAGCGGGCCTGGCAGCGGTACAAGCCGGATGCCTCCTTCGGCGTCGCGAACATGCACCGTGCCGCCTTCGACGAGACGAAACGGCGGCACGGTTTCGCGGACCGCCGGTGGGAGGAGCTGCCCGACGACCGCGACCTGGCAGTCGAGGCCGCGGCCTGGCACCTGCACGACCTGGCCGCGCGGCTACCCGCCCAGCGGTCGGCGACGTACACGAAGGACGAACTGCTGGCGCTGGGCTACAACACGGGCTCGGGCAACATGCTGGCGTTCGCCCGCGGCGCGCACCCGGGCAGCCAGGCACAGTCCTACCTGGACCGGCTGCGCGCCAACTGGGTCGCGGCCGGGAAGGCGGTCTCCGGCCGGCCGTAGAGACGGGCGTCGCCGGCGGCCCGAAGGAGCAGCCTCCCGGGCGGCGGTGGCCCCAGAGCCTGTCGGGCGGCCTCTGACCGGGCGGTCGGAGGTCCCCCGACAGCCTCTCAGGGGCTGGCTCCGTCGAAGCCGTACCGCAGCGGTTCGCTCCGTACGCGCGGATCCCGGCGGTAGACGTAGAGCGCCTCCACCTGTATGCCACCCGGTGCGGTCTCGACCTGGCAGGGGTACGTCACCTGGAGCACCCCCGGACGGTCGGTGACCCGCATGCGCAGTCCGTCGGCGGGGCCGCCGTCGAGGACCGCGTTCTCCCACCCCTCCATGCCGTTCGTATCCGTCTTCATAGTTCAATTATTGCGCAATCTTTGAATTTTGGTGATGCGTCGGAGTGAGGTCGGTCGCGGTTTCAGGTCGCCTCGGTGTCGAACGGCACGCGGAGGTGCGTCGACTCGTCTCCGCCCTTCTCGAACGAGACCCGGTCCTTCGCGAACGAGACCCGGTCCTTTCCGAGCGGGACCCGGCTCGGTGTTCCGCCCGTCGGGGCGGGGCCGTCCGGAAGTTCGTCCGCCGCGCCGTTCCCCCTTCCCGCCGAGCCGCTTCCCGTCGCGTCACTCCCGCTCCCGCTCTCGCTCCCGGTCGTGCCGCGTACGGCCTCGGCGGCCTCGGCAAGTTCCTTCCGGGGGTCGAGGGCATCGCGGATCTCGTCCAGTCCGAGTCCGTCGCCGCTCAGCACGTGCTTGCGCACAAGCGTCTTGGGGTGCAGGTCCTCGAACTCGAAGTCCTGGAAATCCGGGCCGAGTTCGGACCTGATCTCCTGCTTCGCGTGCTCCGAGAACTGCCGGAAGCGGGCGGCGAGGTCCGCCGCGTTCCGGATGAGCTCCGGCAATTTGTCCGGGCCGAAGAGGAGCATGCCGAGAACGGCGATGGTGATCAGTTCCAGCGGACCCACGTCAGAGAACACCGCTCGCCCCTTGAATCGCCCTCGCCGTCGCCCCGGCCGTCACCCTCACCCGCCGGATCACCAGTCACCGCCGCCGAAGTCACCGCCGCCGCCGTCGAGGCTGCCGCCGTCGAATCCGCCGAAGTCCCCCGGGGCGAAGTCCGCGCCGGTGAACTCACCGCCGTCTGGAGCGCTGCCGGAAACACCGTCGGCGGACGGGGCGTCGGCGAAGGCGGCGGGGGCGCTGAGCGCCGAGCCCAGCATCGTGCCCACGAGCAGTCCGCCGAGGACGCCTCCGGCGCCGCCGAAGTAGCCGCCCGCCCAGGGCGCGTAGGCGGGACCGGCATTCCAGTAGGGCTGGGGGCCGTCCGCGGTGTGCACCTGACGGGCTGCCGGCTCCTGCCCCGATGCCAGAAGTTCGGCGTCCACCTGGCACGCGGGCACATCGCGCGGCGTGCCGCCGGGCGGGGCCCACGGCAGGTCCCTGACCGAGGGGCCGTGACGGGGGTCGAAGAAGCAGGGAGCGCGGTGCTCGGGCAACGGGGCGCCGGCGCGGCGCGCGGCCAGGGTGGCGAGTGCGAACCGGCCGTCCGCCAGGGTCTCGGTCACCGGCCGGACGTCCTGCGGCGCGGAGGCGGCGGCCATCAGTTCCTTGGCCCTGTCGTAAGCGTCCAGGGCGCGGGCGTAGTCCTGTCGCATGGCGTCGTCGGTGCCGGGCGCGGAGGGACGGAAGTCCAGCCGGTCCAGTTCCTCGCCGAACGCGGTGATGTCCTCGTCGACGACGACGCGCAGCGCGTCCAGTTCGGCGGCCTCACGCTTCTTCCGGGACCTCCGGTAGAGGGCGTAGGCCCCGCCGCCGGCCACCGCCACCGCGCCGACGGCGAGCAGCGCCCCGGCCCCGCCGCCGCCCTCCTCGCTCCCGGAGTCGCCCCAGGTGTCCGGGGCCCGCCCCTGGGCCTGTGCGATGGCCCGGTCCACGAACGCGGTCAACATCCCCGCGGTATCGCCGGAGTGGGAGCGCTTGACGGCTCCGGTGAGGTTGCCGACCGCGGCACGGGACATCACCGGGGAGTCCGCCTTGGCGTCGAATCCGTCGCCCAGGCGCACGGCGTACACGCCGCTGACGCCGACCAGGGTGCGCAGGTCCCGCATCAGGGTTCTGGGCGGGAACTCGGAGCCTTCGGGAAGCACCGCGACGAACACCGGCCTGTCCGCGTCCTCGATCTTCTTCGCGAGCTGGTCGGCGTCGGCCTCGGAGAGCTTGTCCCGAGCGCGTGGATCGACGTACACGGGGCTCTTTCGGAGAGCCTCGGCCACGCTGTCGAGTCCGGTGTCCGCCGCATGCGCGGGGGCGGTGGCGAACACCGTGCACATCGCGAGGGCCAGGACGGCCAGGGCGATGCGAGCGAACGGGACGGGCCGTGGCAGAACCCGACGGGCGGCAGGCATGGGAGGTCCTCCTCGTGCGGCGGGCGCAGCCGCGGTCGTTCCGTAGCCAACGATTGCTCAGTTGCGTAATGTAGCAAGTATCGTGAGGAAGGGCGCTCGGCCCGTCCCGACGGGCGCCGATTCATGCTTTAGGGGTTGCGCAAGCCGGGAAGTATCAGGGAAGTGGCGCGAGAGCGCCGGGCCCGGCCGTACGGCTGTGCGGCTGTGTGGATTTCATCGATCGAGGAAGACGCGTGGACGACCATTCGGATCTCCTGCGGGCAGAGGATCTGCCCGCTTTCGAGCACCTCCTGGACCGGGCGTTGAACGCGCCGGCGGTCCAGGAGGTGCGGCGCCGCACCCCGGGGGCCCTCAACGGCGAGCAGTTGCGCACCCGGGCGCTGGAGGCGCGTGCCGCCATTTCGGCCTCGGCCGCGCCCGAGTACCGCACTTACCGTCAACTGCTCGACGCCCCGGCCCGGCCGGGCGCGGGGCGAGGCGGCGTCCGGCGCGAGTCCGGCACCGGTGCGGCGGTCCGGGGCAGCGCGCTGTACGCGGTGGCGGTGCTGGTGCCCGGCCTGTCCGGCACGGCCGCCGTCGTCTTCGGGCTGATCGGTTTCGGCTTCCGGGCCGTCGACCGGCACTCGGAACTCGCGGAGGTCATGCTCGGCGCCGGAGCGGTCGCGGTCGGGGTGGCGGTGGTGACACTGCTTGCCGGTCTCGTCGGGCTGCTCGTGACGGCGGCACGCAATCGCTCGGCGCCGAACGATGCGGATGCCGAGGTGGACCGTGCGCGAGAGGCATGGCGGGGGGCGCTGCTCGAACGCGGGATGCTGCCCTTCCTGGTCGACGCGATCGGGGCGACGGAATCCGGTGCTGCCGCCCGCCCGGATGTGACGGCCGGGGCGGCGGCGACGGCCGGGGCGGGTGCGGTCGGCCCGGCGGCGGGTGACGCGACCGCAGACGGCGCGACGGCCGGTGGCGCGACGGCGGGGGTGACCGGCGCGGCCGGTGTTCCGCGGTCGAGGAAGGGGCCTGGCTTCAGCGCCCCCGACTTCTCCAGCCCCGATTTCTCCGCTCCCGATTTCTCCGGACCGGACTTCTCGGGCCCCGACTACCGGGGGCCCGCGCTTCCCGGAACGGACTGATTCCCCCTTCACCCCTCGATGTGTAAAGTGATGGTCAATAGAAGGTAAAGACGTGAGGGTGTGACAGGAGCCGCCGTGCGGGGGCCGGTTGCGTCGGTCTGTCGTTCCGTGCCGACTCCCGACCGGACCGCCCGGTGGGCGACGTGCGGACGGGGGAGCGTTGTCGAGTTTTCCGGAGTGCTTGTGGAAGTTGCACGGTCCGGTCTTCGGAGTGGGGGCGTTGTGCGTCCTCGTGAACGGGAAGGGGCTGGGCCCTCTCTGGTACTCCGGTGTCGCGCTGCTCGCTGTCGGCGGGCTCATGCGCTGGACCCTGGTGCGGCGGCAGCGCCCGCCCCGTGAGCGGTCCCCGGTGCCGGTCGGGATGCCGGTGGCCGGCCGCTGGATGGTGCTCAACGGGCCCGCCACGAAGGTTCCCAGTCATGTGCACAGCCTCGCGCAGACCTATGCCGTCGACCTGAAGCTCGACCCGTCGCCCTCGGCGGCCGGTGCGGACGCGGCTGGGGCGCCGCCGTTCGGCTGGTTCCTGCCGTTCGGCCGGAGTCCGCGGCGCTACCCCTCTTTCGGGGTGCCTCTGCGGGCGGTGGCCGACGGGGTGGTCGTCGCGACCGCGAGCGGGCAGCGCGACCACCTGTCCCGGACGTCCCTGCCCGGCCTGGCCTACCTCTACCTGGAGGGATTCGTCCGCAGTCTGGGCCTGACCCGTCATCTCCTCGGGAACTACATCGTGCTGGACCTCGGCAACGGCGTGTACGCGGTCTGCGCCCATCTGCGTCGCGGCTCCCTCCGGGTGGCGGTGGGAGACCGGGTGACGGCCGGTCAGGAGATCGCCGAATGCGGGAACTCCGGCAATTCCTCCGAGCCGCACCTGCACTTCCAGCTGATGGACGGACCCGATGTCATGACCGCGCGTGGTCTGCCGTTCGCATGGGACTACCTCGACGACGACGGGGTGCGGCGGACCGGGGTGCCCGAGGACTTCGCGCACGTCGTCACCGACCGGGGAGCGCCGTGCGGCGCTGCGGCCGGGGGCTGATCCTCCGCGGGCGGCGGGCGGCGGGCGGCGGGCGGCGGGCGGCGGGCAGGTGGCGGGTGGCAGAGGGCGGACAGTGGGCATCAGGTGCGGTTTGCCGGGTGCCGGGTGCCGGGTGTCGGGTGCCGGGTGTGAGGTGTGAGGTGTGAGGTGTGGAGCATTGGGGTGCCGGTACCGGTGCCGGTGCCGGTGCGGGGCATCGGGGTGCGGACTCGGGTGCGATCGGTCAGGGCCGAGTTATCCGGACCCGGTAGTTCCCGTCGTCGTTTTTGTCGACCACGGATATGCGTATCCCGGCGACACGGTCGGTGAAGGTCTGCCCGGGCCGGAAGGTGGCGTCGGAGAGTTCGGCGTGCACATTGGGCAGGTGGGTGCAGCCGCCGCTGTTCTTGGTGCTGTCCATGACGGAGACGGGCCCCTGGCCGGTGTCGATGTTCGAGCTCACCTTGTAGATCAGCACGCCGGGCCGGCAGACCTCCTGGTCGTTGCCCGCCCGGGTCCGCACCTCCACCGCGTAGCCGGACTCCGCGCTCAGCGGTACGAACGCCAGCTTCGTGCCGCCCCGGGTGGCCAGCGGTTCGAGGACGTGGTCACTGGTGCCGCTGTCGGCGGCACAGCTGATCTGGCTGTTGTCCAGCCAGCCGAGCTTCCACTTGTGCCAGCCCAGTAGATCGTTGTTGGCCCCCCAGTCCTCGGACATGATGTCCCAGTGCCCGACCGCCCCGCCGCCCTCCATGGTGTACAGGTCGGGGAGGCCGAAGATGTGGCCGTTCTCGTGCGGCAGGACGCGGTATCCGGTCTGCTCGAACGCTCCCGAGCCGTCGTCCTGGCGGCTGTAGATGAAGGACGTGTTGGCGAGCGGGACACCGTCCGCGTGCGGGGCCTCGTCGTTGCCGGAGAAGGTCACGGACAGCACGGTGTCCAGGGCGGGGGGACCGGCGTTCGGTGTGACCAGGATGTTGACCAGGTCGTACACGCTGAAGTCGACCTTCGGGTCGGCGGCTGCGACGACGTCCTGGACGAGGTGGCGGTAGCCCGGCTCGTACGGTGAACCCCGGTCTATTCCGTACTCCGAGAACGGCAACGGCATCCGCAGCCAGGATTTCACCGGTGCGTCGGGGATGTAGACGAGTCGCCCGTACGAACCGGTCCGGAACCAGTCGGAGGTCTGCGGGAAGAATTCGGCGTACCGCTCCGTCGCCGACTCGGTGCCCGGGGCGTCGGGAAAATCGATCATCAGGTTGAGGGCGTGGATTCGGCCCGTGGAGCGGGCGTAGCCCGCCGGTGTCGGTATGCCCTCCGACATCTGCACGCCCATGGTCGCCGGTATCCGGCACGAGGCCGTGCCCGCCGAACGGGACGTGGCCACCGGCCCGGCCGTGGCCCGGCTGGATATCGGAAGCGTGCTGCTGGCCGAGGCCATGGTGGCGATGACCAGGGCCGTTGCCGAGGCGAGTGCGATCGGACTGCGGTGCTTGCGTATTCGGCGGCGGGACGTTCGCATGGAGGTGCCTCGGGGTCCGCGCAGCCGGCCGACCCCGACTGCTCTCTGCCGATCAGCCTGTGACGGGTGGTGCGGCACCGCTCGTTGGGTGCGCCGATCGGTTGGTTTCCTCTTCCCGAGGTGTGTTTCGGGTCACAGCGTGCTGAGAAATAACCGGGGACGGTTTCCCCGTTTGCACCGGTGTCCTCGTGAAACGGGGAGGCTTTCCCCGGTTGTGACGGGGGCTGCCACGAGATACCGGCAAGTCCGGTGTCGGTGATCGGTGCGACCGGAGTCGGCGGGCCCGCGGGGCGGGAAGCCGGAAGGCCGCAGGGAGAGAAGGAGCGGACGTCATGGAGAGCGTTCCCCGTAACGCGACCGGAGGGGCGCGGCCCCGGGCCACCCGCCCGCGGGCCGACGCGCTGCGCAACCGGGAACGGATCGTGATGGCCGCGCGCGAGATGTTCGTGGAGTTCGGGTCGGACGCGCCGCTCGACGAGGTCGCCCGGCGTGCCGGGGTCGGCAACGCCACGCTCTACCGGAACTTCCCCGATCGGGCCGCGCTGATCCACGAGGTCGTGCTCGCGGTCACCTCCCGTACCACCGACCGGGCGGAGGAGGCGGCGGCCGAGGAGGCCGATCCCTTCGCCGCGCTCAGCCGCTTCGTACACGCCGCGGCCGATGAACGCATCGGGGCGCTGTGCCCGATGCTCTCCGGCGGCTTCGACAAGGACCACCCGGAACTGCTCGCCGAGCGCCGACGCCTCGAAGAGGCCGTCGGGGGGCTCGTGGCGCGGGCCATGTCCGCGGGGCGCCTGCGCACCGACATCGAGGTCGGTGACGTCATGGTCGCCCTCTCCCAGCTCACCCGGCCGCTGCCCGGCACCGGATGTCCGGCCATCGACCGCTTCGCCCATCGCCATCTGCAGCTGTTCCTGGACGGCCTGGAGGCCCCGGCCCGGTCCCGGCTCCCCGGAACGGCGGCGACCCTGGAGGGCCTGCGACACCGGGGCTGACGCCCGTGCCCGGGCGCTGAGCCCGTCCTTCTCCCGACACCCGTCCTTCTTGCTTCTTCCCCTCCTTCTTCCGACGCCCGTCCTTTCTTTCTTTCTTCCGACGCCCGTCCCTCCTTCGACACCTGTCCTTCCTCCGACACCCGTCCTCACGCCGGAATCCCGGTTCACGCTCTCGCGCGCCCGCGCGCCCTCACATGTCCCCAGGTGGATACCTCCATGCCGAAAACAGGCGACCTCCGACTCCCGGACCCCAGCCGCTGGAAAGCGCTGGCGTTCATCTCCCTCGCGCAACTGATGGTGGTGCTCGATGCCACGATCGTGAACATCGCTCTTCCGCACGCCCAGCCGGCCCTGGGTATTTCCGACGCCAACAAGCAGTGGGTCATCACCGCTTATGCCCTCGCGTTCGGCGGGCTGCTGCTCTTCGGCGGCAGGATCGCCGACCTCTGGGGCCGCAAGCGGACCTTCGTCGTCGGCCTGATCGGCTTCGCACTGGCCTCCGCGCTCGGTGGCGCGGCGCAGAACCAGGGGATGCTCTTCGGTTCCCGCGCGCTGCAGGGCGTCTTCGGCGCACTGCTCGCCCCGGCCGCGCTCTCGCTGCTCGCCGTGATGTTCACCGACACCAGGGAACGCGCCAAGGCGTTCGGCATCTACGGCGCGATCGCCGGTGGCGGCGGGGCCGTCGGCCTGATCCTCGGTGGCTTCCTCACCCAGGCGCTGAACTGGCGCTGGACCTTCTTCGTCAACATTCCGTTCGCGGTGCTCGCCGCCGCCGGCGCGTACTTCGTGATCCGCGAACCGGCCGGCAGCCGCAACCGCTCGTCGCTCGACATACCGGGTGTCGTCCTGTCCGCGCTGGGGCTGGTCTCGCTGGTGTACGGGTTCACCCGTGCCGAGTCCGCCGGCTGGTCGGACGGGCTGACCATCGGCTCGTTCGTCGCGTCCGCGGTACTGCTCCTGGCGTTCGTCGTGACCGAGGCCCGGACCGGGGCGCCGCTGCTGCCACTCCGTGTCCTGCTGGACCGAAACCGCGGCGGTGTCTACCTCTCGCTGGGGATGGCCGTCATCGCGATGTTCGGGCTGTTCCTCTTCCTGACCTACTACCTGCAGATCGTGAAGGGCTATTCGCCGATCAGGACGGGCTTCGCCTTCCTCCCGATGATCGCGGGCATGATCACCGGTTCCACACAGATCGGCGCCCGGCTGATGACCAGGGTTCCGGCGCGGGCGCTCATGGGCCCCGGCTTCCTGGTGGCGGCCGTCGGCATGCTGCTGTTGACGCGTCTGGAGGTCGGTTCCTCCTATACCGGGGTCGTCCTGCCGGCGCAGCTCCTGCTCGGACTGGGCATGGGCACGGCGTTCATGCCCGCCATGTCGCTGGCCACGCACGGGGTCGAGCCGAGGGACTCGGGCGTCGCGTCCGCGATGGTCAACACCTCGCAGCAGGTGGGTGGTGCGATCGGTACGGCGCTGCTGAACACCGTCGCCGCGTCGGCCGCGACGGCCTACGCGACCTCGCACGCCGCGCTCGGCGCCGCCGATCCGGAAGTGCTGAAGCTCCAGTCGATGGTCCACGGCTTCACCGCCGCCATCTGGTGGGCCGTCGGCATCCTGGTGCTCGCCTCCGCGATCGCGGTGACCTTCGTCAACGCCGGTCGCCCCATGGCGAGCACGACGGCCCGGACGTCCGGACCGGGCGGTGCCGAGGGTGCCGAGGGCACCGAGGACGAGGTCAGGATTCCGGTCGTCGCCCACTGACACGGGCCGGACGGCGCACGGTGGCGCGCCGTCCGGCAGCGTCGTCCGGTGGGGTGCTGTCCGGCAGCACGTCGTCCGGTGGGGTGCTGTCCAGCGGCGTGCTGTTCGGTGGCGCGCTGTTTGTGGGGTGCACACGGTTCCGCCCCGGTTCCGCACGACGGAACCGGGGCGGAACCGCTCCGGGCCCGCGCCCGTCGGCGGGCCCGGAGCGACCCGCACCTGTCGCATCCCGGGTCGGCGCCCCTCGCGACGGGGCCGACGGTCACCGCAGCCAGGGAAGATCCGCGTCCGTGCCCTCCGGCTGCAACCCGGTGGCGATGACCTGCATGATCTCGCCGAGCGAACGCATCTGCTCGGGTGTGAGCCGGTCGAACATCGCCTGGCGCACGGCCCTGACATGGCCCGGCGCGGAACGGCGCAGCATCTCGAAGCCCTCGTCGGTGAGGACCGCGTTCTGGCCGCGCTTGTCCGACGGGCAGTTCTCGCGGCGTACCCAGCCGCTCTTCTCCAGCCGTGCGACGGCGTGCGAGAGGCGGGAGCGGGTGATCTTGGCGTCCTTGGCCAGTTCGGTCATCCGCTTCCGGCGGCGTGGCGCCCGGGAGAGCTGCACCAGCAGTCCGTAATAGATGTGCGGCATGCCCGCGTCGCGTTGCAACTGGCGATCGAGATGGTCCTCCAGGAGCGTGGTGGCGTGGAGATACGCGCTCCAGGCTCTCTGCTCGTCGTCGGATAGCCAGCGCGGTTCGCCGGAGGGGGCTGCCGTGGTCATGTACTCCACTGTAGACCTTTTCTTGAAAGTTTAACTAGATAGAGCTAAGGTCTCCGGAGGTGGGAACTTGAATATTAAAGAATCCTCCCTTCTCAAAAGAGACCAGTAGAAGACATACCGTGAGCAGCAGCGGATGGGGAGTGCCATGACTGTCACCGCGGAGCGCATGCCCGCCCTCTACCTCTCCCACGGCGCGCCGCCGCTGGCCGACGACCCGGTCTGGCCCGGCGAACTGGCCGCCTGGTCCGCAGGTCTGGCCCGCCCCCGCGCGATCCTGATGGTCTCCGCGCACTGGGAGGAGGCGCCGCTCGCCCTCGGCGCGACGGACACCGTGCCGCTCGTGTACGACTTCTGGGGATTCCCCGAGCACTACTACCGGGTGCGGTACGCCGCCCCGGGCGCTCCGGAGCTGGCGGAGAACGTACGGAAGCTGCTGCGCGGCGCCGGTACGCCGGTGCAGGACATCCCGGACCGCGGGCTCGACCACGGGGCGTACGTTCCGCTGGTGGAGATGTTCCCGGACGCCGACATCCCCGTGCTCCAGATCTCCATGCCGACGCTGGACCCGCGGAAGCTGATGGACATCGGACGCAAGCTCGCGCCGCTGCGCGACGAGGGCGTCCTGATCGTCGGCAGCGGCTTCTTCACCCACAACCTCGCGGCGCTGCGGCACACGGGCGGCGGTGTCCCCGGATGGTCGGCGGAGTTCGACGACTGGGGGAACCGGGCGCTTCTCGCGCAGGACATCGACACGCTGCTGGACTTCGAGCACAAGTCCCCGGCCGGTCGACTGGCCCATCCGCGCACCGAGCACTTCGCCCCTCTCTTCGTGACGCTCGGCGCCGCGGAGGGCGAGCTGGACCGGGGCCGCAGCGTCATCGACGGCTTCTGGATGGGGCTCGCGAAGCGCTCGGTGCAGTTCGGCTGAGAGTCTGTCGGGCGACCTCTGACCGGAAAGCGAGCAGGGCATGGTGCGTGCGATTCCAAGGCGCCGGGAGGGCCCGGTGGCGGAGCTGCTCAGTCGTGCCGGCAACGCCGGAAGCGTGCGTGCCGCGACGTTGCCGCCCGGTCAGAGGTCACCCGACAGGCTCTGAGGGGCGCGGGCGCGCCTCAGCGCACGGGCGGGTTCAGCTCGATCGCGCGGAGCGCGGCGGCGAGGGCCGTGGCGTCGCCGACGTCCCACGCGGTGTCGGTGAACTTGATGGTGTGATCGTCGCCGTGCGCCGCCGCCCGCGCGAAGACCTCCTCGGCGGTCATGGAGACGGTCACGGACTCGGACGCAGATGCGGACGGAGACACGGACGCGGATGTGAACGGGGACGCGTGCGGGTACGGGGCCGGTTCGGCCGGGGCGTACGCGGCGGTGACCGCGGCACTCGCCGCCCAGGCGGCGTCCAGACTCGGCGCCCACAGTGCGCGGGGAAGCGCGGGCAGCACGCGCAGGACGGCATTGGGCGCGGTCGCCGCGTGCACCAGCATGATTGGTTCGCCGTACCCGTGCGTGAGGTAGCGGTGGGTCGCGGCCCGCACCAGTTCCGCCAGGCGGGTCCGTGCCTCGTCCGGGTCGACGGGGGAGTGCTGCGGCCACACCGGGAAACCGGTGAGTCGAGCCAGGCGGTCCCGGGCGCCGCCGCTCTGTTCGGACACCCGGGGCACGGCGTCCAGGGCCGCCGCGGCGCTGGACGCGGGCGGCAGCGGGATCAGCGGCGGCAGCGGCTGGTGGCGGGCGGCCCAGTAGCCGAGGCCGTGCGCCAGTTCGGTGATCCGGGGCGCGCTCGCCGTGCCCGTGAGCAGGGTGCGTACCGCATGCCCTACCCGGATCGCCGGATGGGTGGCGCCCGCGGCGATGCCGGGCAGCAACCGGGGCCACCACTCGGCGAGGACGTCCCGCCAGGGGCGCTCGGCCGTCTCGCGCTCGAAGTACACCGTCCAGTCCGCGATGCGGCGCGGATCGCCCAGGGCCTCGTGCCAGTTCTCCGCCGTCACGGCCGACGAGGTGCCGGGCATGTCCTCCAGATTGTTCCGGTAGTGGTCGAGCCATCGGTGGACGGTCGGTGCCTGGCCGTGCCGTACCAGCGCCTCGACGGCCATCGGGGCGTGGTTGCTCAGCCAGCCGTCCCGTTCGGGGCCCGTCGCATGGAGCCGTTCCAGCGCCTCGTCGAGCGTGCCCGTGCGGTCGTCGTGCGCGACATCGTCCCTCGCGAGGTCGCCGTGCGTGATGTCATTCCTTGTGGCGTCATCCCTTGTGACTTCATTCATGCGAAAGCACGGTAGGGAAGCGGACCGGGCCGCGTAACGGGCCGGGGACGTAGATTCCGCGGGGCAATGCACCTAGGACTTTGTTCCCCTCCGCCCTCGTCTCCGCCTCCTCCCCACCGTCCGCCTTCTCCGCCTTCTCCGCCGGGACGGGAACGAAGCCGGGCCCGCCGCCGTTCGAGTCTGAGAGAGGGCGTCGAACGTGACGGCGGTCTCACGCGAGGCGGTTCCGCAGGGGTTCGAGCGTGGTCCCGAGCAGCTCCCGACGCCCCGCCTGACCTGCGCTTCTGCCCGACCGTCCGGCCTGTGCGCCGCGATGCGGCCCGACAGGGTACTGCATGATCGCGAAATTGAGTGCCGGGCATGGGAATTCTGTCCGGATTCCAGTCGTTGTTTCCATCGGATGCAGGGCACCCGAGAGGGTGTCGCGACCTACTCAGCAAGGGAGCTCGCATGGCAACCCGTGCCGTCGCCCGTCGTTCGTCCGCCACCGGCGGGACCAACCGGGCAAGCAGTGTTCGCGCAGCGGGCGGAGAGATCGCCGATCGCGACCTGGTCGGCATGTACCTGGACGAGATCGCGCGTACGCCGCTGCTCGACGCCGCCAGGGAGGTCGAGCTGTCGCAGACCGTTGAAGCCGGTGTCTACGCCCGGCAGATACTCGACGGCGCGGTGGACAGCGAAGCCGGCGGAGCGACGCGCGAGGAGCTGGAGGCGCTGGTCGCCGAGGGCGAGCGCGCCAAGGACATATTCATCCGTTCCAACCTTCGGCTCGTCGTTGCCGTCGCCCGCCGCTATCCGCGGGCCGGGCTGCCCCTGCTCGACCTGATCCAGGAGGGGAACGCGGGCCTGGTGCGCGCGGTCGAGAAGTTCGACTACGCCAAGGGCTTCAAGTTCTCCACGTACGCGACGTGGTGGATTCGCCAGGCCATCACCCGTTCCATAGCCGACCAGTCCCGTACGATCCGGCTCCCCGTTCACCTGGTGGAGGAGCTCGGCCGGATTCGTCGGGTCCAGCGCGAGTTCAACCGTGAGCACGGCCGCGAGCCGGAGCACACGGAGATAGCCGCCGAGCTGGACTCCACGCCGGAACGCGTGGGCGATGTCCTGGACTGGGCCCGTGACCCGGTCAGTCTCAACATGTCCGTGGACGACGAGGGCGAGACCCAGTTCGGCGATCTGCTGGAGGACACCTCCGCGGTGTCGCCCGAGCAGTCGGTGATGACGCTGCTGCGCAGCGAGGAGCTGGAGGACCTGATCGGCAAGCTCGACAACCGCACCGCGTCCATCATCCGCATGCGGTACGGCATCGAGGACGGCCGCGAACGGACCCTCACCGAGGTGGGCAAGCAGCACGGCCTGACCCGTGAGCGGATTCGCCAGATAGAGAAGCACGCACTGCTCGAACTGAAGCGAATGGCCCACGACACGGGTTTTGACGCCGCGGCGTGAGCTGTTGTCCAGTAACCTCCGAAATGGGTCGCCTCGCGTGACCCCCGAGCATCGCCTGGTGCGATGCCTTGAGCGCCGCTCCGTGCGGCGCCCCGAGCTGAGTCCCGGCGCCCACCCCCCCTGGCGCCGGGGCTCATCCTTTTCCGTCAGTGCTCCGTGGCGCGGTTCAGCCGGGCGCCCAGATCTCTCAGGTACTCCACCAGCTGTGCGGGCCCGTGGACGGTGAACTCGCAGTCCACCAGAGCCAGCCGGAGGGCCACCCATTCCAGTGAGTCCGACAGCTCCGCCCGCATCCGGCACCTGTTCGCGGCAACCGGTTCCAGCGGGCCGAACGAGGCGGGCAGCCGGGCGGACACGAAGTCGGCCGGGGCGGCGAAGGAGACCTCGACCAGCAGCTCCGGCCGCCGCCGGGCGATGGAGCTGCTGAGGAACTTCGCCGCGTCCCCCGTGGGAAGCGCGCGCGGGGTGAACCGGGCCCCGGTCGCGAACGGCTCACTCACCCGGTCCACCCGGAACGTGCGCCAGTCCTCGCGCCCCAGGTCGTATGCGACCAGGTACCAGCGCCACCCCGCGCTCACCAGCCGATACGGTTCGCCCTCGCGCTTCGTCTCGGCGCCGTCCCCCGCCCGGTAGGTGAATCGCAGCCGCTCCCGCCCGGTGACCGCCGAAGCCATCACCGTCAGCGTGTGCGGGTCGATCGTCGAGCCGTCGCCCCGAGTCAGCGGAATCGTTGCGTTCTGCAGGGTCGAGACCCGGTGCCGCAGCCGTGACGGCAGTACCTGCTCCAGCTTCGCCAGCGCTCGTACGGATGCCTCGTCGACCCCCTCGATGGCGTGCCCCGCACCCGCGCGCAGGCCCACCGCGATGGCCACGGCCTCCTCGTCGTCCAGCAGCAGCGGCGGCATGGCGGTGCCCGCGACCAGGCGGTAACCGCCGACCGAACCCCGCGTGGCCTCGACCGGATAGCCGAGATCGCGGAGCCGGTCGATGTCCCGGCGGATGGTGCGCGGGCTGACGTCCAGCCGCTCGGCGAGTTCGCTGCCCGGCCACTCGCGCGGTGTCTGGAGGAGCGACAGCAGATTCAGCAGTCGTGCCGGAGTGTCGGCCATGGGCTCACCCTCGTGTCGGAGCGGACGTCGTACTCGGAGGTCGCGCGTGAGGCCGTACGGGAGGCCGTACCGGAGCAACGGCCTCCCGTGCCGTGCCGACGGCGTGACAGCCGGCTCGTGCGGTGCCGACAGCCTCCGAGGCCCGTGCGGTGGTGCACGGGGTGCTTGTGCGGGGTGCTTCTGTGCGGTCGGTCACCGCACCAAGGATGCGCGCTCATTGGGTCATGAACTGACCTAATGAATATCTAATGTCCTCCCATGCTTTCTTCCGCAACTCCGCAGCCTCCGGCGGCCGGGTCCTCGGCCACCGAGACTGCCCAAGCCGTCCCGGCGGCCTCCACCGCCCCGGTCGCCCCACCTGCTCCACCCGTTTCGGACCGGCGACGCTGGTTCGCGCTCGCCATCGTGATGACCGCGGCCTTCATGGATCTCGTCGACGTCACGATCGTCAACGTCGCCATTCCGAGCATCCAGAAGGACACCGGCGCTTCGTTCACCTCGATCCAGTGGATCACCGCCGGGTACGCCCTTGCCTTCGCGGCCGGACTGATCACCGGGGGGCGGCTCGGAGACATCCACGGCCGCAAGCGGCTGTTCCTCATCGGCATCGGCGGATTCACGCTGGCCTCCGCGCTCTGCGGTTTCGCCGTGAACCCGGAGATGCTGGTCGCGTCCCGCATCCTTCAGGGCGGTACTGCCGCGCTCATGGTTCCGCAGGTCCTGTCGATCGTGCATGCCACCTTCCCGGCGCATGAGCGGGGCAAGGTCTTCGGTCTCTTCGGCGCGATCGTCGGTCTCGGCGCGGTCATGGGGCCGCTGCTGGGCGCGCTGCTCACCGAGTGGAACATCGCCGGTCTCGAATGGCGCCCGATCTTCCTGATCAACCTGCCGGTCGGTATCGCGGGGCTGATCCTGGGCAGCAGGTTCATCACCGAGTCCAAGGCACCGAGGGCGCTGCGGCTCGATCTGGTCGGCGTCGTCCTGGTGACGCTGGGCCTGCTGATGCTGATCTACCCGCTGACCCGCGGGCGCGAGCTGGGCTGGCCGCTCTGGGGCCATCTGTCGATGGCCGGCAGTCTGCTGGTGTTCCTGGTGCTTGTGCTGTTCGAGCGGGCGAAGGCGCGCAAGGACGGTTCGCCGTTGGTCGAGCTGTCGCTGTTCCAGGTCAAGAGCTTCGCGGCGGGTATCGCGGTGCAGCTGACCTTCGGTATCGGGCTCGGCATCTTCTTTCTGGTCTGGACGCTCTACATGCAGATGGGGCTCGGCTGGAGTGCGCTGCGGGCGGGCCTGACGGGTGTCCCGTTCTCGATCGCCGTCTCGGCCGCCGCCGGGATCTCCGTGCAGAAGCTGGTGCCCCGGTTCGGGCGCAAGGTTCTCCAGACGGGCGCGCTGCTGATGATCGCCGGTCTGCTGCTCTACACGGTGGAGGCAGATCGGTACGGCATGGCCATCACCTCCTGGCAGATGGCGCCCCCGCTGGTGGTCATGGGGCTGGGCATGGGCCTGATCGTCGCCCCGCTGACGGACGCGGTGCTGTCCGAGGTGCCGAAGGAACACGCGGGGTCGGCCTCGGGCCTCATCAACACCGTGCAGCAGATGGGCAACGCGCTCGGTCTCGGGCTGGTCGCGGTGGTCTTCTTCGGGTCGATCGATGACCGGTTGGCGCCGCAGCAGGCGGGCCCGGCCTTCGCCGAGGCGTTCCGGCACTCGCTGTGGTGGGTGGCCGGGGTGCTCGCGGTGATCTTCCTGGTGATGTTCGCGCTGCCCGCGCGGTCGCGGCAGCACCTGGAGAGCGGCGGCGATGCCGTGGCCGACGGCCCCGACAGCAGCGGTCCGGTGCGGAGCCGTCCCACTGGTCACGGCGGCGCGATCGGCACCGAATCCGCAGCGGGAACCGAATCCGCACCGGGAACCGGAACCACATCCGGACCGAAAAGCGCATCGGGAACGGGAAACGCATCCGGAACCGGAATCCGGCCCCGCTCGGTCGCCGATGCCGATGCCGATGCCGATGCCGCGTCGGACAGGGCGCCCGTGCCGACGCCGTGAGGTCTCTCCGGAGATCTTTCCGGAAGCCTTCCCGTAGGTCTTCCAGGGGGTTCTCCCGAGCCCGGGACGACTTCCAGGGGCCCCGGGAGGTCGCTCGCTCCTCACGCGGGCCGTTCACGGGTCGGTGCCCGCGCCCTTCGGGGTACGGGCACCGACGCACGCGTGGGCCGGACCGGGCCCGTTCACGGCCCCCGGATCAGCAGATGCGGGTACGGCTCTCCATCGCGCCGCGTGCGGCGTTCTCGTCGGCGTACACCTCGCACATGTGACGGCCGTCGGGCGTGGCCGTGTGCTCGACCTCCCACAGGCTCGTCTCACTGCCGTCCAGGAGCAGGAAGGCGTGTTCGTACAACGTGAATCCGGCGTCCCGCCCGTCCACCTGGCACTGGCGGCCGAAGACCTGGGTGATGTGATGGGCGAAGGCGGCGCGCAGCAGCCGGGCCGTCTCCTCGCCGGGACCGTCGCCGTTCTCCGCGCGGCGCAGCACGCGGCGGGCGTGGTCGGCCGAGTTGTCCGGGGCGTACGTCCGGGGCAGCGGGGCCGACGGCGCCGCCATCAGGAGCGTGAGCGTCTCCAGGTCGGCCTGTGGCCCGTCGTCCCCGAACACCGGGACCTCCCCGAGCCTGCCGTCCAGCCGCGCGGCGGCGACCTGGGCGTCGGTCTCGTCGTCGTACACCTCGTGGTGCCGGAATTCGGGTTCCGTCCGGGCCCTCGGGTCCGTCGCCTCCCGCGGACCGCTGTGCACCAGCTCCCACAGCGTCAGGGCGGCGCCGTCGGACAGCAGGTACGTGTGACGGTAGGTCTCGCGGTGGAGAACGGAACTGTGGTGCGAGGAGTGCAGGGAACTGCTGTGGGCGAGCGCGGTACCGAGTCTTTCGACCGTGCTGTCGGGCAGGTCGAAAGAATTGAGTGCCCGTCGCAGGAGTCGCTCGAGGTGTTGCTCGGTTGTCTCGTACGGATCGCTCAAGGTGCTGTCTCCAGGCCGTTGCCGCGTGTTACTTGCTGCGTGCTTAACGTAGTCCCTGGGTCCGACATCGTGACCGGGGTTCAGAAAAACGATTGGCGCGCACGGATGGTTCCTGACGTTTCGTCCGAACTTCCCTGTCACACAGGCGAGTCGGGGGCGGGGCGGGGGCGCGCCGACGTGGTCCCGGCCGGCCGTGTCGGGGGCGGAGTCGTGCCGTAGAGATCGCTGTACGAGAGCAGGTGGGTGCCGCCGTGCCGGGCCTCGACCTCCCGGGCCGCCCGGATGGCCTTCACGACGGCACGGGTCAGACAGTCCGCAACGGCCGCCAGTACGTCGTTGAGCGCGATCGGGTTCCGTGGATCGAGTGGCCGGGCACCGGTGGCCAGCGCGAAGACGGTGTCCCCGTCGGTCAGCAGGTGCACGGGACGGACGGCGCGTGCCAGGCCGTCGTGCGCCGTGCCCGCGAGCTTCTGCGCCTGGGCCCGGGTGAGGTCGGCGTCCGTGGCGACGACCGCGAGCGTGGTGTTGAGCGGATGGCCCGGACCGGCCTCCCGCGCCTCGGCCAGTCGGCGTCGTGCGGCGCGGTGGACTTCGGGCGTTGGGACAGTGGGTGGTTCGGCGGTGCCGTACTCCCCGTACAGCACCCCCGTGTACGGGTCGATCACCGAGCCCGCCGCGTTCACCACGACCAGTGCGCCCACCGTGATTCCGGACGGGAGCAGCACACTCGCCGTGCCCACCCCGCCCTTCAGCCCACCGGCGACCGCGCCCGTGCCCGCGCCGACGTTCCCCTCGGCGACCGGTGCCCCCGGAGCCGTGCCCGCCGCGTCCTCCGCCGCGGCCCGGCCGGTCGCGGCGTTCGGGCGGGCCCGCCAGTCGCCGCCCCGCCCCAGGTCGAAGACGCAGGCCGCCGGGACCACCGGCACCACCTGCGCAGGGTCGGGGCCGACCCGCACCCCGCGCCCGCGCTCCTCCAGCCAGGCCATCACGCCGGACGCCGCGTCCAGCCCGTACGCACTGCCGCCCGTCAGGACGACGGCGTCGATGCGCTGGACCAGATTGCGTGGATCGAGCGCGTCCGTCTCCCGCGTTCCGGGGCCGCCGCCGCGCACGTCGACGGCCGCGACCGCGCCGCCCTCGGGGGCGAGGACGACGGTGGTGCCGCTCAGCGCACCCGCCCCCGCCACTCGCGCGTGCCCCACGCGGAGCCCGGCGACGTCGGTCAGCGCGTCGAGCGGCCCGGCGGTTCCGCCGGAGAGGTACGAGGCCCCCTGCCGTTGCCGAAGCGCCGCCACCGGTTCGTCCGCCGCCCCTGCCGCAGGTTCGGCGGCTGCTTCCTCTGCCGGTTCGTCCGCCGCCCCCGACGTTTCTTCCGTTGCTTCGCCCGTTGCTTCTTCCGCCGGTTCGTTCACCGCTTCGCCCGTCGCTCTTTTCGCCATCGCGACTCCTGTTCCTCGACCCGCCCGTACTCGGCGGCCCCATCGCCCATCAGACGCCCCGACCGCACCCGTCGTCCAGCGTCCGCCCGGGATCCCCGTTCGCCCGTCGCCGTCACCCGTGCCGCCCGTGCGCCCCCTCATCCCACCGGGACCGGCCGTCGGGAGAGCAGTACCCCCGCGGCCACGGCAGCCGCCGCCACCAGGCCGGCCACGAAGACCGCCCAGGCCCCGGCGGACGTGCAGCCCAGGATCGCCAGAGCGGCCATGGGCAGGGGCAGTTGTTCCGCGAGATCGCGCTTGAAGTGCCGTGCGTGCAGCGCCCACACCGTCAGCAGGAAGAGAGCGGAGGGCACGGTCACCGCGGCGGCGGCCGCCCCGGTCGAGACGTGCGCCTTGCCCACGGCCTCCTCCACCGCGACCTCGATGCCCGCACCGATCGCGGCCGCGGAACCGAAGACCAGGTAATGCCCGTATCCCCAGATGAACGCTTCCCTGCTGCCGCGCAGATAGTCGTGGATCGGCACGGCGAAGTAGATCCACCAGGCGGAGAAGACGATCAGCAGCCCGCCCGCGGCGATCGGCAGCAGCTCGCCGAGCGCCTCGTGCTCGTCCAGCGCCTCCTGGACCGCGACCGTGGCCGAGGCGATGGTCTCGCCCAGCACGATGATCGTGAACAGCCCGTACCGCTCGCCGATGTGGTGCGGATGCCAGCTCGTCGGGCGGTCGCGTTCGGCGATCGCCGGAACGGACATCTCCGCGAGCGCCAGCACGACGAAGACGGCGGCGCGGGCTGCGCCCGACGTGCCATCGGGCAGCAGAAGCATGGCGACCCAGCCCAGCTGCACCACCGCGATACCGACGGTGTAGCGCAGTGCTACGCGCCGCTCGGCCCCCCGGGTGCAGTGCGCGGCGCGCAGCCACTGACTGGTCAGCGCGATCCGCATCACCACGTAGCCGATGACGACGACCGTCCAGTCACCCGCGTCGAAGGCACGTGGGACCCCGGCGGCGAGGATGAGCACACCGGTGATCTGGACGAGCGTGACCACGCGGTACAGCGGGTCGTCGGTGTCGTAGGCCGAGGCGAACCAGCTGAAGTTGACCCACGCCCACCAGATCGCGAAGAAGACGGCCGCGTAACCGCCGACTCCGGTGAAGGGGTGCCCCTCGGCGACGGCGTGCACCAGACGCGTGCCCGCCTGGGCCACCGCGACGACGAAGCACAGGTCGAAGAAGAGTTCCAGCGGGGTTGACGCGCGGTGCTTCTCCATACGGCTGCGAGCCGTCATCACGGGCATGGGAGCCAGCACATCAGACGGGGTGAGCCGCGCCGTACGGGCGCGCCCCGTATGGGGGAGCGCGGTCACTCCGCCGAGCCGCAAAACAGGAGTAATCCGGATGTATGGCTCTACGGTGACGAGGTGACCGAACCGTCAGAATCCCCTGCCGTCACCGACCGGCCCTCCCTCGGCGCACACGCGGGACCCACCGGTTCGGCACCGACCGGTGCGGCCGGGGGCGCAGGGCCCCGTTCCGTCACCGCCCGTGCGACCGCGGCCGGTGCCGCCGTCTCCGCCCTGCTGGTCCTGGCGATCGTGTTCGGCAGCAGGTTTCTGCGGAACTTCGACTCCGCCCTCCTTCCGTACGCCGTGGCGACCGTCTTCCTCGCCTTCGGCGTCGCCCATCGCTACACGGTCTGGGTTTC
The DNA here is from genome assembly GCF_043083325.1 of Streptomyces sp. NPDC014734. NCBI lineage: Bacteria > Bacillati > Actinomycetota > Actinomycetes > Kitasatosporales > Streptomycetaceae > Streptomyces > Streptomyces sp. NPDC014734. The sequence goes on along the minus strand of NZ_JBIBYN010000025.1, from coordinate 56,058 downwards.
GGCGCCCGGCGCGAGGCGCCTGTTCAAGCAGGGCTGGCGGAGCCTCTTCTCCGTGGCCAACTTCCGCAGGGCGCCCACCGCCCTGCCCCGGATGATCGCCACGTACCTGGGATTCCAGAAGTTCCTCGGCGCCCGTTCCCACGCCCGCTGGGCGGCCCACCAACTGATCTTCTGGGGCTGCGTCCTCGCCGCCCTGATCACCTTTCCGCTGACCTGGGGCTGGTTCACCTTCACCTCGAACACCGGCTCGGGTCCCGGCTACGAGATGCGCGTCTGGGGCTTCAAGATCATCGGGTTCGACTCCCTGGACTTCCTGGGCTGGCTGATGTTCCACGGCCTGGACATCGCCGCCGTGCTCGTGATCCCCGGTGCCTCGTACTTCCTCTGGCGCCGGATGCGGGACCGCGGTGCCGTCACCGGCCAGCGCTTCGCCTACGACCTGGTCCCGCTGATCGCCCTGATCGTCATCTCGGTGACCGGGCTGCTGCTCACCTTCTCGTCGATCTTCCTGCACGGCGGCGGGTACGAGTTCCTGGCGGTCCTCCACATGGTGTCGGTGGTCTTCACCCTCGTCTACATCCCGTTCGGGAAGTTCTTCCACATCGTCCAGCGCCCCGCCGCGGTCGGCATGCAACTGTTCAAATACACCACCCGGCGGAACCAGGAGGTCTTCGGCTGCCGCCGCTGCGAGGAACCCATCGACACCGGTCCCTACGTCGAGAACCTTCGCGGCACCATGCGCGACCTGAGCCTCGGCTTCGACGCGTGGGCCGAGTACTGCCCGCGCTGCAAACGGGTGCTGCGCGGCAGCGCCTACCTCTCCCAGGTGAAGAAGGGCTTCAAGTGACCCCGGACCCCCGCGCGGCCGATTCTCGTTCCCCGGGCCCCCGCGCGGCCGACCTGGGGGCGACGATTCCGCTCGGGCCCTCGCTCGCCCCGCCCGGCACCCGGGCCTTCCGGGACGCGGGCGGCATCCCCGCCGACCGGTGGCGCGCCGACCAGGGGGGCGAGACGCTGGTCCCCACCCACTGCTGCTTCTGCGGGGTCCAGTGCGGGATGTACCTGCGCGTCGACCACGGCGGGAAGGTCTTCGGCGTCGAACCCCGCAACCACGACATCAACCGGATGCGGCTGTGCCCCAAGGGCATCAACGCGTATCAGCAGGTCAACCACCCCGACCGGCTCACCGCCCCGCTGATGCGCCGCTCCCGCGACGAGGACTTCCGCGAGGTCACCTGGGACGAGGCGCTCGACTTCACCGCATCCGAGGTCCGGCGCATCCAGCGGAGCCACGGGAACGACGCCTTCGGGTTGCTCGGCGGCGCCAGTCTCTTCTCCGAGAAGACCTATCTGGTCGGCAAGTTCGCCCGGGTCGCCCTCAAGTCCCGGCACGTCGACTACAACGGGCGGCTCTGCATGGTCAGCGCCGCGGGAGCCAACAAACTCGCCTTCGGCATCGACCGGGCCGGCAACCCCTTCTCCGACATGTTGCTCACCGACTGCCTGCTGATCGCGGGCTCCAACGTCGGCGAGTGCTTCCCCGTGATGACCCAGTACGTGTGGGGAGCCCGGGACCGGGGCGCGAGCCTGATCATCATCGACCCCCGCGAGACCGCGGTGGCCCGCACCGCCGACATCCACGTAGCGCTCAGGTCCGGTACCGACTCCGCCTTCTTCAACTCCGTGCTGAACGTGGTCGTCGAGGAGGGTCTTGCCGACGACGCCTATCTCGCCGCCCATACGACCGGCTGGGAGGAGGTGAAGGCCAAGGCCGCCGAGTATCCGCCGTCCCGAGCCGCCGAGATCTGCGGCATCCCCGCCGAGCAGATCGTGCAGGTGGCCCGCACTTTCGCCCGCGCGCCGAGGGCCATGGCCTGGCACGCCCGGGGGATCGAGCACCACTCGCAGGGCGTGGAGAACTGCCTCAGCGTGATCAACCTCTGCGCCGCCACCGGCCACATCGGCAAGCCCGGCGCCGGCTACGGCACCCTCACCGGCCAGGGCAACGGGCAGGGCGGGCGCGAACACGGTCAGAAGGCCGACCTCCTTCCCGGCGGCCGCTCGATCATGAACGAGGAGCACCGGCGGCAGATCTGCGAGATCTGGGGCATCGAGGAGTCCGAACTCCCGCCCGCCGGCACCTCGATGATGGAAATGGTCTGGCAGATGCGTCGCCAGGAGATCCGCGGGCTGATCGGTATCTGCAACAACCCGTTCGTCTCCCTGCCCAACTACGACGTCGTCAAGGCCGGTTACGACACCTTGGAGTTCCACGCCCAATTCGACTTCTTCCTCTCCGAGACCGCCGCCAACGCGCACGTCGTCTTCCCCGTCACCACCTGGGCGGAGGACGAAGGGGTCATGGCCAACGCCGAGGCCCGAGTGGTCAAGCACAACAAGGCCCAGGACCCGCCCCCGGGCGTGCGTACCGACACCTGGGTGCTGTGCCGACTCGCCGAACGCCTCGGCGCGGGCGACAAGTTCGCCTTCGCCGACTCCCGCGCGGTCTTCGAGGAACTGCGGATCGCCTCCGCCGGAACCGTCAACGACTACTACGGCATCACCTATGAGCGGCTGGAGGAGACCGGCGGGATCGTCTGGCCCTGCCCCTCCACCGACCACCCCGGCACCCCCCGCCTCTTCGAGGACGGGCGGACCTACCACCCGGACGGCAAGATCCACCTCCAGGTCGTCGAGTGGCATCTGCCGATGGACCCGTACGACGACGAGCACCCCATGTCGCTCACCACCGGACGCACCGTCGCGCACTTCCTCTCCGGGAACCAGACCCGCCGCCTCGGTGCCCTCGTCGAGCAGACCCCGCGCCCCTGGGCCGAGATCCACCCCTCCCACGGCTTCCGCGACGGCGAACCGGTGCGAGTCGTCACCCGGCGCGGCAGCGAGGTCTTCCCCGCCCTGGTCACCGAGGCGATCCGCCCCGACACCGTTTTCGTCCCGTACCACTGGGCCGTCCCCACCTCCGCCAACGCCCTCACCATCGATGCCCTCGACCCCCGTTCCAAGATTCCCGAGTACAAGGTGTGCGCCTGCCGCATCGAGCACGCCGACACCGTCGACGAGGTCCCCGCGCCCCCGGTCGCTCCCGGCCACGTCGCCTACCCGGAGACCCAGGTCTCCCGCACCGACCCGCTCCCGCCCACCGCGCCCCAGGGGCGTGGCACCTCGGAAAGGGGCTGATCCCCGCATGATGGGCAGAACGATCTTCATCGACCCGGGGCGCTGCATCGGCTGCCAGGCATGTGTCTCCGCCTGCCGGGAGTGCGACTCGCATCGCGGCAAGTCGATGATCCACCTCGACTACACCGACGAGGGCCGGTCCGTCGCCTCCCTTCCCACCGTTTGCATGCACTGCGAGGATCCCGTCGCCCCGTGTGCCGAGGTCTGTCCCGCCGACGCGATCCTGGTGACCGCGGACGGTGTGGTGCAGCAGGCCGACACCACCCGCTGCATCGGCTGTGCCAACTGCGTCAACGCCTGCCCGTTCGGCGTCCCGAAGATCGATCTGGGGGCGAAGCTGCAGATGAAGTGCAACCTCTGTTACGACCGCACCGCCTACGGACTCGCCCCCATGTGCGCGACGGTCTGCCCGACCGGAGCGCTGTTCTACGGAACCGTCGAGGAACTCCAGGCCGAACGTCCCGGCGTGGAGGTCGCCGATACGTTCGTCTTCGGCGAGACCGAGGTGCGCACCGGCGTCGCCATGGTCGTGCCCGCCGACCGGGTCCGGTGGCCGGTGCCCGGCGGACTTTCCGTCGTCGAGGTCAACGGAGTCCCGGTCGGTGGAGTCCCGGCCGGCGGGGCCGGTAGCGGCGGTGTCGGGAACGGCGGGGCCTCGGCCGACGGGGGCGGGGCCGACGGGAAGGACGCCGGGCGATGAACCACGAACCCGACAACCGGACCGCGCCTTCCGGGGACCCGAGGGAAGCCCTGCACGACCGGATCGCCGCCGATTCCCTCACCACCCGTCGCGACTACCTCCGGATCGTCACGACCGTCTCGGGCGGTCTCGCCGTGGGAGGCCTCGGTGTCGCCGCCGGAATCCTTCCGCGGCACGGCGAGCCCGACGACGCCAAAGCACCCGCGCCGAAGAAGATCGCCGACCGGCTCCTGCCGGGCGAGTCACTCGCCTTCCGCTACCCGGGCGAGGAGGACCGTGCCGTCGCCGTACGGCTCGACGACGGAACCCTCGTCGGCTACTCCGCGATCTGCACCCATCTGGCCTGTGCGGTGCTGTGGCGCAAGGACCGCGGTCCCGAGGGCGAGCTGTACTGCCCCTGTCACGAGGGCGTCTTCGACGCCCGCACCGGTGAGGTCACCGCCGGGCCACCACCCCGCGCGCTGCCCAGGGTGATGCTCGCCGAACAGGACGACGGCGACATCTGGGCGGTCGGCACGACCCGCTCGGGCGAGAGCATCGAGCACGGCCTGTGTCGGCGGCTCGATGCCGACAGGCCGGACCTCGCCTCCCGTATCGGCTGCCCCGCCGTGCGGGACGGAGGAGCGGAGGCACCCCCGGCAGGGGCACGGGGGGCGCAAGGGGCGCGAGCGGCCCGAGCGGCCCGAGAGACGGGTGGGACGCATGGGGTGGTGGCGGACACCGGGGCGCCCCGGACCGCCCGCCCGGGCGGTATCTCCCACGGCAGGAGTGCCGATGCCGCGGTCGCCCCCGGCAGGCAGACATGAGCGACGCCCGGCGGCCCCGAGGCGGCCAGGACCCCACGGAGTACCCGAGGCACCATGAGGAGCACCCGGAGTACCCGGAGCACCATGAGGAGTACCCGGAGTATCGCCCGGGCAGTGCTCGTCCCGAACTCAACCGCCCGGTCCACCGGCGCTATCCGCAGATCCGTGCCACCAGCGGCTACGGCGACCCCCGAGTCCGGCACACCGGTCCCGGCCCGGGCGCGGGGAGCGAGCAGGAACCCGAGCGGTCCTCGAAACTGACGGCCCGACTGGTCCTGGCGATGACCGTGGTCATCGGTCAGCTCTGGGGGCTGACCGTCGTCATCGACGCGTGGATGGAGGGGAACACCGGCACCGCCTGGTGGGGTGCCGGATTCCTCTGTCTGTCGTTCCTCGTGGTGCTCGGGTTGTGGCGGCTCGACCCGAAGGACCGCTGAAGGCCGCCGTACCCTGGATGCATGAGCACCGCCCCCGCCCCCGGCCCGCGTGATTCGAAGCCGTCGCAGCCGGACCGGCCGAAACCGAGACCGACTCTGATCTTCGACGATCCACTGGACCAGCAGTCCGCGGACGATACGGACCGAGGGTGGGGCGAGCGGGCCCCGGCCGGGGGCAGCGCCGCTGATCTGGCGCGTTTCCTGGACGAGAAGCCGCCCCACCACATCTGAGCCTCCCGCTCCGCAGCGGACCGGCGCTCCCACCTCCAGTGGTCCTGTCTCCGCAGCTTCCGGTGTCCTCACCTCCAGTGGTCCTGTCTCCGCTGCCTCCGGTGCTCCTGCCTCCGGTCGTCCTTGGCCGTGTCCCGCCACTGGGCGCTGCCGCTGTTTCGCCGCAGGACTCGGATGCCCTCGGCCACCCCGCCCGCCTTCGGGAACGTGATACACGGGCCCTTGAGGCGGAAGCCGTGGCTCGCCAGGTCCTTGGTGCCGAACGCCCCGGCCAAGGGGTTGATGATTCGCTTGCCGAACACGCTCCCGACCGCCTTTTCGCCGGCTGGGGGGTGGTTCGTACAGATGAATCAACACAGGACCACCGCCAGCCGGGTCGACATGCCGGCACCGGCCAGCGACGCGGCAGTGCTCCGAGGAACGGACAGCACGATCAATGCGCCCTCCTCCGCCATGCCTTCGTCCTGAGGGCGCGGCACACGTGCGACCCGCACCCCCTTCGCCAGGACACGGGCTCGCGCTCCGGCTCTCTCCGCGGCGATGACATCGACGAGATCTCCCGGCCGTAACAGCCGCACCGTCCCCGCGTCGGCGATCCGGATCGGCGCGGATGCCAAGGGGATCGGCCGCCGGGCCCGCTCAGGCGGGGCCTCGGCCACGCTCCCCGCACCCACCTTCGCACCATGGACGGCACCGCTGTCCGTACCGCCCCCGTCCAGGCCCGTCGCCGCGAGCGCGGCAGCTACCAGAGCCAGCCCGGCGGCCGTCGCGCGGCGTCGGCGCCACACAGCCCGCCGCAGTCGCTGCGCGGAGCCTCCGTACACCCTCAGTGGTTCGAACGCGGGCACCCGGCGAGGCAGCGGAGCGGAATCAGGAAGGGGCGGCGGAGCGGAATCAGGCAGGAGCGGAGACGGCTGTGGCGGAGCGAGCGGCCGGGGCGCGGAGAGCGACTGTGGCGAGGAGAGCGGCTGGGACGAGGAGAGCATGATCGGCACCACCTGTGACGAGACGAGGAGTTCGGACGAACGCCTCTCACGATTCACGGTTCGCGCGTTTCCCGTGGGGGCCTGTGGACGGGCCCGGCGTTGTGGACAACTCGGTCCCCCGCTCGTGCCTCACCCGTCCACTCACGTCCCACCAGTCACCGACTCGGTGCGCCCAGCAGGTGAGCCCGTCCCGGGCTTCCCGTCCCGGGCTCCCCGACCCGGGCTCCCCGACCGAGCTACCGGCCCGGCCCGATTCACCTCGGCATCAGGGAAGCTCGATCCCCGTTTCGAGACCGTCCAGGGCGCGCGAGCACGGACAGTCGCGCTCGGCCTCCGCGGGCAACGCGGCCACCACGTCGAAGAGCACCCCGCGCAGCCGGTCCACATTGGCCGCGAACACCTGCAGCACCTCGCCGTGCGAGACGCCCTCCCCGGCCTCGGCCCCCGCGTCCAGGTCCGTCACCAGCGTCATCGTGGTGTAGCAGAGGCCGAGTTCACGGGCGAGGACCGCTTCCGGGTGCCCGGTCATCCCGACCACCGACCAGCCCATCGCCGCATGCCAGCGTGACTCCGCCCGGGTCGAGAAACGCGGTCCCTCGACGACCACCAGTGTCCCGCCGTCCACCGGCTCCCAGTTCTTCGCGCGCGCCGCCGTCAGCGCTGCCCTGCGTCCCTCGGGGCAGTACGGATCGGCGAAGCCCAGATGGATGACGTTCGGCTCCGCGCCGTCGGCCCGGGTCTGCCCGTCGTAGTACGTCTGTGTGCGGTTCTTGGTGCGGTCCACCAGTTGATCGGGCACGAGCAGGGTGCCCGGCCCGTACTCCGGACGCAGACCGCCCACCGCGCACGGACCGAGCACCTGGCGCACTCCGACGGAGCGCAGCGCCCACAGGTTGGCCCGGTAGTTGATGCGGTGCGGCGGCAGATGGTGGCCGCGTCCGTGGCGGGGCAGGAACGCGACCCGTCGGCCGCCGACCTCGCCGAGGAAGAGGGAATCGCTCGGTTGTCCGTACGGGGTGTCCACGCGCACCTCCGTCACGTCCTCCAGGAAGGAGTACAGGCCCGAGCCGCCGATGACACCGATCTCTGCGTTCACCATGCGATCACAGTAATGGCGTGGGGAAACGCCCGGGACCCCGCCGACGAGTCGGGCGGGGTCCCGGGGAAGTTCGCGAGTCGGGGCGTGGCGGCCCGGCTCAGGCGGCCGACGAACCGCTCGACGAGGACGTCGAGGACGCAGAGGACGTCGAGGACGCCGCAGGGGCGGAGGACGCGGACGGCTTCGCGTCGGACCCGGTCGACGACGAGGACGAGGAATCGGACGAACCGGAACCCGAGCCCTTCGCCGAGGACGGCGCCGGGGAGCTGCTCGACGACGAGCCGCGGCTGTCGTTCCGGTAGAAACCGGAACCCTTGAAGACGATGCCGACCGCAGAGAACACCTTCTTCAGGCGTCCTTCGCAGCTCGGGCACACGGTCAGGGCGTCATCGGTGAACTTCTGCACCGCCTCAAGGCCCTCGCCGCATTCGGTGCACTGGTACTGATAGGTCGGCACTTGCTCCTCCTGGCACTCTCACTCAATGAGTGCTAACGACGTTCCATAGTGACGTATTCCGTCGGCTCAGTCCACCGTGACGGACTTCCGGTGACCGATACCACGTGCCACGGTCCGTCCCGGAGCGGTGGCCGTCAGCCGGGAACGCAGCGTCACCAGGGTCACCAGCGCCAGCACGGTTGCCACCAGCGGCACCAGGAAACCCGTACGCGCGCCGTGGGCGTCCGCGAGCTGTCCGGCGACCGTCACCGCGGCGGCCTGGCCCAGCGCGACGGAACCCGTCAGCCAGGTGAACGCCTCGGTCCGGGCAGATCCCGGCACCAGCGTGTCGATCAGCGTGTAGCCGCTGATCAGGGCCGGGGCGATGGAGAGTCCGACCAGCAGCCCGAGTCCGGCGAGCAGGAACACCGAGTGCACCGCCCACAGTCCGGAAGCGGTCAGGGCCAGCGCCGTGTATCCGACGATCAGACGCCGTCGCGGCCCGCTCCGCCAGGCGATGGCACCGCAGGCGACGCCGGCCAGCATGTTGCCGGCCGCGAAGATCCCGTACAGCAGGCCGTTCGCCCCGGGCCGGCCGATCTCCTCGGCGAACGCCGTCAGGGAGACCTGCATGCCGCCGAAGACGGCGCCGATGCCCAGGAACGCCACCGCCAGCACCCGCACCCCGGGTACGGACAGCGCGGACACGTGCCGTTCGGAGCCGCCGGAAGAAGCGGTGCGCACCGTCGGCTGGGTACGGCGCTGCGCGGCGAACAGCAGGCCGCCGACAAGTGACAGTCCGGCCTCCGTGATCAGACCGGCCGCCGGGTGCACGCCGGTGCACAGCGCGGTGGCGAGCACCGGACCGATGACGAAGGTGAACTCGTCCGTCACCGATTCGAAGGCGGCCGCGGTGGACATCAGCGGCGATGCCTCGCGGCCGGGCGCCGCGCCCAGCAGGGCCGCCCAGCGGGCGCGCACCATCGGTCCGACCTGGGGAACGGAGGCACCGGTCGGCACGGCCGCCACGAACAGCGCCCACAGGGGCGCGTCCGCCAGCGCCAGTGCCGTCAGCACCGACACGGACGCCGCGTGCACCAGGACGCCGGGCAGCAGTACGGCGCGCTGGCCGAAACGGTCGGCGAGTTTGCCGGTCTGCGGGGCGAACAGGGCCATGGAGACACCGGTCACGGCGGCGACGGCGCCCGCGCTGCCGTACGAGCCGGTGGTGTGCTGAACCAGCAGCACGATGCCGATCGTCAGCATCGCGAAGGGCTGCCGAGCGGCGAAGCCCGGAAGGAGAAACGTCCACGCGCCCGGGGTGCGCAGCAACTGCCCGTATCCGGGGCGGTCGGTGACCGTGGATGCCACGGTCCATGCCTTTCTGCCGCCTGGTGGCCGAGCACCCGTCGGTCCGGGCCGGTACGGGGGTGCCGACTCGTGCGGGCGCTGCCGAGAGCTGTCCTCTTCGCGCGGAACTGCGGTAGATGCCGGGCGCTCAGCAAGAGGCGGAGTACGCCACGACCGCCATACGGTCGCGCCAGCTCTGCATCAGGCAGAGTTGGTCGTTCGGGGTGGTCAAGCGCGTGGTCGGCCCCGTGGCGGGAACCGACCAGACGTTTCCTCATGATACAGACGGGCGCCCTCGCACACCTCTCGTCCGGATGTGTGCGAGGACACCGTCCTCGACGGCCCCCGACGAGGTCCCCGGTGATGGGGTTGTCGGCGTCGAGGCCGCCGTCGGGGCCGTCGGTGGCGAGGTCACTGCTGAGGTCGTCAGCGGTGCGTCTTCGACCCGCCGGTCTTTCCCAGCCTCTTCACGGTCTTCAGCGCGTGCGCCATGTCCTGTGCCACATGGGGAGCGGGTGCCAGGTTCTCGCCGCCGCTTCCGGTGGCGCCCAGCCAGCTCGCGAGCTTGCCGCCCTCGCCGACCGCGCGCAGCCGCTGCTCCGCCGCGTCGCGCACCGGGTCGGTGGTGACCACGAGCAGTTCGTCGCCGCGCCGCAGCACCGTGGAGGGCGCCGGTACGAAGCTCTTCCCGTCCCGTACGACCAGGGTCACCGCCGCCCCCGCGGGCAGCCTCAGTTCCCCGACCTCCACGCCGTGCATCCTCGACTTCGCGGGGATGGCCACCGACAGCAGATGGCCGCGCAGCCGTTCCAGCGGCGCCGACTCGATGCCCAGGTCGGCGGCCTCGGCCGGGTCGTCGGCGATCTTCAGGACCTTCGCCATCCAGGGCAGTGTCGGTCCCTGGATGAGGGTGTAGACGATGACGAGCACGAAGACGATGTTGAAGATCCGGGTGGAGCCCTCGACGCCCGACACCATCGGGATGGTCGCCAGGATGATGGGCACGGCGCCGCGCAGGCCCGCCCAGGACATGAACACCTTTTCCTGCCAGGGCAGCCGGAACGGCACCAGCGAGAGGAAGACCTCCAGCGGGCGCGCCACCATCGTCAGCACCAGACCCACGATCACCGCGGGCCAGAAGTCGTCGTACAGGTCGTGCGGTGTGACCAGCAGCCCGAGCAGTACGAACATGCCGATCTGGGCCAGCCAGCCGAGCCCGTCCGCGAACCCGCGGGTCGCGGGCCAGTGCGGCAGTTTGGCGTTGCCGAGGATCATCGCGGCCAGGTACACGGCGAGGAATCCGCTGCCGTGGACCAGCGCGCCCGCCGCGTACGCGGACACCGCGATCGCCATCACGGCGATCGGGTACAGACCGGACGCGGGCAGTGCCACATGACGCAGTCCGAACGCGCCGAGCCAGCCGACGACGAGTCCCATCGCCGCGCCGATCGCGAGCTCCAGGGCTATCTCGCCGACGAGGACGTACCAGCTCTCCACGGGCCCCGCGGTGGAGAAGGCCACCACCAGGATCACCACGGGGGCGTCGTTGAAGCCGGACTCGGCCTCCAGTACGCCGGTGACCCGGGCGGGCAGCGGCACCTTGCGCAGGACCGAGAAGACCGCGGCGGCGTCCGTCGACGAGACGACCGCGCCGATGATCAGCGACTGCCGCCAGTCCAGGCCGACCAGATAGTGCGCGGCGGAGGCGGTGACGCCCACGCTCACCCCGACGCCGACGGTCGAGAGCATCGCGGCGGCGGGCAGCGCGGGTCTCACCTCTTTCCACTTCGTGCCCAGGCCGCCCTCGGCGAGGATCACGACAAGTGCGGCATAACCGATCACCTGGGTCAGTTCCGCGTTGTTGAACTTCACATCGAAGAAGCCGTCCTGCCCCATGGCGATTCCGATGCCCAGGTACAGGAGCAGGCTGGGGAGCCCGCTGCGGGACGAGATGCGCACCGCGGCCACCGCGACGAGCAGAACGAGGGAGCAGACGAGCAGGAGTTCGTTGAGCGTGTGGACAGTCAGTGGCCGTTCCTTCCCTGCGTGCGCCTGCCGGATCGACCGGTTCGAGCGGCTGTTGCCGGCTCGACCGGACCGCACCTCGGCATCGGTCGTTGACGGTCGGTACTTCGTTACCTTACCTAATCTTTAACGCTTTCTTGACGCGTTCGTTCATTCATGCGACCGCCGTGGAATTCGAACCATTTCCGTACCGCGTCGGAACGGCCCCGGCGGGGCGCCTATGGTTGCTCCTGCACTCCCAGGACCACCTGCCCCTCGAAGGACAGCGATGCCCGCCAACACAACCGCCCCTTCCGGTACCACCGGTTCCGCCGGTGGGAAGACCGGTAGGAAGAAGGGGCGCCGTGCCCGCCTGATCGTGATCGTTCTGGTGCTGGCGCTTGTCGCGGGTATCGGGTACGGCGCGTTCTGGTCCGTCTCGACCGTGCGGGCCTCGTACCCGCAGACCACCGGGACGATCAAGCTCGACGGCCTCGACGGCGACGTCGAGGTCAAGCGCGACGCCTACGGAGTCCCGCAGCTGTACGCGGACTCCGACGCCGACCTGTTCCGCGCCCAGGGCTTCGTCCACGCGCAGGACCGCTTCTGGGAGATGGACGTCCGCCGTCACATGACGGCGGGCCGCCTCTCCGAGATGTTCGGCTCCGGCCAGGTCGACACCGACGCCTTCCTGCGCACGCTGGGCTGGCGCAAGGTGGCCCAGGAGGAGTACGACACGGTCCTGTCGCCGGAGACCAAGAAGAACCTCCAGGCGTACGCGGACGGTGTGAACGCCTACCTCAAGGGGCGCGACGGCAAGGACATCTCCGTCGAGTACGCCGCCCTCGGCCTCACCAACGACTACAAGCCGGGCGAGTGGACCCCGGTCGACTCGGTGGCCTGGCTCAAGGCGATGGCCTGGGACCTGCGCGGCAACATGCAGGACGAGATCGACCGTTCGCTGATGGCCAGCAGGCTCGACAAGAAGCAGATCGCGGACCTGTACCCGGCCTACCCGTACGACGACCACAAGCCGATCGTCAGCGAGGGCGCGATCTCCCCGGTCACCGGGAAGTACGACCCCGACGCGACCCCCTCGTCGTCCGGTCTCGGTTCCGACACCCCGCAGGGCGCCACCGAGGGCCTGAACACCCAGCTCGCCTCGCTCTCCGACACCCTCGACGAGATCCCGGCGCTGCTCGGCCCGAACGGCAACGGCATCGGCTCCAACTCCTGGGTGGTCTCCGGCAAGTACACGACCACCGGCAAGCCGCTGCTGGCCAACGACCCGCACCTGGCGCCGATGCTGCCCTCGCTCTGGTACCAGATGGGGCTGCACTGCCGCGAGGTCAGCGCGAAGTGCCGCTACGACACCGCCGGTTACACCTTCTCCGGCATGCCCGGCGTGATCATCGGCCACAACGCGGACATCGCCTGGGGCTTCACCAACCTCGGCGCCGACGTCACCGACCTCTTCCTGGAGAAGGTCTCCGACGACGGCTACCTGTACGACGGCAAGATCAAGCCGTTCACCGTCCGCACGGAGACCATCAAGGTCGCTGGCGGAAAGAGCCGGACGATCACCATCCGCGAGACCGAGCACGGCCCGCTGGTCTCCGACCGCAGCAGCGAGATGGAGAAGGTCGGCCAGAAGGCCCCCGTCACGGGCACGGCCCCGGACCGGGCCGCCGGTTACGGGGTCTCCCTCCGGTGGACCGCGCTCGACGCCGGCCACTCCATGGACGCCGTCTTCGAGCTGAACCGGGCCAAGGACTTCCCCTCCTTCCGCAAGGCCGCCGAGCACTTCGAGGTGCCGTCCCAGAACCTCATCTACGCCGACACCAAGGGGCACATCGGCTACCAGGCCCCCGGCAGGATCCCGGTCCGCAAGAGCGGCGACGGCACGATGCCCAGCCCCGGCTGGTCCTCGAAGTACGGCTGGAAGGAGGAAGCCGTCCCGTTCGACGAGCTGCCCTACGAGCTGGACCCGAAGCGCGGCTACATCGTCACCGCCAACCAGGCCGTCGTCGACGAGAAGAAGTACCCCCACCTGCTCACCAAGGACTGGGGCTACGGCACCCGCAGCCAGCGGATCAACGACCTCATCGAGTCGAAGATCAAGGGCGGCGGAAAGATCTCGACCGAAGACATGCAGAAGATGCAGATGGACAACACCAGCGCCATCGCCACGCTGCTGGTGCCCGAGCTGACGAAGATCGACATCGGGGACAAGAACGTCCGCGAGGCGCAGAAGCTCCTGGAGGGCTGGCGCTACACCCAGGAATCCGACTCGGCCGCCGCGGCGTACTTCAACGCGGTCTGGCGCAACATCCTCAAGCTGGCCTTCGGCAACAAGCTGCCCAAGGAACTGCGGGTCGAGGGCGAGTGCCTCAACGTGCGCCGGGCCGACAGCTCCGGACCGATCGACGAGCGGCACAAGCTGGTGCGCGAGTGCGGGCAGCGCGCCCCCGACGCCGCGCAGCCGGACGGCGGCGACCGCTGGTACCAGGTGGTGACCAACCTCCTGAAGGACGAGAACAACGACTGGTGGAAGACGCCGAAGAGCGGCCGTGACGAGGCCACCGAGACCCGCGACGAGCTGTTCGCCCGCGCCATGAAGGACGCCCGCTGGGAGCTGACCGCCAAGCTGGGCAAGGACATGAGCACCTGGAGCTGGGGCCGGCTGCACCAGTTGAACCTGGAGAACCAGACCCTCGGCAAGGAGGGCCCCGGCGTCCTCAAGCAGCTCCTCAACCGCGGCCCGTGGAACCTCGGCGGCGGCGAGGCCGCGGTCAACGCCACCGGCTGGAACGCGGCGGGCGGCTACGACGTCGTGTGGGTGCCGTCGATGCGGATGGTGGTGAACGTCGGCGACTGGGACAAGTCCCGCTGGATCAACCTGACCGGCGCCTCCGGGCACGCCTTCGCGGCGCACTACACCGATCAGACCGACAAGTGGGCCAACGGCGAACTGCTCGACTGGTCCTTCGGCACCAACGCCGTCGCGGAGTCGACGACCGACATCCTGACCCTCAAACCGTAGGGTCGGTAACCGTAGGGTCCGTCCCCCCGGCCGTCGGCCGCCCGGTACCAGGGCGTCCGGCCGCCGGACCCGCGCCGCTCCCCGTACGGTCCGCCCCGCGGCCCGTACGGCGGATCGCGGCCGGAGTCACCACCACGTCCACGGGGTGGTCGTGCGGTTCCACCGGAACCCGCGCGACCACCTCGTCGTCGTAGAGCAGGACGATCAGCGCCGGATGCGCCCCCGCCGCCGCGAGCCGGGCCAGGACCCGGTCGTAGCTGCCGCCGCCGCGGCCGAGCCGCATCCCGTACGCGTCCACCGCGAGCCCCGGCAGCAGGACGGCGTCGGCCTCCAGGACGGCATCGGGGCCCAGCCGCTCCCCGCCCGGCTCCAGCAGCCCGCGCCCGGCCCGGACCAGCCGGTCGGCGCCCTCGTACGGACCCCAGTCCAGGTCGTTGTCCGGGAGGAGCACCGGCAGCAGCACCCGTACGCCCCGCGCGCGCAGCGCGTCCAGCAGTGCGCGGGTGCCCGGTTCGCTCCCCACCGAGACATAGGCGGCGACGGTGCGGGCCCCGGACAGTTCCGGAAGACCCAATGCGTTCCGGGACAGAACCAGCGCGGCGTTCTCCGCGTCTTTCCCGGTCAGAAGGCGCCGCGCGGCCAGGAGTTCACGTCGGAGCAGCGCCTTTGGCGACATCTCGGTATTCAACGGGTACCTTGGTTCTCTCGTACATGCATATAGGTGTACAAAGTTAACCGAATCCTCATCTTCTGCCTGGGGGTGCCGGTTATCGTTCTGCGCATGACTATGTCGCACCGCAGGATCAGCAAGGCCGTCATCCCGGCCGCAGGGCTCGGCACACGATTCCTGCCGGCCACCAAGGCCACTCCCAAGGAAATGCTGCCTGTCGTCGACAAGCCCGCGATCCAGTACGTCGTCGAGGAAGCGGTGGCCGCCGGTCTCTCCGACGTCCTGATGATCACCGGCCGGAACAAGCGCCCCCTTGAGGACCACTTCGACCGCAACTACGAGCTGGAGTCCGCCCTCACCCGCAAGGGGGACGCCGACCGGCTGCGGAAGGTCCAGGAGTCGAGCGACCTGGCCACCATGCACTACGTGCGGCAGGGCGATCCGCGCGGCCTCGGCCACGCAGTGCTGTGCGCGGCGCCGCACGTCGGCGACCAGCCGTTCGCGGTCCTCCTCGGCGACGACCTGATCGACCCGCGCGACCCGCTGCTGTCCCGCATGGTCGAGGTCCAGGAGCGCGAGGGCGGCAGCGTCGTCGCACTCATGGAGGTCGCGCCGGAGCAGATCCACATGTACGGCTGCGCGGCCGTCGAGCCCGGCGCCGACGGCGACGTGGTGCGGGTCACCGGCCTTGTCGAGAAGCCCGAGCCGGGGGAGGCGCCCAGCAACCTCGCCATCATCGGCCGTTACGTCCTGGACCCCGCCGTCTTCGGGATACTGCGCAGGACCGAGCCGGGCCGCGGCGGCGAGATCCAGCTCACCGACGCCCTCCAGCTCCTCGCCGAGGACGAGAAGGCCGGCGGTCCGGTGCACGGTGTCGTCTTCAAGGGGCGCCGCTATGACACCGGCGACCGGAGCGACTACCTCCGTGCCATTGTCAGACTCGCGTGCGAACGTGAGGATCTGGGGCCGGACTTCAGGTCCTGGCTCCGCAGCTACGTCACCGAGGAGTTGTAGGACCTTGAGCAGCACGATGTGGTCGGTGGACGAGCACCTGGACGACATTCTCGGCGCGGTGCGCCCGCTCGAACCCATCGAGCTGCAACTGCACGACGCCCAGGGCTGCGTCCTCGTCGAGGACGTCTTCGTGCAGATCGCCCTGCCGCCCTTCGACAACAGCTCGATGGACGGGTACGCGGTCCGCGTCGCCGATGTCGGGGCCGCGGACGAGGAGTTCCCCGCCGTGCTCACCGTCATCGGCGATGTCGCGGCGGGCAGCGACGGACTCCCCGGCGACCGGAGCGTCGGACCGGGGGAGGCCGCCCGGATCATGACCGGTGCCCCGCTGCCGGCCGGGGCCGACGCGGTGGTCCCCGTCGAGTGGACCGACGGCGGCACGGGCGGCGGACCCGCCGACACCATGCGTTCCCACCGGGAGGCCCCCGAGGGTGCGGGCGGCGAGGTCCGCGTCCACCGCCCCGTCGAGGCCCGCGCCCATGTCCGGGCGGTCGGCAGCGACGTCAAGCCGGGCGATCTGGCACTGAGCGCCGGGTCGGTGATCGGTCCGCCGCAGATCGGGCTGCTCGCCGCGATCGGCCGTTCGACGGTGAAGGTGCGGCCCCGGCCGCGCGTCGTCGTCGTCTCGACCGGCAGCGAACTGGCGCAGCCCGGCGAGGAGCTGACCGGTGGCCGCATCTACGACTCCAACAGCTTCGCCCTGACGGCCGCCGCCCGGGACGCCGGGGCGATCGCCTACCGCGTCGGCGCCGTCACCGACGACCCCGACACGCTCCGCGCGACGATCGAGGACCAGCTGATCCGCGCCGACATCGTCGTCACCACCGGGGGCGTCAGCGTCGGCGCGTACGACGTCGTCAAGGAGGCGCTGTCGCAGGTGGGCGACGCGGACGAGCCCGGCGGCGGCATCGACTTCCGCAGGCTCGCCATGCAGCCCGGCAAGCCGCAGGGCTTCGGTTCGATCGGCCCCGACCACACGCCCCTGCTGGCCCTCCCGGGCAACCCCGTCTCGGCGTACGTCTCCTTCGAACTGTTCGTCCGGCCCGCGATCCGCGCCCTGATGGGCCTCGCGGACCTGCACCGTCCCACCGTCAGGGCCGCGCTGGACACGGACGAGACGCTGACCTCACCGTCCGGACGGCGCCAGTTCCTGCGCGGCACGTACGACGCGGAGGCGGGCACCGTCAGCCCCGTCGGAGGCTCCGGCTCGCATCTGATCGGCGCGCTCGCCAAGGCCGACGCGCTGATCGTGCTGCCCGAGGACGTCACCTCCGCCGAGCCCGGCACCGACATCGAAGTGGTCCTGCTCCGCTGAACCCCGGGCGGTGGCGGTACGGTGTTCGCCGCTGTGCCTTCCCGGGGACACCCCCGGGCCCCCGGCCGCACCCGGTGCGGGCCGCGCGGGCAACCGGCGCCCTACCCGCGAGGCGGAGTGAGTTGAGTACGCAGAACAGGTTGACGCACATCGACGAGACGGGCGCGGCCCGCATGGTCGACGTCTCCGGGAAGGACGTCACCGAGCGGGTGGCCCGGGCCAGCGGCAGGGTCCTCGTCTCGCCGCGCGTCGTCGAACTGCTCCGCGGCGAGGGCGTCCCCAAGGGCGACGCCCTCGCGACCGCCCGCATCGCCGGGATCATGGGTGCCAAGCGCACCCCCGACCTGATCCCGCTCTGTCACCCGCTGGCCGTCTCCGGCGTCGAGGTCGACCTCGGCGTCGCCGACGACGCGGTGGAGATCACCGCCACCGTGCGGACCACCGACCGCACCGGCGTCGAGATGGAGGCCCTGACCGCCGTCTCCGTCGCCGCGCTCACGGTCATCGACATGATCAAGGCGGTCGACAAGGCGGCGGTCGTCACGGACGTCCGGGTCGAGGAGAAGTCGGGCGGCAAGTCCGGCGACTACCGGCGTGCCGACGCGGACGAGGTCCGGGCATGACGACGTCCCCGGGAACGACCGGCCCCTCCGACGGACCGGACGGGACACCCGACGGCACCGACGCGGCGCCCGGGACGCCCGGCACCCAGCCCGGCGGGACGTTCGGCGGGGCGCCCGGCACTTCGCTCGGCGGAGCCTTGACCGCCCCGTACGCGGCGCTCGTCGTCACCGCCTCCAACCGCGCCGCGGCCGGTGTCTACGCCGACAGGGGCGGCCCGCTCGTCGCCGAGGGGCTCGCCGCTCTCGGCTTCTCCGTCGACGGCCCGCGCGTTGTGCCCGACGGCGACCCGGTCGAACAGGCCCTGCGCGACGGGATCGCCGCCGGGTACGACGTGATCGTCACCACCGGCGGCACGGGAATCTCGCCCACCGACCGCACCCCCGACGCCACCCGCCGGCTCCTCGACCGCGAGATCCCCGGCATCGCCGAGGCGATCCGGGCCGAGGGCCGCGACAAGGTCCCCACCGCCGCGCTCTCCCGCGGCCTCGCCGGAATCGCGGGCGGCACGCTCATCGTGAACCTGCCCGGCTCGACCGGCGGGGTGCGCGACGGCCTCGCCGTCCTCGAACACCTGCTGCTGCACGCCGTCGACCAGATGCGCGGCGCCGACCACCCCCGACCCGGGAGCCCGAACTGAACGTCTCGACCTGGCCGGTGGTCCTCACCGACGGCGAGATCACCCTCCGCCCGGTGAGGATGCGCGACCAGCGCATGTGGCGCGAGGTCAACCAGCGCAACCGCGACTGGCTGCGCCCCTGGGAGGCGACCGTGCCGCCGCCCGCCCCGGGCGCCCCGACGGCCCAGCGCCCCACATACCGTCAGATGGTCCGCCACCTGCGCGCCGAGGCGAACGCGGGCCGCATGCTGCCGTTCGCCATCGAGTACCGGGGACGTCTGGTCGGCCAGCTCACCGTCGCCGGGATCACCTGGGGCTCGATGTGCTCGGGGCACGTCGGCTACTGGGTCGACCGGGACGTGGCCGGCCGCGGCGTGATGCCGACCGCGGTCGCCCTCGCCGTCGACCACTGCTTCCGCGGTGTCGGACTGCACCGCATCGAGGTGTGCATCCGCCCGGAGAACCGGCCCAGCAGACGGGTCGTCGAGAAGCTGGGCTTCCGCGAGGAGGGACTGCGCCCGCGCTATCTCCACATCGACGGTGCCTGGCGGGACCACCTGATCTACGCGCTCACCGCGGAGGAGGTCCCCGACGGGCTGCTGCACCGCTGGCAGCGCACGAGAGCCGCGACGCCGCGCACCGCCGGGATGCCGGAGGCCGCCGAGACGACCGAGGCGGCGCAGGCACCCGAAGCGCCCGGACCGCCGGCACCGGGGCGCCCCGAAACACCGCGGCGACCCGAAACATTTGAGCCACCGAAGTCACCGAAATCGACGGATTCACCGAGGCCGACGAGGGCGCCGGAAGCACCCGGAACCCCCGATGGGACCTCCGGGGAGACTTCCGATGGGACTTCGGATCGACACGGCCGAAGAATAAAATAGAATAGATGTTCGAAAAGTGATCGCCATGGGCGCGTAAACGAACGCACAAATGCCCACAGTCGACTCGAACAATCACAAAAAAAGCCTTTGATATCAGCCGGATCGTGCGACACACCGAGCCAATTGGCGGATGCGCCCGCGCAAACCCCTCTACGGTGTGGGATGTGAGCAGCAGCGGCCTGATCTACGCAGTCATCGTCGGGGCATGGGCCGCCTACTTGGTACCGATGTGGCTCCGCAGGCAGGACGAGCTGAACGAAGCCCGTCCGACGGAACGCTTCAGCACCGCCATCCGGTTGCTGTCCGGACGCGGGGCCATGGAGCGCCGGTACGCCAAGGACCTGCGCGGGCGCACCGCCGAGGAGGCCGGACCCGACTCCGCCATCGACCCGGACGTCGCCACGGACCGAATGGAATCCGTGGACGTCCGGGCCTTCGCCGCGCCCGAGGCGCATACCGGGGCGCATGCCGGGTCCGGCGCGCATGACCCGGTGCGCCCGGCGGAGCGCACGGACCGGCAGCGTTCCGGACCCGTCCGGCGCGCGCGCCCGAACGCCGGGCGCACGGACGCCGAGCGGGTCCGGCGCGCCCAGCGCCTCCAGGTGCTCGCCCGTCGTCGGCGCACCACCGTCGTCCTCTTCCTCGCCTTCACCCTCGGCGCGATCGTCGCCGCGGTCGGCGGCCTCGCGTTCCTCTGGGCGCCCGGAGTCCCCGCGGTGCTGCTGAGCACGTACATCGTGCATCTGCGTGCCCAGGAGCGGCGCCGGTTCGCCTTCACCATGGACCGGCGCCGGGCCGAGGACGCGGCCCGGCAACTGCGCGAGAGCCGTACCCGCAGGCAGCAGCCGGCCGAAGCGGCTCCCGCCGAGCCCGAGGACGAACCCGAAGCGCGCCGCCCCGAGCCGGAGCCCGCCCCCGCGATCTCCCCGCAGGAGGCGGGGCGCCGCGCCCTTGTCGAGCAGACGGACCACGCGGAATGGGTCGACCAGCAGCGCCAGCGCGGCCCGGCGCAGGGCGACAGTTGGGAGCCGGTCCCCGTCCCGCTGCCCACGTACGTCACCGCCCCGGTCGCCCCGCGCGCCACGGGCGGCGTCGAGGTGGGCAACCCGGAGACCTGGAGCGCGGCCCGTTCCAGCACCGCCGACCCCACCCGGACGGGGACCTCGCACCCCACGACACCCGCCGCCGACCCGGAGCCGCGCCGGCGCAGCGGCGCGTCCCGCCGCACCCGCGACCGGGGCCGGACCCCGCTCTTCGACCAGTACGAGGACGGCGACCGTCCCCGTGCCGCCAACGAGTGAGTCCGCCGTTCCCCGCTGCGACGCCGGCTCGGCTGACCAGCGCGGAACGGATTTCCGGGCACCCCGGTAGGGATGCTAGAGTTTCACTCGTTGCAAGGGCCTGTGGCGCAGTCTGGTAGCGCACCTCGTTCGCATCGAGGGGGTCTGGGGTTCAAATCCCCACAGGTCCACAACAACAACTCTTCTTGGGGTAGCTCAGGAGGAGTTCGCAAGATCCCGTCCGGTCTGCTTGATCGGGCGGGATCTTGGCGTTTCCGGGGCTTGTTCGCTCAGGAGATCCGGTCTCCGTCCGATCGCCCGTGTCCGATCGACCCGGTCCTGAGCGACTGGGTCTGATCGCCTCTGCCGGGTCGCCTCTGTCCGATCGGCCGGGGCGGGGACGGGGCTCTTGGCGGGCGTTTGTGATCCCGGCTCGTGATGCCGAGACCCCGGGCGGTCCTCCGGTCCTTTGGTCCTCCGGTCCTCCGGTCCTCCGGTCCTCTGTTCCTTCAGTCCCGCACGCGTTGTTCCGCGGTGTCGGCCGGAAGCCGACTCCGCTCCTCTGTCGGCACGTCAAGTCGTGGTTCGCGCATGGTGGAATGACGTCATGGCATGGGCCGAGTGGGAGAACGCGAAGGCGGCGGCAGCCGCCGATCGACAGGTCTCGACGAGCCTCAACCAGTTGCCGGGCAGCCCCGGGGGCGGGCAGGACGACCTCGTCGTGCATCAGGATGATCTCGGCGGTGTGGGGCACGAGGCATTCGTCCTGCACGGCCGGTTGCAGAAGCAGGCCGATATCGCCGGGGCCGGAATGGACCGGAAGGGCTCCGGTTCGACCATGAGGGCCGCCGCGGAATTGAAGGCGAGCGGATTCGCGCTCGGGGGCGAGCTGGAGACGACGGTGTCCGTATGGACCTCACAGGTCGACGCGGTTCTCCAGGCATGCGCCCACATCTCGAATCATCTGGACTATTCGAAGAAGGCGCACGCCGAGGACGATGCCGCGATCGCGGCATCGCTCCGGAACCGGGACGGCTCGGCCGTGCCGGTCTCACGGCTTGCCGAGTACTTCACGTAGGGGATTCGGCCATGAACTACACCGAACTCATCGAAAGCGATCTGAGCAAGCTGGGGGCCGCGGTCGCCGACTGGAAGCGCATGGTCGGGCACGTTCAGCGGCTCGGTGGTGAGGCCCGCGAGGGGTTGAAGGCGAAGGCCGACAAGGCCCGCTGGGAGGGCGTCAACGCCGCGGTGAGCCGTGGGTTCGTCGACAAGACGGTGAAGGAGTTCGAGGACTTGCACAAGGAGGCGAAGAGCATCTTCGCCGTCCTTGAGGACGCGCACGAGGAGTTGAAGGCCATCCAGGCGAAAGCCAGGAAACTGGCTGCGGAGGCCCGTCAGGCTGGTTTTGTCGTCACCGGCGGAAAGGACGGCGCTGCCAGGGTCGAAGAGGCCATGTGCACGGTCGATGGCCCCGATCAGAGGACATCGGATCTCATGCACTGGTACGCGGAGACACTGGCCGGACTGGTCAGCCACGCGACCGAGGTGGACGCAGCCGCTGTGCGCGCGTTGCGCGCGAGCCACGGCGGGGACCCGTACAACGCCGGCCATGCGACGTACACCTCGCTCGATGAGGACATGCTGCCCCGGGCGATGAAACTGGCCGGTCTGGGGGAGAACGCCGACGAGAAACAGCGGAAGGAACTTCGGCGGCTGTGGCAGTCGCTGAGCCCCGAGGCACGGGCGCAGGTGTGGACGCGGCACAGGGACGACCTGCTGGCGGCGGGGCTGCTGACTCCGCAGGTGAAGCAGGTCTCGGCAGACGAGGGCGCGGGTCCTTACAATGTCGAGTCCCCGGGTGTCAGGGACTACTGGATCGAGGTGCAGGCGAACGGTATCTCGAACGCAGGTGATTTTGCCGGAAAGCCGGATGCCGCACGGCATATGGACCACTACCTGCGGGGCATCGGTAGCGATATCGATCTCGACGTCGATCGGATGCTGACTGATGATCGAAACCTTCGGGAGCTCGCAGAGAGCGTACGGAACGATCAGCAGGATGAATGGCGCCGCCAGGCCGTCGAAGCATTCGAGAAGTCGGGTGGCAGGCCGGTAGCCATCCCCATCGAAACCACGGGCAAGGGATACACGCATGTCGATGGCGGCGACCGTAATTGGTTTTTGGCTGTCGGCAGTGCCATGACGAACACGACCGGGGTGGTGACGGCCGTACCCGGAGCGGATGGAAAGCCTCAGGTCGATATTGAATACCAGGTGAATGTGTGGGATCGCTACAACTGGGATCCTGGGAAGGCCACCTCCATTGGTCCCACCACGGTGACCGATGCAGACATGGCCCGGCTTCATACAACCGGGTTGGCACAGGAATTCAATATGCGCGGCAGCAGTTCAGTCCAGCATCACGATCTGAGCTCGGGCAATGTGTGGCCTGCCCCGGCGGATCCTGGCCGGGACGGTACTCGGACGGATATCGGTCGAAATGGTGACGCACGGTGAATTTGTTGTGGGGGCAGGGGCGAAGGCGGGCTCTGATCGTGGGCACGTTCCTGATGGCATCCGCCGTCGGACTGACCACTGGGTGTGCCGGTCCCCGGGATGAGGAGAAACCCGCGACCGGTCGCTCGGTGGAGCGGCGGGTTCCGTACTGGGTGGGCGGGATGGATTCGCAGACGATCGCGAAACGGCTGGGCGTACGGATTCCGCAGGATGCTGTCGAGGTCAAAGCCGCATACCAGAAGGGGTTTCAGGACGACGGTCTTCTCCTGGCCTTCGTGCTGCCCTCCGGTAAGGTCGATGAATTTCTGAAAGAGCTGGACCCGGAGGAACCGGTGGTGACCCAAGAAGTGCCATTCGCCGGTGAGGCCGTTCCTGTGACACCCTTCGCGCACCTTGGTCTCCCGGAACCGGATTCGTTGGCCGGAGTCCGCAAGGCGCAGGTGTGCGCGCCGTGCGAGGACAACCTGAACGCCCTTCACGTCGCAGTGGCCGCGCTCGACGGCAAACGCAGCCGCGTATATCTCAAGGCCATCGACTGATGTGAGGCTGAAGGCTGTCCTTCCGGTTCGCAAATGCCTTCCAATGACAGGCTCACGGTCCGGCGGGCCGTCGCGGGATCGGCTCGACGCGTCCGTCGGTCGTCGGGGCGGTTACGCTGACAGCGCTGGCTTGATTCCGTGGGTTCTGCCGGGGACGGTTTTCCCGCGCCCAGCCGAGTGCTCAGCTGCTCGTGATTTCCCGTACGGAGGAGCGTCCTGTGACTGCCGGTATACCCAGCCCCCGCATCGACACCAGCAAGCCCCACCCGGCGCGTGTCTACGACTGGCTCCTCGGCGGGAAGGACAACTATCCCGTCGACCAGCAGGTCGGGGAGACACTGCCCGAGGCGGCGCGGGGCAACGCGGCGCGGAACCGGGCGTTCATGCATCGGGCCTCCGCCTGGCTGGCGAAGAACGGCGTCGAGCAGTTCCTGGACATCGGCACCGGCATTCCCACCGAGCCCAATCTGCACCAGGTCGTGCAGGCCATCGTGCCGAGCGCCCGGATCGTCTACGCGGACAACGATCCGATCGTCCTGCGGCACGCGGAGGCGCTGCTGATCAGCAGCCCGGAAGGCGTCACCGACTACATCCACGCGGACGTGCGGGAACCGGGGACGATCCTGGAACGTGCCCGTGAGCTGCTCGACTTCGATCGGCCGGTGGCGCTGTCGTTGATCGCGCTGCTGCATTTCCTGCCCGACGACCAGGACCCGTACGGGATCACCCGCGCCCTGGTCGACGCGCTGCCGTCGGGCAGTTTCCTGGTGCTCTCGCACGGCACGGCGGACCAGCATCCCGAGCTGAAGCAGGAGACCGAGACCGCGTACAAGAAGGGTGCGATTCCGCTGCGGATGCGCACCCGGAGCGAGGTCGAGCCCTTCTTCGAGGGGCTGGACCTCGTGGATCCCGGATTGGTGTTCGCCACCGAGTGGTACCAGGAGGAACCGGCCCCGGTGCGCGAGCGCAGCGGCTTCTACGTGGGCGTCGCCAGAGTTCGCTGAGCGCTCCGGGGAATCCTGGGTGATCCGGGGCATCCTGGGCACCGGAATCCTGGCGTCCCGGGTTCCTGAGAGCCGGGCCCGGTACCCGGGGCCTCGGGCCTCGGGTCCGAGAGCTGGGCCCGTCGTCCGGGAGGGGCGAGCTCAGGACAGCGGCTTGGCCATGCAGATGCTGCTGTCGTGGTTGCGGTAGTAGCCGAACTTCTCGCACACGGTGTAGCCGCTGGACGCGTACAGCGCCACGGCCTCGGGCTGCTGGTCCCCGGTCTCCAGCACCATGCGGGTCCGGCCCGCCGCGCGCGCGTCGGTCTCCAGGGCGGCCAGTATGCGGCGGGCCAGGCCCTGTCCGCGCCCCTCGGGGATCACGAACATCCGCTTGAGCTCGGCGTCCCCGTCGGCGTACCCCTCGTCGTTCCGCTCCTGGGACCGCCAGCCACCGGTGGCGACGGGGTGCCCCTGCGGGTCGTAGGCGAGCAGATACAGACCGTGCGGCGGCTCGAACATCGACGGGTCGAGGTGTGTGAGATCGCCCTCACCGTCGCCGTACCGTTCGCCGTACTCCTGCTGCACCAGGTCGTTGAGCTTGACGGCATCGGCGTGATCGAAGGGCCGAGGCTGGATATTCATGCGAATGATGGTACATGTATGCGGCACCTGGGTGTCGGTATCGTGCCGTAATGCTCACTGTGACCACCGCCAATGTAAACGGGCTCCGCGCCGCCGCCAAGAAGGGATTCGTCGAGTGGCTGGCCGGAACCGAAGCCGACGCGATCTGCCTCCAGGAGGTTCGGGCCGAGCCGGAGCAGTTGCCCGACGAGGTGCGTGACCCCGAGGGCTGGCACACCGTGCACGCGCCGGCCGCCGCCAAGGGGCGCGCCGGGGTTTCTCTCTACACCCGGCGTGCGCCTGAGCGTGTGCAGATCGGGTTCGGCGGCTTCGGTGATGCCGGGAGCGAGGAGTTCGACACCAGCGGGCGCTATGTCGAGGTGGATCTGCCGGGTGTCACGGTCGCCAGCCTGTATCTGCCCTCGGGTGAGGTCGGCACGGAGAAGCAGCAGGAGAAGGAGCGGTTCATGGCCGCCTTCCTCCCGTATCTGAAGGGGCTCCGGGCGCGGGCCGCCGCCGACGGCCGCGAGGTCGTGGTCTGCGGTGACTGGAACATCGCCCACCGGGAGGCCGACCTGAAGAACTGGCGGGCCAACAAGAAGAACTCCGGCTTCCTGCCGGAGGAGCGGGAGTGGCTGACCCGGGTGTTCGACGAGGCCGAATACGTCGACGTCGTACGGGCGCTGCACCCGGACCAGGAGGGCCCGTACTCGTGGTGGTCCTACCGGGGGCGTGCCTTCGACAACGACACCGGCTGGCGGATCGACTACCAGGTGGCGACGCCGGGGCTGGCCGCCCGTGCGGTGAAGGGCTGGGTCGAGCGGGCGGCGACGCATCCGGAGCGGTGGAGCGACCACGCGCCGGTGACGGTGAGCTACGACCTGTAGAGGGACGCGGGGCGTTCCGGCTGTGGAGGGATGCGTCCCGGCTGGGGAGAGGGGCGCCTCGGCTGCGGAGGGGCGTGTTCCGTCCGGGGCGGGTGGCGTGCGGGCCGGTTGGCCGGTCGGTCGATTGGCCCGTCAGCCCGTCAGCCCGTCAGCCCGTCAGCCCGTCAGCCCGTCAGCCCGTCAGCCCGTCGGCCCGTCGATCCGTTGACCCGTCGGCCGGGTGACTCGTTGGCTCGTTGGCCGGTCGGTGGGTGTGGGTTCGGCGGGGTGTCCGTCAGGGCGTGGTGGGTTCCCCGGTCGGCCGGCCGGTCGGTTCGCCGCGCAGGCGGCGGTCCAGGGCCATGGAGAGTTCGGCATCGACCACGGCACGGGCCAGGGGGCGGAGTTGGGGCGGTTCGGGCTCGTCGGCGTGTGCCTCCACGACGCCCACGAAGAGTTCCGCCAGTGCTTCCGCGTGCTCGCGGACGCGACGACCGGCCGCGAACACCGTGGCCAGCGGCACCCCTTCGCGTACCAGTTCCGCCGACACCTCCAGCAGGCGGCGGCTGATGTGGACGATCTCGTCGCCGTCGGTGGCCAGATAGCCCAGTTCCAGGGCGGCTGCCAGGTTCTCCGCGGTGACCTCGCCCTCGAAGTAGTCCGCGAGCTGTTCCGGGGTGAGGCGGACCGGCGTCTCCTCGGTCGGTTCGCCCAGCCCCAGCACCTCGGCGACATCGCGCCCGCTCTCGAACGTGCGGGCGAGATCGGCGATACCGGTGAGCGTGTGACCGCGTTCCAGCAGGCCCGCGATGGTGCGCAGACGGGCCAGGTGATGGTCGTCGTACCAGGCGATGCGGCCCTCGCGGCGCGGCGGCGAGATCAGGCCGCGCTCCCGGTAGAAACGCACGGTCCGGACCGGGATACCGGCCTCCTTGGCCAGCTCCTCCATCCGGTACTCACGACGTTCGCGTCCTTCAAACACATGCGCACCCTACGTTGTACCGTCGGTAACTTTCCCTCGCCGTACCCCTACCCATCGGTACGAAGCTGCTCTACCCTCCCCATCATGCCAGTGATTGCTGGCAGAGTCGTGTGACGTACCGCGGGAGGCGGCATGGCCCAGCACGAGCACGTACGAGTGGCGGTGATCGGATCCGGATTCGGGGGCCTCGGGGCCGCGGTCCGGCTGCGCCGCGAAGGCATCACGGACTTCGTCGTCCTGGAACGGGCCGGTTCGGTCGGCGGCACCTGGCGCGACAACAGCTACCCGGGCTGCGCCTGCGACGTACCGTCCCACCTCTACTCGTTCTCGTTCGCACCCAACCCCGAGTGGCCGCGCACCTTCTCCGGACAGCAGCACATCCGCGCCTACCTGGAGCACGTCGCCGACACCTTCGGCCTGCGCCCGCACATACGGTTCAACCATGAAGTGACGCTGATGCGTTGGGACCGCGAGGAGCTGTTCTGGCGGATAGAGACCGCGAACGGGGCCGTGATCGAGGCCGATGTCGTCGTCTCCGCGACCGGCCCGCTCTCGGACCCGAAGACCCCGGACATCCCCGGAATCGACAGCTTCCCCGGCAAGATCTTCCACTCGGCGCGCTGGGACCACGACTACGACCTGACCGGCAAGCGCGTCGCGATGGTCGGCACCGGCGCCTCCGCCATCCAGATCGTGCCCGCGATCCAGCCGAAGGTCGGGAGGATGACGCTCTTCCAGCGCACCCCTCCCTGGGTCATGCCGCGGGTGGACCGCAGGATCAGCGGCGCCGAGCGCTGGCTGCACCGCACCCTCCCGATCACCGGCTCCGCACGTCGCGGACTGCTGTGGGGTATCCGGGAGTTGCAGGTCAGCGCCTTCACCAAGCATCCCAACGAGCTGGGGATGGTCGAGAGGATCGCCAAGTCCAACATGGCGCGCGCCATCAAAGATCCCGCACTCCGGGCCAAACTGACCCCTTCCTACCGCATCGGCTGCAAGCGGATTCTGCTCTCCAACGCGTACTACCCCGCTCTCGCCCGTCCCAATGTCGATGTCGTCGCCTCCGGTCTCGCCGAGGTGCGCGGCTCCACGGTCGTCGGGGCGGACGGCACCGAGGCGGAGGTCGACGCGATCGTCTTCGGCACCGGTTTCCACGTCACCGACATGCCGATCGCCGAGCGCGTGGTGGGCGCGGAGGGCATCACGCTCACCGAGTCCTGGAAGGGCGGCATGCAGGCGCTGCGCGGCGCGAGCGCGGCCGGCTTCCCCAACTGGATGACGATCATCGGCCCCAACACGGGTCTCGGGAACTCCTCGATGATCCTGATGATCGAGTCCCAGCTGAACTACATGGCCGATTACCTGCGTCAGTTGAACGTGCTCGGCGGCCGGGTCGCCCTCGACGCGCGTCCCGAGGCGGTGGACGTCTGGAACCGCCGTGTGCAGCAGCGGATGAAGCGCACGGTGTGGAACACGGGTGGCTGCAACAGCTGGTACCTGGACGACAACGGGCGCAACACCACAGTCTGGCCGGGCACCACCGCCGAGTTCCGGAAGGTGACGCGGTCGGTGGACCTCTCCGAGTACGAGGTGGTGCGGGCGGCGAGGAAGGCCGTCGTCGCGGCGGGTTCCGCGGTGTCGGACGCCGTCACCGGGGAGGCTGCCCGATGAGCCGGTTGATGCGGCGCGGCACCGTCCCGCCCGTCCCCGTTCCCGTCCGTGAACTGACCGTGGGCTCCGCCGACGGCGCCCGCGTCCATGTCGAGGTGCACGGTCCGGACGGCGCCCCGGCGGTGGTCCTGGCACACGGCTGGACGTGCAGCACCCGCTTCTGGGACGCGCAGATCAGGGACCTGGCTGCCGACCACCGGGTCATCGCCTACGACCAGCGGGGGCACGGCCGTTCGCCCGCGGTGGGGCCGGAGGGCTACGGCACGGACGCACTCGCCGACGACCTCGAAGCGGTGCTGGCCGCCACGCTGGGGGCGGATGAGCGGGCGGTGATCGCCGGGCACTCCATGGGCGGCATGACGGTGATGGCCGCCGCCCGACGGGCCGGTCTGCGCGCGCACGCCGCCGCCGTACTGCTGTGCAGCACCGGGAGTTCGCGGCTGATCGCCGAGTCGCGGGTGGTGCCGTTGCGGCCCGGGGCCGTCCGTGACCGGATGACGCACGCGATCCTCGGCGCCCGCGCACCCCTCGGGCCGGTCAATGCGTTGTCAAGGCGGGTGCTGAGGTACGGGACGATGGGTCCGGGCTCGGCGCCCGACCGGGTCGACACCTGCGCGCGGATCGTGCACGCCTGCCCCACCCGGGCGAGGGTCGCCTGGGGGCATGTCCTCGCGGACCTCGATCTCGACGCCGGGGTACGGGAGTTGCGGGTGCCGACGGCGGTGATCGCGGGTACGGAGGACCGGCTGACGCCGCCCGTGCACGCCCGCGCCCTCGCGGCGGCGCTCCCCGACTGCCTGGGGCTCACGATGCTTGCGGGCATGGGGCACATGACGCCGGTGGAGGCACCGGAGGCGGTCACCGCGAAGATCCGGGAGCTCGTCACCGCGTACCTCCCGGCCGGGGCTGCCGGGGTGAGTGGTGCGGGCAGTGCGAATGGTGCGAGCGGGGCGGCCGGGCAGGGGAGTTCGGACGGCATGGCGGAGAAGGAGGACGTGGCATGAGCGGCGGGCGGAGTCTCGAAGGGCAGGTCGTCGTCGTCACGGGCGCGGCGCGCGGCGTGGGCGAACTGCTGGCGCGCAAACTCTCGGCGCGGGGTGCGAAGCTGGCTCTGGTCGGACTGGAACCGGACGAGCTGAAGAGGGTTTCCGAGCGGCTGCACGCGGAGAGCGACCACTGGTTCGCGGACGTCACCGACCACGAGGCGATGGCACGCGTCGCCCAGGAGGTCAAGGAGCGGTTCGGGAAGGTCGACGTCGTCGTCGCCAACGCCGGGGTCGCCACGGGCGGCCTGTTCGTCGACTCCGATCCGGAGGCGTGGCGCCGGGTGATCGAGGTCAACCTGATCGGCGGCGCGGTCACCGGGCGCGCGTTCCTGCCGGTACTCATGGAGAGCCGGGGCTACTTCCTCCAGATCGCCTCGCTCGCGGCGATGACGCCCGCGCCGATGATGACGGCGTACTGCGCGTCCAAGTCGGGCGTGGAGGCGTTCGCGCACAGCCTGCGCGCCGAGGTCGGGTACCGGGGGGTGAGGGTCGGGGTCGGCTACCTGTCCTGGACCGACACGGACATGGTGCGGGGCGCCGACCAGGACGACGTGATGCGGGAGTTGCGGCAGCGGCTGCCGTGGCCGGCGAACCGCACGTACCCGCTGGGCCCGGCCGTCGACCGGCTCGTGGACGGCATCGAACGGCGCTCCGCGCACGTGTACGCGCAGCGGTGGCTGCGCGGGATGCAGTCCGTGCGCGGTTACCTGCCGACCTTGATCGGGGTGGTGGGGCAGCGCGAGATGCGCCGGTTCGGACCGCGGCTGGCGGGTGTGCGGACGGGGCTCGTGGGCGCCGGAGGGGTCGCCGACCAGGAGGCCCGGGCGGTGCCTACGCAGCGTAAGTGATCGACATGCGGTGGATGTGGGGGCGTGCGACGGTGGTCGAGGTCCTTACGGACCGTCCCCACGCACCCACGAGGAGTGAACAGCATGGGCATCGCCGACCAGTTCAAGGACAAGGCGCAGGAACTCGCCGACCAGGCGAAGAAGAAGGCGAACGAGGGCCGCACCGAGGGCCGGGAGCGGACACAGGACGCGTCCGAGCGGGCCTCGAAGACGTCGCAGCAGGGCCGTGAGCGGGGTCAGGACACCGCGGACGACATCCGCGAGCGTCGCGACCGTTGATCGCCGGTCGGCCGGTCGGCCGGTCGGTGATCGCGGGCCGCTGGTAGCTGCCCGGTGATCGCGGGCCGTTGGTGGCTGACCGGTGATCGGTGATCGCGGCTTCGTGATTCCTCGACTTCGCGATTCCGCGATTCCGCGCGTTGTCCGTGAGGGGCGTGTCCGGGTGGACGCGCCCCTCACGCGTGGCGCGGGGGCGCGCCCGTCCTACGAGGCGGTCTGCTGTGTGCTGTGACTGCCGTACGGGCGGGTGATGATCTCCATGCCGTGCCCGGCCGGGTCCATGAAGTACAGGCCGCGCCCGCCGTGGTGGTGGTTGATCTCGTTCGGCTGCTTCCGGTGCGGATCGGCGTAGTAGGTGATACCCGCCTCCTCGATCCGGGCGAAGGCCGCGTCGAACTCCTCGTCCGAGATGAGGAACGCGTAGTGCTGCGTGACGATCGACTCCGCCGGGATGGCGGCGAAGTCCAGGGTGACCCCGTTGCTGGTCTCGACCGGAATGAACGGGCCCCACTCGGTCCCGGCCTCAAGACCCAGGATGTGTGCCAGGAACTCGGCCGACTCCCGGTTGTCCCGGGCATGGATGATGGTGTGGTTCAACTCGACTGACATGGGTGGAATGCCTCCGCAGGGCATCTCTCGGCACCTCCATGCCTCACCCGGACGGTGACCGGCACGCGATGCCGTGGCCATGATCAGTGGTGGTGCTCGTGTTGTCGAGGGATATACCGGGGCGCTGACGTCTTTCGGCCGGAGTACGCCCGGTGTTGCCGTGAGGCGTGACCGGCCGGCTCCGGGGCGGGGCGGGTCCGCACTCGCCACGCCACGCCCCGCGCCGGGGCCAGGAGGTCAGTTCGCGGCGGGCCGCACCAGGTCGCTCGGGTCGGTGTTCGCCCCGCACAGTACGACGGCGATGCGCTCACCGCTGCTCGGCCGGTAGCCGTGGCCCGGTTCCGACGACTCCGACGGGGCCGAGGATTCCGACGGGGCCGAGGGGGTGCCCGGGCGGTTCGCGGCGGTCAGGGCGGCCAGCGCGGTGGAGGCGGCGTGCTCGACGACGATGCGGTGGTCGTCCCACAACTCCTGGCGGGCGCGGGCGATCTCGCTGTCCGGGACCAGGACGGAGCGTACGTCGTCCGGACGGGCGGCGTGCAGGGCGAGGGCGGTGGCACGGCGGGCGCCGAGGGAGTCGACGGCGATCGAGTCGACGGGGACGTCGACCGGCCGACCGGCCTCGACGGCGGCGTTCAGCGCCCGGCAGTTCTCCGGCTCGACGGCGACCGTCCGGATTCCGTGGTGCCGGGCGGCGGTGGCCACACCGGCGAACAACCCGCCGCCGCCGACCGAGACCACCACGGTGTCCAGACCGGGGATGCGGGCGTGGATCTCCTCCAGCAGGGTTCCGGCCCCGGCGGCGATCAGCGGGTGGTCGTAGGCGTGCGAGGCGAGCGCCCCGGACGTGGCGGCGAACTCCGCGCAGGCTTCGAGGGCTTCGGCGTACTCGGTGCCGACGATCCGCACGTCCGCCCCGAGTTCGCGGAGTCTGGTGACCTTCACCTCCGGGGCGACGGTCGGCAGGAACACCGTGGCCCGTACGCCCTGCTGCTGGGCCGCCCACGCGCAGGCGAGTCCGGCGTTGCCACCGGAGGCGATGGTCACGCCCGTGTCCGGCAGCGTCCCGACCTCGCGGTGGGCCTGGATGAAGTTCTGCGCGCCGCGCGCCTTGAAGGAGCCGGTGTGCTGCATGTACTCCAGCGCGAACCAGACCTCGCAGGGCTCCCCGGACAGGTGGGCGGGCGAGCCCGGCCGTGCCGCGCGGATCGTTCCCGGAGCGAGGGGAGCGAGGGGAGTGACGGAAGAGTTGGGAGTGACAGGGGTGACGGCGACCGGGCGGACGTGTCCGGTGATCCGCTCGGTGGCGGCCTTGATGTCGTCGTAGGTGAGTTCGTGCACTTCGTCGCTCCTGCCGGGAGTGGATCACGGCCGGGCGCTGGGCCGGCCGGTGGTCGTGTGTGGTCCCACCGTCCCATCGTCCCGCCCGGCCGTCACCATGCACCGCCATCCCCGCACATGTCTGCGGGGAACGACGGGATCCGGTACGTCCGGAACCACGCGGTCCGGCGGGACCGGCGCGGACACGGGCCGCGCCCGGCCGCTCCACTCGGCGTCCGGACAGGGGTGGCGGGAGGGACATGGGAAGGAGCTCCGGAAGGGGCTCTGTCAGTGGGGCGTGGTTCACTGCCGGAGTGACTCAGGACCGCGAGATCATCACGTTCGAGACCGCCGAGGACTTCGAGGCATGGCTCGGTGAGCATCACGCCGCCTCATCGGGCGCTTGGCTCAGGCTGAGGAAGAAGCGGCCGGGGATATCGTCCCTGGACTACGCCCAGGCGCTCGATGTGGCGCTCTGCTACGGCTGGATCGACGGGCAGAAGGCCAAGGTCGACGAGGAGTGGTGGATGCAGCGATTCACTCCGCGCAGACCGAGGAGCAGGTGGTCCAAGGTCAATCGGGGCAAGGTGGCGGCCCTGATCGAGCAGGGCCGGATGCGTCCGCCGGGACTCGCCGAGATCGAGCGGGCCAAGGCGGACGGCCGTTGGGAGGCCGCCTACGACGGATCCCGGACGGCCTCCGTTCCGGACGACCTCGCCGCCGCCCTCCAGGCCGTCCCGGTCGCGCAGGCGGCCTTCGAGACGCTGAACCGGCAGAACCGGTACGCGATCCTGTACCGCGTCCACGATGCCAAGAAGCCCGAGACGCGAACGCGCAGGATCGCGAAGTACGTGGCGATGCTGGCGAACGGCGAGACGATCCACCCCTGACGGGCCCTGGTCTCCCGGAGCCGCCGCGAGGCGACTCCGCCCCGCAGCGCGGGTGCGACGCGCACCGGTTGCCCGCGTAGGGCCTCCCCGCGTGGGGCTGCGGCGTCGCGGTTCCTCCTCGACAGCCCGTCGTGGCGGACTCGTCATTTGTGGTCACGGAGGAAGGCCGGGATGTCGGCCCGCCTCGGGTAGTCGGGCAGCGGTGCGGGCTTGTCCTGGAGGAACGCGGTGATGACGGCCGCTGCTCGCCGGTCGTTGTCATCCAGGCCGTTCCACATGTGGTGGCCGACTCCGGGCATGTACTGGGTGCGCCGGACGGCGGGGTTGTTCGCGAGGACGGTCGTCTCCCACTGCCGGACCTGGGAGGAGCACTCGGCGATCATCAGCATCGCGGGTGTCCGGGAGAGCCTCAGCCGAGGGGCGATGGAGGGGGAGTCCTCGATCGTTTGCTGGATGCGGAGGCTGGCGGCGGCGCTGAAGGAGAAGTTCTGCGCCGTGTCCTCGACCGGGATGCGGTGGGCGTCCCGCGCGCAGTAGGCGGACGCGGTGTCGCTGCCGAGATCGGCGGCGGTGAAAGCGTTGTCGCCCTCCGCCTGCCCGATCAGCCCGTTGCCCGGGCTGAGCAGTCCGAGCCGCATGAGGCCGAACGCGACGGCGTACCGCGGGACGTGTGTGGAGCGCGGTCCGATCATGGCCGGTGCGAGGTCGCGGGCCGACGGCCGTCCCTTCTGCCCCGCGATCCGGGCGGTGGGGCCGTCCATCGGGCCAGGCTCGGCGATGACCGCCCGGTGCAGGTGGGCGGCGGTGGCCGGGTCGGCCAGCGCGCGGGTGAGCACGACCGCGCCCGCGGAGAATCCCAGCACGTCGACCCGGCCCTTGCCGAGCTCACCGACGAAGGCCCCGAGGTCATGGACGGACCGGGTGATCGAGTACTGGTCCATGGGAAGCAGGTCGCTGCGTCCGCCGCCGGCGTGCTCGTAGGCGTACACGTCGTGGCCCTGCCCCGCGAGCCGCCTCAGGAAGTGGTGGTCGAGGACCGAGATCCCGCGCACCGGTCCGCCGTTGAGGTAGACGAGCGGCACGCGATGCCGGGGGCTGTCGCCGGTGGGCCGGTAGTGGTAGACCGCGACCCGGCTGCCGGTGGACAGGCGCCAGTGCTCGGCGGTCACGAACGTCGGGGTGGGCGGGTAACGGCGCGTCGTGGGAACGCTCGGGACGCATACCGACAGGGTCAGGGCCGCCGCGACGAGCACCGGCAGGAACGGCACCAGTCGTCCCGGCAGGGAGCGGCGGCGGCCCCGCCACAGCGCCGCGACAACCGCGACCCCGACGACCGCGGACCAGGCGGCGAACCCCGATCCCGCGCCGTCGGTGGCGATGATCAGCGCCAGGAAGGCGGCGACCAGCCCCACCACCGCGGCGGTGGCGGTCAGCAGTCGGCCGACGAAGCGTAAGGAGCGTATGACGGGCGGTGGCACAGTGATCCCCCATGTTTCGAAACGGTGTTTCAAAACGATGTTAGCAGCTTGGTTACACTGCTCCGCATGGGAAGGCCGAGAACGAACGACGCCGCCGTCAGGGAGCGACTCGTGGCGTGCGCGACCGAGATGTTCGCCACCCGGCCCCAGGAGTCCGTCACCGTTCGCGCGCTGGCCACGGCCGCCGGAACGTCGACGGCGGCGGTGTACACGTTGTTCGAGGGCAAGGACGGGCTGATCCGCGAGGTGCGCGACCGTGCGGTCGCCGGCCTGTTCCAGGACCTGACGGCTGTTCCCGGCTCGGACGCCGCCCTGGACGATCTGTACGCGTTGGCCGTGGCGTATCGCCGTTGGGGGCGCGAACACCGCTACCTGTACACGGTGTTGTTCGGTGGTGCGCAGTCCTTCGTCCCATCGGCCCGGGTCGGCGACCGCGACCCGGTACGGCCACTTGTCGCGGCGATCGATCGCGCGGTGGCGGACCGGATCCTCGTGGGCGACACCACGCTGGTCGCGGTCTCGTTGTGGGTCGCCCTGCACGGGCTCGTGACCCTCGAACTCGCCGGCGGCCTCGGCGGCGACGCGGCCGAGACCGCGTTCCGGTCAACGATTGATGCGGTACTGCGCGGCTGGGCGACCCCCGCCGCCTTCCCTGGTCTCCGACGCACGGACTCCGGCGCCGCGAACTCGTGACTCCGTAGGTGCGTGGGCGCGGCCGGGGGAGGGGCGCGGTGTGCCGTACACGCGTGGAGGCGCTCTCGGTCGGATGCGTGGAGGCGTTCTCAGTCGGATGCGTGGAGGCGCTCTCGGTCGGATGTGAGGAGCTCGGCCAGCCGAAGGGTGTCCTCGCAGTAGCGTTCGTAGGGGAAGCCGGCCGCGACGAGCCTGGCCCGGAACTCGTCGCCGAGCGGTTTCCCGGCGGTGTGGAAGGCGTTTCGACCGGCCTCGGTGAGACGGACCAGCCGCCGCCGCGCGTGTTCGGGGTCGACGGTGATCTGCACCAGACCATCCGCTTCGAGCGGTCGTAGCGCCCGGCTGATCGCCGGGTCGGACACCGACAGCGCCTGCGCGAGCCGATGCTGCGTCACCGGCTCGATGTCCTCCAGTGTGCCCAGAAGCCGAATCTGACTGTAGGTCAGGCCGTCGGGGTCATCGGTGCGCCGCCGGGCCGACTCGCCCAGCAGCATGACCACCCGGTGCAGCAGATCTGCGAGTCCGTCATCCATGGTTGCCACTATAACTGACTCTTGACTGGTTAATATTAACGCGTTAAGAATGAAGTTCATGGACGACTTCTCTTACCTTGCCCAGTCCGCCTTTCCGCTGGTCTGGATCCTGGTGCCGGCCATCGGGGCCTTCGTGCGGACCCGTCACGCCCAGTCACCCCAGCAGGCGCTGGAAACCTGGCAGCGCTGGTGGGCCATCGGCGCCTTCGGGTGCGGCAGCCTGTGGATGACGGTCGCGTTCCTCGCCTTCCCGGACGTCATGGCGACGGCGATCGGCTTCGACCGGACGCCCTTCATGTTCGAGATCGCCTTCGCCAACCTCGGCCTGGCCGTCATGGGTTTCCGGGCTGCCTCGGCATCTGCGCGGGAGCGCATCACCATCGGGCTCGGCGGTGGGATGTTCCTCTGGGGAGCCGTGGTCGGTCACCTCTACCAGTGGTTCGCCGGTGGTGACCACGCCCCCGGCAACACCGGCGGAGTCCTCGTCAACGACCTCCTGATCCCTGCGGTCATGATCGTCCTGGCCGTGCGATCCCGGCGCCTGGCGGCCACGCCCCGGCCGGCCGTGGAAATCGGCGCCTGAGCCGCGGGAGCTGTTCCTCACCATGGCGACTCATACCGGCCGCAAACCCGACAACGAGACCGACGGGACCGACGAGACCGACGAGACGAACGAGACGAACGAGACCGACGAGACCGGCGAGGCGCGATCGATTGCCGCCGAGCGGCTCATCGCGCTCGTCGACGCGACGATCGCGATCGCACTCACCTTGCTGGCGCTGGATCTCCCCGTCCCCGCCGGTGACACCACCGGCGCCATGCTGGTTTCGGTGTCGGCCCACGGCAAGGAATACCTGGCCTTTGGGCTCAGCTTTGTGGTGATCGCCGCCCACTGGCGCGCCCACCACGAGATCTTCCGGTATATCCGCTCGCTGAACAGCCGCCTGACCGGCCTCACCCTGGCGTGGCTGTTCATGCAGGTCCTGATGCCGTTCGCGACCCGGGTGATCACCGCCGACGGTGCTTTCCCGCCCCGGTTCAGCCTGTACGCGATCGTGCAGGTCCTGGCGTCCGCGTCGTTCGCGCTGATCATCCGGGAGATCCGACGCCGACACCTGTACCGCACGGACGCCCCGCCCCGGGTGTTCGCCGAGAACCTGGTGCGCAGCATCTGCCTGGCCGCAGTGTTCGGGGCGTCCGTACCCGTCTCGTTCCTGACCACGGGCTCCGCCGCGTACCTGTGCTGGCTCGCGGCGCCGGTCGCGCTCGCCGTGGCCCGCCGCTTCCAGGGCCGTGCGTCCTGTGGTCACTGACCGGGATCGTCCGGCCGGACCTCAGGGGCGGTGTTTCCGGAGATCGCGGACCGTCCGCAGACCTCCTTCCACGTCGGCACGAGGACGTCGATGTGTACGGGGTGGCCCTCAGGGGCTCGATTCGTCCCTCGCGTCGAAGGCTTCACGGGCACGTGTGATGGCGGGCATGTTCGCCGAGGCCCATGCCAGCAACACATCGACGGGGGGTCGCAGGGTCTTGCCGAGTGGGGTGATCCGGTATCTGATCGCCACCGGGCGGGTGGAGACGACCTCGCGCTCGATCACGCCGTTCCGCTCAAGTCGCCGAAGTGTCGCGGTCAGCGACTTCTGCGTGACCTGGGGGATGGCCCGGCGCAACTCGTTGAAGCGGCACGGCCGTTCGCACAGTGCGTTGAGGACGCCGAGCGACCACTTGTCGAGGACCTGGTCGAGCAGTTCGCGATGCGGAGGGCCGATGAGGAACTCGTCCTCGGTATCCATGGAGAAACCTGGTCTCGTTGAAGTGTCCTTCTGCCACTAAGTAGCTTACGGATACCTGGATCGGAGGGAGAACTCACGAATGACTGTCCAGCACTTCACGCCGGAAGGCATGTTGCAGCCGACCCCGTACCACCATGTGGCCGTCGGTACCGGCACGACACACGTCCATGTCAGCGGGCAGGTAGCACGCCGGGCCGACGGGACCCCGGTCGCGCCGGGCGACCTGGCGGGGCAGGTCGCCCAGGCGCTGCGCAACACCTCCGTCGGCCTGGCGGGGGCGGGAGCGTCGTTCGCGGACGTGCTGCGCCTGACGTTCTACGTGACCCGTTGGAGCCCGGAGAAGATCGGCGATTTCATGGCCGGTGTGGAGGCCGTCGCCGACGAGATCGGGCTCGCGTTCCCCATGCCACCGGCCTCCCTCATCGGTGTCGATTACCTCTTCGAGCCGGATGTGCTCGTGGAAGTCGAAGCGACCGCGCTGCTCGACTGACTCCTGAGTCGTGTTTTCCGGCCTCGCCTCTCGCCTCTCGTTTCTCGCCCCTCGCCTTCCGGCGGGGTCGCCCTGCGGGAGCCGGGGCCGGGCAGCCCGGTCAGCCTGCGGCGGGGTGGAACACGGATCCCTCCACACCGCCGTATCGGTCGATCTCGTACGGCGCGGCACCGGCGGAAGTCTGCCGGTCCTTCCCGGTCCTGCCGTCCAGGACGATCGGTTCGTCGTTCACCGATCCGTACACGGCGCCGTGCCAGAACCCGGTGACCCTCGGGACCACCCGGCCGGAGTCATCGGGCAGTGCCCACTGCTTCCGAACCGAAGCGGCGTCGAACATCGTGATCCCGCGGTTCGCCGACCCGTACCCGTACTTGGAACACAGGACCAGGGACTGCGCGTCGTGGAGGCATCGCCAGTCCCTTCCGTCGAGCGTCGCCCGCCGTTCGCCGCTTACCGCGTCCACGACGACTGTCTTGTCGTCGAGGTTGGCGCTCAGCAACCGCGGCGCCGCTGTGGCCGGTTGTCGCGCGTCCGCCACGGTCCACCGCTGTTCGCCCGTGGGCGCGGCGAATCCCACCAGCCTGCCCTTGGCGTAGCCCGTCTTCTCGCCACCGGCGACGACGCCGTCGGCGAAGGCCAGCGCACGGAAGTCGGACTTCTTCCAGCGTTCGGTTCGCGTTGAGGTGTCGACGGCGTACGTGGTGTCGGACGCGGTGACGACCACCGTGTCGGAATCGACTCCGACGATCTGCGGCGAGAGGCTCTCGTCGGCGCCGATGGCGACGGCGGCGAGCCCGGTGGAGCTGGGAGCATCCGCTATCTCGGCCGACCATGCCGTCCTGCCGGTGGCCGTGTCGACGGCCAGTACCTCGATCACGGAACGGCCCGGCGCGGTTCCTTCGCCCTCCACGGACCTGTCCCAGGCGGCGTACACCGTCTTGCCGTCGGCCGAGACCAGGGGAGCGGCGCGACGGCTTCCGAAACCGCCCGTCTCCGAGGCGTGCTTCGTCCTGACGTCCCACCGCGGTTCACCGGTCCCGGTGTCGATCGCCTCCAGTCCGCCCTCGGCGGTGATGTAGGCGACCCCGTCGGCCAGCGTGACCGCAGGTCGTGTCGCTTCCCCGCTCGACGTACTCGGCTGCCCGGCATCCGGCAGTTCGACCGTCGGCCCGTCGAAGCGTACGGGCGGATCGAACGCCGGACGGCTCGGCTTCTCGGGCGCCTCATGGGCGGGTTCCGCGGACTTGCCGGACGCTGTGGCATCCGCCGAACCGCCATCTCCGCAGGCGGTCAGTGTCGTTGCCGTCAGCGTGATTCCCGCCGCGACGACGGCCCAATGCCGTGTCCTGCTTCTCCTGCCCATTTCTCCCCCTCGCCCTGTGCCGCATGATCACGACAACCGTAAGGTCAAGGTCCCTGAGGGGGCGAGCGGGAATCGGGCGGGGAAAAGGTGCGCGCCCGATGTCCGAAGGGCCGCTCTCCACGATCGCCGCTCCGTTCCACGGGGGAGGACGGCTGATGCACCGACTCACAACAGGCGGTCGAGGAAGGCCTGTTGACCGTTCCCGTCCCGTTGGGCCTCCGGTGCCACCAGGGTCAGCAGAGTGCGGTCGCACTCGCCGTCCGGGACGATGAGCACGTCCGGCAGAGCGCTCAACAGGCGGTCGCTGTTCTCGGTCGGGACCGCGTAGGCCCCCGAGGGCGGCCCCGGTCATCGAAGTGCGCGTCTCGACCATGGTCCTGCGTTCAGGCGCGGGCGTGAGTGCCACATGACCGGTCATCCGATTCTGAATCACTTGCGGTACGGGA
Source organism: Streptomyces sp. NPDC014734 (assembly GCF_043083325.1). Taxonomy (NCBI): domain Bacteria; kingdom Bacillati; phylum Actinomycetota; class Actinomycetes; order Kitasatosporales; family Streptomycetaceae; genus Streptomyces; species Streptomyces sp. NPDC014734. The sequence continues at coordinate 15,392 of NZ_JBIBYN010000025.1, read as the reverse complement.
AATGTCGGCGGTCGCACCGCTTCTCAACTCGCCCTGAAGGGTGACCCGGTGCGTGTGGGTTCCCGCTCCGGCACCCTTCCGTCCGCCGTCACCCTCCGCCTGTCGCATCCGATGCGAGAGCACCCGGCAGGCACCGGGAACCGGTAGACACCGGCAGGCACCGGGAACCGGCAGGCACCGGCAGGCACCGGGAACCAGCAGGCACCGGCAGGCACTGGCCGGCACCGACAGGCACCGACAGGCACCGGCAGGTGCATACCGACACGCGCCAAGGCGGCGTCAGGAAGGCTGCGGGGCGGGCGTTGCCGGAGCGGCCACGGCGGTGCGGGTCTCGTGCATCATCAGCAGGCCGTTGACCACCATCAGTGTTGCGGTCAGGCCGTGGACGCCGAGCGCGGTGGCCACGGAGCCGTGGTGGGTCAGCACGGTGGTCATGTCGCCGTACGCGGCGAGGGCCTCGATCAGCAGCGCCCAGCCCAGCGCACGGCGGTGGCCCGTCACCAGCAGGATGCCCAGGACCAGGGCCAGGACGACATCGCGGATTCCCTTGATGACCAGGAAGCCGCCGCCGTCGCCGGACGGCCAGCTCGGCAGGCCGAAGCCAGGTGCCGTCGTCTCCGGGCTCAGGACGAACTCCATCCCGAACCAGAGGATGAAGAGGATGAAGGCGGCGGCCAGGACGGTGTTGACCTTCTTCAGTGACATCGTTCTTCTCCTGACGATTGTTCGTCTGCCGGTGAGCTGCATGGAGCTTGCCGAGCTGTGCTGGACCTGATCGGACCGCGCGGAGGCGGCTGATCGAGGGGCGTGGCCTGCCGGGGTCGCCGCTGCGGGATCTGAGCGGCAGTCGCATTCCCGGACGTCGGGTTTTCGGCGGTCATCTGCCGCCCGGGGCGTGGGGATTGTGCGCCACCGGCGCGGCGTCGGCCCGCGGGAGGCAGTGACTCGAAGCCCCGTCGGACTCACTCCCGACGGGGCGAGGGCCTCGAAGCGGCGCGGCGAATCAGTGGATGCCGGGGCGGCTTCGGTATCAGGTGAGGGCGGCGACCAACAGGGCGAAGGCGGCGATGATGACGGCGACGCGGAGGTAGTGGAAGCGTTCCCAACGGTTCATCTGCCGCTTCCAGTCGGCGGGCCGGTTGTCGGGCGTCCACGTCATGTTCCGGTTGTTGATCGGGACGAGCAGCAGAAGCGACATGATCACGGAGAGGATCAGCAGTGCGCCGGCCGTGACGACGAGGCCGGTGCCGGGGTGGTGCCATCCGGCGATGGCCCAGACCGTCACGAGGACGAGCGAGCCGATGTACCAGACCGGCATCACGGCGCCGAGCATCCGGCCCCCGTGGGCATGGCCGAGTTGGCCGCTGTCCTCGGGCAGTGCGTTGAGGATCGGGTTCATGACGAAGGCGACGGAGAACTCCACCCCCACCATCACGCCCAAGATCACGACAGTGACGACCTCAAGTGCGTTGAACATGACGCCCCCCTGGCATCTAGTGTCGCTAGGTGTTGAGGCGACGCTAGTACTGCTGCCGCTTGATTGTCTAGCGGTGCTAGGATCTGAGTATGTCGGTACAGGAACGCAAACAGCGCGAACGGGCCAGTCGCGAGCGCCTCATCGTGGCGACCGCCCGCGAACTCGCCGAGCAGCAGGGCTGGGACGCGGTCACCACCCGCCGGCTCGCCGAGAGCATCGAGTACAGCCAGCCCGTCCTCTACAGCCACTTCCGCGGCAAGCGCGAGATCATCGGCGCCGTCGCCCTCCAGGGGGCCGCCGAACTGGCCGTGGCGGTGCGGGCCGCGACCTCCGCCGCGAAGGGCCCGCGCGCCCGGGTCGCCGCCCTGGCCCGCGCCTACCTCGACTTCGCCGCCCGCAACCCGGCGGTCTACGACGCCTTGTTCCAGCTCGACGGCGGTCTTGCGTACGCGCAGGAGGACACCCCGGAGCCCTTGAAGGACGCCTTCGCCGCCCTGCTTGAGTGCCTTGCCGAGGCCTCCGGGGACGGTGTCGACCCCGCGCTTTTCACCGAGGTGTTCTGGGCGTCCCTGCACGGCCTGGCGACCCTGACCCGGGCGGGCCGTCTGCTGCCCGAGGACGCCGAGTCGAGGGTGGATCTGCTGGTGGACCGGCTCGCCGTGCTCTGACGCGCCATCCCGACGGGGCGAGCGTCCGGGGTCCTCGCGGGACCCGGCGACCCGCTGTGGCGGTCGTGATACGTTCGGTCACCCGTCAACTCGATAAGTGACCCCGGCAGCGCGGCAACGCTCCGGGGTCCGGCACAAGGAGCAAGACCTCCTCATGCGGATCCATCGTAGCCGCCATACGCGCGGTTTCACGGTCCTGCCCAACGCCCTGCTGCAGGACCGGCGGTTGTCCTACACCGCACGCGGCCTGCTGGCCGATCTCCTCTCCCGCCCCGACGGCCGGTCGGAGGACGGGCGGCGCATGGCCGACACCAGCACCCAGGGCCGCCGCGCGGTCGCGAAGGCGCTGCGCGAACTGACGGCCTTCGGCTACTACCGGGTCGACAAGCACCGCCGTGACGACGGGACGTTCCTCAGCGAGGCCCACGTCTACGACACCCCGCAGGACACGTCCACCGTCCCGGATCCCGTTCTGCGGGGTTCCGGTGGGCCGACGCCCGGTGAGCGCGGTGCCAACCCCGTGAAGAACCAGGGGAAAGAACCCTCCCTCCCCGGTTGTCGGTCCGCCACGGCCGTCGTGCAGGGGGACGGACGGGCGAGGAAAGCGTCAACGACGCGGGAGACGCCTCACACCCAGGAGACGCGGGAGACGCCTCACGCGCGGGAGACGCGGGAGACGCAGGAGAGGCAGAAAAGACAGGAGACACGGGGGAGGCGGGAACGGCAGCCGGTCGCGCAGGAATCGGGCGTGGGCGGTACGGGTCCTGCGGCCGACGGAGCCCGGGGTGAGGCAGTCGCGGCACTGCTCCGGGCGATCCGCGCCGAGCCGCGGTTACGGCTCGGTGTGGTCGAAGCCCTCGACCTGGCCCCGCTGGTCGCCACCTGGCTGGAACGCGGCTACGGGCAGCGCGACCTCGCCCAGGCTCTTCTCGGCGGGCTGCCCGCCCGCGTCCACTCCGCCGCCGCGCTCCTGCGCGACCGCCTGATCCGGAAACTCCCCCCGACACCCATGCCGTCACCTCCGCCCGGGCCGCGCTGGGCGGAGTGCGAGGAGTGCGCCCGCCCGATCGCGCACCGGGGGCGCTGCGGCCCCTGCGCGGGCCAGGACGGCTCCGCCCTCCACCCGGACCACGACTCCGACCGTGCCGGGACCGCCGCGCGAGGACGAGCCAAGGTGCGCGCAGCCCTGCTGGCGCCCTGCTGATGCCTTGCTGACGGTGACCGGATCGGCTCGGGCCGGAACGCGACGCCTGCCGGCCCGGCCGGTGGTGTCACCGGCCGGGCCCGATCGGCGTGCACCACTCTGCGGTGCGCCGCTGACGTCCGGCTCATGTTCCGCTGACGTCCGCACGGTTGACGGCTACCGGCCCGAGGCCTCGGCGCGGAGCTTGTTCGCCCGCTCGGTCGGGTCGTAGCCGGGGCCCACCCCCTCGATCAGGATCACATCGCCCTCGACGTGATCGGTGCGCAGTCGCAGGATGTCCTGGTAGGCGGGCGAGTCGTACCAGGCGCGGGCCTCGGCGAGGTCGGGGAACTCGATAAGGACCATGCCGCCGGACCACGTTCCCTCCAGCACCTCGGCAGGCGGCCCGTGGATGACGAAGCGGCCCCCGAACGGGTCCAGGGTGGCCTGGATGCGCGCCAGGTATTCGAGTACGTCGGAGTGGTGGTGACGGTCGCGGAGATGGGCGAAGCCGTAGGCGGGCACGGGCGGACTCCTTCGTGGCCGGTCTCCCGGAGAGGGGAGGGAGGGACCTCCAGAGTGCGGCCGGGGGCGCCAAGTCGCGATTACCTCAGGGGTAGTTGTCGCTGCTCCGGTCGCGGAGTAGACCCCGGGAGCCCAGCACCGCGGGCGGCAGCGCGGAGGCCACGTCCTCCGCGCGGGACCGGCCGGCGGCGAGCCGCTGGACGTGGTGCGGGTCCATGCCGTGGCCGACGACACGGAACCCACCCCGGCGGCGCGTACGACTGATGGAAGCCCTGCGCAGCCCACTGCGCAGCCCAGACCGGCGACAACGGTCCGCATGGCATTTCCTGTCCGATTGCGGTGCTTGAATGGACCGTCGTTCCTGATCCCGCAAGGAGAAGCGCTGTGCCCCTGGTATCTGTCGTGATGCCCGTGTACAACTCGGCGGCCACCCTGGGCGCAGCCGTCCGATCGGTGCTCACGCAGACCCACAGCGACCTGGAGCTGCTGGTCACCGACGACCAGTCCTCGGATGGCTCCATGGACCTGCTCCGCGAGTTCGCCGAGCAGGACGAGCGCGTCCTGCCGAAGCCGGCGCCCGAACGGGGCGGTGCGGGCCGGGCCCGCAACCTCGCGATCGAACGGGCCCGCGGGGACTACATCGCCTTTCTCGACAGCGACGACATGTGGCTTCCGGAGAAGACCGAGAAGCAGCTCGCCTTCGCCGCGGAGGCCACTGCGCCTCTGACGTTCACCTCGTACTTCAAGATGGCCGCCGACTACGACGGCGAGAGCACCGACTGGGTTCCGAACGGGCGGGTGGTCCGTGCGAGGGAGCACGTGGACTACCGCGCGATGCTGGTCCAGGACCACATCGGTGCACTCACCGCCATGTACGACCGCAATGCCCTGGGCACGAGGCTGATGCCGGAGATGCGCAAGCGCCAGGATTACGCCCTCTGGCTGTCGATCATGCGGGACGGCGCCGACGCCCGGGGCCTTACCGAGCCGCTTGCGGTGTACCGGGCCCACCAGGCGGGGTCGCTGTCCTCCAACAAGCTCTCGCTCGTGCCGTACAACTGGTCCCTGTACCGCGAGCATGAGCATCTGTCGGTCCCGCGGGCGACGCGGGCGCTGGCCGGCGCGGTGTGGCAGTCGTTGCGCAACTCGCGCATCTAGCTAGTGTCCTGCGCCGGAGATCCGTCGTTAGTTCCTGTATGGCTGTTTCTGCGGGTGCGCCGGGACCGCGTCGCGGTCCGAAGCTGGAACCGTTGTTGTTGTCCGTTGACGAGCGTGCGGTGTTGGAGCGTTGGGCCCGGCGGGCGACGTCTGCGCAGGCGGTGACGTTACGGGCGCGGATCGTGTTGGCGTGTGCAGGCCCTGACGTTCCGCCGATTGTTGTGGTGGCGCGGGATCTCCGGGTAGCGGCGGATACGGTCCGCAAGTGGCGTCGGCGGTTCCTGGCCGGGCGGCTGGACGGGTTGGTGGACGAGCCCCGGCCGGGCCGGCCGCCCACCATCAGCGTCGACCAGGTCGAGGCGGTCGTGGTCAGCACGCTGGAGGAGATGCCGAAGAATGCCACCCACTGGTCGCGCAAGTCGATGGCCGACCGCAGTGGGCTGTCGAAGTCGGCCGTGGGCCGGATCTGGCGGAAGTTTCATCTCAGGCCTCATCTGACGGACACGTTCAAACTGTCGACGGACCCGTTGTTCGTGGAGAAGGTCTACGACGTGGTCGGGCTGTACTTCAATCCGCCCGAAGGGGCGGTGGTGCTGTCGGTGGACGAGAAGTCGCAGATCCAGGCGCTGGACCGGTCTCAGCCGGTGCTGCCGATGATGCCGGGCATGCCCGGGCGTCGCACCCATGACTACATCCGGAACGGTCTGACCACTCTCTTCGCGGCCTTCGGCGTCGCGACCGGCGAAGTCATCACCTCACTGCACCGACGGCACCGGGCAGCGGAGTTCAAGAAGTTCCTCATCAAGATCGAGAAGGAGGTTCCTGGGCACCTCCAGGTCCACCTGATCTGCGACAATTACGGCACCCACAAGGCGCCGGCCATCAAGGCATGGCTGGTCAAACACCCCAGATTCCACCTGCACTTCACCCCCACCGGTTCGTCCTGGATCAACCAGGTGGAGAGGTGGTTCGGCTTCCTCGCCGACCAGAAGATCCGCCGCGGTGCACACAAAAGTGTACGTTCCCTGGAAACCGACATTCGTGCGTGGGTCAAGGAGTGGAACGAAAACCCAACACCGTTCATCTGGACCAAGACAGCCGAAGAGATCCTCGACTCCCTCGCCCGTTTCTGCCAATGAATCTCCGGCGCAGGACACTAGGCAGTGCTCAGCATTTTCCGTTCCTGACGTACCGAAGGACTCCGTAGCCGGCTCCGAGCGTCGTCAGGCCCGTCCCGGCCCGGACTAAAGGGCCAGACCCGCTGACATGTCATCCGGAGCCACGAAGAACTTCACGATGATGCTCACCGTCTTCAACATTGCCTGGGGATACGACCTCGGAGACGAGTACGCCCACATAACGACCAACATCAGTCCGGATGTTGACGGTGAATCCGTCGACTTCTTCTTCACCGGCTCATTGGCAGCGATCGTCGATCCCGCGAGCGGCTCGGTGCTGCTCGAAGTCTCATAGCGCATGCCCCTCTCCTCGGTGTCCGTCTCGCTGGCACCGTCATATCCGCAACCAGACGAGGACAGCCGCGGCGGTGACGCTCCCGAGGCAGAGGTGCCCGCGCTTTTCATAGCGGGTGGCGATGGCTCTGAACTGCATCGACGAAGCCCCCGTCGATGCCTGGCAGCGGCTGTCCTGCGGCAACGGGGCCAAGGGCCCGCGCGTCTACGACTGGGCCGCGGCAAAACTGCCCGTCAACATCGTCTGACCGGCCTCGGTGCGCCAGGAGCCGTTCCCGCCCCAGGGTGAGCGACGAGAACCCGTTCAGCGAAAGTCCGCAGACGGCGAGCCCGGGCGCCCGTCGCCGGAGCGCGACGTGCCGAGGCCGGGACCCGCTGGTGAACGCGTCGTCACGAGCAGGATCGTGGATCCCATGTTATCCATATGGGTGATATTTCTATATTTTCCTACATAAATGCTCCGAGCGTGCTATAGCTTGCCCTGAGTGCACGTCAGATCACTCTGGGCGGGCCCTCGCTTCGGAGGCAGGGGCCACTCCTGTGGCTGCGCTCTGGTCGAGGGTCAGGGGTGGACAAAAGGGAGAGGGGCCTCGATGCGAATACCCGCGCGTACCTCCGGGCGGCGACGCCTTTGGACGATGTCGCGTGAAAGGGGGTGGGGTTGTCTGCGTATGGCGCTGAGGCCGGTGCTCGCGTTGCTGCTGGTTGTGCCGGTTCTCTTCGTCCATACGCCTGCCCAGGCCGCCGGTGGCACGCTGAACGTGTCGGTGGAGGCGGTCCAGGAGACGGTGAAGTCCGGTCAGGGCGCGTCTTTCCGGGTGCAGTGGACGTGTAGCGGCAGTGGTACATGTGACGCCGCGACGATCTCGGTTCCGGTACCGGCGGCGCTGGCGTCGTCCGATGCGTTCCCCGATGGCGTTCCTCTGACGGTGACGAGCCAGAGTTCGCTCCAGATCAACGGGGCTGTTGTGCCCGGGGCGGCCACGACCGTCGGTACCGGCCCGGACCGGAAGCTTGTGTGGACCTTCCCGGCGACCGTGGCGACCGGCACCTCCGACGCCGTGTCCTTCACGCTCACCCCGCCGAACTCGGTCACGCCCGATGGGGCGAAGATCACCCCGGAAGCGACCTTCGCGGCCACCGGCACGGCGCCTGTCACGGATTCGGCGACCACGACCGTGACCTCCGATATCTCCCTCGATGTTTCCAAGGTCAAGTCCGACCCGACCAGTGTCCCGTACGTAGATCAGCAGGTGACCTATTCGATCCTGGTGGGATACGACTCCCAGATCCCCTCATCGGGTGCTTCCGGCGTGTATGCCCGCACGATGGCGGATGTCTGCTCCGGGCCCGGAACACGGGCTCTTGAGAACCTGACCGTGGTCGACACTCTTCCCACCGGGGCGCGGTTCGTGAGCGCCACGCACGGCGGCGTGTACGAAGCGGCGACGAACACCATCACCTGGAGTCTCGGCTCCTCGATCAAAGACACCGCGCCCTACACCTGCGTGCCGTACTCCGGCAACACGAGTTGGACGGGTCTGCCGCTGAAGGCGACCATCGTCTACCCCGATGGAGAGTTCAGCGCCGACCCGGACCCGAGCGCGGTCACGAACTCGGTCGTGGCCACCGCGAACGCGTGGGGCCGGCCTGCCGAGAAGCTCTCTTCGGACAGCTCCGCCTCGCACGCCCTGCGCAAGGGCGCTGCCGGTGCGAGCGTCGAAAAGAGGCCCGGCTACGACTGGGCAGTCGGATCGCCCCTCTACCGCACCGTGCACACCCAGAACAACAGCATCTACTCCCTGAGCGGCACCTCGGCCGAGCCGACCACGGGCCGGTGGACGTTCACCGACATGATGCCGTGCGCGCTGACCTCGCCGACCAGAGACAAAGACGTCGACTGCGCCACCCCCGCGTTCGTGGATCTGCAGTTCTCCGCGGACCGGTATCTTCCCGAGTTGCAGGTGAACTGGACGACGAACGCCGGCAGCACCGGATCGTGCACGATCGCTGAGGGCTCGTCGATGAGCGACACCGCCAAGCGCTACTGCGACGGCACCAACGGCAGCACGCCCACCCCGGTGCCCGCAGGCGAGTGGATCACGAAGATCGAGGTGGACACCGAGATCCCTCCGTTCGGTGGCGGCAGCTTCTTCATCCACGGCCGTGCCTCCCAGCATGTGCCGTTCAGCAACGTCGACACGGTGTACACCAACCCGAACCTCGACGTGGACCGCTCCGACGTCCACCCCTGGTATGTCACGGTGGAGAACTGCCCGGTCAAGAACGTGATCACCTTCGAAGGCGGACGCCAGTACCTTCCGCACCAACCACAGACGGCGGACAGCGCCGCCGGTATCTGCGGCTACCGGCAAGTCATGACCAACCCGTTCACGCTGCGACCGGTCAAGTCGATGTACGATCCCGCGATCCCCGAAGGCTCCCGCCCCGCGACCCCCTCGGCGCAGACCGGTGATCTGCTCACCGTCGACCTCGCGATGAACCGGGCACGATGGAATGCAGACCAAGCGGTCCTCGACGCGTCGACCTTCACCCCGACCGTGACCGAGTACCTCCCGGCCGCGCTCACCATGGTCGAGGACTCGCTCCAGATCGCGGGAGACGTGACGTTCGCGGCCGCGCTCGGCAAACCGGACATCGCCGTCAAGGCGGTGGACTACCTGGGTGAACGGCGTCAACGGGTCACCGTGACGTTCCCGGACGCCGAGGTCACCTCGAACGCGGCCTTGGGCCGCACCGCTTACGTGCGGTTCCAGGTTCGTGTCAACCAGGGTGTCCCCGCGGGTGCCTACACGAACGACTACCTTCTCACCGGCGCCGAAGGCGGGCCGGGCGTACAGGACACCTACCTGCAGTGCGGGCTCGGGAAACTGGTCGATGCCGACCTGCGGTCGACCACCGACCTCACCGCCGCCGTCGGGTGTCTCGCTTCCGCGAGTTTCAACGTCCTCCCCGTGTCCGGCGTGAACACGAGCAAGACGGTGCAGGGTGTCTACGACGCTGACGCGATCGGCGCCCCCGGTGTTGGAAGCACCGACCTGTCCGGCAAGGCCGAGTACACCGTCCGTGTCGCGAACTCGGGATCGGTGGACATTCGCAACGTGGTCGCCTACGACATGCTGCCGCGGGTCGGTGACTCCCTGATCCTGCCCGGCGCCGAAGGCACCCGGGGTTCGGCGTTCCCGGTGCACCTGACCAAACCGGTCAAGGCGCCCGCAGGCGCGACCTTGCAGTACTCCACCAGCGCCAACCCCTGCCGCGGCGACCTCGCCGGCACCGGCGGCGGCGCCGTGGACAGCGCACCCGCGGGCTGCGAAAACGACTGGGCGGCCACGCCGCCCGACGGCGACTACGAAGCGGTAACTGCCCTGCGCATCGACTTCGGGTCCCGAGTCTTCGCTCCTGGAGACGTCGAGAACACCGTGCTCGCCGTCAAGGCCGCAGGCCCGAACACGACCACAAGCGCGGGCCTCGACGGCATCGCATGGAACAACACCGCCGTCGCCGGAGTCGAAGCATCGTCGGGAAAGCCGATCCTGCCGACCGAGGCATCGGCCGTCGGGCTGAAGCTCCTGCCGGACATCGCCTGGCAGAAGACCGACAGCCGCACCGGAGACCTCCTCGCGGGCTCCGAGTGGACCCTCACCCCGGTGCTTGAGGACGGTGAGAAGGTACCCGACGGGTGGCCCCGTACGATCACGGACTGCACCGACGCGGGGTGTTCGGATGCCGATCAGGACCCGGCGCCTGGGAAGTTCCGCCTGGCCGGTGTCCCGTGGGGCAAGTACACGCTCACCGAGACCACGACACCATCCGGATATCTGCCCCTCAAGGACCCGATCGGGGTGAGCGTCGATCCCGCCGACGTCGGCCGCGGCACCTACCTGCTCGACCTGGGGAAGATCAAGAACGATCCGCGTCAGGGCGAGTGGACCCTGTCGAAGACCTCGGACCCGCCGTCCGGCACCACCGTGAGAGCCGGGGACACGATCACCTACACCCTGACCGCGGCCAACGAATCGAAGTACCCGGTCCACGGCATCGCGTTGACCGACAATCTGAGCGACGTCCTCGACGACGCCACCTACAACGACGACGTCAAGGCCTCGTCGGGTACCGCTGAGGTCAAGGACGGCAAGCTCGTCTGGAAGGGCGACCTCCCCGTCGGCGAGAAGGCCACCATCACCTACTCCGTGACCGTCACCGGTGGCGGCGACGGCCAGCTGCACAACGTCGTCACCCCCGACGACAAGCGCGGCACCTGCGACACGGAGAAGGCATGCGAGACCGACCACGCCTACGGCGCCTACACCTTCTCCAAGTCCTCCGACCCGAAGACGGGCACGGCGGTGAAGAAGGGCGACAAGGTCACCTACACCGTCACCGTCGCCCAGAAGGGCAACGGCGAGGTCAAGAGCGCCACCATCACCGACGACCTGTCCAAGGTCCTCGACGACGCCACCTACAACAACGACGTCAAGGCCTCCACAGGATCAGCTGAGGTCAAGGACGGCAAGCTCGTCTGGAAGGGCGACCTCCCTGTCGGGGCCAAGGCGACCATCACGTACTCCGTGACCGTCACCGGCGCTGGTGACGGTCAGCTGCACAACGTCGTCACCACCCCCGACGACAAGCGCGGCCACTGCGAGCAGAAGAACGGCTGCGAGACCGACCACGCCTACGGCACCTACACCTTCTCCAAGTCCTCCGACCCGAAGACGGGCTCCACCGTCCAGGTCGGCGACAAGATCACCTACACCGTCACCGTGAACCAGCACGGCAAGGCCGGCATCAAGGACGCCACCATCGCCGACGACCTGTCCAAGGTCCTCGACGACGCCGCATACAACGACGATGCCAAGGCCTCGACCGGCGACGTCTCGGTGTCCGACGGCAAGCTCGTCTGGAAGGGCGACCTGCCAGTGGATGGCAAGGTCGCGATCACGTACTCCGTGACCGTCACCGGCGCTGGTGACACCAAGCTGCACAACGTCGTCACCACCGACGACGAGCGCGGCACCTGCGACACCGAAACGGGCTGCGAAACCGACCACACGGTGCCGCCGGGGAAGACTCCTCCGCCGACCACCAACGTCCCCCCGTCCGGCAACATCCCACCCTCCGGCAACATCCCGCCCCCCAACCACCCCCAGCCCACCCCGCAATCGTCCGGGATCCTCGCCCGCACCGGCACCACCGTGCTCTACGCGGCCGCGCTCGGCACGCTGCTCATCCTCGGCGGCCTCCCCCTCGCCGTCGCCCTCAGGAGGCGCCAACGCCACAACAACTGAGGTAGCCGGACCCAACCGGACCTGAAAGGGGTGTCCGTGACAGCCAGTCACGGACACCCCTTCAATGTTTCCCCGCACTCCGTAGCGCGGCCCGGCACACCCAGAGCCAGGCCCGCCTTGTACACAGCTTGCACGCGCGCCTTGACCAGCGCTGTCAAGCGACGCGGTCATCCCGGCCCACGCCGGGGCCGACTGGAGAAAGCTGCGCGCCGCCAGCACTCTCCGCTCACATCGCTGCGCGCGGCGTCGGCGCCCGCCTGAACCTGCGGCCCCCGTAAGACGCTACGACGGTCCTTCCCCGCCCACCGCGTCCCGGCCGTTCAGGAGGTGGTCAGGGCGCGGCGTTGTTGTTCTTCGCGGGTGATCTGGCGGGCGAGCACGGTGTGGTCGATGTACAGGTCGACAGCTGCGAGGACCAGGCACTGGAGCTCGGCCGGTTCCAGGGCTTCGACCTCCCCCTGCACGGGGTGGGCGGGGTCGAGCCCGTAGTGGTCGGCGAAGGCCGGCCATCTCGGGTCGCCGCACATCGCCCGGTGTGGATCGGCGTGGGCGGCGCGGTGCTCAGGAATCTCCTGAGCACCGCACGCACCGACGGGGTTCGAAGCGCTGTCTGTGAGCATGAAACCCGACACCATGGCCGTTCAACGACTTCTCACCGCGTCGGGCACTGTCCCTGTCCGTGAGGGCAACCGATCACGGGTGGGTGGACCTCGCCACCGCGGAGCCCGGTGACTGCATCTGCTGATCGCGGCGACGGCCATGGCGCCACGACTTCGAAGCCGTCTTCGCCCGGCTGCAAGCCCTGCCCCGGCCATCCACCTGAATGGCACGACCGTCCCTACCCAGCCACGAACCAAAGGTCCTTGACGACCCCTGCCCGACGTGTCGGGCCAGAAGAATTCGTCGAGCCCAACGCCGGTACACCGTGATCTCGTTGGCCCCGGCACGGGCTGTGACCTCGACGATGCTGAGCCGGGCGATGCCTTTCTCGGTCAGCACCTCCATGGCGGACGCCAGGGCGGCCTGGCGCACGCGCACGGTGCGGTTGCCCGGGCGGTGGCGGATCGGCTTCGGTGCTTCCCCGGTCACGTGTCGATCACCTCGACCACCACCTGAACGCCGGAGCACTTGCATCAAGCGACGCCCGGATACATAGTCACTGATGTATAAATTCCGGCTTCAAGCCGATGGACGATCCCGTCGATCACCTGTCGGTTCCCGGCACCGTTTACCCCGTCGCGCCACCCGGGACGTGCGTGACCAGCACGTTCGGCCAGAGGTCAGAAATTCTTGTGCTCGACATTGGCCACCATCTTGCGCAGTACCTTGAGCGCGGCCACGTATTCCTCGTCGCTGATGCCCTGATGAACCACGGCGCGTACCCCGGTCACCAGCTCACGGATTCGCGCTCTGGCGGCCTCCCCGGCATCCGTGAGGTGCAACCGCTGCCCGTCATCGATCCGGAGCCATTCGCGGTGGAGCAACTGGTCGACGGCCCTGGCGATTTCGTGCGGCCCGTCGGCAAGGTGCGTCAGTTGGGTGACGGCCTCCTCACGGCTCGGCGCCGTGGGGTCGCCGTTCACGCGGTTGAGCACCCAGTACTGCGGCTGCGTGACGTCGATCTCGGCCATGGCGTCACGCAGATGCCGGGTGACGGTCGTATGGGTCAGGCCGGACCAGTAGCCGACCGGCTGAGTGACCAGCATGTCATCGGTGGCGGCCGGGTTTGCAGGCGCCTGGTCCGTAGTGGGACCGATCGGTGATTCCATGATCGCGACGCTACATTTGCCCGGCGCACCGAACCATAGGAATACGGCATTCACTGCGACTCGTCCGCGGACAGCACTGAGGAGCGTGGGTCGGTGGACAACTCCTGGAATGCCGCGCCTCGTGGTGGAGTGGGGCTGTCGGGCGCTGATGTTGAAAAGGCGTGGCCGCCCGTCGGTCGTGATGTGACAATCGGTCCGCATCTTGATCCACATCCGTGTCCCGGAGGTCCGTATGGACATTGCCTCGCTGCTGCCGATGATCACGCCCCGGTTGTCGCTGCGTCTGTTCACTCCCGGCGACGCCGACGACCTGTACGCCTACCAGAGCCTGCCGAGCGTGGCGCGCTACTTGTACCGGCCGGCGCACACGCGGGAGCGCAGCGAGCAGGTTGCCGCCGAGCGCGCGGTGCAGACGGCCTGGCGCGCCGACGGGGACAAGCTGGCGCTCGCTGTCTGCCGACGCGATGAGCCCGGCGTCCTCGGCGAGGTGAGCCTCGCCCTGGCCGACGCCCGCGCGGCCCAGGCCGAGATCGGCTGGACTCTCGACCCGCGTCACCAGGGGCACGGCTACGCGACCGAGGCGGCCGCGGCGCTTGCCGGGTTTGCCTTCGACACGCTGGGCGTGCACCGGCTCTACGCGCGGCTGGATGTGGAGAACACCGGGTCTGTGCGGGTCTGCGAGCGCCTCGGGATGCGTAGGGAGGCGCACCTGGTCGAGAACGACCTCGACGGGGATCGCTGGGGGAGCGAGTACATCTACGCGGCGCTGGCCGCGGACATCGGTGGCCGCCCGGGCAGGTGAGTCCGCCGCAGACCGCGCCGACGATGCCGGTCCCGTTCCCGATCGGGAGCCCGAGACCCCGATCAGGCCGGCCGACTCCGTCTTGGACCTGGCCAGGGACAAGCTCTACAGACCATCCAGTCGCCGGGTCACTGTGTCGAGTGTCGGCCAGGGAGGCCCCTCGTGCAGCAGACGCAGGAATTCCTCTCCGAATCGCCTCCCCTTCGGAAACTGGTCGCCGAGCTCCCAACGCCACGCGGCGACCATCGCGATGACGAGCTGCCGACACTCGTCCAGCAGCCCCCTTGGTCGACGTCTGGGTAGTGCGCGCAGACCGCCTCGGGAACATGGGCGAGGTCGAACTCGACGGGTCCACGGCAGCACGTCTCAAGATCGATGAACAACGGGCCGTTCTTCGTGCTGAGCACATTGCCCGGATGAGGCTCGCCGTGGAGCAACTGCTCCACGGCGCCGCGGTCGTCGATCGCCTGTCGCAGGCTCGCCAGCCTGCCGCTGAAGAACACGCGGTCCGTGTGATGGCGTCCCGTGACCAGAAACCTGTAGGCCAGACAGACGAACCGCACCTGAATTCTCATAGGCCCGGCCACCAGGAAAGTAGTGGTGCCTTCTACTCCGGAAGGGATTCAAGCCAAGCGGCGGTTTCCAGCGAATGTTGTAGGCCCGCGTCGAATCGCGCCCGGTTGGCTTCGTCGAGTGTGCGGTAGTGGCGCAAGGCTTCTTCGATGACGGCCAGGTCCTCCTCCTCCCCCTGCTCCACGTCTACCAGCCAGATGGAGAAGTTGTTCAGGGACTTGGCGAGGTGGACGAGGTGGGCGTCCGGGTTGGCCTCGGCGAGTGTGCGGCGGATGCGCACGGCTTCTTCGATCGCCTTCAGCCCTTCCTGCCGCCGCCCCACTGTCCCCAGCCAGATGGAGAGGTTGTTCAGGGACTTGGCGAGGTCGGGGAGGTGGGCGTCCGGGTTGGTTTTGACGAGTTCGCGGTAGAGGCGCACGGCTTCTTCGATCGCCTCCAGGCCTTCCTGCCGCC
>NZ_JBIBYN010000024.1:0-138903 GCF_043083325.1 Streptomyces sp. NPDC014734 | reverse complement strand
GCCACCCCCGCAACTACCTCGCCTTCCTCGGCCTCGCCGCCGCCCTCTGCTGCTACAAACGACTCGCCCGACTCACCACATAGGACACGGTCTAAAGCGGGTGTCGCAGGTTCGAATCCTGCCGGGGGCACAACGCGCTACCGCTCCGACCTGTATCGGAGCGCTGAACAGGCTCCTCGGAGTGTCACTCCGAGGGGCCTGTTTCATGGCTGGAGGGGAAAGCTTGGGCACGGTGTGCCTGGTGTGTGCCGCCCTGCCGCCGCAGTCGACGGTCCGGGCCGGGAGCAGGCGCTCCACGGCGTCTGTGGGGCGCTGGTCTTGAGCTGCTTTCCCCGGTCGAACAGCTTGCGCTCCACCACGTCTGGTTCGGTTCCCCAGCGTTCGGCCCACGCGTGGGCCAGTTCGAGATAGCTCGCGTACTTCGTCGAATCCCATCGCTCGTTGGCTCTCCACTCCTGGTCCGACAGCTCGTTGAGGGCCAACGCGACGTTGCTGTCGATGATCAGGGGCCGTCGTTCGCCCGCAGGACGATCAGCGGTGGCGAAGTACAGGTACTTGCTGAAGAACGCTGGGCCGAGGTGTTTCACCCGGGCGTGCCGGTCGTTCAGCACGCGGTAGGCGGCAACGGGGTCTCCGCCATCGATCTCGGCCTTGGCGCTGCGGATCCGCTCGTCCAGCCGGTCGGGATCATTCGCGTGGAAGACGCGCGCACGGCGGGCAACCTCCCGAGCCCTGGTACCGGTGCCCCACACCAGGGCGGCCATCAGGAGGTCGCGCCTGCCCTCCGGGGTGTCGGTGTGCTCGGCCATCCGGAACACCGACCGCCGGTCCACGATCGGCCATCGCCCCACACGAGGCAGGTCGGCCAGGCGTCGGGGCCACCACTCGTCGTTCGGCAGCCTGGAGATCCACTGCTGGGGGTCGAACGAGATGGCCTGCGCCAGTACGTACGCCTCACGTCCCGGGGGCGGGGCGCGGAAGAACTCATCGGGCTCGACCATCCCGGCTCCTCAGCTGCCTGTCATCGCGGTGCCCGGTGGGCCGAGGACCAGCACTCCCGCCATACCGCGCACACGGACGGGGCGTGTTCCCCAAGTCCGCAGACACCATAGATGCCGCGGACACCACAGGTAACGCAGATGCCGCAGATGCCGCAGATGCCGAATGCGCTGATGTGCGGCACTGATCGGGTGGCACAGTGCTGCCGCCCCCGGGGCCGCCGGTTCCCGCCGCCGCCCGCTCGCGGCGCGGTGGCCGGAGCGGAGTCCGTCCGGGCTCGGGCCCCGCCCTCGGCCCGGTGGATGCCGGGGTACCGGCCCGGCACGCATACGGACCGCGGGCGACTTGTCGGCGTGATCCGCTCTTGTGAGCGGGTTCTCCGACCACGATCACGAACGCATGGCGGATGAACGGTGCATGCACGACCTCGTGGCGGGTCAGCGCACCGAGTCGGTCAGTGCACCGAGTGCGCTCCCGTGCCCGTAGGGCTGACGGCCCGGGTGTCCTCACCCGTGGTGGCCCGGTCTTCCACCGCACCGCCGATTGCGAAGCCCTGCGTGACGGGCGGCGAAAGGCTCGGCGATTCGGCCGGGAAACGCACGATCCCCGGAACGTGGCCCTTTCCGTGGCGTTGGTGGAGGGGCGCGGGGCGTGTATCCCGTGCGCTTCCCCGGTTTCCGCCCGTCTGGCGACGCGAAGCCGTGCCACGTGCTCGTCGGCGGCGTCCGGGTGCCGGGGCTCCTCACCCAATGGCACCGGAACGCCGATCGCCGGTGGTCCGGTGTGGTGACGTACGTCGTCGACGGCGAGCAGGTGACCGGTGTCAAACCAGGCGGAACTCCGGTCGGCGTAGTACGGCGACTCGTCCCTTCCTCCCTCTTCCCTCCCCTCCGTCATCCAGATGCCTTCGAAGGGGTCCGGCCGAAGGCGACGGAAGGCATATGAGGGCGTGCGGGGGTGGCCGAGGGCTTACGAGGGCGGGCAGGGGCGTGCGGGGAACTACCGTGTTGCCGGGTTCGTCCCACCGGGGGGTGAGGTCGCGAGGGCTGCCGACCTGGCATCGGTCACCGCCGTCCGCTGTCACAATGCCCGGGTCGGCGTGGAGGAGGGGGTTCGGTGATCGCTGAGACGGCGGCACTGCGTCTGGGCACGACCGTCGCGAACGCGGCGGGTCAGTTCTGGCTGGGGAGCAGGCGGCGGGAACAGGAGCGTTCGCTGCCCATGGAGGAGCTGGTCCGGGTACGGATACCCGGGGTGCGGCTCCAGCGCGAGGTCCGGCAGCAGTTCGAGCAGATCACCAACGCGGTGTTCGACCGGCTGGAACCGTTCCTGAAGCACGCGTTCCAACGTCTGGACGAGGGCGGTCGCCGGGCCGTTGTCGATGCCGTGTCCGATACGTTCGTGCGCGCGGACCTGTCGGACGAGGCTCTTCTCGCCGCGAACGCCCACCCGGCCGAGCTCATCCGCAGCATCACCGATTCGGTCCGTGCCCCGGTCGGGCTGAACGAGGCGGAACACCGCCTGTACGAGATGCTGTTCGCCGAGTGCGTGGAGTACTACGTCCGCGTCGTGCGCAGCCTGCCGGTCTTCGAGGAGCGGGCGGCGGGGGAACTGCTCTCCCGGACGGCCACCTTGGGTGCCGAGGTGGCCCGCATTCTGGAACGCCTGCCGGATCGTTCGCTGTTCGCACCGGATGGCACGGACCAGGACACGGCTTTCCGGCGCACCTATCTGGAACTGGTCAGCAGGGACCTCGACGAGGTGGAGCTGTTCCGCCGCACGTCCGATCGCGCCGCCATGCCCCGGGTCCGGCTGTCGATCGCCTACGTCAGCCTGCGGGCCAGCGGGGACGACGGGAGGCGTCGGCGTGCCGCGCGCTCGCTCCCCCTGCTCCGGCCCGACATGAGCTACTGGGAGGAGGCCGGGGGCGAGAGTTCCGGCATCGGCGTCGAGGAAGCGCTGCTGGACGCGTCCCGCGTACTGCTGCGCGGGGAGGCCGGTTCGGGAAAGACGACCCTGCTGCGCTGGCTGGCCGTCATGGCGGCGCGCGGCGCCTTCACCGGTGAACTCGACGAATGGAACGGGCTCACCCCGCTCTTCGTGAAGTTGCGCGAGTACAGCGGCCGGACGCCACCGGCCCCGGAGGCGATGCTCGACGGGGTCGCCGGGCCCATCACCGGGGTCATGCCCCGGGGGTGGGTGGAGCGACAGCTCGGCAGCGGGAACGCGCTGCTCCTGATCGACGGAGTGGACGAGCTGCGCGACCGGGAGCGCCGCGCGGTGCGGGACTGGCTGCGCAAACTGCTGGGGCAGTACGAGGACGTGCGGGTGATCGTCACCTCGCGCCCGGCGGCGGCCGGCGCCGACTGGCTGCGTCGCGAGGGCTTCACGGCGCTCCACCTGGAACGGATGACACCACCGGACCTCGCCGCGTTCGTACGGCAGTGGCACCAGGCCGTACGGGCGCTGGGCGACGAACTGCCCTGTGCCGTCGACGAGATCCCGCAGTACGAGCAGTCCCTCCTGGCCAGCCTCAAGGACCGGGCGCATCTCCAGTCGCTGGCGGGGACACCGTTGTTGGCCGCCATGCTGTGCGCCATGCACCTGAACCGGGGCCGTCAGTTGCCTCGGGACCGCATGGAGCTGTACCGCAACGCCCTGCACACCCTGGTGCACGACCGGGACGCCGACCGGAACGTGCCGAGCGCGGTGGACAGCAGGCTCAGCCTCGGCGACAAGCTCACCATATTGAGAGATCTCGCCTGGCGGCTGTCGGACAACAACCGCAGCGAGATCGATCTGGATCGGGCGGTCGGGTACGTCACGGCGAAGCTGAAAGCGATGCGGCACCTGGACGTACAGGACGGCGAACAGGTCCTGGAACAGCTGCGGCACCGCTCCGGAATCCTCCGCTCCCCCGCCGAGGCGCGTCTGGACTTCGTGCACCGCACTTTCCAGGAGTACCTGGCCGCCGAGGAGGCCGCGGAGGAGGACCGCATCGGCAACCTGGTCGGCCGGGCGCACCTCGATCCATGGCGCGAGACGATCATCATGACGGCGGGCCATGCCAACTCCCGGCAGCGCGAGGAGTTGTTGTTCGGCATCCTTGACCGCGCCGAGGCCGAACCCCGGCACGCCCGCACCTTGCGGCTGCTGGCGGCGGCCTGCCAGGAGACGCTGCCCTCCGTGTCGGACGGGCTCGCGAACCGGCTGGACGAGGCGGTGGCCCGGTTGCTTCCCGCGAGGCGTCCGACGGATCCACCGGCCCTGGCGGCCGTGGGCCCCCACCTGCTGCGACGGCTGCCCCCTTCGCTGGGCGCGCTCGCCGAGAAGGCCGCGGCGCAGACGGTTCGGACCGTGGCGCTGATCGGGGGTGAGGAGTCCCTGGAACTCCTGGCGGGGTATGTGGGGGACGAACGGAAGGGTGTCGTCCAGGAACTCATCAACGCGTGGGACTTCTTCGACGCGGACGCCTATGCCGACGCCGTGCTGTCCCGGCTCGCGCTGTCGGAGCATCGGGTGACACTCACCCACTCCGGCCAGGTGCGTGCGGCAGGCCGATTGCGTTCGCTGAGCAGCGTCCGAGTGACCCACTCGGTGCGCGGACTCGGGTTTCTCGCCGATCTCCCGCCGCTGCGGAGCCTGTGGGCCAGTGGTCTGCGCGAAGCGGGTGACCTGTCCGTGCTCCGCGGGCATCCCGGTCTGGAACGACTCCTGCTGTTCGGCACGGGGGCCGCGGCGAACACGTCGGTTCTCGCGGAGCTCCCGGAACTGCGCGACCTGGCGCTCGTCATCGCCGAGGGGAAGGACCTGGGCTTTCTGCGTCGGATCCCCCGGCTGAAATTCGTCAGCCTGCACCTCCTCGGACCGGGCACCGACCTGGGCACGCTGACCACCCTCCCTCGGCTGGACTGCCTGCACCTGTTCGCGCGCACCACGCACAGGGCATCGGGTTTCAACGAGCTGGGGGACATGACCGCACTCACCAGCCTGGTCCTCTCCGGCTACGACGTGGATACCTGGCTCGCGGCGCTCGGAACCACGCCGCCCTCATTGACCGACCTGAATCTTGACGATTGCGTCGTGCCCCTCGACGGCGATGCCTTCGCACGGTTCGGGAATCTGCGCTCGGTCACCCTCTCCGGGTGCCGCGCCCCCGACGGCACCCGCATCACCGCGCTGGACATCCCGGGGGTACACACGCGCGTCAGCTGACCGGACGGTGTGCCGGGGCTCCCGGGCCGTGATCCGGTTCTTCTCGCTCCAGCACGTCGTCGTACAGACGGAACAGGCGCGGCAGGTGCGTGGACGCGCCCCGCTCCGGCCCGGTCTCCAGCAGGCGGCCCCAGCAGGCGGCGGTGAGTTCCCTGGCGCGTCGGCCGGGCCAGGGGCTGGGCAGCAGTTCGGGTGGCAGCAGCGGGTCGGGCTCCATGGCCCGGGTGAACTCGGCAGCGAGCTCCACGGCCATGGTCAGTCGCTCGGTGTCCGGGAGTGTCCCGCCCATCGTGCCGGCCCCGGTCCGCGTCCCGGCGCCGTCCCGGGCCGCCCCGGCCGGTCCCTCGCCGTGCCGTTGCACGCCGCGGTCGATCTCGGCGAGGCAGGACTCGGCGAGGCGGGCGAGGCGGGCGTACCGTTCCGCGATCTCGGCGAGCGGCCACAGGGACGCCGCCAGATCGGCAGGCCGGTCCACGGTGCCGATGCGCAGATCGGTGCTGGTGAGGAAGGTGACGGCGGGCAGGACGTCGAGCGTCCGGGCCTCGGCCTCGACGTACGGCTCGATGGGGTTGGCGCTCGCGTAGAAGCCGCCCTGGACCGGGGCCGCTCCCAGGCGCAGGAGGCTGTCGCGGAGCGTGTCGCGGGCGGCCCGCCTGGCCTCGGGCACGGCGAAGGCGAACAGGTGCCAGACGCCGTCCCACGGGGCGAGGCCCCGGTCCTGGCGGTAGGCGTGGCGCACGAAGTCGGCGTCCGGGGCGAGGGATCCGGTGGCGTCCGCGGTGGCCCGGAGCACGGCCTTCCGGCCGCGGCCCTCGTGGTCGAACCGGCCCTCGGCGACGAGGCGTTTGACGCACAGCCTCACCTGCTGGTCGGTCATGCCGAGGATGCCGGCGACGGCGTAGAGCTCCCCCGCGTCCACCGTGCCGTCCTCGCGCACCAGGGAATGCACCAGCAGACGGGTCGAGACCTCCGCCCGGCTTCTTCCGGCGTTCATCGTGCCTCCTCGCGGTCCGCCGCCGTGACCGGACGGTACATGGTGGTCACCGCCGAGAACCCCATCAGGTCGCGCAGGTAGGGCGTGCGCTCGGTGCGCGTCGCGGTGAATCCGTGCCGTTCGTACAGGGCGCGGGCCCGCGGATTGACGTCGATGACGTCCAGCCGGACGCGTCGGCAACCGCGATCGGCGGCCAGTGCCACGATCTCCCTCAGCAGCAGGCCGCCGATTCCGTGGCCGCGGTGGGCCGGGCTCACGGCGATGCCGTCCATCACGAGTTCGTGGGCCGCCGGGGTGCGCGAGAGGAGGGAGAGGAGCACCAGGCGCGGCAGCCCGCGCAGCGCCCCGTACGTCGCGAGCACGTCACGCGCCCCGCCTCCGGTCAGCGCGCGCCCGCCGAGCTGGTATCCGGCCACACCGACCACTTCGCCGTCCAGGAGGGCGGCGATGCCGCGGTCGTGGTGGAGGTGGCGGGCGATGAACGCCCTTGCGGTGTCGGGCGGGTCGAGGGCCGGGCCGAGCTTGCGGCCGAACGCCTCCCAGTAGAGCTCCGCGACACGCGCCTCGTCACCCTGCGGAATCGACCGGCGCACCTCCACCGGTCCGCCGCGCCGCGCACGTCCGTCCTCCGGACCCGTCATCGCTTCTTCATCCCTCTTCTCCCCATCCGGTTCTCCCCTGCCTCTGCGCGCCGTCCTCTTCGGCCCCCGGACACCCGCCGCTCGCGGACTGCTCCGAAGGCGGCTGCCGCCTCGCACATGGTCGAGTGTAGTACGTTCATTTGAAGAACGAGCGTTTTCAGATCGATAGAAATGAATGGGATGGGGAACGGTGACCGAGAGGAAGGCTGTGGTCGATGGGGAGGCTGTGGTTGGTGGGGAGACTGTGGTCGATGGGGAGGCTGTGGTCGGCGGGGAGACTGTGGTCGGTGGCGTGGGCGCGCCGGCCGGGAAGCGCGCCGGAACGAGAAGGAGACGACGGTGGCGGGTGGCGCTGGGGGTTCTGATCGCGCTCGCGCTGATCACCGCGTCGGCGGTCGCGGTGGTGATCACGCAGAACAGTTACGACCTGCGCGAGGAACGGGTCGCCCTGCGCCACGCGGGTGCCACGCTCGATGGCGTGCTGGCCCTGCCCCGGACCGGTGACGGACCGTACGGGCTGGTGGTCTTCGTGCACGGGGACGGGCCGGTGGACGCCACTCACGAAACGTTCTACCGGCCGATCTGGGAGTCCTTCGCCCGCGCCGGATACGCCTCGCTCTCGTTCAGCAAGCCCGGCGTGGCGGGCTCGGAGGGCAACTGGCTCGACCAGAGCATGGAGGACCGGGCCGACGAGACCCTGGCCGCCGTGGCATGGGCCCGCGCACGGCCGGACATCGACGGCGGGCGCATCGGCCTGTGGGGGGCCAGTCAGGCGGGGTGGGTCATGCCGAAGGCGGCAGCACGGGACACCCGACTGCAGTTCGTCATCGCGGTCGCGCCCGCCGTCGACTGGCAGCGGCAGGGACGGTACAACCTCCTCGCGGAACTCCGCCGGGACGGTGCGTCCGAAGCGGAGAGGGCAGCCGCCCTGAACCGCCGGGAGACCACACTCCGCCTGCTGCGCGGGGGTGCCTCCTTCGACGCGTACCGCGACGCGATCGGGGCCGAAACGGTCGGGGCCGACGAGGGGGCGGACGACGGGGGTGCGGACGGCATGACGGCCGACCGCTGGCGGTTCATCGCCAAGAACTACACCGCGAACGCCACCGCGGACCTGCGGGCGATGCGCGGAACCCCGGTCCTGCTGGTCCTGGGCGGTCACGACATCAACGTGGACGTCGCCGACACGGAGAAGGCGTATCGCGCGCTGCTCCCCCACGGCACCCTTCAGGTGCGGCACATCCCTGACGCCACGCACTCGCTGGTGAAGCACGACGTCGAGGATTCCGAGGTCCGGCTCACCCTGACCGCGCTGTTCGCACCCCGGGCCCTGTTCGCCGACGGCGCCCTCGCCGACCAGCGCCGTTTCCTGGAACGACTGGACGCGGGGACGGGCCGGGCGACGGGGTCGTCATGACGTCCGGCCCGGACCTCGGGCAGTCGTCCTCAGCGCAGTTCGTCCGGGCACGGCGTGCCCGGTGACAGCTGGTAGGGCGCGGTCAGCCGGTACTTGCCCGGCCGGGGCGCGAGCAGTTCCGTCCACTCGTCGCCGTCCACGTCCTCCTCGGCCTTGACCAGGCAGCCGTTGGTGTTGACGAAGGTCCGGGGGGAGCTCTCGTCCTCGCGCCGCTTGGATTCCTCGGTCTCCTGCGGACGTTCGACGCTCTTGCCCTTGTCGTCGACGAGCGCGAGCCAGCGCGAGTACGGAACACGGATCAGGATCCGGCCGGGGGTCTTCACATGGATGGTCAGCTCGCCCGCGTCCGCCCGCTCGACCGTGGCCGGCGGGTCGGCCAGCGGCACCGGGTCCTCGACCGCGAAGAGCTGCCAGGTGGTGTTCGACCACACCCGCTTCAGGTACGGCTGTCCGGACGCGACGAGTTCCGCCTCCTGCACCGCGCCGTTGGCGTCCGGCTCCCCCTTCGGCAGCACCACGTAGTGCACGGCCCAGCGGTCGAGCCACTGCCGGTAGTTGTCGCCGTTCAGGGTGTCGTCGTAGAAGATCGGGTTGCGCTCCATGTCCGCCTGCCGGTTCCAGCCCCGGGCCAGGTTGACGTACGGGGCGAGCGCGGACGCCTCCCGGTGGCTGCGCGCGGGCACGACCTCCACCCTGCCGCGTTCCGCGCCGACCTTCTGGAGCTGGTGGACCAGCGGGGCCACCTCACGCGCCCAGGAGGCGGCGGGCGCGGTCCGCACGATGTCGTCGACGCTCTTGAAGCCGATCCAGAAGTTCATCCCGACGAACGCCAGCACCAGGGCGTACCAGCGCCGCGAGCGCGGCTTCGTGAACGGAAGCGCGGCGAGCAGCACCGCACCGGCATACAGCATCGCCATGCGGGTGACGTTCGACCCGATCTGCGAGTCGATCACGTAGGTCAGCACCGTTCCGACGCCGTACACGGCAGCCGCGGTCCGGACCGTCTTCCACTCACGGGGCACCAGGACGAAGACGAACAGCGCGAGGAGGAAGGGCAGGGACAGGGTCCCCAGTGACATCGGCTGCGTGCCGGAGAACGGGAACAGCAACGCGGACAGCGCCACGACCACGACCGGGGCCAGGCCCAGCGCGTAGGCCCCCGGGCGCCGCTTGTTCAGGAAGAGCGCGGCGGCGACCACGCCCAGGAAGAGACCGGCCACGGGGCTGCTCGCCGTCGCGAGCGCGGCGAGCGGGGCGGCCACGGCCGCCTTCGCCCACCGCTTGTACCGCCACCGGTGCGGCCAGCAGAACACCGCGGCGACCGCGGCGACCGCGAACATCATGCCGAGCCCGAACGTGACACGTCCCGATATCGCGTTGCACAGGTACGCGAACAGTGCGGCGAACGAGCAGGCGAGCGGGTTGCGGACGGCCCGTACCCGGACCAGGATCAGCGCGGTGAGCCCCGCCGACACCGTTCCGGCGATCATCATCGTCGTGCGGACGCCGAGCACCGACATCAGGTAGGGCGAGACGACGCTGTACGAGACGGGGTGCATGCCCCCGTACCAGGCGAGGTTGTACGCGGTACCGGGGTGCCGGCCGACGAACTCGGCCCAGGCGTCCTGTGCCGCGAGGTCGCCGCCGCTGTTCGCGAAGAGGAAGAACCAGAGCACGTGGGCCGCGGCGGCCGCCGCCGTCACCGCCGTCACCGGGTGGCGTCGCACCCACCGCCGCGCGGCGGTGCGCCGGGACGGAGCGGGGCCCGTGCCCTCGGCATCCGGGCGGACCGTCCCCGTGCCGTCGGCTTCCGGAGGGACCGCCCTCGTAGCGTCGGCGTCCGGAGGTACCGTCCCCGTCCCCTCGGCGTCCGGAGGTACCGTCCCCGTGCCGTCGCTCACGTCGCTCACGCCGCTGCTGTCGGCCGACTCCCGGCCGGGCTTCCGCTCCGCAGTGGTCACTACGGCTCTCCCCGTCTCCGCCGGCCCCGTGTCCTGTATCCCGTGCTCCCGGGGGCGAGCACTTACCGCGCGGCCCTCCCAGTCGCTCCGGGACGCTAACACGTACGCAGTCGGGAAGAGGGCGCCGGGATCGGCACCCTCTTCCCGTGACCGGACGATCCGGCCACCGTGCGATCAGCCGATGCGGGTCACTTTGTCCCCGAACGTCGGCTCCGACAGCTCGTTCAGCAGTGCGACGGGAACCTTCACCTGGCTGGTTCCCTCGCCGACGGAGAGCGTGCCGACGGGGGTCCCGGCCTTCGCCGAGTGCGGGATCGTCTTCCCGTCATCGGTCAGTTCGATCTTGACCGTGAGGCCGGACCAGCCGACCACCGTCACGTCCTTCGTCGCGACCACCGGGGTGCTGCCGCCCAGACCGTCGGAGACGGAGCCGACGACGTCGCCCTTCTTGATGACCTTCGCGTTCTTCAGCAGGTCCTGTGTCGCGATCATGACGTCCTTGCTCACCGCGTTGGCCGTGTCGATGATCGGGTTCTTGTGCTGGCCCAGTACCGCGCCGACGATCAACTGATCGGTCTTGCCGACCATCTTGTGCGCGGCGAACAACAGGTTGCCGCCCGCCTTGGTGGTGGAACCCGTCTTGATGCCGAGCGAACCGTTGAACGGAACGAGGTTGTTCCAGTTCCGCCACTCGTGCCCCGAGGGGTCGGTCCACGAGGGCAGCACGGTGATCGCCATGAGCGCCGGGATCTCCACCAGCTCCTCGCCGAGCTTCACCTGGTCCTCGGCCGAACTGACCGTGGTCGCGTTGAGGCCGGACGGATCGGTGTACGTGGTGTTCGTCATCCCGAGCGACTTGGCGGTGTCGTTCATCTTCTTGACGAACGCCTCCTCGGAACCCGCGTCCCAGCGCGCCAGCAGCCGCGCGATGTTGTTGGCGGACGGGATCATGATCGCCGAGAGCGCCTGCTTCAGGGTGAGCTTGTCGCCCTCCTTCACGGTGTTGAGCGTCGACTCGTTCACCGCGTCGTACCCGCCCTCCTTCTCCGCCGTGGCGTCGATGTCTATGGACGGGCCCTCCTCCCCCTTCTTCAGCGGGTGGTCCTTGAGTACGACGTAGGCGGTCATCGCCTTGGCCACACTGCCGATCGGCACGGACTTCTGCTCGCCGAACGAGCCCACCGTGCCCAGACCCGTCGCCGCCATGTAGCCCTGGCCCTCGTCGGGCCACGGCAGGGACGGCTTGTTCCCCTCGAAGGTGTACGTCGACTTCGCCGACATCCGGAGCTCGGGGTCCGGAAGCGGGCGCATCGTCTGCACGATCGCAAAGACGATCAGCAGGAGCAGCACCAGCGGAGTCCAGATCTTGACCCGGCGGACCGCGGTACGGACCGGCGTCTGGGGCGGCGGGGGCGTGTTGGTCAGCTCGGCCAGCAGATCGAGCGGCGGCTTGGGCGGCATCGGCTGCTGCGTGGTCCGCTCGGCGGTAGCGAACGCGGGCGCCGCGGCGGGGGTGCCTGTGGGTCTGCCGCCGGGCCCGGACGCCGGTTCCTGCGCCGGATGTACGTCGTCCCGACGCAGCGGCACGAAGGTGCTCGTCCGCTCGGCGTCGGATTCGGCCTTCGCGTCCGTCCCCGGCTCCGACGGCTTCGACTGCTTCGGCACCGGCTTCTCATCCGGCCCCTCACCCGGCTTCGACGCGGGCGGGACGACCTTCAGCGCGGTCGTCGGCTGATCGACGGCGGCCGGGGCGGGGGCCCTGAAGACGGCGGTCGGCTGATCGGTGCCCGGCTTGTCGTCGCCGCCCTTCCGCCCGTCGCCCGTCCCCTCGTCGCCGCTCCGGGCCTTGCCGTCGGTGGCCTCGGCGGCGTCCTCGCCGTCGCCGGCGGCGTCGTTCCCACCGTCGGCCGCGTCGCCCCGGGCGGTCCCGGCCTCGCCGGCCGCATCCGCCGTGTCCGTGTCCTCATCGGTCACGGTTCCTGCGGTTCCTGCGGCTGCCGCGCTCCGGGACTCGGGCCCCGTCCCCGGCTCCTCGCCGCGCGCCTCGGAGCCTTCGGCCTTCCCGGGGGCGTCGGCCTCCTCCGCGGAGGCGTCGTCGTCCTTCCCCACCCATGCGGCGACCGCCGCACGCAGCCGTACGTCCCCCGCCCCCGACGGCGTGGCATCGCCGGAGTCGGTGGAGGAGTCCTTGTCGGACGAGTCCTTGTCGGAGGAGTTCACGTCGGCGTCGGCGGAGTCCGCGTCCGCGTCCGCAGGGTCCACATCGGAAACAGCGGACTCGCCGGACACGGATTCCCCGGAATCGGCCTCGGACTCACTGGACGCGCCGGACGCCGCGGACCCTCCGGATGCCCCGGAACCCCCGGACGGCGCCCTGGACGCCCCTTCAGGGCCGTCGGAGGCCCCTCCCGCCCCCTCGGAGCCCTCGTCCTTCGGTGCGGGCGTCCGGAAGACCGCCGTCGCGGTGTCCGGCTTGCCGCCCTCGGCACCCTCAGCGCCTTCGGAGCCCTCGGCGTCGCCGTTGCCGTTGCCGTTGCCGTTGCCGTTGCCGTTGCCGTTGCCGGACGAACCGGTGCGGAAGACGGCCGTCGCGGTGTCCGTGCCGCTGTCTCCCGCGCCCTCGGCGGACTGTTCACGGAAGACGGCGAGCCGCGGATCACTCTCGCTCCGAGCCGTTCCCGACGACTTCTGCTGCTTCGACCTGTCGGGGGACTCGCCCGCCACCGATGCCTCCTCCATGCGGCGCGGGTGCATTCCCCGCGCTGTCCGAACCATCTACCAGTGTCCTGTGTGAACCACCGGCCCCGACTGCTAGACGAGAACGACATACCTACTGGTTCCCGTACAAAGCCACCAGGCACTCTCGACAGACCAATGTGAGAGGGGTCACCCTGTCATTCATCCACGCGGGGAGGCATGGATGGGCAGGAGCCGCAGAACAATTCCGGAGGAGCTTCTGCTGCTCGCTCTGGACCCGGCCACGGGTACCACAGCGCAGCCGCAGTCGCTCGACCTCGGCCTCGCCGGAGCTCAGCTAGTGGAGCTGGCTCTGGCAGGACGGATAGCCCCTGACGGGGATCGTATCGCCGTGGTGATGCCACGGCCGACAGGAGATCCGACTCTGGACTCCGCACTGGAACTGCTGCGCCGACGCGGCAGCCCGGTTCGGGCCGTCCACTGGATCGGCGGACCCCGGCTGGGGCTCCGTCAGATCTACCTCGCTCATCTGGAGCGGTGCGGCATGGTGCATGCCGTGGCCGGCCAGATGTGCGGAGTTCTGCCGACGACTCGCTATCAGGCGACGGAGACGGCAATCAGCCGGGACATCAGGGCCAGGCTGGACAGCGCGATCCGCACCGGCGTACCGCCGGACCCGCGGACCGCGGCGCTCGCCGCACTGGCCCACGCGGTCGGACTGGGCAAGCACCTGTATCCCGGGAACGAGGGGCGTTCATCGCGCTCAAGGCTCCGGGACCTCATCAGGCACGACCCGATGGGCGGACTCGTGGCGCACGCCGTGATGGACGTCCAGAACGGCGCGGTCGCGCAACCACGCCGCAACCAGGCGGCCGGAATGCCGTTGCAACCGCAAGTCCAATCGCAGTCGCGCCGCGGCAGCATGGCACACACCGCGGCCCGTTAGGGCCATCCCCGGTGCGCCGCGCACCGCGTCACCACACACCGCACCACCGCACCACCGCACGGCCGACAAACGAACACCGCCGCACCGTCGTCCTGACAGACCCGGTCCGGGAGCCGCACCGAGCGCGGGGCAGCCGTCAACCACGGCCGCCCCGCGCACTCGTGTGTGTCCATTTCCCAGCGCGACCCCGGCCGGGGGTGGCAATCTGCTCAGCAGTAGATACGCACAGCTACATAGCCGGAGGTGCCGTTTCCGTGCCGTCCAATGTCAATCCCACCGTCAGACGACGCCGTTTGGGCCAGGAATTGCGCCGACTGCGCGAACTCAAGGGCATGACGGCGGAGGAAGTGGCCGAACGGCTACTGGTCTCCCAGTCGAAGATCAGCCGCCTGGAGAACGGCCGCCGCTCCATCAGCCAGCGGGACGTGCGCGATCTCTGCGGAGTGTACGAGGTCGAGGACCACAGGATCGTCGAGTCGCTCATGCAGATGGCCAAGGACTCGCGCCAGCAGGGCTGGTGGCACGCCTTCGGCGACATCCCCTACAGCGTCTACATCGGTCTGGAGACCGACGCCGAGTCGCTGCGCGTGTACGAACCCCAGGTGGTCCCCGGCCTGTTGCAGACCCGGAGCTACGCCGAGGCGCTGATCAACGGGGCGCTGCCGGAGGCCCCGCCGAACGACATCGACAAGCGCGTCACCGTCCGGGCCCGCCGCCAGGACCGGATCACCGCGCTCGAACAGCCGCTGCGCCTCTGGGCGGTGATCGACGAGTCCGCGCTGCGCCGGGTGGTCGGCGGCCGGCAGGTCATGATCGAGCAGTTGGAACGGCTGGCCGAACTGTCGCACCTGCCGCATGTGACCGTGCAGGTGCTGCCGTTCGGGATGGGCGCCCATCCCGGCATCAACGGGCAGTACGCCATTCTGGAATTCCCGGACGCCGCGGACTCCAGCGTCGTCTATATCGAGGGCGTCACCAGCGATCTCTATCTGGAGAAACCGCACGACGTACAGAAGTACAGCGTCATGTACGAGCACCTTCGCGCACAGGCGCTGAATGTGGAACACACCCGGAATTTCATCAGCGAAATCGCGAAGGATTACACCGGGCAGAGCGGGGCGTGAACCACACCGAAACAAGAAGTCCGGAATGCGGGAAATGAGGCGATGTTGCGAGGGAGGCGGAGGAGATTACACTGCCGCCTCCCCACGGGGAAGACCTTGCTGGTACATACCACTAGGTCGAGTGAACGGCCCCTTCGCTCAAGGAATCTGACGAGTAGCGTCGATCACGCCAACCGGAACATTGCCGGAACGTTGTTTGAGTTCTTCATCGGCGTTCCTCGTCGGTGTTCCTCGCGCGAATCCTCACACAACTCTTCTGAACCGGAGTGAACATGGCCATTCGTCAGGGTGCTACGGACAAGTGGACGAAGTCCTCGTATTCCGGGGGCAACGGCGCCTGCGTCGAAGTCAAGTCCCCCCGCACGGCTGTCGACGTGCGTGACTCGAAGGCCCCCGAGGGCCCCTCGATCACGTTCGTGCCCGCCGCGTGGAACACCTTCGTGCGCGACCTCGGCAAGGACGTCCTCGACGCCTGACCGGTGCTGCGCGAAGTTCGCATGACGGCACCGGTCCGGTGCCGCCGGTAGCCCTCTCGACCGGTCCGCCGTCCTGGCCGAGAGGGCTCACTGTCCGACCGGAGCACCCGCGCCCCGCGCGGCACGGCGGCGGGCACGGTGGTCCGCCGCGGCGGGGTCAGCGCAGCCGATCGACGTGGAGATCGGTGCCGGGCACGGTCGGCAGGAACGGCGCCACCAGCTCGACCCTTCCCAGCCCGGACTCCGCCACCGCGCCGTCCAGCCCGGTGAAGTGCGCGTCCCAGCAGTCCCGAGGGTCCTCCTGGAGGAACCACAGCAGGGTGAGCCGGGTGTCGACGCCCTCCACCTGCTTCACGTAGCTCATCCGGTCGCCCGGCAGGGGCGTGGGCCGGAACACGGTCACCATGGCCGCCGGGGAACCCTCCAGCCGCCCCGGCAGGTGCCGTGTGCGCAGCCATTCCAGCAACTCGCCCCGCCTCTGCGCCCCGTCGGCATCGACGACCTGGAGGACCAGGCCCCGGTAGGGGTGGTCGAGCGCGTGGAAGTCCCGGGGGCCCGCGGCACCGTCGCGGTAGACCGTCGCCTCGTGGTCCTGGAACGACGTGAAGACATGGGTGCGGTCCCGGTAGACCCGGCCGTCCCGGTTCAGCCGCTTGTTGATCCCGACGGTCCACCGCATGTGGTCGTCGTAGCGCCCGTCCGTCACCCAGTACGTGGACAGGTAGCAGCTGGCGCCGACCGGCTCGGCGACGGCCGACTTCGCCGGGTAGCGCAGTTCCCGCAGTTCGCGGGTGGCGACCCAGCGGCGTCCGGCGAACATCCAGGGCATCGCCATCGCGCCCGCGTAGTAGTGGTCGTCCTCGTACCAGCGGTTGTACGCGTGCTCGTGACCCGGGTGCGGTTCGACCAGGGTGATCAGCGCGTGGCCGGGGTGGACCCCGTACGGTCCCAGCGCGGCCAGTTCGGCGTAGGTCTCGCTCCGCGTCTCGTCGCTCATGCCGTTTCCCTTCCGTACTCCGCAGCGACATCCTACTCTGACGGTCCGTCAGATCAAGCGCCAGAGCCGGGAGGACACCCATGCTGCTCGCGGGGAAGACCGTCGTCGTGTCCGGTGTGGGGGCCGGGCTCGGGCACCAGGTGGCGGCGGCGGTGGTCCGGGACGGCGGCAACGCGGTGCTCGGGGCGCGCACCGCCTCGCATCTCGCCGCGTCGGCCGCCGAAATCGACCCCTCCGGGCGGCACACCGCGTGGCTGGCCACCGACATCACGGACGAGACCCGGTGCGAGGCGCTCGCCGGGCTTGCCATGGAGAGGTTCGGACGGATCGACGCGGTGATCCATGTGGCCGCACGCGACGACCACTTCGGCGGCGTCGAGGACGCCGACTTCGCCGCCTGGCAGTCGGTCGTCGACGTCAACCTGCTCGGCACGCTGCGGATGACCCGCGCCTGCCTGCCCGGGCTGAAGGAGCGGGGCGGCTCGGTGGTCCTCATCGGCACGCAGTCGTCGGTGGCCGCCCCGTCCCAGGTGCGGCAGGCGGCGTACGCGGCGTCCAAGGGGGCGCTCACCTCCGCGATGTACTCCATGGCGCGGGAGTTCGGCCCCTACCGGATCCGGGTGAACACGGTGCTGCCCGGCTGGATGTGGGGTCCTCCGGTCCAGGCGTACGTGCGGTTCACGGCGCGTTCCGAGGGGGTGCCCGAGGCCGAGGTGCTCGGCAGGCTCGCCGAGCGCATGGCGCTCCCGGATCTCGCCACGGACGGTGATGTGGCCGAGGCCGCCGCGTTCCTGGTCTCCGATCGGGCCCGGGCGATCACCGGTCAGTCGCTGCTGGTCAACGCGGGCGAGCTGATGCGGTAGGCGGGTCCTTCGGCCGCGCACCGAACCGGGCGGCCCCGGGGACACCGGCCCGGCCGCGCGGACACCGGGCCGGGCTGCGCGGGCATCAGCCCGGACGGTGCGGGAGTCGGTTCAGCCGCGCGGGTACCGGGCCAGCCAGCCCCGGGCGACGGCCGACGGGCTGTGCAGGGCGGGCCCCTGGGTCATCTCCATGGAGAAGTCGTCGGCCAGCTCCAGAACGGTGGCCCGCCCCTCCAGTTCGGCGAGCCAGGCCGGTGGCAGCGCCGTCTCGCCGTGCAGCGCGCCCAGCAGTGCCCCGCACAGCGAGCCCGTGGCCGAGGAGGGTCCACCGTGGTTGACGGCCAGCCGTAGCCCGTGCCGTATGTCCTCGCCGACCAGGGCGCAGTACACGGCGACGGCGAGTACCTCCTCGGCGGCGTCCGTCGGCCCCAGCGATTCGATCAGCGCCGGACCCGGAATGCCCTGGCGCACGGTGCCGAGGGCCTGTTTGAGCGCCTCGGTGACGGGCTCGTGCCCCGCGCGTTCCGCGAGCAGGGCCAGGGCGTGCTGGACGGAGCCGTCCAGGGTCTCGCCGCGGGCCAGCCCGTGCACGATGACGGCGAGCGCTCCCGAGGAGAGCAGCGCCGCGGGGTGGCCGTGGGTCTGGGCCGCGCATTCGACGGCGAGCTGGAGGACGAGTTCCGGCTCCCAGCCGACGAGCAGCCCGATCGGCGCCGACCGGGTCAGGGCGCCCGCGTCCCGTGCGGTGGGGTTCTTGGGCCGGTCCAGGGTGCCCATGGTGGTGTCGGCCAGCCCGGTGAGGCAGGCCCGGCCCGGTGCGCGCCGGGCGTACAGCCACTCCTCCCGGGCCAGCCAGCCGTTGTCCTTGCGCCGCTCGTCGGGTCCCCAGTCGCGCTGGGTGGCCGCCCACCGCAGATGGGCCCGGTGCACGTCGGTGGGCGGGTGCCAGGCCCCGGTGTCGCGCCGCACCTGGGCGCGGATCAGGCCGTCGACGGTGAACAGGCTGAGCTGGGTGACGGCCGTGACCAGACCGCGCCCGCCGTGCGCGGGCACGAAGTCGGTGACGGCGTCGGCGCCGTGCGCGGCCCGGATCTCTTCGAGCGTGAGCCCGTCGACCCCGGCCCCCAGCGCGTCGCCGACGGCCGCCCCCAGCAGCGCGCCACGCACCCGGCTGCGGAAGTCCTGCTGCTCGGTGCGGCCCCAGACCGCCGTGGTCCCTGTGCTCACCGTGCCCCTCCCCATCGGGCCGCCCGCCTGCGACTGCGCAGCACTGTAATCGAACAGGAACCGTCGGTTGAGGGGGCGGAACGGGGTACGCGCAGGTATGTGGACGGACGTCCCGCAGGTCGTTTTTGACCGGCGGGAGCCGTCCGGGCGGACGCCCCGATGCCGGGCGATCCGGTGCGGACCGCCCGGCACGATGCCCTCCGGCGGATGGTCCGGGCCGGTCGGGGGTGGTCAGTTCCCTCTGCCACCGGAGGCGATCGTCTCCTTCTCCCACCGGAGGAGGTCGTCGAAGTACCGTCGGCCCTCGGCCGTCCACTCGGCGGCCGGTTCCAGGGCCTCGATGGTGCCCCTGAGACGGCGCAGGGCGTCGTCGCGCCGGGCGGTGACCTCGGGCGGCGCCGTCGGTTCCGCCGCCCAGCGGGTGAGTCCGTGCGCCATGCGGGCCAGGACGTGGGCGGCGTGCACGGCGCCGGTGACCGGTCGTGGGTCGGGACGCAGTGGGTGGCTGATCATGACGTCGCCGTTGGTCACGTACGTGACGAAGAAGTTCCGCAGGTAGAGGGCGTGGTGGCCGGTCTCGTGCAGGAGTGCCTCGAAGGCGGCCGGGGTGCTCTCGACGCTGGAGGCGCCGAGGTAGACGGCTCCGAACGTCTGGCGGAGCGTGGCCGAACGGAAGGCGCCGCCCTCGACGTACACGATGGCGCGGATCAGCAGATCCGTTTCCAGGGCGGCTTCCGGCCAGACCCGCCGCAGGGTTTCCCGGGCGGCTTCCAGGTGCGCGATTCCCTCCGCCGGGTCCGATGCGCCGAAGTCGGCGTCGCCCGTACCGCCGGTCCGCCGGATGTCGGCGAGCAGTTGCCCCGTACCCCACGCGCACCAGTCGGGGGACGCGGAGGAACCGTCGGGCGCGAGGTGTTCGAGCGGCGGCACCGGGCCGGTGCCCGCCAGGGCGCGGACCAGTTCCGCGACGCGTGCGGGATCCGCGCCGTCGCCGGTGGGCGTCCGGGTCGCCTCCCGGACCAGGCCGGGGTGGAGACAGGCGGGTGCGGGTCCGGCCGGGAGGACCGGTTCCAGGCGCCGGAGGACGTCCCGGTGGTGGCTGCGGACCAGGCTCATGGTCCCGGCCGGGGTGATGCCGACCCGGACCGCCTCGTCCTGTCCTGCCCCCATCAGGCGTCACCCGACGGGGACTCCACGGCGAGGATCTCGCCGAGCGAGGCCACCTCGGCCTTCCTGAGCTGCTGCTCGCGGGCCTGGAGGCGGCGCACCACCAGGGCGGAGATGAGTTCGTCGCTCAGGCCCTCCAGGGTGCGGAAGACGTCCTCCCGGACCTCCTTCCAGATCTCCTTCGACTGGCCGCTCAGCGCCTCGGACTTGAGGGGCAGCCGGCCGCGCAGGGCGACGCTCCGCTCGGCTGCGAGGTCCAGGACGTCGTGCAGGATCTGGGTCCAGGTGTCCTCCACCCCGTCGGAGAAGGCGATGTGCACGGAGCCGTCGGCTCCCGTGGTCCCCTCGTGGTAGAAGCCGCGCGGCAGGTAGAGGCAGTCGCCGGCGTGGAGGGTGACTTCGAGGCGGAGCGGGGTCTGCGGGGTGACGCCCGGCTTGGAGCGCTTGACCGGCCACCGCATGGGCGGTTCGTGCAGCCGCCAGGTCTTGGAGCCGGCGAGCTGGCGTATGAAGATGCTGGCGAGGTCGTAGTGCGCCTCGGCGCCCTTGGAGTGGGGCGGGGTCAGGAAGGCGTTGGCGGCGACGGGGACCCCGATGTCCCCGGCCAGCTCCCCGCAGAAGGCCTCCACCTCGGGGCAGTACGTGGACATCGCCTGGAAGACGAGGGTCGCGCCCTGCTTCATCTGCGACAGGACGTATCTCGGGTCCGCGAGCCCGGACAGCACCCTGCGCTCGTCGGAGCCGTCGTCCCCGGGCTTGGCGGCGTTCCGGACGCCGATGTCCTGGCCGTGACGCCACAGCCTGATGTACGGGGTGCGCAGGCCTCGCTCGAAGAGGAGCTGCTGCGCGAGGTCCGTCGAGAACACCTGGTCCAGCTCGCCCATGTCCCGGCTGACGTACGGCTCGGTGTCCCGTATGGACTTCAGCTTCGACGGATCGTCGAGGAGCTTCTCCACTGCCATCTCATACCTCCGCGTCTCCGAGAACCGGCCGTTCCTCTTCCCGGGCCGGTTGTTCTTCCTGATGGAAATCACGTACTCCGGGCACCGTCAGTACCAGCAGCGCGGCGCCGAGCTGCACGACCGCGGCGACGACGAGCACGGTCGTGCGACCCACCGCGTCCGCCAGCGGCCCGATGACGGCGAGGCCGAGCGGCAGCAGGGCGAGGCTGCACAGCCAGTCGACCGAGCTGACCCGCCCGAGGACCGACGGGGCGAACTGTCTTTGCAGTGCGGTGTGCAGGAGTGTGTTGAAGGGCATCATCGCGAATCCCGCGATCATGTATCCGGCCACCACCCACCACAGCGAGAAGGGGGCGAGCAGCACGAGCGGGACGGTCGTGAAGAGCGCGTTGAAGATCACCGCGCTCGTTCCGGGGTGCTTCAGCCGGACCCGTCCGATGACGACCGTGCCGATGAAGCCGCTGAGGCTGAACATCGCGATGACCAGGCCGTAGCTGGAGGGCCCGGAGAACTCCTCCTGCGTGATGACCGGCAGGAGGACCAGATGGGGCGCGACGACCAGCATGGTCTGCACGGCGGTCATGGCGAGGATGGCCGACGTCCAGCGGACGCGGCGCACCGCCGACAGCCCTTCCCGGATCTCCTCGACGATCGAGGACCGGGACTCCGACCGTTCCCTCGGCGGTTCGACGACCGCGAGGACGCACAGCAGACTCACCGCGAACGTCGCCGCGTTGACGGCGAAGGCCACCCGGGTGCCGACGGTGGCCACCAGCACCCCGCCGAGCGCCGGCCCCACCACGGCAGCCGCGCTCTCCATGCTGCCGCGCCAGACGTTGGCGCTGAGCAGCCGGTCCTCGGGCACGACCGAGGGCACCAGACCGCCGTACGCGGGGCGGAAGAAGGCCTCACCGCTGCCCACCAGGAAGGTCATCACGGCGAGCGAGAGGGTCGCCGTGTCGAACGCCCCCAGCACCACCACGGTGATGGCCACCATGCGGAACGCGTCGGCGAGCGCCATCGCCCGCCGCCGGGGCACCCGGTCCGCCCAGACACCGCCGAGGAGCGCGAACAGGACCGTGGCGAGCATGCGGGCGCCGATCACCAGCCCGACGTCGCCCGCGTCGCCGCCGCTCTCGATCACCCGGAGGGACACGGCAACGTTGAAGAGCTGGTCCCCCACGGCACTGACCGCTTGCCCGGCCCAGAGGAATCGGAAGTCGCGCAGTTCCATGGCGCTGCCGGCCAGTCGGCCGGTCAACAGGGTCTTCGGGTTGCGCATGGTCAGCCGTTCGTGCTCGCAGTCGTGGGGTCGGTCAGTTCTCCGTAGCCGAACCCGCAGCAGTCACCGGTGATGTCCTCGTCCCGCACCAGCTCGGGGTGCTCGTCACCGGTCGGCCGGAGATCCGCCAGGTCGACGGGGTCGGGATCGTCGTCGATCCAGAGTTCCGCGCCGTCGGTGATGAGGTCGAGGTGCACCTTCTCCTCGTAGTCGACCACGGCACGGTCCTGGTTGTGCTGTCCGAACCCGATGTGCACGCCCACGCGCCGTTCGTTGATGTGCGAGTTGGCCGGGATGAACCGGTCGATGCCCGAGTTCGTACCGAAACCAAGCTCGCCCACCCGGGTGCCGTGGGGCTGCTTGAAGCAGAGTTCGACCAGCTCGCGGACGTCGTCGGCGCCCCCGGTGAAGCCCGTGGCGCGCCCGTCCGCGATGTCGACCGTCAGCGGGCGGTCCGCCAGCCGGGTGTCGATACGGGTGATGACGTTGCAGTTGAGCGCTCCGTCCGCCACCAGGCGGCCGTCGATCCGGGCGGGGTACGTGGCGATCTCCCCCGCCGGGAGGATGGTGAAGCCGCCGGGTCGCCACACACCGCGATTACTGATCCAGTCGTACCGCTCGGCGTCGAGCCGGATACGGAGGTCGGTGCCGCCCCGGCTGCGGACCCGGACGGCGCGGGCCCTGGTCAGGCGGTTCAGCAAGGTGGCGTTGCGGGCGCTGAGTTCGTCAGGTCCGAGGTTGAGGGCCTGCTCGAAGAACTCCCGCGACGCGCTGATGACGCGGACCACCATGCAGCGGTCGGTGCCGAACTCCCGCATCACGTTCACGAGCTGCGAGAAGTGGGACATCGTGTCGCGTTCGAGCGTGAACACGACGAGTCGGCCGGTGAAGGACGCGGGGTCGGGTACGGCGGACTTCAGGCGGGCGGCGAATCCGTAGTCCACGAGTGGCCGCATGCCGATGACCTGGGTGCTGAGCTTTCGCTGCTTCAGTCCGGCGACCAGCCAGGCGGCCGCCTCCCGGCTGTCCGGGGCGAAGACGACGACGCAGTGGTCGCCGTCGGAAAGTCCGGCGTAGCGGTCCAGGAGTGCGTCGACTCCGTCCCGTAAGTCGCGACTGGCCTGCACAACGGTCAAGGCGTGCTCCCCCTGGCTTCGGGTCGGGTCGGGTCGGGCCGAATCGAGTCGGGCCGGATCAGGCCGGGTCGACGGGAGTTCCGGGCGACGGGGGTTCCGGCCGCGGGAATCGCGTGCGGCCGGAACCCCCTGACGAGCTGGTGCTGTGACCGGGACGGTTTGCCGGGAAGCCCGCGGCGTCCGGTGTGGTGCTTCGCCAGGCGGAGCACCGTCGGCGTACTGGATGTACGCGGACGAGGTGACAACGCGGCGAGGTGCCGTGCCGGGCGTCGCGGGCCGGTGAGCCCTTCCGGTCGCAGCACCGGCCCCTGGCCTCATCGGCACGGTCAGCCGGAGACGAACCACGCCATCAGCGGTCCCTCGTCACCACTGCCGACCGGCACGAGGACCTCGGCCGATTCGGCCGCGGAGAGCTCGCGCAGTGCGTCCTCGACCAACGACTCGTACGTAGCTGTTTCCATGGTGTCGGCTTGTGTCATCTTTCGACTCCTCTCAGACAACAACGGCGCCGTGATGCTATGCGTCGCGACCAGCCAAGATCAATCGTATTGACCGCTCAACTCCCGTTTGTTTCAAGGCACTTGGGGTAGCAAAGCCTGGAATGGGAGACACCGATTCCGCTTGCCTGGCGATCAGTGCGGCCCCGGTCCGGTCCCCTCAGTCCGGGAGCAGCGGCAGCAGTTCCGGGAGGTGCCCGTCGGAAGCCTCCGCCGCCCGCCGTCGTTCCTCGGGCACCTCGCCGTACAGCGTCGTGCGCGGCTTCGCCGGACGGCCGGCGAGTTCGGCGATGGCGACCAGGTCCTGGATCGACCGGTACGAGCCGTAACTCGACCCGGCCATACGGGAGATGGTCTCCTCCATCAGAGTGCCGCCGAGGTCGTTGGCGCCGGAGCGCAGCATCTCGGCCGCGCCCTCCGTGCCGAGCTTCACCCAACTCGTCTGGATGTTGGTGATGTGCGGGTGGAGCAGCAGCCGGGCCATGGCGGTGACGGCCCGGTTGTCCCGGTCGGTCGGGCCGGGGCGGGCGATGCCCGCGAGATAGACCGGGGCGTTGGTGTGGATGAAGGGGAGGGTGACGAACTCGGTGAAGCCGCCGGTCTCCTGCTGGAGCCGGGCCAGGGTTCGCAGGTGGCCGAGCCAGTGCCGGGGCTGGTCGACGTGTCCGTACATCATCGTGGAAGAGGAGCGCAGGCCGACCTCGTGGGCGGTGCGGATGACCTCCAGCCAGGTCGCGGTGGGCAGCTTGCCCTTGGTGAGGACCCAGCGGACCTCGTCG
Source organism: Streptomyces sp. NPDC014734 (assembly GCF_043083325.1). Taxonomy (NCBI): domain Bacteria; kingdom Bacillati; phylum Actinomycetota; class Actinomycetes; order Kitasatosporales; family Streptomycetaceae; genus Streptomyces; species Streptomyces sp. NPDC014734. The sequence goes on along the minus strand of NZ_JBIBYN010000024.1, from coordinate 114,523 downwards.
TCGAGGATCTCGGCCGCGGTGCCGGGGATCGAGCCGAGTCCGGCCTCCTTCGCGGCGATCAGCCAGTCCCGTACGGACATGCCGGTGCGGGTGGCCCCGTTGACGACCTCCATCGGGGAGAAGGCGTGCACGTGCATGCCGGGGACGCGCTCCCGCACCGCCCGCGCGATGTCGAAGTACGCGGTGCCGGGCAGGTCCGGGTGGATGCCGCCCTGCATGCAGACCTCGACCGCGCCGACGTCCCACGCCTGGGCGGCCCGGTCGGCGACCTGGTCCAGGGAGAGGGTGTAGGCGTCGGCGTCGGTGCGCCGCTGGGCGAAGGCACAGAACCGGCAGCCGGTGTAGCAGACGTTGGTGAAGTTGATGTTCCTGGTGACGATGTACGTGACGTCGTCGCCGACCGTGTCGCGGCGCAGGGTGTCCGCGATCCGGCACAGCTCGTCGAGGGCGGGGCCGTCCGCGTGGAGCAGGGCGAGCGCCTGGTCGTCGGTGAGTTTCGTCGGGTCGTCGGCGGCCCGGCCCAGGGCCTGGCGCACATCGGTGTCGATGCGGGACGGGACCATGCCGGGGGCCGCCGCCTCGCGCAGCGCCTCCCAGTCCCCGTACACCTCGTCGAAGTCCTGGCGCCGGTCGCCGGTGCGGCCCTCGGTGTCGATGGTGCGGTGCAGGTCGGTGCGGCCCGTGGCGCCGAACTCCTCGTCGGGTTCCTGCCAGGGCAGCCCGGACGGGTTCACGCCCTCACGGGCCAGGCCGGTCTCCGGGTCGGCGAGGGCGCGGACGTGCGGGAGGACGCGGGGATCGATCCACGGTTCGCCGCGCCGGATGAACTCCGGGTAGATGGTGAGACGTTCGCGGAGCGTGAACCCCGACTCGGCGGTCCTGGCGGCGAGTTCGTCGATGTGCGGCCAGGGGCGCTCGGGGTTCACGTGGTCGGGGGTGAGCGGGGAGACGCCGCCCCAGTCGTCGATGCCCGCGCCGATGAGCAGGGCGTACTCGGCGTCCACGAGGTTCGGCGGGGCCTGGATGCGGGCGGACGGGCCGAGGATGTGCCGGGCGACGGCGATGGCCGCGGCCAGCTCCTCCAGCTCGGCGTCCGGCATGCCGCGCATCGCCGTGTCCGGCTTGGCCCGGAAGTTCTGGACGATGACTTCCTGGAGACCGTGATAGGCGCGGGCGGTGCGCCGGAGCTCGAAGAGGGAGTCGGCGCGCTCCTCGTACGTCTCGCCGATGCCGATCAGGACGCCGGTGGTGAACGGTACGTTGGAGCGCCCCGCGTCCTCCAGGACCCGCAGGCGCACGGCGGGTTCCTTGTCCGGGGATCCGTGGTGCGGGCCGCCCGGCTCGGACCACAGCCGGGTCGCCGTCGTCTCCAGCATCATGCCCATGGACGGGGCGACGGGCTTGAGGCGCTGGAGGTCGGTCCAGGTCAGCACGCCGGGGTTGAGGTGCGGGAGGAGTCCGGTCTCCTCCAGGACCCGGATCGCCATGGCGCGCACGTAGGCGAGGGTGTCGTCGTAGCCCTCGGCCTCCAGCCACTCCCGGGCCTCCGGCCAGCGGTCCTCCGGCCGGTCGCCGAGCGTGAACAGCACCTCCTTGCAGCCCATGGCCGCGCCCTCGCGGGCGATCGCCAGCACCTCGTCGGGCGACAGGAACATGCCCTGACCGGCCCGCCGGAGCTTGCCGGGAACGGTGACGAAGGTGCAGTAGTGGCACTTGTCGCGGCAGAGCCGGGTCAGCGGGATGAAGACCTTGCGCGAGTACGTGATGACGCCGGGCCTGCCTGCCGCTTCGAGCCCGGCGTCGCGCACCCGGGCCGCCGAGACGGCGAGATCCCGCAGGTCGTCGCCGCGCGCCTGGAGCAGCACCGCGGCCTCGGTCGCGTCGAGGGCGACGCCGTCACGGGCGCGTTTGAGGGCACGCCGCATGGCATTGGTGGTCGGGCGTCCGGGCTGGGCATCGGTCATGGACCGAGCATACGAGCGGGGCGCACGCACCGGACCGGGGCCTCCACGGGCGGGCCTCCCGGACCACGGGCGGGCCTCCCGGACCACGGGTCCGGGCCACGGGTCCGGGCCACGGACCCCGGCAGCGGCCCCGACGGCGGGAAAACCGGTGGCCCGTGTGCCGACGCGTTGTTACGGTGCTCCGACCCGACCGCGGTACCGACCGCGGATGACCTGTGGGCGCCTGCCCCGGAAAGCAGTTGATGTATGCCCCGGCCCGTGGTCCCGAGCTTCCCTCGTCGCGCTCCCCAGAGCGTCGGGGCGACCGGACCCGCGTGCACACGCACCCCCATGGCATCCCTCTGAGAGCCTGTCGGGTGACCTCCGACGCGCGGATCCGCCGACACACGGACCGCTGACACACGTTCACGAACGCGACGCGCACGCGCACCCGGACCGGCCCCACGACGGCCCGTCCCGTCGCACGGCAACGGCCGGCGCGCCGACCCGCGTGCCGACGTGTGTCGAGTCACGCCGTGGTTTCCCGGCACATGCCCCACGAGGGCCGCTCGGTACTTCCCCTGCTGCGTTGATCATCCTCTTCGGCAAGGAGAACACCGGGTGTCCACCGACCGACCCCAGCACCGCCCGTCCAAGTCCAACGGGCCCACCGGGCCCTCCGCTCCCCGCGGTCACGGCCGCGGCGCCGACGCCGTCGCGCGAACCGGCGTCTTCACCTGCCTGTGGTGCGGACTGACCGTCACCACGCTCGCCCCGGACGGCAACCGGCGCGACCACTGCCCGAGCTGTCTGCACTCACTGCACTGCCTCGACCACGTCGAGGGCGGTCCGTCCGACTGCGGGGGCCGTATGACCCCGATCTCCATCGCGGTGCTGCGCACCGGCGACTGGATGGTGGTCCACCGCTGCGTCCGCTGCGACGAGTTGACCTCGAACCCGGTCCGCGGGGACGACAACCAACTGATCCTGATGCGGATGGCGGTGCGCCCACTGGCCCAACCGCCCTTCCCGCTCGAAGCGTTCGGTGACCTGTGACCGGCCGCCCACTGCCGGGGAACGGACGGGGGCAGCGCCGTGCCACGCCGTAACCCCCGCCGTACGGTCCGCCGGCCGCAGCGCGGAAAGGACGTGCTGCACGGCCCGGAAGGCGCCCGGGGCGACGCGTTCCGTTGCGTCGGCTGTCGGCTCGACGTACCGCTGACCGCACCGGGCACCGCCCACCGCAACCACTGTCCGCACTGCCTGACCAGCCTGCACGTCGACCGGCGCATACCGGGCGACCGGGCGGCGGACTGCCGGGGCCGCATGGCGGCGCTCAGCCTGTCCGTACGCCCGGACGGGGAGTGGACGCTCATCCACGAGTGCCTGACCTGCGGCGAACTCAGCGCCAACCGCATCGCGGGGGACGACAACGCCCTCGCCCTGATGCGCCTGGCCGTCCGCCCCCTGGCGGGCAGCACCGTCCCGGCACGCGCACTGCTCATGCGGTGACACGTGCCCCGGTCGTCCCGGTCGTCCCGGTCGTCGTCATGCCCGACGACCGGGCTGCCGGGGCGTCGGCCAGTCCTGCGTCTCCGCCCACGCCCCGTACGAGGTCCAGGGGACGGTGGGAAACTGCGCCCGCAACGCCTCCAGGTCCACCTGGTAGCCGGTGTCCGTCAGGAACCGGTACATGGCGAACATGTCGGGGTTGGCGGTGCGCAGGTCCTCCAGCGGGGTCCGCCGGAACGTGACCGTGCCGCCGGCGGCCCTGCCGATCTCCCCGGCCATCCGGACCGGGGTGGGATCGTCGCCCGCGACCTCGACGCGCTGCCCGATCCAGCGGCCCGGTTCGGCCACCATCGCGGCCACGACCCGGCCCAGGTCCTGCCGCGCCACCTGCTGGAGCGGCCGGTCACCGGGCAGCGGCAGGGTGAGGAGACCCGCGGCCACCTCGTCGAGCGCGCCCAGCGCGTTGTCGTAGAAGTACGTCGGCGCGACCACCGACGCCGGGAGACCGGAGACCGTGAGCAGTTCCTCGGTCCTGGCCTTGGTCTCGAAGTGCGGGACACCGGTGTCGCGGTCGGCACTGGCGACGGAGGCCAGCACCAGGTACGGCAGGCGCACGTCCTCCGCGGCCCGTACGATCGCCGCGCCCTGCGCCAGTTCGGCGTCCAGTCCCTCCTGGAACGGTGTGGTCACGGCGAACGCCGCCGACGCGTTCCGGAACGCCTCGGCGAGCGAGACCGGGTCGGACAGCTCCCCGACGACGACCTCCACGCCGACGGCCGCCAGCGCCCGGGCCCGCACACTGCCCGGGTCCCGCACCACGGCACGCACCGGGCGCCCCGCCTCCCGCAGCGCGGCGACCACCGCGCCGCCCTGTCCGCCGGTCGCTCCGAGCACGGCAATGGGCATGGTTCCTCCCGGGTCGAGGGCACGCATCCCATGCTGACCAGCGGAGGCCGGGACCGCCACCGGAGAGCGGGAGAAGCGGGGCTCGAAGCGAGCGGGAGGGGCGGCGTCGGTCGCCAGTTCCTCGAAGCGGACAGGCCGGCAGACGGACAGGCGGGCAGACGGACAGGCGGGCAGACGGACAGCCGGGCGGTCGGCCGCGACCACGACCACGGCTGCGGCTGCGGCTGCGGCTGCGGCTACGGCTACGGCTACGGCTTGAGGACCGTGCGCAGGCCGACACCGGCCCGCAGGTCGCCGAACGCCCGCTCGACATCGGTCAGCGTGCCCCGGTTGCCGATCAGGCGGTCCAGGGGCAGCCGCCCGGCCCGGTGCAGGGCCGCCAGGCGGGGGAAGTCGACGGCGGGGACGCTGGATCCGTAGTTGCAGCCGAGGATCGACTTGCCCTGGTCGGCGAGGTCGAACGGGTCGATGGAGACCTTGGCCCCGATCGCGGTCATGCCGACGAGGACGGCCTGTCCACCGGCGCGCAGCAGCCCCGGCAGGGTTTCGATGGTGGCGGGGCGTCCGATGGCCTCGAAGGCGTGGTGGGCGCCGCCGGTGATCTCGTGGACCCTGGCCGTGAGGTCCGGGTCGTCGCCGCGCAGGGTGTGCGTGGCACCCAGCGAACGGGCCAGTTCCAGTCGTTCCTCGGAGAGGTCCACGGCGACGATCGGGTGGGCGCCGACCGTGCGCAGGCCCAGGACGACGGCCTGCCCGACGCCACCGCAGCCGATGACGACGGCGGAGTCGCCGGGGCGCACGTCGGCCGTGTGGACGGCGGCGCCGACCCCGGTGGTCACCGCGCAGCCGATGAGCGCGCCGACGTCGAAGGGCACGTTCCGGTCGACCGGGACGGCGGCGGCCTCCGGGACGACCACGTACTCGGAGAACGCGCCGACGCCGAGGAAGGGCAGGACGTCCTCGCCGTGCTCGTCACTGAACGGGGTGGAGCCGTCGGGGAGCGTGTTGGAGACGGCCTTGGTGTTGCCGCACAGCCAGGCACGTCCGGCGGCGCACGCCTCGCAGCGGCGGCAGGGCGCGAACCAGGAGAGGATCACATGGTCGCCGACGCTCACGTCGTGGACGTCGGGTCCGATCGCCTCGACGACGCCCGCACCCTCGTGGCCCAGGACCAGCGGGGTGTCGGTGGGCCAGTCGCCCTCGACGATGTGCAGGTCGGAGTGGCACACACCGCTGGCCATGACCCGGACGAGGACCTGGTCGGCGCGGGGCGCGGCAAGGGTCAGGGTCCGGATGCCGGTCTCGCCGGTGGCCGGGTCGTGGACGACGGCGCGGGTGAGACGGGGGCCGGTGGTGCTGTGGTGGGTGCTCATCGGACGGTCTCCCGGGAGGAAGTGGGCTGGTGGCCGGTGCCCGCGGGGGTGGAGTCGGGCTCGGCGAAGGACTGGCTGGCGGCGATGCGCAGGTGCGGCTTGGCCACGAACAGGTAGATCAGGCCGATCACGGTGAGGGCCGAGAACACGGCGATCACTGCCCAGACCACGATCCAGGGGGCGCCGGGAGCGGCGAGCGAGGCGCGCGGCCAGGCGACGTTGATGGCCTCGAAGACCAGCCAGACCACCGCGACGATGTTGAGGACCAGGCCCTTGCGGCCCATCTTCATGTCGCCCTTGTCGGGGTCCCACCGGCCGGTGAGCCGGGCCCGCAGCGCGGTCGCGGTGACGATCAGGAAGACGATGTAGAAGCCGCCGGAACCGAAGGCCATCAACGTGCCGGCGGCGTCGCCGTTCAGGCCGAGGAGCAGGCCGAGGCAGGCCAGGACGGTGACGGTCCACAGGGCGCCGTGCGGCACCTGACGGCGGCCGACCTTCTTCAGCAGCCGGGAGGCGGGCAGCATCTCGTCGCGGGCCATGCCGAAGACGGCCCGGCCGAGGTAGGTCTGGATGGAGACCGCGCAGGCGATGAAGGCGATCAGGACGACGGCGGTGAACGGACGCACGGCCCAGCTGCCGAACGCGTCGACGACCGACGCGAGGACCGGGTCGGCGATCTCGCCGGACTCGGCGCCCGCCACGTCCTTGAGCGACATCGTCACGGACAGGGCGGTGAGCAGCACGACGAGGCCGACCGCGGTCAGCGAGCGCAGAATGGCGCGCGGGACGTCACGGCGCGGGTTGACGGTCTCCTCGGACACCTGGGAGCAGGCGTCGAAGCCGAGGAAGGCCCAGCCGCCGACGGCGAGAGCGGCCATGAACCCGGCGGTTCCGCCGCCGCTCGCGGGGCCCTGGAAGAGGATCGAGAAGTCGTGGTTGCGGAAGAAGAACAGCAGCGCGAGGGAGATCCCGATCGAGGCGACGGCCTCCGCGACGATGCCCGCGTTCAGGAACCACTTCAGCGGGTTCACACCGAGCTGGTTGATCAGCAGGGCGAGGACCAGGAAGACCACACCGCACAGCACCTGCTGCCCCGGGGTCGGGGCGTCGCCCGTGACCAGGGAGAACAGCCAGGGCCCACCCAGGTAGGCGACGGTGGACAGTGAGGCGATCGCCGAGGCGAGGTACAGGAATCCGGTGAACCAGCCCGCCCGGTCCCCGGCCAGTCGGCGCACCCACTGGTAGCAGCCGCCCGCGATGGGCCACTGCGAGGCCAGCGAGGCGTAGACCGAGGCGACGGTGAGCTGGAGGACCAGGACGAGCGGGATCAGCCAGACCCAGGAGGGGCCCGCGGTGATGTAGCCGAGGGACACCGCCGCGTAGATCCCCACGACCGGTGAGACGGTCGCGAAGCCGACGGAGAAGGTGGACCACAGGCTCAGCCCGCGGTGCAGCTCCTGCTGGTAACCGGTGTCCGTGCCGTCGTCGGTGCCGGTGCCGGTGTGCGCCCCGGTGGCGGTGTTCGTACCCTGCGGGCCTGCGTGGTGTGGCATGGCGGCCGGCCTTTCTGCGGTTCGTGGGTGCCGCTTGCTGTCCGCTCGTCCGGTGCGCGGGGGGCGCGACCGTTGAGGAAGGGTGCGGAGCGGAGGGAACGTGCGGCGCCGTGACGGGTCCGGGGAACCGGACCCGTCACCGGCGGGGTGGGATCAGGCGGTCCCGTGCGCCGTCATGACGTGCTTGACGCGGGTGTAGTCCTCCAGGCCGTAGCCGGAGAGGTCCTTGCCGTGGCCCGACTGCTTGAAGCCGCCGTGCGGCATCTCGGAGGCGAGCAGGCCGTGCGTGTTGATCCAGACGCAGCCGAAGTCGAGAGCCCCGGACAAGCGTACGGCCCGGCCGTGGTCGGACGTCCACACGGACGAGGCGAGTCCCTGCGGGACGCCGTTGGCGAGGGCGATGGCCTCTTCCTCGGTGGTGAAGGTCTGCACGGTGAGCACCGGGCCGAAGATCTCCTCCTGGACGATCTCGTCGTCCTGCCGCAGCCCGTCGACGACGGTCGCGGCGAGGTAGAAGCCCCGGTCGCCGACCTGCTTGCCGCCCGCCCGGACGGTGGCGTGCTCGGGCAGCCGGTCCAGCAGGCCCAGGACGCGCGAGAGCTGCCCGGCGCTGTTGAGGGGGCCGAAGTCGGCCTCCTCGTCGAGCGGGGGCCGCCCGGTGCGGGTGGCGTCGGCCTGCGCGGCCAGCGCCTCGACGAAGGCGTCGTGGACGTCGGCGTGGACCAGGACGCGGGAGGCGGCGGTGCAGTCCTGGCCCGCGTTGTAGTACGCGCCCTGGGCGATGCCCTCCGCCGCGGCGACCGGGTCGACGTCGGGGAAGACCAGGGCCGGGGCGTTGCCGCCGAGCTCCAGGTGGGTGAGCTTGAGCGCACCGGCCGCGGCCCGTGCGACCTCGGCGCCCGCGCGGGTGGAGCCGGTCAGCGAGACCAGCGCGGGGACCTCGTGCTCCACAAGGGCGCGGCCGGTGTCCCGGTCGCCGGTGAGCACGTTGACGACGCCCTCGGGCAGGTGCGCGGCGCAGATCTCGCCGAGCAGGACCGTGGTGGTCGGCGTGGTCTCGGCGGGCTTGATCACCGTGGTGTTGCCCGCGGCGACGGCCGGACCGATCTTCCACACCGCCATCATCAGCGGGTAGTTCCAGGGGGTGATCTGGGCGCAGACGCCGATCGGCTCGCGGCGGATCGACGAGGTGTGCCCGGTCAGGTACTCGCCGGTGGCCCGGCCCTCCAGCATGCGGGCGGCGCCGCCGAAGAAGCGCAGCGCGTCCGCGCTCTGCGGGATCTCCTCGGTGAGGACGATGTGACGCGGCTTGCCGGTCTCGCGGCACTCGGCGTCCGCGAACTCCTCGGCGCGGCGCTCCAGCTCGTCGGCGATCCGCAGCAGGGCGGTCATCCGCTCGCCCGGAGTGCTCTTCGACCAGCCGGTGAAGGCGGCCCCGGCGGCGCGTACCGCCGCCTCGACCTCGTCCGGACCGCACAGGGCACTGGCGCCGAACGCCTCGCCGGTGGCGGGGTCGGTCAGCTCCAGGGCCCGGCCGTCGGCGGGCAGGACCCGGACGCCGCCGATCAGGGCGGGAAGGGTGGGACGGGCGGTCATCGCTTCTCCTCCGAGCGCAGGGCCAGCAGGCTGACCAGGTCGTACGCGACGTGCGAGGCGGCCGTGGCGGTGATGTCGGCGTGGTCGTAGGCGGGCGCGACCTCCACGACGTCGCCGCCGACGATGTTGGTGTCGCGCAGCCCGCGCAGGATCTCCAGCAGCTCGCGCGAGGTGAGGCCGCCCGCCTCGGGGGTGCCGGTGCCGGGGGCGTGCGCCGGGTCGAGCACGTCGATGTCGACGGAGATGTACAGCGGCCGGTCGCCGACCCGCTGACGGAGCTGGTCGACGACCTCGTAGACGCCGCGCCGCATGACGTCGGCGGAGGTGACGATGCCGAAGCCGAGGCGCTCGTCCTCGCTGAGGTCGGCCTTGCCGTACAGGGGTCCGCGGGTGCCGACGTGCGACAGCGCCTCGGTGTCGAGGATGCCCTCCTCGACGGCGCGGCGGAACGGCGTGCCGTGGGTGTAGGGCTCGCCGAAGTAGGTGTCCCAGGTGTCCAGGTGGGCGTCGAAGTGCAGCAGCGCGACCGGACCGTGCTTCCTGGCGGCGGCGCGCAGCAGCGGCAGGGAGAGGGTGTGGTCGCCGCCGATGGTGACGACCGAGGCACCGGTGTCCATCAGTGCGCCGACCTCGTCCTGCACGGTGGCCACGGCCTCGCCGATGTTGAACGGGTTGACCGGGATGTCCCCGGCGTCGACGACCTGCACGGACGCGAACGGGGAGACGTCGAGGGCCGGGTTGTACGGGCGCAGGAGACGGCTGGCCTCGCGCACCGCGGCCGGCGCGAAGCGGGCGCCCGGCCGGTACGAGACGCCGGTGTCGAAGGGGATGCCGACGACCGCGATGTCCGCGGCGGGCACCTCCTCGATGCGCGGCAGCCGCGCGAAGGTCGCGATACCGGCGAAGCGCGGTACGCGGGCGCTGTCCACGGGACCGACGGGGCCCACGGGGCCGTCCGCGTTGGGGGACTGTGCGAGGGACATGGGTGAGGCTCTTTTCTTCCGGACGGTGATGCTGCCGGGGTTCCGGACGGTGGTGCTGCCGGGTGGGGCGCGGTTCCGCGAGTCGGGTTCCGCGGGCTCCGGCTCCGCGGGTCGGGTTCCGCGGGCTCCGGCTCCGCGGTTTCCGGGCCCGGTTCCGCGGGTCTCGGTTCCGCGGCCCGGGTTCCGGGATGCGGTTCCACGGATTCGGCGAACGGGGCAGGTCTCCTGGCGCCGACTTTCACCATAAGGTTGCGTACCGCTAAACATCATTGGCCGTTCCATCCCATTTCTCCTTACTCTTGGGTTGATACGACCCACCCTCTCCCCGCGGTACGGAAAGCCGCCGCGGGTCCGTGGGTCCGCCCCCGAAAATCCCGAGCTCCCGGAGGCCGGCTGTGAGCACCGAGGCCCGCGACGACGCACCCGACGCGGTCGCCCCCCATCGCGCCGCGCCCGAGCCGGAGATCACCGTCCCGTTGCGGGAGATCGCCGAGCTGCCCGGCCTCGGCCTGGAGGTCCTGGCCGGACATGAGCTGCTGGACCGGGAGGTGCGCTGGGCGCACGTCAGCGAGCTCGCCGACCCCGCCCCGTACCTGGACGGTGGCGAACTGCTGCTGAGCGCCGGGCTGAACCTGCCGGACGACCCCGACCTGCTGCGTTCCTACGCTCGCGCCCTGGCGGACTCCGGTGTGGCCGCGCTCGGCTTCGGGCTCGCCCCGGTGCACTCCGAGGCGCCCGCCGTCCTGGTCGAGGCGTGCGAACGGTACGGCCTGCCGCTGCTCACCGTCCCGCGCGCCACCCCGTTCCTCGCGGTGAGCCGGGCCGTGGCGGACGCCCTGGAGGGGCGCAGGGCCGACCAGCAACGGGGACTGGCGGAGGCGCAGAGCCGGATCACGCGCGCCGCCCTGCACGGAGTGCCGCCGGTCCCCGCGGTGCTCGCGGCGATGGCGGACGCGGCGGACTGCTGGGCCGTCCTGCTGGACAGCAGGGGCAACCCGGTCCGGACGGCCGGCGGCGCCCCGGAACCCGGCCGGGACCTCGTGGACCTCGCCCTGCGCCTGGGGCGCGGCTCGGGTCCGCGCAGCGCCACGCACGCCAGCGGCGGCGTCCACGTCGACCTGCATCCGATCGCCTCGCTCCACGGCCGGCCGCACGTCCTGCTGCTCGGCAGGTCACGCCCCTTCACCGCCCCGGACCGCACCCTCACTGCCGTGTGCGTGGGACTGCTCGGGCTGCTTGCCGAATCGGAGCGCGTCACGGGAACCCGGCACAGCCTGATGACCCGCCTCCTCCTGGGCGAGCGCCCCGCCCCGAGCGACCCCGGCTCCCCGGAAGCCCGGCCCTCCCGGGTGGAACGGCTGCTGCGCGCCCTGCTGGACACCGACGAGCCGGAACCCGTGCGCGTCCTGCGCGGCATCTGGGCCCCCACCGGCCGCGGCACGCCGCGGCCGGACGACGCGACGGTCGTGATCCGCGCCCTCGGAAGCCCACTGGTCGATCTCCACGACGGGCAGTTGTGCGCGATCGTCCCGGCCGACACCTCCCCGGACCGGCTGACCGCGCTGCACACCGAATCGGGCTGGCTGACCGCCCTGAGCCGTCCCGTCGCGCCCGACCGCCTGCCCTCGGCGGGCCAGGACGCCCGCCTCCTGCTGGAACGCGCCGTCGCGTCCGGCACACCGCTCGTCTCCCGGGCCGCGGGACACGGCGTCGGCGAACTCCTCGAACAGTCCCAGGCCGCCGCCTGGGCCCGCACCGCCCTGGGCCCGCTCCTCGACGAAGTGCCGGACGGCCCCGAACTCGTACGTCTGCTGCGCGTCTGGCTCGCCTGCCACGGAAGTTGGGACCGCACGGCGCAAACCACCGACATGCATCGCAACAGCGTCCGCCACCGCGTCAACCGCATCCAGCGGCTCCTCGGCGCCGACCTGTCCGACCCGGACACCCGCGCCCAGCTCTGGCTCGCCCTCACCTGGTACGAGCCGTGAGCCGACGACGTGAGCCGACGGAACGGGCCGGGCCGCGTCCCGGCCCCGGGGTCCGGCCCCGCGTCCTGCCCCCGAGCCCGGCCCCGGGGTCCGCCGCGTCAGAGGAACTCCGCGTACGCGTCCAGCGCCCGCAGCACCTCCGCCTCCCCCGCCGGGGGCAGTTGCAGCACGGTCTCCTCGATGCCCAGGTCCGCGTAGTGCGCCAGTTTTCCCGGGTCCGGGACCACCGCGTACGGGACGACCTGAAGGTGTTTCGGGTCGCGGCCTGCCGCCTCCCAGGCGGCGCGCAGCCTGGGCAGGGACTCGGTGAGCCCGTGGCCGCCGATCGGCAGCCAGCCGTCCGCCTGCCGTGCGATCCGTTCGAAGAGCTTCGGGCCCGCCGCGCCGCCGAAGAGGGTGCGCGGGCCGCCCACCGGGCCGCGAGCCGCCTGAACCGGCTTGGGGTACGCGTCACTTGCCCGGACCGAGGCGAACTTCCCCTCGTAGGCGGTCGGTTCGTCCGCCCACAGGGCCTGCATCAGGGCCAGCCGGTCGTGGGCGAGGGCGCGGCGGGTCGACCAGTCCACCCCGTGGTCGGCGGCCTCCTCGACGTTCCAGCCGTAGCCGACGCCCAGGGTGAACCGGCCGCCGGAGAGGTGGTCGAGGGTGGCGATCCGCTTGGCCAGGTCGATCGGGTCGTGCTGGGCGACGAGGGTGACACCGGTGCCGAGGGCGAGGCGTTCGGTGACGGCGGCGGCCTGGGCGAGGGCGACGAAGGGATCCAGGGTGCGGGCGTACTCGGGCGGGAGTTCGCCGCCCGCGGGGTACGGGGTTTCCCTGCTCACCGGGATGTGGGTGTGTTCGGGCAGGTAGAGCCCGGCGAATCCGCGCTGCTCCAGCTCGCGGGCGAGCCGCAGCGGCGTGATGGTCTCGTCGGTGAGGAAGATCGTCATGGCGATCCGCATATGAGGACACCTCCGTCGTGGTCGGTACGGTGACGGCCCCAACGTAGGGCGTGCGGCGCCCGAATCCGAGTGCGCGCGTCACCGCATGCGGGTACACGGCGTCAGCACACGCGCGAGTGCGCGACGTCACCGCGTGCGGACAGTCCACGCGGACGTCTCGGGCTCTCAGCCGGCGAGGGCCTCGACGAGACAGGTCACGGCTCCCACACCCGCCCCGTACCCGGGGATGGCCACCAACGGCCACGGCACCGGCCGGGGCACGAGGACGCGGACGTGGAACGCGAAGTCACGGTATTCGGGCATGCCCTCGGTGCCGGGCAGCACCATGAAGCGCGGTCGTACGAGGCAGAACAGCCACCAGTCCAGAACCAGCAGGTCGAAGAGCGTGACGGCGAGGAAGCCGACCGTGCCGAGGACGAAGGGCGGCCAGAATCCCAGCGGGCCGTCCGCCCGCGCGTGCAGGGCGAGGACACCGCCCACCGGGACCGCGACGAGGACCAGCAGGTTCAGCAGCCCGGCGGCGGCGGCCGTCCGCCTGCCGCGCTCGCTCTGTGGCCCGTACCGCTCCCGGATCGCCGGTGGGTAGTCCCCGAGCAGGGCGTCCCGGGCCACGAGCAGCGCACCGACGACGACGGCACCGACCAGGGCCGCCGACACGAGGGCGGAGACGAGACTGACGCCCAGCAGTTCCGAGGTGTCCATGGAAGGGACGATAAGGGCTGTCACTTAGGTGTGCCTGCCCTTATTTAGCAGTGGCGGTGCGGCAATGCGGTGCGGTTCCCGGCCGGGAGCGTCACAGTGGAAGGGAGGCACAGGGCGGGACGGGGGCTGCTGCCGGAGGAGGTGTCCGGATGGATGCGACCGGGACAAGCGGAGACCGACCCCAGGGCGACCGGGAACGCACCGATCACGGGACCCGGCACGACCGCCGGGAACGTCGCGACGGGCAGCGCGCCGAGGCGGACGCGAAGCCGCACGGCGACGACGGACACACGGGCGCACCGCCCTGTTTCGTGGTGCAGGTCCACCAGGCGCGGCGCACACACTTCGACTTCCGGCTGGAGGTCGGCGGAGTGCTGAAGTCGTGGGCGGTGCCGCGCGGCCCCTCGGAGAACCCGCGCGAACGGCGGCTGGCCGTCGCCACCCGGGACCACCCGCTGGAATACCGCACCTTCGAGGGGGTCATCGCGAAGGGTGACAGCGGGAGCGGCACGGTGATCGTCTGGGACCAGGGCACCTACCGCCCGCTCAGCCACGACAGGTGGGGCGCCCCGGTGCCGTTCGAGCAGGCCCTGGAGGACGGGCACGCGACCTTCTGGCTGGACGGCACCCGGCTGCACGGCGAGTTCGCCCTCACCCGTTTCAAGAAGGGCGGCGAGGGCGGCGCACCGGGTGAGGACGTGTGGCTGCTGATCAAGGCGAGGGACGGGCAGGCCACGCACGACGGGCCGGACACGCCCGATCCGTATCTGGCGCGCTCGGCCCGCACCGGCCGGACCCTCGCCCAGGTGGCCGCCGACGAAGGAGGCGGGGCCCCGTGACCGCGCGCGGCACCGTGACGGCCCTCCTCGACCGCTACGGAACCACGTACGCGGACGAGGCGGGCATCCGGCTGCGGAACACCCCGCAGCCGCTGTACCAACTCCTGGTCCTCAGCAACCTGTTGAGCGCCCGCATCCGGGCGTCCGCGGCGGTGGCGGCGGCCCGTGCGCTGTTCGCCCACGGCCTGCGCTCCCCCGACCGAATGCTGGCGGCGAGCTGGCAGGAACGGGTCGACGCGCTGGGCGAGGGCGGCTACCGGCGCTACGACGAACGGACCGCCACCCAGCTCGGTGACGGCGCACGGCTCCTGCTGGACGACTACGGGGGCGATCTGCGACGGCTGCGCGAGGAGGCCGACGGCGACCTGGACGCGCTGCGGGCCGGGCTGCGCCGGACCCCGGGCATCGGCCCGGCAGGGGCGGACATCTTCCTGCGCGAGGTCCAGGACGTGTGGCCGGAGGCGGCGCCGTTCGTGGACGGCAAGGCGCTCCGGGGCGCGGAGAAACTGGGCCTGCCCGCCTCCCCGGCGAAGCTCGTACGACTGGCGGAGGGGGCCGGGACCACCGCCCGCGAGGAACACGAAGAGCACGAGAGACGTGAGGGGCGCGCGGAACACGAGAGATGCGCGGGGCGCGAGGGGCGGGTCGAGCAGGACGGCGGCCGGGGACCCGCCGCGCTCGCCGCGGCCCTGGTCCGTGCCGCGCTGGACAAGCACGTGGTGGACGACGTCGTCGCACATGCGGCGTGAGGGGGGACTCCCCCGGCGCCGAACCCCGGACCGGCCTCTCGGGCCTGGCGCCCCGGCCCTCAGTCCTCCACGACCAGCGCCGGGGTCTCCTTGGTCAGCACCTCGCCCCGGAAGAACGCCGGACTGCGGCGCTGCATCACCAGCATCAGCACCACCCCGAGCAGCAGCAGCCCCACACCGATCACGAACACCGACCCGACCCCGAGGACGGACGAACCGGAGCCGTACGCCGGGTTCCACATGTCGTACAGGGTCTTGCCGAATACCGCGCCGAGCAGGAGGCCGCCGACCACCGGGAAGAGCCCCTTGAAGGCGAGGTCGCGGACGGAGCGGGTCAGATCGGCGCGGAAGTACCAGGCACAGGCGAAGGCCGTCAGCGCGTATTGAAGTGCTCTCCCGGCTGAAGCCGGGAGATTCCTGCTTACCTTGCGGTAGCGGGCTTGACGCGCTTCGCGCGCCTGACGACTGCCCTCCCGGCAGCCGGGATGAGCGCGAGGCCCATCCGGTACAGGTGCAAGACGTTCCGGGCTGCGTTGTAATCGGCGTTGCCCGACCAGCCGCAGTCTGGGTTCTTGCACACGAACACGGCCTGGGACTCCCGGTTGCCGGGCGTGGTGAAGCCGCACGCTGAGCAGCGTTGGGAGGTGCCGGGGGCGGGGACCTTGACCAGGGTGCCGCCGTGCTGAGCGGTCTTGTACGCCAGCATGGTGACCGTGCGGCCCCATGCCTCCCCGCTGATGGAGCGGTTCAGCCCAGACTTCTGGGCAACGTTCTTCCCCGGCTCTTCGACCGTCCCCTTGGCGGACTTGACCATGTTCGTGATGATGAGTGCTTCGACCACGACCGTGCCGTATGTGCGGGCGATGGCGGTGGTCGTCCGGTGCTGCCAGTCCAGGGCCCGGCGCTTGGCTTTCGCGCGGAGTCCTGCGATCTGGCCGTAGGTGTGGTGCAGTCGGCGGCTGGTGCGCTCGCCGGGCTTCCGGTGCCGCTTACGCTGCGCGGCGCGCTGCTCCAAGTGCAGGAGCTTGGCCTTCTCCTTCCCGGTCAGCCATTCGCCGTGCTCGTACGTTTCGCCGTCCGAGAGGGCGATGGGCACGGTGACGCCGACGTCGATGCCGATGTCCGGCCCCTGGTGGGGCTCGGGCTTGCCCTGAAGGGTCTGGACACGGAAGGCGATGTGCCAGCCAAGCGCGTCTTTGACCAGCCGGGCCCCGGTGATCCGGTTCTCCGTGCTTGCGTGCTTGCCCACGGGCAGGTCCTTGGTCCACCGGAACCGGACACGGCCCACCTTGGGAATGTTGACCATGCCCCAGCGTCGGTGCACCCGAACGATGTTCAGGTCCCGGCCCTGCGGGATGTCCACAGACATCACCGTGCGGAACCGCCCCTTGAAGTTCGGGGCGTCGGCGCGGCCCTCCCAGCAGTTCCGCCACGCCTGGAAGTACGTCTTGAGAACCGCTTGCGCGGCCTGCGCGGGCAGGACGGCGAGAAAGTCGATGTCCTCGCGAGCCTGGCGAATCGCGGCGTCCGCGTTCGCGAGAGTCCGCGCTTCCTTCGGCATCATCTGCCACCAGGCATGCAGCAGGTTCCACACGGTGCGGGCCGCGTGCGCCTGGTCATCGGCCTTCAACAGCCCGGCAGGCGACAGTGCAAGCCGGGCACGGTGCCCGAACTGCCGCTTGACCAAGGTGTCCTGACTCACAATCGAGAGCCTGGCATTGGTTTATGTCACCACGATGGAACCCTAATCCCGATGTCAGAACTGGTCGCCATGTTGTCTACAACCTGCACGTTCATTTGGTTTTCGTCACCAAGTACAGACGGAAGGCGTGCACCGACGCCATGCTGACCCGCACCGAAGAGATCATGCGGGAGGTCTGCGCCGACTTCGAGGCCGAGCTGAAACAGTTCAACGGCGAACAGGACCACGTGCACCTGCTCGTGCACTATCCGCCGAAAGTCCAACTGTCCAAGCTGGTCAACTCCCTCAAGGGTGTCAGCTCCCGGCGGCTCCGCCAGGAGTACGACAGCCATGTCCGCCGGTACCTGTGGGGCGGACACTTCTGGTCCGGTTCCTACTTCGCCGGCTCATGCGGCGGGGCACCCCTGACCGTCGTCAAGCAGTACATCGAGAACCAGCAGCGCCCCGTCTGACCGTCACCACGGAGATGCAGAGCCCTCCGGCGCTCCGCGCCTCCGGCCCCAAGGATGGCCTTCACCCCCCCCTGAAGGGCGGAGCACCGGCCAAGATCAGAGGTAGACGGGGGCGACGGTGGAGACGCCGATGACGGCGCTGCCCATCAGGCCGACGGAGTTGCCGCCGAGACCCTTGCCGCGCACACCGCCGTCGGCCGGGGCGGCGGCGCCCCGTGCCGTGTCTCCGGCCCGCGGCCGCACGTCCAGCTGTGTCATGGAAGGGACGTTATGCGCTGCGATATCCACATCCGGACTATGAGACTCCAATGTCTCACCCTTGAATATTTGGCTACAGACACAGGAAGTTGAAGCAAATCAAAGGCCCGAAACCCATCACACCTTCCGATGCGAGGTCACCTTCCACCGCAGCGCCGTGCTGGAATCGCAGCCCTGTCCGTTTTGTGTGGATTCAAAATTTCCCGTGGGTGTCCGCTGAGCGGACACCCACCCGCCAAGTCCCTGTCGGTGCGCGGGAAGTTCAGCCGGGCCAGACGATCGCCTGGAGCTCGCTGTACGCGTGCAGGGCGTAGGAGCCGACGTCACGGCCCACCCCGCTCCTCTTGAACCCTCCGAACGGGGCCTCCATGTTGCGTCCCACCGTGTTCACCCCGACCCCACCGGCGCGCAGCCGCCGGGCGATCCGGAAGGCCCGCGCCACGTCCGAGGACCAGACGTAGTCGATCAGCCCGTAGTCGCTGTCGTTGGCGAGGGCGATGCCCTCCTCCTCGTCGTCGAAGGGGACGACCACGACGACCGGGCCGAAGATCTCCTCGCGGACGACGCGCATGTCGTTGGTGCAGTCGGCGAGGAGGGTGGGGGCGACGTAGAAGCCCCTGTCGAGTCCGGCCGGGCGTTCGCCGCCGGTCACGACCCGGGCGCCCTCCTTCCTGCCGAGTTCGACGTACGACTCGACGCGGTCGCGGTGGGCGGCGGAGATGACCGGACCGACGACCGTCCCCCGTACCGTCGGGTCGCCCACCCTCAGCAGTCCCGTGTACGCGGTGAGCTTCTCGATCAGGGCGTCGTGGACGCCGCGTTGGACGAGCACGCGGGTCGGGGCCGTGCAGATCTGGCCGCTGTAGAAGGAGAACGTGGTGCCGATGCCCGCCGCCGCGGAGTCGAGGTCGGCGTCGTCGAGGACCACGGCGGCTCCCTTTCCGCCCAGCTCCATCAACTGCCGCTTCATGGCCCGTCCGCAGACCTCGCCGATGCGTTGTCCGACGGCGGTGGAGCCGGTGAAGCTGACCATGTCGACGTCCGGGGCGTCGACGGCGGCCTCACCCGCCTCGGGCCCCGACCCGGTGACGACGTTGACGACGCCCGCCGGAACCCCTGCCGCTTCCAGCACCTCGGCCATCCGGTAGACGGACAGCGGATCCTGTGGCGCGGGCTTCACCACCACCGTGTTGCCCATGGCGAGCGCGGGGGCGATCTTGCCGGCCGGGTTGGCCCAGGGGTTGTTGTACGAGGTGATGCACGCGACGACGCCCACCGGCTGACGTACCGCGAGCGCCCCGAAGACCCCCGCCCGTCCCATCGGGCCCGCCTCGTTGATCTGCGGCGCGATCGGCTCCTCGACAGGTTCCAGGGCGCCCCTGGCGTACCGCCGGAAGCGGGCGGCGCCGACGGCGACCTGCATGCCCCGGGCGGTTCCCGTGGTGGCGCCGCTCTCCGCCTGCGCGAGCACGGCATGGCCGCGCAGGTCCCGCAGCATCAGGTCGGCGGCCCGGTCCAGGATCGCGGCCCGGTCCTCCGGGCGGGTGCGCGACCAGCCGTCCAGCGCCTCACGGGCTGCCGCGGCCGCCGCGTGCACCTGTTCGCGGCTCGCCTCCGGGGCGAGGCCCACGACCTCCTCGGTGGCCGGGTTGATCACCTCGTAGTGGCCGAGTTCGGGTTCGGTCCACCGCCCGCCGACGAAGAGACGCCGACGCCCGTCGCCTGGCCGCTGCCCGTCGCTCATGCGGTGCTCACCGTCCGGGTGTCGCGGCCGGAACGGAGCACCGTGCCGGGGACCGCGCCGGTCACCTTGTCGTCGCGCAGCGTCTCGACCCCGTTGACCCGGACCGACACGATGCCGATCGCCTTGGAGTCGAGGCGGGGGCTGTCGCCCGGGAGGTCGTGCACCAGGGTGGCGGGGCCGGCGTCGACGCGTTCGGGGTCGAAAAGGACGAGGTCGGCGTGGAAGCCCTCCTCGATCCTGCCCCGGTCGCGGAGCCCGAACAGCCGGGCGGGGTCGTCGGTGAGCATCTTGACGGCCTGTTCCAGGGGGAGGAGTCTGCGCCTGCGCAGGCAGTCGCCGAGGAAGCGGGTGGTGTACGGGGCGCCGCACATGCGGTCCAGGTGGGCGCCGGCGTCGGAGCCGCCGAGCATGACGTCCTCGTGCCCCCAGGTCTGCCGACGCAGCTCCCAGGACGCGGGGTCGTTGTCGGTGGGCATCGGCCACAGCACGGTGCGCAGTTCGTCGTCGGCGCAGATCTCGACGAGGCAGTGGAAGGCGTCCTGGCCGCGTTCGGCGGCGATGTCACCGACGACCCGGCCGGTCAGTCCCTCGTTCGCGTCGCTGTAGGTGTCACCGATGACGTACCGGCCGAAGTCGGCGAGGCGCCGGAAGACACCGGCCTCCTTGCTGTCGGCGCGGCGCAGCATCTCGGCCCGGGTGGCGGGGTCGCGGAGCCGGGCGATCCGTTCCGGGACGGGGAGGGAGAGGATCTCGCCCCAGCCGGGGATGAGGTTGAGGGCGCAGAAGGTGCCGAGCGACATGTTCATCGGGGTGAGGATCGGCATGGTGAGGGCGACGATCCGGCCCCCGGCCCGGCGGGCCCGTTCGCTGGGTATCAGCTGGCGCGGCACGCGTTCCGGGACGGCGGCGTCGATGGTGAGCACGTTCCAGTTCAGCGGGCGTCCGGCGGTGGCGGTCATGTCGACGAGGAGGTCGATCTCCTCGTCGGAGAACTGGTCGAGACAGCCCGCGACGATCGCTTCGAGCTGGGTGCCCTCGTGCTCGCCGACGGCGCGGGCCAGGGCGAGGAGTTCCTCGGGCAGCGCGTGCCGGGAGGCGACCGGCTGTCCGTCGCCGTCGGAGTGGGTGGCGGACTGGGTGGTGGACAGTCCCCAGGCCCCGGCGTCCATGGCGTCGTGGAACAGCGCGAGCATGGCGTGGAGCTGTGCGGGGGTGGGCTGCCCGCCGATCGCGTCGGCGCCCATGACGTGCCTGCGCAGGGCGCAGTGGCCGACCATGAATCCGGCGTTGACGGCGATCCGCCCTTCGAGGGCGTCCAGGTACTCGCGGAAGCTGGACCAGCTCCAGTCGACGCCCTCCTCCAGCGCCTTGAGCGCCATTCCCTCCACCCGCGCCATCATGCGGCGGGTGTAGTCGGCGTCCTCGGGGCGGTCCGGGTGGAGCGGGGCGAGGGTGAATCCGCAGTTCCCCCCGGCGACGGTGGTGACCCCGTGGTTCATGGACGGGGTGGCGTACGGGTCCCAGAAGAGCTGGGCGTCGTAGTGGGTGTGCGGGTCGACGAAGCCGGGGGCGAGGACGAGCCCGGTGGCGTCCTCGCTGGTGACGGCCTCCTCGGTGAGGGTGCCCGGTTCGGCGACGACGGCGATGCGGCCGTCCCGGATGCCGACGTCGGCGCGGTACGAGGGGCCGCCGGTACCGTCCACGACGGTCGCTCCGCGGATGAGGTGGTCGAGCATGACGGGGGGTTCCCTTCCGTGCGTCGAATCCGTGCGCCGAAACCGGGCAGCCGGTGGATGCGGCGCGCCGGTGCGAGGTTGTCCCGGCAGGTGCGGCCGGCGTGCGTACGGCCGGACCTGCCCGACCGCGATGTGTACGACCGGGATGTGTACGGCCGGGGTGCGTACGGCCGGGGTGCGTACGGCCGCGGTACGCGCCCCGGCCGCACGGAGCGGCGGTCCGGGAAGACGCCGCCGTCGTGAGCGGGGCTCCGCACACCGGACGGGCCCCGAAGGACGCCGATCCTCCGGTCACCCGCCGGACGGATCCCGGGGGATGCCGGGCATCCGGCGGGCCGGCCCGGGTGGAGCCTGATCGCCTGTCCGGCTGTCCGACGGGCTCACTTGCGTCCCGCCGCCGCCCGGAACCGCGAGGTCCGGTGCACCGGGTCGGTGTCGATCTCCGGGATCACGTGCTCGCCGATCAGCTTGATCGAGTTCAGCGTGTCCTCGCGGCTGATCCCGATCGGCAGCCCGAAGCTCAGTTGGTCGGCCCCCGCCTGCTCCCAGCGCCTGCACTGGCGCAGCACCTCGTCCGGGTCGCCGCAGATCATCAGTTCCTCGGCGATCAGCAGCTCGATGATCTCCTCGGTGTACTCCGGCAGCAGCTCGGGCCACTCGGGGATGCCCTCCGGCCGGGGGAAGGTGTCGTGGTAGCGGAACAGCAGCGACTGGAGGTAGTTGAGCCCGCCGCCCACCGCGATCTCGACGGCCTTGGCGTGTGTCTCGGCACAGATGGCGGTGGAGGTGACCATGACGTTGTCGTTGACGAAGTCCCCGACGGGTTCGGCGTCCTTGACGGCGGTCTTGTAGGACTCGACGACCCACTCCATGTCGGAGACCTTCTGCACGCTGAACCCCAGGACTCCGAGCCCCTTGCTCCCCGCCATGGCGTACGAGGACGGCGAGCCGGCCGCGTACCACATCGCCGGATGCGACCCCCCGTACGGCTTGGGCAGGATCTTGCGCGGCGGCAGCGACCAGTGCTTGCCCTGGAATCCGGCGTACTCGTCCTGGAGCCACATCTTGGGGAACTCGGCGATGGTCTCCTCCCAGAGTTCCTTGGTGTGGTTCATGTCGGTGATGCCCGGCATGAAGCCGAGGATCTCGTGGCTGCCGGCCCCGCGCCCCGAGCCGAACTCGAAGCGCCCTTCCGACAGGTGGTCGAGCATGGCGACCTTCTCGGCCACCTTGACCGGGTGGTTGACCGGGGCGAGCGGGTTGAAGATGCCGGATCCGAGGTGGATGCGGTCGGTCGCGTGCGCCAGATAGCCCAGGTACACGTCGTTGGCCGAGAGGTGCGAGTACTCCTCCAGGAAGTGGTGCTCGGAGGCCCAGGCGTACTTGAAGCCGGACTTGTCCGCCTGGATGACGTACTCGGTCTCCTCGATCAGTGCCTTGTGCTCTGCCTCGGGGTCGACCCTGGCCCGTGCGGCGGGCACGTACCCCTGTACAAAGAGCCCGAATTCCAAGGGGGTTCACCGTCCTCAATCGCCCTGACTATTTCTGACGCACCGTCAGATCGTGATGCGTCCGACTGTTCCATCGCCACCCGCACCCGTCAATACCTGACGAGCCGTCAGGTATGGCGTGGTTCAGAAGAGGCTGACGCCCGCCAGCCATCCGCCGTCGATGACGAACGGCTGTCCGGTGATGTACGAGGAGTCGTCCGAGGTCAGGAAGAGCGCCAGCGCCGCCACCTCCTCCGGCCTGCCGATCCGCCCCATCGGGACCAGCTTGCGGTACAGCTCGTCCACCGCCGCCGCGGTCTCCTCCGGGTCCGCGGCCGGGTCGAGGGCCGCCGGATTGGTCATCGCGGTGTCCACGGCCCCGGGACAGAGGGCGTTGACCCGTATCTTCCTGGCGGCCAGCTCCACCGCCGCCACCCTGGTGAGCCCGACCACCGCGTGCTTGGTGGCGGCGTACGCGCCCACGAACGCCATGCCGGTGAGCCCCGTGTACGAGGCCGTGTTGACGACGGTGCCGCCGCCCGCGGCCTCGATCTCGGGCGCCACGTGCTTGATCCCGAGGAACGCCCCCACCTGGTTGACCTGCACCACCTGCTGGAACTCCTCCAGCGGCGTGGAGACCAGTTCGTTGAAGCGCAGGATGCCCGCGTTGTTGACGAGCCCGTCGATCCGCCCGAAGGCGTCCTTCGCCACCGCGACGGCGGCCCGCCACTCGTCCTCCACGCCCACGTCCAGGTGGACGAAGCGTGCGGCGTCCTCGCCGTGCTTCTCACGCAGCTCCCCGGCCAGCGCCTCGCCCTGCTCGTCGAGGACGTCGCCGATCACCACCCGTGCCCCCTGAGCCACGAAGAGCCGCGCCTCCTGCTCGCCCTGTCCCCGAGCCGCGCCGCTGATCAGTACGGTCCGCCCGTCCAGCTTGCCCATGCCGAGTCCCTCCTAGTTGCCGAGATGGGGTGCGACCTCGGCGGCGAACGCCGCCATCTGGTCGGTGAGTTCGCCGCGGCTCCGGCTGCGGAACCGCACCTGGATCTGGTGGACGCCCATGTCCCGGTACGCCCGCAGCGACTCCGCGACGGCCTCCGGCCTCCCGCTGAGGGTCCGACGCCCGACGTGCCACCGCGGATCGCCCACGTACAGCGGCTCCGTGATCGCGCCCACGACGATCGGGGTCCCGATCCCGGCCGCCTCGCGCAGCCGCTTCAGCCGGGCGATCTGGGCGGGCAGTCTCTCGCGCGGGTCGCCCTGCGGCAGCCAGCCGTCGCCCCGCACCGCGGCCCGGCGCACGGCGGCGGGCGAGGAGCCGCCCACCCAGACCGGCACCCGGTCCTGGGCCGGGCGCGGCAGTTGCCCCAGCCCGGAGAACGAGAACCGCTTCCCGGCGAACTCCGGGAACTCCTCCGGGCCGAGTGCCGCCCGCAGCGCGTCGACGGTCTCGTCGAGGAGCCCGCCCCGCCCGTCGAAGTCCGCACCGAGCGCCTCGAACTCCTCGGCCACGTGCCCCGCCCCGACCCCGAGGACCAACCGGCCGCCACAGAGGCGGTCGAGGGTGGCGTACTGCTTGGCCGTGGCCAGCGGATGTCGCAGCCCGACGATGGCGACATGGCTCATCAGCAGCACCCGCTCGGTGATCCCGGCGAGGAAGGACAGGGTGGCGACCGGGTCGTACCAGACGGTGCCCATGGCGTCGGCGAGCCGGCGCGGGATCGCCACGTGGTCACAGCTCGCCAGGTAGGCGAATCCGGCCCGGTCGGCGGTACGGGCGATCTCAGCGAGATCGGCGGGACCGGCAGCGGCCTCCCACCCCTCCGCGAAGACCGGGCTCTGCGACTGGATCGGGAGCTGCATTCCGTACGACAGCGGCCCGGTGGTCGAGATCGGCATCGAGCGGCCTCCTTCCGTAACACCGAAGGAATCTGACGCACCGTCATATAACGAGTGCGGGGCCATCGTGATGCCTGACGGCACATCAGACAAGAGGTGCGGGGGTCATCGGCCGCCGAATGCGGGCCGGGTCAGGCGCCCGGCCCGCGGAACAGGAAATCGCCCTCGATCTCGACCCGGGTCGGGGCCTTGCTCCCGTCGTAGTGGTTCACGTCCTCCGTCACCGCCGACCACCGCAGCCGGAACCGTTCACCACCGCCGTCCCCGCCGCCGTCGCGGGAGACCACGGTGATCCGGTTGTCGCGCAGGTGCTGGTGCTCGCAGTAGTAGAGCAGCGACATGCAGGAGTCCTCGCCGTCCGCCACCCCCGGCACCACGAACTCCCGTCCCACCAACGCGTCCACGTCGACTCCGGGCAGCTCGACACCGACCTCCGCGTTCGGCGCCATCCTCAGGTCCGCCGTGTCCTCGCACCGCAGGGCACCGTCCGGATCGGCCTCCGCCTCGAACCAGAGCGTGACCGGCGCCTCGCGCTCCGCGCCCGCGCAGACCCACATCACGGCGGACCTCAGGCGGTACACCTCGTCCCCGTTGAACCGGTGCAGGACGAACCTGCCCCCGGCCCGCCCCGCCTCCGCCGACCACTCGCCCATCCCGCGCCCTCCTCGTCGCCCGTGCCCTCCGCGCGGCCCACGCCCGTCGCACCGCGGCCGTCGCACCGCCCCATCATTCCGTCCGAGCACCGACGCCGACGCCCTCCAGCACCCCGCCCCGCGCGTCGGCGTCGGCGTCGCCGTCGAGGACACCTTCGCCTACCGGCGCCCACACACCGGCGGCCCCGCCCCGCCTCACCGACGAACACACCGGCGCCCGCCTGCTGTCGTTCCGCTACGCGGGCATCACCCGTACGGCGCTGGCCGTCGGTGGCTCCGAACACCTCGGCCTGCCCGCAGCGTTCCCCCACCTCGACAGCATCGACGTGGGACTCGCCCCGGACCACCTCACCGCTCCCACAACCGAGCGAGCGAGCCGGCCGTGTACGCCGAGACGCTCGCCGAGCCGTCCGAACTCGCGGTCCACGGCGCGGAAGCCCTCATGCCGATCCATTCGCCCCTGGCGAGGGGCCGAGGTACGGAGGGTCAGGACGGCACGATCAGGGCTTCCTCCTCGGGCACGTACACACTTCGGGCGTCCACGGTGACGGTGTCTCCGGGCGGAACCATCTCCATGGGTTCATCCGCGCAGTCCGATTTCTCGAAGACGAACACCACCACGTCCGTCTCGTTCTGGATTTTCAGCTCGCCAACGTAAGGATGAGGGTCGTTGTTGCATCCCTTGGGCTCGCGGAAATCAACTCCGTTGAGTACGAGCCGCCCCGCGGCAGCCTGCGAAACCGCTGAAGGGGCGAATGTCGCCATCACGACCGCGACAGCTGTCG
This sequence comes from Streptomyces sp. NPDC014734, assembly GCF_043083325.1. Lineage (NCBI taxonomy): Bacteria > Bacillati > Actinomycetota > Actinomycetes > Kitasatosporales > Streptomycetaceae > Streptomyces > Streptomyces sp. NPDC014734. Next base: position 88,716 of record NZ_JBIBYN010000024.1, on the reverse strand, counting down.
TCAGCACGGAAAGTGTGCGAATTTTCATTTCTCCCAACTTTCGTGGACTGGAGCGCGAATTACTGCGACGGTCTGCGCTGCCGGATGGAATAGCGCGACTCCATCCTCGTCCCGAACGTTCGCGTCCGGAGCGGTGCGCGTGTACTGAAGAGCAGCAGGAGTGAGCAGGAACAAACTTCCCCTTCACGCTACCGCCGACATTTCCGGCTAACTCGCCGGGACGGTCACCGGACCATTCTCCGGCGATTGCCCGGCCGCGGCTTCACAGTTCATCCGGGCATTCGGAGTACCCGTCCCGGCCTTCACGAAGCGCATGTAACTGAACAGGCACGCGTTCATCGCCAACTGCCCGTAGTAGTTGGGATGCGCGTACTCCTGAACCGCGTTGCGGTCGGACAGCCTCCCAAATTTATCGGCGTACGCCCCTCTTACCGCATTGATACTGCGAGCCCATTCGGCATCCTTTTCTGCCGGTTTTTTGCCACCACTGACCTGTTCGGCCTGATTCGAGCCCACTTCGTGCCCGTCGAAGAGATCGGTGAGCCCCAGGAACCCCACCTTCTTTGTGGTCGCCACACTCTTGATGACAGCGTTCAGGTCATCGTTGACGTCTCGGAGCCAGTCGAGATCCATGTTGTAGAAGGGAATCCCCTCACGCATACCCGAGTCGAAGGAGTCGCCCTCGCGACGCTCCTTCGAACCGCTGAAGGGGTTCGGATAGGAACGCAGGACGATTTGCGGAATCGCCTTCCCTTTTTCGGTGAAAACTTTCCCCACCTCATCGACAACGTTTCCGATCGAAGTCGGCAGCGCTTCCATGCGCGTGTCGATATCGGATGTGTGCGAAATTGAACAGGGGAAGGACCTGAGGACGAAGTCGCTGACGCAGTCCTTCACCACATCACCGAGCTTGAGATCGTTTCCACCGATGGAGATCACCAGAGTGGTGACCTTATAATTCACATCCTTGTCCAGGAAAGCTTTCAGCTGTTCGATCTGAGGCTGCTCCCCCTTCCACGAGTCCGTCAGGATGTCTTTGCTCTCCGCACCCGAACATGCGAAGTTCTCCACATCCTCGTCATAGAGCCCGAATCCTCCCGACGCATCGGACCGATGGCATCCCGGATCTTTTTTGTCCGTGGTGTAGAGAGAACGGCCGTACGTTTCCAACTGGTTGCGCGCCGTCTTCTCTACATCTTGGGGGTCAGGGACATACTGCTTGAGGGCACCCAAGTTCTTCGCGTTTCCCTCCCAGGCCCCGCCTTCACCCGAGATGAAAGAATCCCCCATCAAAACGATTCGATCGTAGACACCTGCTCTGTTCTCGGGTGCTGCCGCAGTTGGCGCCGAAAGTGCCAGAGTCAGGGCCAGTGCGGTACCGCCCCCGGCAATCAACCTACCCTTGGGCAACATTTCTTTCCTTTCCTTGTTCTCTCCGGGGAGACGTGGGCAATGGTCGCCCATAACACTTCACCTGCGGTTGATCAGCCGATCGACAGGAAGACGGTTTCTGTCAGGCTTTCCCGTCAACCTGACAGGAAAGCCTTTGACTACGCCCCTGGCGGGTTCCTTCGGCAGCCCCTTTTTTCGGGAGTGCCCAGAAATCCTTCAGGCCGTTCGGTCAGGATTTTTCCCGTATGGGGTGCGACCTGATTCCGACGACTGCGTCTGCCCGTCGGCTCCCATTTTTCAGCTCACGAACTTCACGCTGCGGAAAGTGATCTCCCACGGCCGGGAGTCACCGTGCGAGTAAATGGTGTGGCGTGCGTTTCCCTTGCAGTTCGTCGCAGGGTAGAGAACGGCGTCGAAGTCGGTTTCGTTGAATACCCACCCGACGAACCCCGGATCGATCTGATGGCAAGTACCTTCCTTGGGATGGTCGATGATGTGAACGGGACCGTCCGGCGGCTTGCAGTAGGCGAAGATGCCGGCACTTGGCGGTGCGCAGTGCTCAAGAGCGCCCGCCGTGGCGATACCTGTGTGTGAGACAAGGGACACCGCCGACGCGACCGTGAACCCGAGCAGATTCCGCATGAGCATGGCGCGATCCTCCTGGTATGTAGATGCACTTTCCCGTTCTGCACCGGTTCGGCGACCGCGCCACCCCTGACAGCAGTCGCCGTTCCTTCAGCGTTCAAATCGCACGCCGACAAACGCCTGGTCGAATGTGTGCTTCTGCTTGGGGGTGAGCCTGCTGTAGGGATGCCCTTGACAATCCGGCTCCACGTACAACAAGGCATCGCGGTTGGTGAGGTTCTCCGTCAGCGTCTCTGCGGCGATCTTCACGGTGTAACACGGACCGTCTTCGGGGTTGTAGAGGCTCTTGGCCGTGCCACCCTTGGTTTCGTGGTAGACGAACTCCCCGGTAGCAGCCTGAGAGATAGTCGTCGACTGAACGAGAAAAATCACGGAAACAGTCGCCAGTACAGCGAGTGTGTGACTTCGTCGCATCCCTGTTCCTCTCTGCTTGGTGATGACGCCGAGTACGCCTCCCCTGCGGCCGTATGCATCGTCATGACCGCAGGGGAGGCATCCGGGTTTCGTGAATCAGCGCACGAACTTCACGCTTGCACCCTCAACGTTCCCCGCCCCCTTGGGCTGTAGGGTGATGGAAGTCCCCGTGCAGTTGCGACCCTTGAAGATGATGGCGTCTCGGTTGGTCTTGTTCGCCGTCGGACCATTGATGTCAGCGTTGTAGCAGGTGTCGTCGTTCGGGTTGATGAGGATCTCCTGCACACCGTCAGGCGTGGTGTATTCGAACATTCCGGTGGCGGCGTTGGCGGATGCGGGCAGCAGTGCCAGCAGGACGCTGCTGGTGAGAACACCGAGAACAGCAGGAATACGACGGCCCATGACTTCTCCTTGAGTCTGGCGGATTACATTCCTCCGCTTGCCCAAAGCTAAAGGCGTGCCGTCACTCAAGACAGGGCGCACATGTGGTGCACGAAGCACAATGACCATCAAAATGCCAAGAAACACCACTATGTTGCGCTTCACGCCCCTGATCCCGGCGCGAGGGCAGGCGGAACGGCACCATCACGCACGGGCGTCGGAAGGAGCCGGTCTCCCCCGCCGCAGGCTGCCGACGCTCGTCACCGGCGCTGCCGGAAGGCTTGCGATGCCGCAGACGGCGCCGCTGTTCGCTGATCCGCCAATCCGTCCGCCGCAGATCGGCGGTGCACGTGCGACCACTGGAACCGAACTGGTGCTGGACCCCATCGACGCGAGAACGGCACGTCGGCCGGTGGCGACGCTGCGATTTCGAAACATGCGATTCCGTGCCGTATGGCTCCGGGATGTGCCGTCAGGGCTCGGACGGGGCGGAGAAGCCCGGTGACGGCGAACCGCCCCCGGCGGACCGGGCTCCGCGTTCGGGACCCGCCCCGCGTTCCGTGTCCGCGTCGCCCTCGTCGTCGTCGCCTCCGGTGGCGGCGCTCTCCGGGGCGGGAGCCGCCCCCGCTCCCCCGTCCTCCTCCTCTTCCTCGTCCTCGTTCTCGTTCTCGTCCGGCGCCGCCTGGACGCCCACGCCCTGCGAGGACGACACGTTCTGGTCGATCGCGCCCCCACCGCCGTCGTGGTCACTGCCCGCCGTGCCCTTGCTCAGGGGCGCCAGCACGTTGGCCGTCCGGTCCACTTCGAGCCAGGAATCGGCGTTGGAGTTGTCAATGGTGATCAGTGAAGGGCCATGATGCGTCTCCATACCGCCGTCCGGGGCGTCGGCCCGGGCGGCACCGGCCGCCAACTGGCCCTGGCAGAGCGCTCCGAGGACGACCGCCAGGGCCGCGCCGGTCGTCGTCCGAACTCTTCTCGGGGTGAATCCCACAGTCCGTCTCCTCATACGTCTTCGGTGATGGTTCGGGTACGCCGGGGCGCCCGCGGCACGGCACGAATCGCCGGACCGCGCGCCTCGGCCCCGGCGTACCCGACGAGCGGAAGCGGCGTCCTCAGACCGGCATGGGCGCGCGGCCGCCGTGGTGCCTGCTGATGTTCCGCTCCAGCAGTTCCGTCGAGCGCCGCACCCCGATCCCCTCGGTGGGGTGGAACTCGGGGAGCCGTCCGTCGGTCTGCTTGAGCTCCGTCATCGCGGAGTCGACGGCGGCATGGGCGGCGAAGAGGCAGGGGGTGCTGTAGATGGCCACCTGGCACTCCAGCTCGGTAAGTTCGGAGAGCGAGAGCCGGGGCGACTTGCCGCCCGCGATCTGGTTGAACAGCAGCGGTTTGTCGCCGATCACCTTGCGGACGCGCCTGATCCACTCGACGCTGCGCACCCCGTCGACCAGGATGACATCGGCGTCCGTCCCGGCCAACGCCTCGGCGCGGCGCAGGATCTCGTCCTCCTCCGTGGCATCCGTGCGGGCGACGACCACCAGGTCCTGCCGGCTCTCCAGTACGAGGTTGAGCTTCTCCAGGTACTCGTCGAGCGGCAGCACCTGCTTGCCGTCCGCGTGACCACACCTGCGGGGGCGCCTCTGGTCCTCCAGGATGACGCCGGAGGCGCCGATCCGCTCCAGTCGCTGCACCACGTGGCAGGCCACCTCGGGGTCCACGTAACCGTCGTCGATGTCGACGAGCAGGTGGTGCGAGGGAAAGGCGAGACGCAGCCGCTCCACGAACGCCACCATGTCCGGCCAGGCGATGAAACCGATGTCGGGCAGCCCGTAGTGGGAGGCGGCGAAGCCGAAGCCGGAGACGAAGAACCCGTTGTAGTGCCGGGCCACGACGGACGCCGAGTACATGTCGTAGATACCGATGAGCGGCGTCGTCCCGGCAGTCCGGACTTCTTCCCTCAGCACACTTCCGTAACGCACGGTGGCTCCTTGCCAGTTGTCGTTGCACCGCGAACCGATGCCCGGCGCGTCGTCGACGCGCCGTCGCGGCCCGGGGCTCGGTGATTCCGTTGGATGAGACAGGTGAGACAGGTCTGGGGAGATCTCGTCCCGGGCGAGGCGAACTTCCATGACAGGGGCCGGAGCCACCGGAACGCGGGGACGAACCGGTGGCTCACGGTTGTCGGGGGTCAGCGAGTCCGCTGACGCGGTTGGGTGCGGGAACGCGACGCCCGTCCCTCCCCGGCGGGGGAGACGGCGGCACTCGGGCCGCACGGGACGCGAGATCTGCCCTCTTCGCGAAGACGCGTATACCTATACAGACATGACCGTCCCTTTACCCACGGACACGCCGCGTTTTGCCTCGTGTACGACACATCGCGGGTACGCGAGGAGCACGGTTGACCACGTCACGGGAATCGGAACGTGGTCTGTCGGATCATCCGAAACGCCGGCCCACGGGCTCGCCGGCCGACGGGCGGCGGGTGGCGGGCGGCGGGCAGGGGCGATCGGGGCGGCGCCCCCGCGGGTGCCGAACGCCCACCGGCGGACACCGATCGTCCGCGGCGGCCGGGAAGGCGTTCCGGACGGCTTTCCATTCGTGCCGCGAGCACTTGGGGCACCGGACCGGTTCGCCCCGGCCCTCTCCACTGCCCCGTCGGCCTCTCCGGCCCGGGCTCGTGGGCGTGCCCGTCCGGCGGCCGTCGGCTGCGGTGGGCGCTCCCGGATCCGGGCGTCCGTCCGCCCCCGGCGAGGTACGCGCCGGCTTCGTGACGTCCCGGCCGGGACGCCGTTCGACGGCACCTCCGCCATCGAACAGTGGGCAATGTCCAGGTCTACCGGTCCCCAAGAGATCCCGGTCCGGCCGACGATCCCGCCGGTCCGGAGGTCCGGCCCGTCCCCGGCGAGCGGCCCCGGCAAGCAGCCCCGGCGCGGGGGATCCCGTACCTCGCGTCCGGCTCCGTGACCGCCGCGGCCGGGAGCACGGGGCCCTGCCGTATCAGGGCTTGCGGTCCGGCAACGGCTCGGGCAGCCCGTCGTACCACCCCTCGACGGCCAGCCAGAAACCGGCCAGCGCCACGACGACGAGCACGGCGCGGCCCGCATACCCGGTCGCGGACGGCCGCACGCCCCACCGCCGGGGCAGCCACCACGCCAGCAGCGCGACCACCGCGCCGGCGAGAACGGTGAGCGGGAGCTCCGCGTACAACACGCTCCAGTCCGCCCCCGGCCGGGATCCGGCGCGCGCCCGGAGTTCGGCGTCCGCGGCCCATCCCAGCAACCCCAGGAACCCCCCGACCAGGGCCGTCCCACTGCTGCCCAGTGCCTCCACACGTTCCCTCATGATCACTGGAGACGCCGTCCGCCCACCGGAGGTTCCCGGAAGAACGTCCGATTCTTCGCCTCGGGACACGAAGGATGCGGAGCGGCGGAACCCGGACATCCACGCCGCGCCGAACCCGATCGCTTCCGGTACAACACCTCGGTCTCCGCCGCGCCGAACCCGCTCACTTCCGGTACAACGCCTCGATCTCCGCCGCGAAGTCCCGGGCGATGGCGTCCCGCTTCAGTTTGAGCGAGGGCGTCAGGTGGCCGCCCTCCTCCGTGAAGTCCACCGGCAGCACGGTGAATTCGCGAATGGACTCGGCCCGCGAGACGAGTTGGTTGGCCTCGTCGACCGCGCGGCGCAGAATCGTGCGCAGTTCGTCGTCGTTCACCAGCTCGCGGATCGGCACGTTCTGCCTCTTCGTCATCTGCCGCCAGTGGGCGAGCCCGTCCGGTTCCAGGGTGATCAGGGCGGTGATGAACGGCCGGTTGTCGCCGACCACCATGCACTGGCTGATCAACGGGTGGGCGCGCAGCCAGTCCTCCAGGGGGGCCGGGGTGACGTTCTTGCCGCCGGAGGTGATGATGATGTCCTTCTTGCGGCCGGTGATGGTGAGGTAGCCGTCCGCGTCCAGGGAGCCGAGGTCACCGGTGGCGAACCAGCCGCCCCCGTCCACGGGTACCGGCTCGCCGCGCTCGCCGTCCCAGTAGCCCTGGAAGACCTGGCCGCCGCCGAGCAGCACTTCGCCGTCGTCCGCGATCCGTACGGTGGTGCCGGGCAGCGGCCATCCGACGGTGCCGAGGCGGGGTTTGAGCGGTGGGGTGACGGTGGCGGCGGCGGTGGTCTCGGTGAGCCCGTAGCCCTCGAAGATCTCGATGCCGGCGCCCGCGTAGAACGAGGCGAGGCGGCGACCGAGCGGGGATCCGCCACAGATCACGTACCGGACGTGTCCGCCGAGGGCGGCCCGGATCCGGCGGTAGACCAGGGGGTCGTAGAGGGCGCGGGCCGTCTTCAGGAGGGGCCCGGGTCCGGGGCCGGTGCCGTGCTCGGCGGCCTCGACGGCCTGCCCGTACCGCTGGGCGATGCGGGCCGCACGGTCGAAGGAGGAGACGCGGCCCATCTTCTCGGCCGTGGCCCGGCCGGTGTTGTGGACCTTCTCCAGCACGTAGGGGATGGCCAGCAGGAACGACGGCCGGAAACCGGCAAGGTCGGCGAGCAGGTCGTCGGTCCTGAGGGACGGGGCGTGCCCGAGGCGGACCCGGGCGCGCAGACAGCCGATCGCGACCATGCGTCCGAAGACGTGGGAGAGCGGCAGGAAGAGGAGGGTGGACGCCGGGTACGCGCTGACGGATGTGAAGACCGGGTGGAGGAGTTCGATCGCGTTGTCGACCTCGGCGAAGAAGTTTCCGTGGGTCAGGACGCAGCCCTTGGGACGGCCTGTGGTGCCGGAGGTGTAGACGAGGGTCGCGGGGGACTCCGGTTCCAGCGTGGCGCGACGGGCGGTGATCAGCTCGTCGGGGACGTCCCGGCCCAGCGTCTTCAGCCGGCCGAGCGCGCCGGTGTCGAACTGCCACAGGTGGACGAGTCCGGCCAGGTTCTTGCGCTCCTGACTGACCAGTCGGCCCTGCTCCACGCTCTCGACGGCGCAGGCGGCGGCGCCGGAGTCCTGGAGGATCCAGCGGGTCTGGAGGGCGGAGGAGGTCGGGTAGACGGGGACGGTGACGAGTCCGGCGGCCCAGGCCGCGAAGTCGAGCAGCGTCCACTCGTAGGTGGTGCGGGCCATGATCGCGATCCGGTCGCCCGCGACGAGGCCCTCGGCGACGAGCCCCTTGGCGACCGCGAGGACCTCGTCGGTGAACTCGGCCGCCGTCACGTCCTGCCACCGCCCGTCCGGCTGCTTGCGGCTGAGGACGGCGTCGGCGGGCGCCTCGCGGGCGTTGTCGAAGGGGATGTCGGCGAGCGAGCCGCGCCGGACGGACGGGGCGAAGGCCGGTACCGACGCCTGCCGGACGGTGCCGTCCGCGTCCCGGGTGAGGGTCGGCTCGACGAGAACGGGTGCGGAGGAAGAGGAAGAGGGGGTGGCGGGTGGCGTGGACACGTGCGGCTCCTCAACATGGGGTCGGGCGGTACGCGCCGTGGGCTCGCGCGGTCTCACCGCGGAACGGGCGGTCCCACCGCGGATCGGGCGGTCGTGCCGCGGAACGGGCGGTCCCACCATGGATCGGGCGGTCGTGCCGGGTCCGTCAGGCGCGACCGGTCCGTCGGGCATGTCACGGATGTCAGGGGCGTCCCGGACATCAAGGGCGCCGGAGGTGTCGGGGGCATCCCGGGCGTCAGGGGCGTCCCGGGCATCAGGGGCGTTCGAGGATGGCGGTGACGCCCTGGCCGCCCGCCGCGCAGATCGAGATCAGTCCGCGTCCCGGGGCGCCGCGCTCGGCGAGGAGTTCGGCAAGAGTGGCGACGATCCTGGCACCGGTCGCGGCGAACGGGTGTCCGGTGGCGAGTGACGATCCCGTGACGTTGAGCCGGTCCCGGTCCACCGGCGCCAGTCCCTGCTTCTCCCAGGCCGCGAGGGTGGCCAGCACCTGGGAGGCGAACGCCTCGTGGATCTCGACGAGGTCGAAGTCGTCCATCGTGAGCCCGGCCCGTTCCAGCAGGCGGGGCACGGCGTACGCGGGGGCCATCAGCAGGCCGTCCTCACCGTTCACGTGGTCGACGGCGGCCGTCTCGTGGAGCGAGAGGTAGGCGAGCGGTTCCAGGCCGTGGGCGCGGGCCCAGTCGTCGCTCGCCAGCAGCACGGTCGCGGCGCCGTCGGTGAGCGGGGTGGAGTTGCCCGCGGTCATCGTCGCGTCGGGACGACCGGTGCCGAACACCGGTTTCAGCGTGGCGAGTTTCTCCGCCGTGGAGCCGGGCCGCAGGTTCTGGTCGCGGCTCAGGCCCTGGAACGGGACGACGAGGTCGTCCAGGAAGCCGCGCTCGTACGCGGCGGCGAGGCGGCGGTGGCTGGTGGCGGCGAGGAGGTCCTGCTCCTCGCGGCCGATGCCCCAGCGGCGGGCGGTGACCGCCGCGTGCTCGCCCATCGACAGGCCGGTGCGGGGTTCGGCGTTGCGCGGCATGTCCGGGACGAGGTGCCGGGGCCGCACCCCGGCGAGCGTCTTGATCCGGGCCCCCGTCGTACGGGCGCGGCGGGCGGCGAGCAGCAGGGTGCGCAATTCGTCGTTGACGCCGAGCGGCGCGTCGCTGGTGGTGTCGGTGCCGCCCGCGATCGCCGAGTCGATTCCGCCGAGCATGATCCGGTCGGCGGCGGTGAGGACGGCTTGGAGCCCGGTGCCGCACGCCTGCTGGATGTCGTACGCGGGGGTGCGCGGGTCGAGCGCCGAGCCGAGCACGGTCTCCCGGGCCAGGTTGAAGTCACGGCTGTGCTTGAGGACCGCACCCGCGGCGAACGCGCCGACCCGCTGCCCGCGCAGCCCGAACCGCTCGACCAGGCCGTCCAGCGCTGCGGTGAGCATCCGCTGATTGGAAACCCGGACGTACGGGCCGTCGGAGCGGGCGAACGGGATGCGGCTGCCGCCGATGACCGCGACCCTGCGGGGCTGCGGGAGTGCGAGGGGGATCATCTCGACCAGCTCCTGACTCTTGAGTAACCTTACTCTGGAGTAAATCTACGACCGAGCAGGGAGTCTGGACAATGGCCGACCACTATCTGCGTCTCACCGGCACCGCACCCGGCCGTTTTCTGACCCGGCGGCTCGGGCTGCCGCAACCGGCCCGGCTGCGCCGCCTCACGCCCGGGACGCCCTCGCTCGACGGCCCGTTGCTGCACCTCACCGCCGGGGAGTCGGCCCTCGGGGACACCCTGGGCCCGGTCCTCGCGGCGACCGGCCTGAAAACAACCAAGAAAGCAACCGGCCCGGAGGCGACCGGCCGCGCCGACCGGCCGGCCGGGATCGTCGTGGACGCGAGCGGCGTCACCACCGCCGCCGGGCTCCGCGACGTGCACGCTCTACTGCACCCCGTCGTGCGCTCCCTGGCGCCCTGCGGCCGGATCGTCGTCCTCGGTACGCCGCCCTCGGCCGACGACCACCACCAGGCCGCCGCCCAGCAGGCGCTCGAAGGGTTCGTGCGCTCCCTCGGCAAGGAGATCGGCCGGGGGGCCACCGCGCAGTTGCTGCGCATCGTCCCGGGGTCCGCCGTCCCGGCGGAGTCGACGTTGCGCTTCCTGCTGTCCCCCCGGTCCGCGTACGTCAGCGGCCAGGTCGTCGAACTCTCCGACGCCGCCCCCGACCCGGTCGCCGACTGGACGGCCCCGCTCGCCGGACGCACCGCACTCGTCACCGGGGCGGCCCGCGGCATCGGCGCCTCGGTCGCCGCCGTCCTGGCGCGGGACGGAGCCCGGGTGATCTGCCTGGACGTCCCGCAGGCCGAGGACGACCTGAACCGCACGGCGGACGGACTCGGCGCCACCGCCCTTCCGCTGGACATCACCGCGCCCGACGCGGCGGAACGGATCACGGAGGCCGTACCCGACGGCCTGGACGTCCTCGTCCACAACGCGGGCATCACCCGTGACCGGCGGCTCGCCAACATGCCGGCCGAACGCTGGGCCCAAGTTGTCGAGGTCAATCTCGACAGCGTCCTGCGCACCACGGACGCGCTCCTGGAGTCCGGCACCGTCAACCGCGGCGGCCGGATCGTCGCCACCGCGTCCATCGCCGGAATCGCGGGCAACGACGGCCAGACCAACTACGCGGCCAGCAAGGCGGGCGTCATCGGCCTGGTCCGGTCACTGGCGCCGCGCGCCGCCGCCGACCACGGCGTCACCGTCAACGCGGTCGCCCCCGGTTTCATCGAGACGAAGATGACCGCCGCCGTCCCCCTCTTCATCCGGGAGGCGGGCCGCCGGATGAACTCCCTGTCCCAGGGCGGGCTCCCGGTCGACGTCGCCGAGACCATCGCCTGGTTCGCCCAGCCCGCCTCGACGGCCGTCAACGGCCAGGTCGTACGGGTCTGCGGCCAGAGCCTGCTGGGGGCCTGAGCCATGACCGCCCCGAACGCCTTCCCACGAACGGCCCGAACGGCTCTCCTCCGGAGGGCCGGGCGATGACCGGCGCGAACCTCTCCCTGTTGCGCGGCGCCGTCACCTCCCCGTTCAAACGAGCGGGCCGCCCCGGCGCCACGCTGCCCGCCGACCGGGCCGTCCTCCCGCCCGCCCCCGCAGCGCCGCGACGGCTCGCCGCGTACCGCGACCTCTGCGGCTTCACCGACCCGGACAGCCTGCCGCTCACCTACCCGCACGTGCTGGGCTTCCCCCTCGCCATGCGGCTGATGACCGCCCGGTCCTTCCCGCTGCCGGTCCTGGGACTGGTCCACACCTGGATCGAGATCACCCGCCACCGGACGCCCCGGCCCACCGACCCCCTCGAACTCACCGTGTACGCAGCCGAACTGACCCCGCACCGGCGCGGCACCGAGGTCACGATGGTGACCGAGGCGCGGCTCGCGGGCGAACCGGTCTGGGAATCACGCAGCGGCTATCTCTCCCGTCACGCGACCGGGACGCCGCCCGCCCGCCCCGCCCCGCCCGCCTCGCCCGGCCCGGACACTCCCGCTCCCCCGGACGCTCCCGCTCCTTCGGACACGTCGGCGCCGCCGGACACATGGATGCCGCCGTACACGTCGACGCCGCCGGAGGAACTGCCCACCGTCGCCGAGTGGCGGCTGCCCGCGGATCTGGGACGCCGTTACGGGGCCGCGTCGGGCGACCGGAACCCCATCCACCTGTACCCGTTCACGGCCCGCCTCTTCGGATTCCCCCGGCCCATCGCACACGGCATGTGGACCGTCGCCCGCTGCCTGGCCGAGGCACCGGAGCCGGACGCGATCCGGTGGGTACGGGCCGACTTCAAGTCCCCCGTGCCGTTGCCCGCCACCGTCACCCACGCCGCGGACCCCACGGGCTTCCAGCTCCGCGGCGTCGCCGGTCGCGTCCATCTCACCGGCACCGTCGTCAACGCCCCCGGCCCGCCGCCGAGCTGACCACGGCCGTCAACGCCCCCGGCCGGCCACCGCGCCGACCACCACCGTCAGCTCCCCCCGCCCGCGGCCGGGTCGGGCAGCTGCCACCGACGACCCTCCATGAGGTTCTCCAGCCCCGCCCAGGAGAAGTTCATCAGCGTGGCCGCGGCCTCGTTCGCCGAGACTCCCGGAGTCTCGTTCGCCCACCCGGCGAGCGACTCCGCGGCCCCCACGAGCGCCTGCGCCAGCCCGGCCACATCCCGGTCGGGGAGCGCCGGGTCACGATGGGCCTCCCGGGCCGCGGCGCCGATCAGGCCCGTCACGAACGCGACGATCTCGTCCCGCATCGCCGTGACCTCGGCCGCGAACGGCTCCCCGTGCGTCCGGGCCTGGCGGTGCAGCACGGCCCAGCCGTCCGGGTGCTCCGCCGTGTGCGTGAAGAACGCGTGCAGTCCGGCCCACAGTTGCCGATCGGCCGGCAGCCCCGGCTCGGCCCCCGCCCGCACCGCCTCGACCAGGGCCTTCGCCTCGCGCCTGATGCACGCGGTGAACAACTCCTCCTTGGAGTGCAGATACAGGTAGACCAGCGGCTTGGAGACCCCGGCCAGCTCCGCGATCTCGTCCATCGACGCGGCCCGGTAGCCGCGCTGCCCGAAAGTCTGCACCGCGGCGTCCATCATCTGCCGCTCCCGCACGGCGCGCGGCATGCGCCTGCCCTTCACCGGACCCGCCGGACCGTCCTTCACCGGACCCGCCGGACCGTCCTTCACCGGACCCGCCGGAACGCCCTTCGCCGCGCCCGCCGGAATGTCCTTCGACGCGCTCACTCGGACTTCCTCCCGCCGACGCCGCCGTACCCCGGCAAGACTACGTCGCCGCCCTCCTCGACCTGCATCTGAAGGGACGGGCCCAGCCGCTCCTGGACGGCCCTTCCGCCGCCGGCCCCGAGGTCGTCTCCCCCAGCCCCCGACCACCCGCCGCCCACGTCCGCGGAACACCCCGGAGGACACGGCGGCGCCCCCGGACCGAGGAGGTCCGGGGGCGCCCCGGCGTACGGCACCTGCCGCGGCTACGCCGTGACGGGCACGCCCTGCGGCTCGGCGTCGCGGACGTCGACGTCGTCGACCGGGGAGGACGAGGCCGAGTTGTACGCCTCGTGGTCGAGGATCTTCTCGCGGGCCGCGACGATCACCGGGACGAGCGCCTGACCGGCGACGTTCGTGGCCGTCCTCATCATGTCCAGGATCGGGTCGATGGCCATGAGCAGACCGACGCCCTCCAGCGGGAGGCCCAGCGTCGACAGCGTCAGGGTCAGCATCACGGTCGCACCGGTGAGACCGGCGGTCGCCGCCGAGCCGATGACCGAGACGAACGCGATCAGGACGTAGTCACCGACGTTCAGCTGGACGTCGAAGATCTGCGCGATGAAGATCGCCGCGAGCGCCGGGTAGATCGCCGCGCAGCCGTCCATCTTGGTGGTCGCGCCGAACGGGACGGAGAAGGAGGCGTACTCCTTCGGGACGCCGAGGCGCTCGGTGACCTTCTGGGTGACCGGCATCGTGCCGACCGAGGAGCGGGAGACGAAGGCGAGCTGGATGGCCGGCCAGGCACCCTTGAAGAACTGCACCGGGCTGAGCTTGGCGACGGTGGCGAGCAACAGCGGGTACACACCGAACAGCACCAGGGCGCAGCCGATGTAGACGTCGGCGGTGAACGTCGCGTACTTGCCGATCAGGTCCCAGCCGTAGTCGGCGATGGCGTAGCCGATGAGGCCGATGGTGCCGATCGGGGCGAGGCGGATGACCCACCACAGGGCCTTCTGGAGGAGCTCCAGGACGGACTCGCTGAGGGTGAGGATGGGCTGGGCCCTCTCACCGAGCTTCAGGGCTGCGATGCCGGCGACGGCGGCCATGAAGACGATCTGGAGCACGTTCAGCTGGGTGAACGGGGAGATCACGTCGCTCGGGACGATGCCGGTGAGGAAGTCGAGCCAGGAACCGGCGTGCTGCGGCAGCTTGCCGTCCTTCGGCGTGAGGCCGGTTCCGGAGCCCGGGTTGGTGACCAGACCGATCACCAGGCCGATGGCGACCGCGATCAGCGAAGTGATCATGAACCAGAGCAGGGTGCGGGTGGCCAGCCGGGCGGCGTTGTTGACCTTGCGCAGGTTGGTGATCGACACCAGGATCGCGAAGAAGACGAGCGGTGCGACGGCCAGCTTCAGAAGCTGGATGAAGATGTGGCCGATCTTGTCGAGGGTGGTGTACAGCCAGTTGACGTCGTAGCTGCGGGCGAGCCAGCCGAGGACGACGCCGAGGACGAGACCGGCGACTATCTGGGCCCAGAACGGGACCTTGGGTATGCGGAAGCCGGAACCGGAGCCGGACGGGCTGTCGGTCGCGGCGGCGGACGCGGGGTTCGCGGACACGGACACACTCCAGATGTGACGCATCGGGGCGCACGGAGACACTGCGCGAGGGGACGTGGTACGGGGACGGGGGGTGCGGCGCCCGCGTCGGGGGCGGCGCCGCCGCATGGTGCCGGTGAGAACGCTGTTGTTCAGACGTCGCGGCAACAGGCCGCGGGCATGGCGTCGCGGCAACAGACCGCGGACATGCAGCGGCAGAGATCGACATGCAGGCGCTCCACGAGCGGGACGCTCGCGGCGTGGTGGGGGCGCACTGCAGACTTCATGGCGAATACGTTAACACTTGAACTTTGAGGTTCTCAAAGGACTTCTTTGAGCACGCGCGACGGACCCGTGCGCACACGTGCGACGGACACGACGGAACCCCGGTGCCGGAGCTGCTGCTCCGGCACCGGGGTTCCGTGGGAAGACGTGCCGAGGTGTGAGGAACCTTACGCGGCCCGGCGTCGGCAGCGTACGGCCCGCAGGGGGCTCACGCGGCCCTCATCCGGTCCGGTGGTTCACAGGGTGACGTGGTCCTCGCGGGTCCGGTGCTCCTCCAGGCGCTCCTTGGCCCGCTCGACCTTGGTCACGATCTGCTCGGACATCTCGTCGCGCTGCTTGCGCAGCAGCACGTAGCTGAGGGGTGCGGAGAGGACCAGGGCGAAGAGGACCACCCATACGACATTGGAACCGCGCGCGCCGGACGGAACGAGGCCGAAGTGGACGGCCACGGCTGCGACGACGAAGCAGCCGACGAAGATGCTGAGGCGCATCGCGGTGTACCGAATGGTCGCGCTCGGCCTGGCAGCGGACACAGTTGGCCCCTCTCTCGACGTATGACAGTCGTGCGATCCTGCCCGACCAGTGAAGCATGCCCCGGAATCCAGCACTTCGGAGGGCTGCGTCGAACGAGGGGGAACCCCGCCCAGCAGCGGCGTCCGGCCCGCGGAGGCGGGCCGTCGGCCGGACCCCGGCAGCCGGAGCCCGTCAGTCGGCCACCAGCGCCGGACCCCGGCGGCGCGGCGCGCCGTCAGCCGAGCGGCAGCAGCATGATGATGTCGTCGCGGTCGTCCCCGTCGGCGACCCGGATCGCGTCGGGCACCCGCCCGACCTCCTTGTATCCGCAGGCCGCGTAGAACCGGTCGGCGCCGGTGCCGCCGCGACAGGTGAGCCGGATCGCCTCGATTCCCTCGATCCCCCGGGCGGCCTCCGCCGCGGCGGCCATCAGCTCGCGGCCGTACCCCTTGCCCTGGTGGCGCGGGTGGACCATGACCGTGTAGAGCCAGAGCCAGTGCGTCATCAACCGGTGCCCGTTGAGGGTGAGGAAGGCCGTGGCGGCCACGGCACCGTCCTCGTCGCGGCCCACCAGCAGCCGGGTGTGACCCTCGGCCATGGCGACGAGGTGTTTGACGAGCTCCGGCCGGATGTCGTCGACGGTGACCGGAGGGACGAAGCCGACCGCGCCGTCCGCGTTGGAGACATCGGTCCAGAGTTCTGCGATGCCGTCGCGCAGCGTGCGGTCGAACATCGGGTCCAGCTCAAACGTAAGCGCCATGATGGCAGGTTAACCATTACAAGCTGGGGAGCGACAGAGGGTGGGCTCGTTACCGCCTCCCCGCCGCAAGCGCGTTCCGGCACGCGGAAGAGCCCCGACCCGGGCGAACACGGGATCGGGGCTCCTGAGGCCGGAACCGCGCGCTCGCGCCGGAACGGGGCCGCGCGGCGGACGCGGCGCTCAGACGCGCATCGGCTGCGGCGACTCGCGCCGCCCGGCGTCCGGGCCGGGGTACTCGCGGATGATCTCGTACCGGGTGTTGCGCTCGACGGGCCGGAAGCCCGCGTCGCGGATCAGGTCGAGCAGGTCCTCGCGGCCGAGCTTGTTCGGCGTGCCGTAGTTGTCCGCGTCGTGCGTGATCTTGTACTCGACGACCGAGCCGTCCATGTCGTCGGCGCCGTGCTGGAGCGCGAGCTGGGCGGTCTGCACGCCGTGCATCACCCAGAAGACCTTGACGTGCGGGACGTTGTCGAACAGCAGCCGCGAGACCGCGAAGGTCTTCAGCGCCTCGGCCCCGGTCGCCATCGTGGTGCGCGCCTGGAGCTTGTTGCGGATCTTGCCGTCCTTCATGTCCACGAAGTCGTGCTGGTAGCGCAGCGGGATGAAGACCTGGAAGCCGCCGGTCTCGTCCTGGAGCTCGCGCAGCCGCAGCACGTGGTCGACGCGGTGCCGGGGCTCCTCGATGTGCCCGTAGAGCATCGTCGCCGGGGTCTTGAGCCCCTTCTCGTGCGCCAGGCGGTGGATGCGCGACCAGTCCTCCCAGTGGGTGGCGTGGTCCACGATGTGCTGCCGGACCTCCCAGTCGAAGATCTCGGCGCCACCCCCGGTCAGCGACTCGAGACCGGCCTCGATCAGCTCGTCGAGGATCTCGGAGGCGGAGAGGCCGGAGATGGTCTCGAAGTGGTGGATCTCGGTGGCGGTGAACGCCTTGAGGGAGACCTGCGGCAGGGCTTCCTTCAGCGCGCTGAGCGAGCGCGGGTAGTAGCGCCACGGCAGCGTGGGGTGCAGTCCGTTGACGATGTGCAGCTCGGTGAGGTTCTCGCCCTCCATCGCCTTCGCGAGGCGGACGGCCTCCTCGATGCGCATCGTGTACGCGTCCTTCTCGCCCGGCTTGCGCTGGAACGAGCAGTACGCGCACGAGGCGGTGCACACGTTGGTCATGTTGAGGTGCCGGTTGACGTTGAAGTGGACCACGTCACCGTTCTTGCGGGTGCGCACCTCGTGGGCGAGGCCGCCGAGCCAGGCCAGGTCGTCCGACTCGTAGAGGGCGATGCCGTCCTCGCGGGTCAGTCGCTCCCCCGCGCGGACCTTCTCCTCCAGTTCGCGCTTGAGCCCGACGTCCATGCGGCTGCCTCCCAGGTGTTGACGCACTGTGCCTCGCCCCGGCGCCTACCGGGCGAAACCCCCGGCCGGCCGGGGGTTCCACCACGGTACGCCTACACCTCCTCGGGGAGTTCCCCGACCCGGTTCTCCCACTTGGTGGAGAGCACGATCGTGGTACGGGTGCGCGAGACGCCCTTCGTTCCGCTGAGCCGGCGGATGGTCCGCTCCAGCCCGTCCACGTCGCCGACCCGCACCTTGAGCATGTACGAGTCGTCGCCCGCGATGAACCAGGCGTCCTCGATCTCCGCGAGGTCCTTCAGCCGACGCGCCACGTCCTCGTGGTCGGCGGCGTCGGAGAGCGAGATACCGATCAGGGCCGTGACCCCGAGCCCCAGGGCCGCGGCGTTGACGGTGGCGCGGTACCCGGTGATGACACCGGCGGATTCCAGCCGGTTGATGCGGTCGGTGACGCTCGGTCCGGAGAGTCCCACCAGCCGCCCCAGCTCGGCGTACGAGGCCCTGCCGTTCTCCCTGAGGGCCTGGATGAGCTGCCTGTCCACCGCGTCCATATGACTGAAACCTTCCATTGTTCAGCAGTATCGCGAGTTTACGTGTAGAATCTAAGGCATGCAGGCTTCATCGCCTGCAAAACTTCTCGAACATCCAAAAAACGCTTTCGAATCTTCAGGAGTGAGAACACCGTGTACTCGATCGAGATGGCCTACGCCCGTATGCGCGAGCTGCAGGACCTGGCCAACCGCTCGCGTGCCCACCAGCCGGCCGCCGCTCGCCGGGTCGACCGGACCCGCACCGCGCGCGCCCCGAAGAAGCGCTGACCGCGCAAACGCCGGCCGGCGCGGAAGCGCCGGCCACCACCGCGTCAGTCCGAGGAACCGCGAGAGCCGCCACCGAGCTCGCCTTCCCACCGGCGGTACAGCTCGTGCGGCACTCCCGCCGCGTCGAGCACCCGTCCCGCGACGAAGTCCACCAGATCCTGGATGTGCGTCGCCCCCGCGTAGAAGCCCGGAGAGGCGGGCAGCACCACGGCGCCCGCCTCGTCCAGGCTCACCAGATGTTTCAGCGTCTGTCCGTTCAGCGGCGTCTCCCGCACCGCGACGACCAGTTTCCGCCGCTCCTTGAGCGTCACGCTCGCGGTCCGCTGGAGCAGATCCTTCGAGAGCCCGAGCGCCACTCCGGCCACGCACGCCGTCGAGGCCGGGACGATCAGCATCCCCTTCGCCGGGTACGAGCCCGAGGACGGTCCCGCGCCGAGGTCACCGGCAGCCCAGTACCGTACGCCGGACAGGTCCGCCTCGAAGGTGTGGGGCTTCCCGTCCGCCCCGCGCGCCAGCCAGGCCCGCAGGTCCTCCTGCCAGTGCCCGTCGCGAAACGCGATCCCGGTCTCGTCCAGCAGGGTCAGCCGCGACGCCCGGCTCACCACCAGGTCCACGCTCTCCCCCGCGGCCAGCAGTCCGCGCAGCACCGCGGCGGCGAATGGGGTGCCCGAGGCGCCGGAAACCCCGACAATCCAAGGTTGCCGCCGCTGTTGAGTCACTGAGTTCCCGGATTCCACGCACCCGAGCCTATCCGGCCGCACGGCTCCGGAACCGAGCAAGGGGCACCGGACGTTCTGACCGATGAGAGCCGGACGGTCCCGACGGAGGACGGCCGGGAACGACGGACGACACGGAACGCGGGGGACCACCATGACCACATGGTCGAACGGCGGGACCACGCCGGGCCGTACGAAGGCGTCCGCATGGGGTCCGGCGGGCCGTGCCGGGGCCGCGGCCAAGCTGATGCTGGGCTGGGTGGCGCTCCTCTGGGTGCTCGAAATCGTCGACGCGGCGACGGGCAACGCGCTGGACACCTACGGCATCGAGCCGCGCCGGGCCGATGAGCTGCTGGACATCGTGCCCGCGTCCTTCATCCACTTCGGCTTCGGCCACGTCGCGTCCAACAGCGTGCCCCTGCTGGTCTTCGGCTTCCTCGCCGCGCTGGGCGGCATACGCCGTTTCCTGGCAGTCGCCGCGCTGATCATCGTGGTGGACGGCCTGGGCGTCTGGCTGGTCTCCCCGGACCACTCCAACACCGCGGGTGCCTCCGGACTGGTCTTCGGCCTCTTCGGCTACCTGCTGGTCCGCGGATTCGTCGACCGCAGACCGCTCGACATCGGCATCGGCCTGGTGATCGGCGCGATATGGGGCTCGTCGATCCTGTTCGGCATATCCCCCGCCAACACCTCGGTCAGCTGGCAGGGCCACCTGTTCGGACTGCTCGCGGGGGTGGTCGCGGCCTTCGTCTTCCGTCGCCGCACCGGCCGCGCCGTCGGGGGCACGGCGTCGCACACCCCGTTCCTGTCCTGAGAGCCTGTCGAAGATCACCCGACAGGCTCCGAGGGGCGCGCCTACACCGTCAGGCCGCGCACCACCAGGTCCAGCAGCGCGCACACGAACAGCGCTATCCCGATGAAGCCGTTGACCGAGAAGAACGCCCGGTTCAGCCGGGACAGGTCGTGCGGGCGCACCACCCGGTGCTCGTACACGAAGGCGACGGCGACGATCACCATGCCGACCCAGTAGAGGAGCCCCGCCCGCGTGGCCAGCCCGAACCAGACGAGCAGCCCGGTCGTCACCACGTGGCAGACCCGCGCACCCCACAGCGCGGCCGGGACGCCGAACCGGGCCGGCACCGACAGCACCCCGTGCGCGCGGTCCGCCTGCACGTCCTGGCAGGCGAAGATCAGGTCGAAGCCGCCGATCCAGATCCCGACGGCGAGACCGAGGATCACCGCCTCCCACGACCAGCTCCCGGTCACCGCCAGCCAGGCGCCGATCGGCCCCATGGCCTGGGCGATGCCGAGGATCGCGTGCGGGTAGTGCGTGAACCGCTTCCCGTACGGATAGACCACCATCGGCACGACGGCGACCGGCGCGAGCGCCAGGCAGAGCGGGTTCAGCAGCGCCGCCGCCCCGAGGAAGACGACGACGGCGACGATCGCCCCGGTCCACGCCGACTTCACCGACACCGCGCCGGTGACCAGTTCCCGGCCCGCGGTGCGCGGGTTGCGGGCGTCGATCTCCCGGTCGATGATCCGGTTGCAGGCCATCGCGAAGGTCCGCAGCCCCACCATCGCGACGGTGACGAGCAGCAGCGTGACCCAGTGCACGGACGCGTCGTCCCGGAACATCGCGGTCAGGGCGGCGATGTAGGCGAAGGGCAGCGCGAAGACCGAGTGCTCGATCATCACGAGCCTCAGGAACGCCTTGACCTTGCTGTTCGGCCGTACCGGCCCCGAACCCAGTGCTGCTTCGGCGGCGCTCACAGTCCGTATTCCTTCCACCGGCGGTCGACCTTCGCCGCCGTCTCGGGGTCCGACTCGACCATCTCCGGCCAGCCCCCGTCCCGGGTGTAACCCTCCTCGGGCCACTTCCGTGTCGCGTCGATGCCCGCCTTGCCGCCCCAGAACTGCTGGTAGGAGGCGTGGTCGAGATGGTCGACCGGCCCCTCCGCGACCGTCAGGTCGCGTGCGTAGTCCGTGTTGCCGAGCGCCCGCCACGCCACCTCGTGCAGGTCGTGGACGTCGCAGTCGGAGTCCACCACCACGATCAGCTTGGTCAGCGACATCATGTGCGCGCCCCAGATGGCGCTCATCACCTTCTGGGCGTGCTTCGGGTACTTCTTGTCGATCGAGACGATCGCGCAGTTGTGGAAACCGCCCGCCTCCGGCAGGTGGTAGTCCACGATGTCCGGCACGATGATCTTGAGGAGCGGCAGGAAGAACCGCTCGGTGGCCCGCCCCAGCGGCCCGTCCTCGGTCGGCGGGCGACCCACCACGATCGACTGGAGCAGCGGGCGCCGGCGCATGGTCACGCAGTCGATGGTCAGCGCGGGGAACGGTTCCTGCGGGGTGTAGAAGCCGGTGTGGTCGCCGAACGGCCCCTCGGGGAGCATCTTCCCGGGCTCCAGCCACCCCTCGATGACGACCTCGGCCTGCGCCGGTACCTGGAGCGGCACGGTCTTGCAGTCGACCATCTCGATCCGCCTGCCCTGGATGAACCCGGCGAACAGGTACTCGTCGATGTCCCCCGGCAGCGGCGCGGTGGAGGCGTACGTCACCGCGGGCGGCGCGCCGAACGCGATGGCGACCGGCAGCCGCTCGCCGCGCCGGGCGGCGACCTGGTAGTGGTTGCGGCTGTCCTTGTGGATCTGCCAGTGCATGCCGATGGTGCGCCGGTCGTGGCGCTGGAGCCGGTAGAGGCCGAGGTTGCGGACCCCGGTCTCCGGGTGCTTGGTGTGGGTGAGCCCCAGGTTGAAGAACGAGCCGCCGTCCCCGGGCCAGGTGAACAGCGCGGGCAGTCGGTCGAGGTCCACGTCGTCGCCGGTCAGGACGACCTCCTGGACCGGGGCGCTGTCCGACTTCACCTTCTTCGGCGGCACGTGCACCATCGAGCCGAGCTTCCCGAAGGCCTCCCGCACCCCGACGAAGCCGTGCGGCAGCTCCGGCCTGAGCAGGCCGCCGATCTTGTCGCCGATGTCGGCGTACGACTTCAGGCCGAGTGCCTTGAGCAGTCGGCGGTCGGTCCCGAAGACGTTCATGGCCAGGGGCATCGAGGAGCCCTTGACGTTCTCGAAGAGCAGGGCCGGACCGCCCGCCTTGTTCACCCGGTCGACGATCTCGCCGATCTCCAGGTAGGGGTCGACCTCAGCCTTGATCCGCTTGAGGTCGCCCTCGCGCTCCAGGGCCCGCAGGAGGGAACGAAGATCGTCGTAAGCCATGCCGTCCAGTCTGTCATCACCGGCTTCGATCACCCGGGGTGGCCCACCCCGCACCGCTCACCGCCTGTTCCCGCCCGCTCGCCGTGGGCTGTCATCGCCACCGGCTACCCTGGGCCCAACACCGGGGCGGACAAGCCCCGCCAACTCTCCCCAGGGGGACTTTTCCATCATGTTCCGGGCCTTGATCTATCTCGTGCCTCTGGCGCTGACGATCTACGCGTTCATCGACTGCCTGAACACCCCCGAGGACGAGGCCAAGCACCTCCCGAAGATCGCCTGGGTCTTCATCATCCTGCTGTTCTGGATCGTGGGCCCGATCGTCTGGCTGGCCGCGGGCAAGACGCGCACGGCGCCCGACGGGAGCCGGAGCCCGTCCGAATGGAACCGCAACCACCGCTCGCAGTGGGTGGCCCCGGACGACAATCCGGAGTTCCTGAACACCCTGCGCGAGGAGAACAAGAAGGACGAGTCGCTCCTCAAGGACTGGGAGGCGGACCTGCGCCGCCGCGAGGAGGAGCTCAAGCGCCGCGAGCGCGAGTCCGGACCCGAGGGATCGACGCCTCCCGCGTCCTGACCGCGGCAGGCCGCCCCGGCCACCCGCACCCCCCCCCCACCACCACACGGCCACCGCATGTCGTCCGACACGCGGTGGCCGTCGCCGTTCGCGCGCCCACGACGGACCCGCCCGACCGCCCCGGCGACCCGCCCCGTCCACCCTTCCGCCCGTCCGCCGATCGGTCGATCCGTCCATCCGCCCATCGCCCATCCGTCCATCCGTCCATCCGTTCGAAAATCCCCTCCCTCCTCCAACTGCCGCCCGATATCCTTGTCCTGACGGTGTGACAGATCGGAGTGCGCGGCAACACTGGGGGGGCTGTGGACAGAGAGCTGTACGGGCGCGACGCCATCTTCGGCGCCGACGGGCTCGCCGCGCGCCTGACCGGCCTCACCCCCCACGGCTCCGCCCCGGTCGGCTACGAGCACCGCGACGACCCGCCGGTCGTCGTGCTGACCGGCGGGCGCGGCATGGGCAAGACGGCCGTGCTGAAGCAGCTGCGCCATCTCTACCGGGAGATCACCCCGGCCGCCCTCGTCGACTGCGAGGCAGTCGCGCCGCCGACGGACCCGGGGCCCGGCTGGACCCCGGTCACCGGGGCGCTGCCAGAGCTCGCCACCCAGCTGACGACGCGGGTGCGGGCCGCCCGGCCGGTGCGGTTCCCCCGGTTGAGCCTGGGGCTCGTCGCCGTCGCCTCGATCTCCTGGACCCGGGAGGACGAGACGCGGGCGCAGCGCGACCTCCAGGCGCTCGGCCCGGTGCTGGCGACCGTCGGCAGCCGCGGCGACGTGGCGACGGGCTGGGTGACCAAGGTGCTGACGAAGCTGGCCGCCGGGGTCTTCGACTCGGTGGCCCCGCTGGCCGGGCTGGTCGCGGAGGCCACTGTGGAAACGGTGCTGGAGGAATCGTTCAGCCGGTTCCAGCGCCGCTCGGCGGACTGGTACGGAAGCTATCCGCACGCGGGCGGCAACGGGCGGATCGGTCTGCGGCAGCTCGCGGTCGACTTCGAGCGCGGCGGCGACCTGCGGCGCCGGGCCGAGGACCATCTGGTGCTGGCGCTGGTCGCCGACCTGGTGCACGCCTACCAGGGGCTGTCGCTGGGGGCCAGGCGCGGGCGCCCGGTGCTGCTGCTGGACAACGCGCACACCGAGCTGGGACGGCGGCTCGTCGAACCGGTGCTGCGGCAGCGGGCCGCCGGGGCACGGGACCGGATCGTCGTGTTCGCCTCGTCCCGGGTGCGCGGCCACGAGGGCCTGACCCACGCCGTGCGCAGGCGGCTGCCCGAGGTGGCGCACGGTTCGCACTGGGTGCGCGGCTCGGAGGTGTCGTCGGGGATCCTCGCGGTGGAGCTGACGGCGCTGGGCCCGGCGGACGTGCGGGCGGCGTTCGACCGGCACGATCCGGTGGGCCGCGCCCCGGCCGGACTGGCGCGCGGGGTGCACCGGCTGACGGGCGGGCGCCCGCTGGGCGTGGCGCTGCTGGCGCAGGCGGCGGGCGAGGCGTTGGAGCGGGGGGCGGCGGGTGCGGCGCCGGGGCGTGGCGGGGGTGCGCCGGAACCGGGGGCGCTGCTGGGCCACGCGGTGGAGCTGCGCGAGGACCGGCCGCCGGTGCGGGTCGCGGACGAACTGCTGGCGAGGCTGGTGCCGGGACAGCGGCTCGACGTGCTGAGTGTGCTGGCCGCCGCTCATGGCGAGGAGTCGGCTCGGGTGCTGGCGACGGCCCGGCTGCGCGGCCGGTCGCCGGAGGGCGATGTGGCGCTGCG
This sequence comes from Streptomyces sp. NPDC014734, assembly GCF_043083325.1. Classification (NCBI taxonomy): domain Bacteria; kingdom Bacillati; phylum Actinomycetota; class Actinomycetes; order Kitasatosporales; family Streptomycetaceae; genus Streptomyces; species Streptomyces sp. NPDC014734. The sequence goes on along the minus strand of NZ_JBIBYN010000024.1, from coordinate 64,163 downwards.
GGTGCGGGACGCGCTGCTGGCGCAGGACTGGCCGGTCGGCCCCGAGTTCTTCGTCGGCGACCCGTTGCTGCGGTCGCTGCTGCTGCACCGGCTGCGGTTCGGGGACGACGACCACCCGCACTACGCGGTGTGGCGCGCGGTGCACGAGACACTGCGCTCGGCGTACGCGCCCGGGGGCCACTGCCCGAGCGTTCCGCACCGACTGCACCAGGAACTGGTGCTGGGCGGGGCGCGGGGCTGCGTGACGCATCTGCGGGAGCGGTTCACGGACCCGGACGTGACGGGCTGGCTCGATGTGCTGCGGTTCGTCGCCTCGGCGCCCTACCCGCACGGGCCCGGTCGTTCCGGTCCCGATCCGCGGCGGGCGGTGGCACTCGGCCAGGAGTCGGCCGGGACGTTGCCGGACGCCGAGACGGGGCTCGCCGGGCTCGGCGAGCGGGCGGTGGAGCTCCAGTTGCGGCTGCGGCGGCTGCTGCACGCCGTGTGGCTGCTGTCCGATCCACTGGTTCTGCCGGACGAAGAGGTGATCGAGAAGATGGCGCACGAACTGCGACAGCTGTCCGGGCGGCATCCGTCGGGCAACAGCGTGCTGTGGGACGCTGCCTCGCACTGGCCGCGGGACGTACGGGCCTGGCGTCCGCTGTCCATGCCGCCGGGAACACCCGGGGCACCGGGCCGCGTGGCCGGCCCGGCCGCGGGTGGCGGGCCCCGGCGGGGGGACGGTGGTCCGGATGCGTAATCCACTGCGGTACCGCCTCTGGTACACGGCACGGCAGAAGGTCGTCACGTCCGTGGTGGTGGGCGCCCTGGTCGTCACGTCCGGCTGGTACGGCGTCACCCGGCTCACCGCCCCCGAGGACCGCTCCTGCGCGCCGGGCGTCGAACGTCCGCAGGGCAGCGACGAGTGCGTGGGGGTCTCCGGGGACGGCTACGACTTCGGACGTCCGAAGCTGACCGAGGTCGCCGCCGCCATCGCCCGGGAGAACGCCACGCTGAAGGCGGGCCGGTACGCGACGGTCGCGCTGCTGCTGCCGCTGACATCGGCGGACGAGGAGATGCAGACGAAGATGCAGCGCGAGCTGCAGGGCGCGTTCGCCGAGCAGTACCGGGCCAACCATCTGTCGAACGACCAGGTCCCGAAGATCCGGCTGGTGCTCGCCAATACGGGGAACAACAACGTGCTGTGGCAGCCGACGGTGGCCCGGCTGAAGGGGATGACCGGGGCGCCGGACCATCTGCGGGCGGTGTCGGGGGTCGCGACCAGCAGTACGCAGGTCAAGGAGGCGGTACGGGAGCTGACCGCCGCGCACATCGCGGTCGTCGGGACCACGATCACCGCCGACGACATCGCCAACGGCCCGGACGGCGACCCCTTCCCGGGGCTGGCGCGGGTGTCGCCGACCAACCGGGACGAGGCGCAGGCGCTGGCCCACTTCGGCCGGGTGAAGGCGGAGAAGGCGCTGCTGGTGCAGGACACCCGTACCGGGGACCACTACACGGACACGCTGCGGGCGGCGTTCGCCCTGCTGGTCAGGGGCACCCGGTACGAACCCGCGCTGTTCACCTCGCGCAAGGACCCGAACGACGAGGGCACCACGGCCAACGCGTTCCGGGACATCACGCACCTCATCTGCGACACGGACGCGGACACGGTGTTCTTCGCCGGACGCCACACCCAGCTGCGGCAGTTCATCAACGCGCTCGGGTCCCGGGGCTGCCAGGGCCGCTCGTTCACGATCCTCACCGGTGACGAGGGCTCGTACCTCGGCATCGACAAGAAGCTGGACCGGGGTGCGCTGCGCCGCGGGGTGACGGTCCGCTACGCCTCGCTGGCGCATCCGGACACCTGGGTCGCGGCGGGCGGGAAGGCCGCGGCGGCGACGGGTGGTTCCGCGGCGGACTACCAGGGTCTGCTGGATCTGCTGACCGACCTGCGGAAGAAGCCCGCGGGCCCGATCGGCCCGATCGGTCACGACCAGCTGACGGACGGGCAGATCATCATCGCGCACGACGCGATGTCGTTGGCGGTGCACGGCATCCGGCAGGCGACCCCGGCGGAGGGCGACCGGCTGCCCGCGCCCGAGGACGTGGGGGAGCAGTGGCCCAGGGTGAAGGGCTCGCTGCGGGTGTCGGGGGCCAGTGGCTGGATCTGCCTGGACAACCACGGGAACCCGTACAACAAGGCGGTGCCGGTGGTGGAGCTGGCGCCGGAGGACGCCCGTCAGCGGTTCGTGGCGATCGCCTGGCCGGAGGGCGGGCCGCCGGACCCGAAGTGCCTGCCGCCGGCCTCCGCACAGTGATCCGCCGTGACCCGCGGTGAGCCGCCCGGCCCGGCTGTTCACCGCGGGGCGCGGCTCGCCGCGTCATGGCCCGGTGCCGGCCGCGTACTCCTCGCGCAGGGCCGCCCACCGCACCGGGGTCCAACGCGACCAGTCGGCGGGGTGGCCGTCGAGCGCGTCGACGAGGTGGTGGAAGTGGTCGTGCCAGCCGGCGAGGCAGTCGAGGCGCAACGCGTCGTCGCCCCGGATCTCGTTGGTGAAGCGGAGCAGCACGTGGTCGCCGCGCGGTGGCTCCAGGTGGAAGCGGATCCGGCCGTGGACCCCTTCGAGGGTGTATTCGGCGACCCGCTCGACGTCCCAGGCGGTGACGGTGCCGGGCGCGACCGTGGCGTTCCCGTCCCGGTCGGTGTTCAGCCAGCGCAGTGTGACGGCGCCGCCGACGCGTGGTTCGAACGGGTCGGCGGCGGCGAGCCAGCCGGGCAGCCCCTCGGCACTGGCGACGGCCGCCCACACCCGGGGGACGGGGTGGGGCAGCCGCAGGGTGAACCGCAGGACGTGCCGGTCGCCGTGGGACTCGCTGGTGCCGTGCTCGATGACGGGCGTCGTCGCGTCGTTCATGGTTCCAGCCTGGCCCGGTGGCGCCCGGCCCGCACCCGTACGGGTGCGCGGCGGCCCGTGTCCGTAGCGGGACGGACACGGGCCGCGAGAGTGACCGGAATCGGTCAGACGCCGGCGTAGGAGTGCTTGCCGGTGACGAAGATGTTCACGCCGTAGTAGTTGAAGAGCCAGCAGCCGAAGGCGATCAGGGCCAGGTAGGCGGCCTTGCGGCCCTTCCAGCCTGCGGTGGCGCGGGCGTGCAGGTAGCAGGCGTAGGCGACCCAGGTGATGAAGGACCAGACCTCCTTGGGGTCCCAGCCCCAGTAGCGGCCCCACGCGTCGCCCGCCCAGATGGCGCCCGCGATGATCGTGAACGTCCACAGCGGGAAGACCGCCGCGTTGACGCGGTACGAGAACTTGTCGAGCGACGAGGCGGCGGGCAGCCGGGAGAGCACGGAACGGGCGAACGTCCCGGGCGTCCCGCCGTTCGCGAGCTTGTTCTCGTAGCTGTCGCGGAAGAGGTAGAGCAGGGTGGCGACCGCGCCGAGGTAGAAGACGGCACCGCAGAGGATGGCGGTGGAGACGTGGATCCACAGCCAGTACGAGTGCAGCGCGGGAACCAGCTGGTCGCTGGAGGTGTAGAGCACCGTGGTCGCGATGCCGAGGTCCAGCAGGACGGTGGTGACCAGGAGCAGCCCCATCCAGCGGACGTTCTTCTTCAGCGCGAGGAAGATCAGGTACGCGCCGACCGCCACCGTGGAGAAGGTGATGGAGAACTCGTACATGTTGCCCCAGGGGGCGCGCTGCACGGACAGCGCGCGGGCGAGGACACCGCCCGCCTGCACGAGGAAGGCGACCACGGTCAGGGAGACCGCGATCCGTCCGTAGAGGTCGCCCTTGAACGTGCCGCCGGCCGCGCCGGGACCGTCCGGGACGTCGCGGGAGCCCGCCGCGGCACGCGTGATGATCTTCGGGCGGTCGAGCACGGCGGTGCCGCCGCCCTGCTGGGCGGCCCGCACCTGCACCGCGGGACCGGCGCTCCCGGTCTCGCTCAGCGCGGCGGCGGTGCGGCCGACCTTGCTGCGACTGCCGAACACCCATTCCGCGATGTGCGCGAAGAAGGCAAGGGTGTAGACGGCCATCGCCGAATAGATCAGCACATTGCTGGTGTGCGCCAGGTTCTCGTTGGTTGCGGCGGCGAGATTCACTTCTCAGCCCCTTCGGCAGGTTCTTCGGAGGTGTCTACGACAGTGTCGGAGCCGGAATCGGAGCCGGTGTCGCTCCCCGGGCCGGAGCCCGTGCCGGTCCCGGGGCCGGGGTCGAGGTCCGTCCCGGGGCCGGGGTCGGGATCCGTCCCGGGGCCGGAATCCGTTCCGGTTCCGGTCTCCGGACGGTCGGGCGCGGTGGGTGCCAGGTCGTGGAGGGTGTGCGCGAGGCCGGCGAGTTCCTCGGGGAGCTTGGCGGACTCGCTGCGGCCGAGGCCCGCCATCTCGACGACGGTGACACCGTCCGTACCGCGCACGACCCGCACCCAGACCCGGCGCCGCTGGATGAACAGCGAGCCCGCGAGCCCGGCGATCGCGGCGACGGCGCCGCCGAGGGCCCAGCCGCTGGCGGGCTGCTCGGAGATCTGGAAGCTCGCCCACTCCTCGACGCCCTCGAAGGTGATCGAAGCGGACCCGTCCGGCAGCTTCATGGTGTCGCCGACCGCCAGGCGCTGCTTGAGCGGTTCCTTGCCGTCCATGAACGGCTTCATCTTGCGCTTGTCCAGCTGGTACACGTTCTGCGCGAGTCCGGAGTCGGGCCCGAGGTAGCCGTAGAAGCCGTTGAGGGCGAGCACCGGCATCTCGGCGGCCGGGAACTGGGAGAACATCGTGCCCTTGCCGTCGCCCGCGAACGTCGGCACGAAGAACGCCTGGAAGCCGAGCTGGGTCTTCTTGCCGCTCTTGTTCCGGTAGCCGTCCAGGACCTTGATGGCCCCGGTCGAGGTGACGTTGTTGTCGATGGGCAGCAGCGGCACGGCGTTGCGGTAGACCTCCTTGCCGGAGGCGTCCTTGACGGAGACGACGGGCGCGTAGCCGTGCGCGTTCAGGTAGACCTTGGTGCCGTCGACGACGAGGGGCTCGTTGACCCGGATGACGGTCTTCCGCGGCTTGCCGTAGGCCCCCTTCGAGTACGTCACATGGGCTTCGTACGTCCGGGCCGTCCCGCGCTGGGGGCCGCTGCGCTCGTACGTGCCGACGAACTTGTCGAGGGTGAAGCTGAACGGGGCCAGCGAGTCGTAGTCGAAGAGCGAACCGGACTTGAAGTCGTCGTACTGGATCAGCGTGTTGGAGAAGCCGTCGCCCTGGACGATCAGCTTGCCGCCCTCGGACTTGAAGAGCTGCCCGAACGCGAACGCCACCAGCATCACGATCAGCGCGATGTGGAAGATCAGGTTCCCTGCCTCGCGCAGATAGCCCTTCTCCGCGGCGACCGCGTCCCCGGCGATGTGTGCGCGGTAGCGGCGCCCGCGCATCATGGCCAGCGCGGCCTCGCGGACCTGCTCAGGCTCGGCGTCCGTGCGCCAGGTGGTGTACGCGGGCAGCCGGGTGAGCCGCCTGGGAGCACCCGGCGGACGGCTGCGCAACTGGCCGATGAACTGGCCGGTGCGCGGCACGATGCAGCCGATGAGCGAGACGAACAGCAGGATGTAGATCGCGGAGAACCACACCGAGCTGTAGACGTCGAAGAACTGGAGCTTCTCGTAGATCGGCGAGACGGTGGTGTGGGCTTCCTTGAAGGTCTGCACCTTCAGCTCGTCCACGCTGTTCTGCGGGATCAGCGAGCCGGGGATGGCGCCGAGCGACAGCAGGAAGAGCAGGATCAGCGCGACCCGCATCGAGGTGAGCTGCCGCCAGAACCAGCGGGCCCAGCCGATGACGCCCATGCCCGGCGGGTTCGCCGAGATCTCCTCGCGGGGAGCGGTGGAGAGCTGCGCCCCGGCCGCGCCGATCTCACCGGCCTCCTCGGGCGGGCCGCCGCCGTGGTTCTCCTCCGCGCGCTCGTCGGCCGCGTTGGTCGTGGTGTTGCTCATGGAACCTCAGATCCCCACCGTGAAACCGGCGGACCAGCCTTGCATCTCCTGCATCATGCTGTCCCACAGACCGGTCAGCAGAAGAAGACCGGTCACGATCATCATCGCGCCACCGATCCGCATGACCCATGCGTAGTGACGCTTGACCCAGCCGAACGCGCCGAGCGCCTTGCGGAAGGCGACGGCGGCGAGCACGAAGGGCAGCCCCAGCCCGAGGCAGTACGCGACGGACAGAATCGCTCCCCGCCCGGCGGTCCCCTGGTCGAAGGCGAGCGCGCTGACGGAGGAGAGCGTCGGGCCGAGGCACGGCGTCCAGCCGATGCCGAAGAGGGCACCCAGCAGGGGCGCCCCGGCCAGTCCGCTCACCGGCCGCTTGTGGATGCGGAATTCCCGCTGGGTCATCCAGGGCATCAGGCCCATGAAGAAGATCCCCATCAGGACCATGATCCCGCCGAGGACCTTGGAGAGGATCCCGCTGTACTCCTGGAGGTTCTGCCCGAAGTAGCCGAAGAGCGCGCCGCCGGAGACGAACACGGCGGTGAAGCCGAGGACGAACAGCGAGGCGCCCGTGACCATGCGCCCGCGCCGGGCCTGGGCCAGGTCGGTGCCGCTGACGCCGGTGACGTACGAGAGGTAGCCGGGCACCAGCGGCAGGACGCACGGCGAGAAGAACGAGACGAGCCCGCCGAGCACCGCGATGGGCAGGGCAACGAGCAGCGCCCCGCTCATCACGGTCTCGTTCTGCCCGGTCAGCGCGGCGAGTTCGTTCTGCCCGGTCAGTGCGGCGAGGGTGAGCACGGGGTCACTTCTCCGCGATCAACGGGTCGATCATCTTGTGCAGCTTGTCGGAGTCGAGCGCGGTCATCGAACGCGCGGCGATCTTCCCCTCGCGGTCCAGGACCACGGTCGACGGGATCGTCTGCGGGCGCAGCGTGCCCTTCGGGAAGCGGAGCATCAGCTTGCCGGCCGGGTCGTAGAAGCTCGGGTACGGGACGCCGTAGTCCTTCTCGAAGCTGATCGCGGGGCCCTTCTTGGGGTCCCGCGTGTTGATCCCGACGAACTGGACGCCCTTGTCCTTCGTCTCCTTCGCCACTCTGGAGAAGTACTGGGCCTCCAGCCGGCAGGGACCGCACCACGATCCCCACGCGTTCAGCACGACGACCTTGCCCTTGAACGCGGAGACGTCGAGCTGCTTGCCGTCGAGGGTCTCCCCGTCGAGCTTGGGTGCGGCCTTGCGGTCCGCCTTGTCCACGGTGGTGATGCCGTCACTTCCCGTGACGAAGTTGGTGTTGCCGCCACCGCCGACCTTGTCGTCGCTCCCGCCGCAGGCGCTCAGTGCAAGTGCGAGCGTGACAGTCGCTGCGGGGACGGCGAGCAGGGTGAAACGGCGTCGAGGTACCCGGCCATAGCTCATGTGAAAAGTTTCGCATGGCACCTTCGGCGATCTCGGGCACCCCCCTCCGTGCCCGTATCGCCCCTTGTCAGGCTTTTTTAAAGAAGGCGTTCCAGCCGCCTTCGGGCGCCTGCCCGACTCCCAGCGAGCGGAGCTTGTCGAGGACGGCCGGGGTCTGGACGTCGAGCCAGTCGACGAACTGCTTGAAGGAGACGAGCCGCACATCCGGCTTCCCGGCGATTTTCTTGAGCGTTTCCTCGACCGCGTCCATGTAGATGCCTCCGTTCCACTCCTCGAAGTGGTTCCCGATGTAGAACGGGGCGCGATTGGTCGTGTAGGCCCGGTCGAATCCGGAGAGGTACGACTTGGTCGCCTGCTCACGCCAGCCCGGGTAGCGCGAGGGCATTCCCTTGGTCGAATTCTGCGACTGGTTGGCGAGTATGTTGTAGTCCATCGAGAGGACCTCGAAGCTGTGCCCGGGGAAGGGCATGGCCTGCAACGGCAGATCCCAGACCCCCTGCCGCTTCTGGGGCCACACCTGGGTCCCGCCGGGCGAACTGGCGTCGTAGCGCCAGCCCATCTTCTTGGCCGTGGGCAGCAGGTTGTCCTGACCGAGCAGGCAGGGAGTGCGCCCGCCGACCAGTTCCTTCCGGTAGTCGAAGGGAAGCGGGTCGATATCGGTCCAGCCGCTGTTGGTGCGCCATTCGGTGACGAAGGAGATCGCCTGGTCGATTTCGCTCTGCCACTGGGCGGGGGTCCAGTTCGCGACCGAACCGGAACCGGCGCAGAAATGCCCGTTGAAGTGGGTGCCGATCTCATGTCCGTCGAACCACGCCTGACGGACGTTCTTCATCGTCTCCTTGATGTGGTCATCGGTGAGATAACCGATGTCGGAGGCGCCGACCGGGTTGTTCGGCGGCCGGTACAGGGATTGCTTCGACTCGGGCAGCAGATAGAGCCCGGAGAGGAAGAAGGTCATCGCCGCGTCATGGTTCTTGGCGAGCTCCAGAAAACGCGGAAAGAGCCCGTTGCCGACCTCGCCCGCCCCGTCCCAGGAAAAGATCACGAACTGCGGCGGCGTCTGCCCGGGTTCGAGCGGGACCGGCGCCTTCGGCTGGTGCGGCTGCTTCCCCGTGTCGGCGGTGGAACCGTCACCGATCAGCCGGACGTCCTTCTTCGCGGGTCCGGTCCCCCGGGTGCGCCCGTCGGCGCTCTTCTCCCCGCCACCCGCCCCGGGCCCGTCCGTACCGGAGGTACTGCAGCCCGCCAGGCCAATGGCCGCCGCGGCCCCGAGCCCGGCTCCGAGCAAGCCCCTCCGGCTGATCTCGCGCATATCTGCCCCATCTGCGGTCGTTTTGCCTCAAGTCCATACAAACTGGCGAAGGTTTAGATGGCGGAATCAACACGAGGGTTCCGCGATTTAGCACAAAGTTCTATGGACCACCAGGCCCGGGATGTGGTCGAACTCATGCCCCAATCCCGGTGCATCGCTGCGGGTGCCCCGGCTCGGGCATCTCAAACGGGGCACCGTCGCGGCGAGGGCGGGGCATCTCGAACGGGGCACCGCCGCTGCGAGGCCGGGCACCTCATAACGCGGCGGGGCGGGACCCGAGCCCTCCCGGCCCCGGTCCCGCCCCGCCTACCGCCTGTCGTACTCGGGGACACATGCCCCGGCTCGGCTTGTCCTCTATGGTCAGGCGCCGAACGCCTTCGACTTCCCCTTCACCGGCTTCGCACCGGCCCGCAGGTGCACCGGCACCAGGTCCCGCGCCGGCTCGGAGTACCCGACCGACACGATCTTGTCGCCCTGGTAGGTGAAGCTGGTCAGCGACGCGAGCGTGCACTGGCGCCTGCGCGGGTCGTGCCACAGCCGTCGGCGCTCCACGAAGCTCCGCACGATCCAGATCGGCAGCTGATGACTGACGCAGACCGCCTCGTGCCCGCGCGCCGCGTCCCGCGCGGCGTCCAGCGCCCGCATCATCCGTACGACCTGCTCGATGTACGGCTCGCCCCACGACGGCCGGAACGGATTCGTCAGGTGCTTCCAGTTGTCCGGCTTGCGCAGCGCCCCGTCGCCGACGCCGAAGGTCTTGCCCTCGAAGACGTTGGCGGCCTCGATGAGCCGTTCGTCGGTGGCCGTCTCCAGACCGTGCGACGCGGCGATCGGCGCCGCCGTCTCCTGCGCGCGCTCCAGCGGGGAGGCCACGACATGGGTGATGTCGCGTCCCTCCAGGTGCTCGGCGACCCGGTCGGCCATCTTCCGGCCGAGCTCGGAGAGGTGGTATCCGGGGCGGCGCCCGTACAGCACGCCCTCCGGGTTGTGCACCTCTCCGTGCCGCATCAGGTGGACGACGGTGACGTCCCGGTCCCGCTCGTTCCGGTCCTGCTCGTTCCGGTCCTGCTCGTCCCGGCTCTGCTCGTTCCGGTCCTGCTCGTCCCGGCTCTGCTCGGTCATGCGGTGGCCTCCGATGCGGCGCGGGCGGCGGCGGGCAGGGCGGCGGCGATGCGCTCGACGGCCTGCGTGTCGTGGGCGGTGGAGACGAACCACGACTCGAAGGCGGACGGCGGCAGGTAGACGCCCTGCGACAGCAGCGAGTGGAAGAAGGCGGTGAAGCGGAAGGCTTCCTGCTGCTTGGCGTCCTCGTAGTTCCGCACCGGCCGGTCGGTGAAGAAGACGGAGAACATGTTGCTCGCGGCCTGCACGGTGTGCGCGACGCCCTCCTTGGTGAGCGCGTCGCCGACAAGGCCGCGGATCTCCGCGGAGACCGCGTCGACCTTCGCGTACGCCGCGTCGTCCAGCAGCTGCAGCTGGGCGAGCCCGGCGGCGGTCGCGATCGGGTTCCCGGAGAGGGTGCCCGCCTGGTAGACGGGGCCGGCCGGGGCGAGGTGGGCCATCACGTCCGCCCGGCCGCCGAAGGCCGCGGCCGGGAAGCCGCCGCCCATGACCTTGCCGAACGTCATCAGGTCGGGCCGAACCCCGTCGACGCCGAACCAGCCGGCCTTCGAGGTGCGGAAGCCGGTCATGACCTCGTCGGAGATGTAGAGGGCGCCGTTCGCGGCGCAGGCCTCCTTGAGCCCGGCGTTGAAACCGTCCAGCGGCGGCACGACACCCATGTTGCCCGGCGACGCCTCGGTGATCACGCAGGCGATCTCACCGGGGTGCGCGGCGAACGCCGCCCGCACCGCGTCCAGGTCGTTGTACGGCAGCACGATCGTGTCGCCGGCCTGCGCACCGGTGACCCCCGGGGTGTCCGGGAGCCCGAAGGTGGCGACCCCGGAACCGGCGGCGGCGAGCAGCGCGTCGACGTGGCCGTGGTAGCAGCCTGCGAACTTCACCACCTTGGCACGGCCGGTGAAACCGCGGGCGAGACGGATCGCGGACATGGTCGCCTCGGTGCCGGACGACACCAGCCGTACCTGCTCCACGGGCTCGACCCGGGCGACGATCTCCTCGGCGAGCGCGACCTCGCCCTCGCCCGGCGTACCGAACGAGGTGCCGCGCGCGACTGCCTCCTGCACCGCGGCGATCACCTCGGGGTGGGAGTGACCGAGAATCATCGGCCCCCACGAGCACACGAGGTCGACGTACTCACGACCGTCGGCATCCGTGAGGTACGGACCGCTGCCGGACACCATGAAACGGGGCGTACCGCCCACGGCCCGGAAGGCACGCACGGGAGAGTTCACGCCACCGGGCGTCACGAGGGACGCGCGGTCGAAGAGCGTCTGCGAAACGGGGGCTTGATATGAATACGCCACTTTGGTCCTGATCTGCGATTCGGGGGTCGGCGGGCCGGGCCGGAAATCTTGGCCGCGGTGAGCGGGGAACGTGTTCTCCTCGTGTGAGGGAAGGGCTCAGCCCCCTCGCGTCTGCGAAACTGGGGCGTGATGGGGAAGGCTCACACAAGCCATGGTGTCAGAGGCGCGGACGGTCTTGCGGACAGGTGTTTCACCACACGCCCGCGGGGGAGGTCACTGACACGATGATCGGGTTGCACGGCGGGGCTGTGTCTCCTAAGTAGTAGTCGGGTGGATGAAATATGCATCGCGGTGGCGGAGTGGGCGAAGGGACCGACGACCTGGGGCCCGAACCTGCCCGGCGGGGTCGGCACCGGCGGCGTGAGGAGGGGCGCGGCCGGGCCGCGCGGCCCGAGGGTGCACAGGCTGACGAAGCCGGAAGCAGGAGTGGTGGCCGGGTGGGGGTGACATACAAGTACTTCGGCGCCCCGGACGGGGCGACCGCGGCGCGGGTGCCGATCTCGATGCGTCCCGAGGAGCTCGGGGGCGACGAGCTGGGCATGGGCGGCATGTTCACCAAGATCAAGCCGGAGACGGTGGCGGCGATGGTCCTCACCGGCATCCAGGGCATACCCCTGCACCGGGTTCCCCCGCTGGAGCTGGTGGTGCTCCACCCCGACTACGCGGTGGTCAAGCTCCCGATGACGGTCGTCGACCCGCTGCGCGACGTCGGCGAGGAGTCGGTGGGCGCCGCGGCCTTCATCTGGTCGACGGTCCCCGACCGGGGCGGACCGCGCGACGCGTTCAACGTCTACCGACTGCTGCACGAGTGGCAGGACTTCAGCCACCGCCTGCATGACGCGGGACATCAGGCGTACTGCCTGGTGTGGCCCTGATCCCCTGGCCGGAGGCGCGTTCCCGGCCACGACCGGGAACGCCGACGAGCCGGTGCAGTCGCCCGGCATGTGGCACCCGGGAGCCGGGGGGAAGATCCAGCCATCGGGCCGTCCCGGGCGCGACCACGTGGGTGTGGCCGTCCAGGACGATCCGGACCGCCGTGTGGTGCGAGTCCGGTACGGCGATCCGGATGCGCCCCACCCGGATGCGCAACTCCACGTCCCAGTGGCGGCGGAACCGGACGCGCACGCCGAACTTCGAGAGCTGGGGCAGTGGGGCGGGGTCGAGCCACAGGGCGTCGTCCCGGGTCTCCAGTCCGGTCATCCCCCGCTGCACGAAGTCGAGGGTGCCCGCCATGGCCCCCAGGTGAATGCCTTCCTCGGTGGTGCCGCCCTGGATGTCGGCGACATCGCCGAGCAGTGCCTCCTCGCAGTACGCCCACGCCTCGTCGCGGCGTGCCCGGGCCAGCACCCAGGCGTGGACGAGTGAACTGAGCGTGGACCCGTGGCTGGTGCGCGCGAGGTAGTGGTCGACGGTGGCCCGCCAGAGGTCGTCGTCCAGCGGCTGCCCCAGCCGCCGGAAGAGTCCGGCCAGTTCCTCGGGCGAGAAGAGGTAGCCGAGCATGAGCACATCGGCCTGCTTGGACGCCTGGTACCGGTTGACGGTGTCGTCCTCCGCCTCCAGGATCCGGTCCAGCCGACGGATGTCCCCGTATCGCTTCCGGTATCCCTCCCAGTCCAGCTCGGCGAGTTCTCCGTATCCGGCGAACTGGCTGATGACGCCCCGGTGGTACGGCACGTGCAGGCGGCGGGAGATGTCCTCCCAGCGTTCCGGTTCGTCGTGTTCGAGCCCGATCCGGTCGAGCAGACGGCCGCGGCGGCCCGCGGAGAGGTCGCGGTACAGCTCGGCCGAACGCGTCAGGACCCAGGCAGCCGTCACGTTCGTGTACGTGTTGTCGTCGAGGCCCGCCACCGCGCTGTCCGGGTAGGCGTCGTGGTACTCGTCCGGGCCGACCACGCCGCGGATGCGATATCTGGCGAGTCCGTCGTCCCATGCGGCGCAGGACGCCCAGAACCTGGCGATCTGCATCAGCATCTCCGCGCCCCTGGAGTGCAGGTACTCGGTGTCGCCGGTGGCCTGGCAGTACTGCCACACGTTGTACGCGACGGCCGAGCCGACGTGGTGCTGGAGCCGGGAGTGGTCGGGGAGCCAGCGCCCGGAGTGCGGGTTGAGGTGGAGTTCCTGGGTCTCCTCGCGCCCCGTGTCGGCGCTCTGCCAGGGATACATCGCCCCGGCCCGGCCCGCCTCGCGCGCCGCCCGGCAGGCGGCGGGCAGCCGCCGGTGACGGTAGTCGAGCAGGCCCCGGGAGACCTCCGGGAGGTGCAGGTTCAGGAACGGCAGCACGAACAGCTCGTCCCAGAAGACATGGCCCCGGTACGCCTCGCCGTGCAGTCCTCTGGCCGGAACCCCCGCGTCGAGTTCGGCGGTGTGCGGGGAGAGCGTCTGGAGCAGGTGGAAGAGGTGCAGCCGCAGGATGCGCCCCGCCTCACCGGGTACCTCCAGCCGGACCTGCCCCCACAGATCGGCCCAGGCCAGCCGGTGCGAGTCCAGCAGCCGTGGGAAGTCCGGGGCCCTTCGGACCTCGGCCACCGCGGCCCGCATCGGGCTGCCGATCGCCGCATCGCGTGTGGTGTGGAGGGCCACCGTCTTGTCCACGACGGCATCGGCCCCGGGTCCGAGCGGCAGCATCAGTCGTCGATGGACCGCCTTCGCCGCCCGCCGGACATACGGGACGGGAGGCGTGTCGGGGCCCGGGCCGGCTCCCGGGGCATCGGGCATGACGGGGGCCGGGTCGGCTCCCGGGACGCAGGACATGACGGCACCCGGGCCGGCTCCCGGAGCGGGGGCGGTGGCGGTGGCGGTGGCGGTGGCGGTGCAGGGAACCGGTCGCCGTGCCCGCTCCCCGTCCCCGGGGCCGTCCCCATGCCCGGGCCCGGCCCGGATGCGGGCCGCCAGGGCGATCCCGATCTCCGACTCCACCGTGTGGCACCTCAGCGACAGCACACCGTCCTCCCCCCTGCCCGTCACCCATCCGGTGAGGTGCCGGTCGGCCAGATCCCGGTACCGCGCGACTCCGGAATTGCGGACATCGCCGTCGATCCCGGCCTCCACCTCGACGACACCCGTCCATCCCCGGGCCCGGAACACCGTGCGTACGGCGGCGAGGTGCGGATCGCCCATGTGCACCAGGCGGCACTCCTCCACGTCCAGTCGTCGGCCCGCCCCGTCCTCGTACACGGACCGGCTGGTCAGGGTGGCGCCGCGCAGGTCGAGCGACCGGGAGTGCTCCACGAGCTGCTCGTGGTCCGGGGCGAGCCACGGACCCGGTGCGGCACCCCCGGGGCGGATGCGGTAGCGCAGCGGCAGCCAGTTGGGCAGGTTGACCAGGTCCTCGTTCTCCACCGTGCGGCCCCGCACGGTGGACGTCAGCCGGTTGTAGCAGCCCGCCGCGTAGGTGCCGGGGTAGTGCGCGGGCCCCTCGGGCCTCTCGGCCGCTGCGCCACGGGTGGCGAAGTAGCCGTTGCCGAGCGTGCACAGCGCCTCGCGGAGCCGTTCCTCCCGCGGGTCGTACCCCTCGTACGACCAGGTCCACAGGTGGTTCATCGGTCGCCCCCGGGAGACGTGCGAACGGTCGTCAGAAGGTCCCCGGGGTCCGACACCACGAGGTCGGCACCGTGTCGGCGCAGGGCGGCGGCATTGTCGGGGCCGCCCGCGCGATTCACGCCGATCACGAGTCCGAAGCCGCCGCGCCGACCGGCCTCGACCCCTGCCAGCGCGTCCTCCAACACGGCCGTGTCCCCGACCGGGGCCCGCAGCCGCCGCGCCGCTTCGACGAAGAGCGCCGGGTCCGGCTTTCCCGGCAGCCGCAGCCGACTCGCCTCGTTCCCGTCGACGACGGCGTCGAACCTGTCGATGAGCCCCGCCCTCGTCAGCAGCTCCGTCGCGTGCCGGGACGCGGAGACTGCGGCGCACGGAATCCCCCGCCCGCGCAGCGCGTCGAGCAGCCGGACCGTGCCCGGCCAGACGCGGACCGGTTCGGTGCGCAGGGCCTGCGTGAACAGTTCGTCCTTGCGGGCGGCGACCGCCCACACCGTCGAGGTGCCCGGCGGATCGTCGGGGCTTCCTTCCGGCAGGTCCAGGCCCCGCGAGGCCAGGAACGCCGCGGCCCCGTCCCTTCGTGACCTGCCGTCGACGTGGCGCAGATAGTCGTCCACGGCGTCGAAGGGCGGTTGTCCCCCGACACTCGCCAGATACGCGTCGAACGCCTTCTTCCACGCCGCGGCGTGGCTCCCGGCGGAGTCGGTGATCACTCCGTCGGTGTCGAGGACGACGGCCCGTACGGAGCGCAGGCCCGACGGCGGGGACGGTACGGCTGCCATGAGCGGGCGGTCCCTTCGTCGGGGGGCTTCTCCCATGGCACCACGGTTCCGGTGCACGGGCACGGCGTGGTCCGGGAGGAGGCCCGGTACGGCGTGCGCCGGGAGGGGCCGGGACCGAACGGGACCGGGGCGAGAAGGTTTGGGTGCGAAAAGGTTTGGACGGGAAAGCGTTCCGGAGCGTGGAGGCGCGCGGGGCGTGGGACAGTGCAAACAGAGGGAACGGACAAAGAGCCCATACCACCCACTCGGCATGTGTTGCATGCTGAGAAGACCAGCGACCGTTCCGGATATCCGGGAGTCCCGATGCCCAGGTCACTCGACGACACGACACTGACCGACCTCGTCGCCGATGCCACTGCCGCCCCGTCCATGCACAATGCCCAGCCGTGGCAGTTCCTCTACACCCGCGCGGGCCGGACCCTCACCCTTCTCGCGGACCTCGACCGCGCGATGCCCGAGGCCGATCCGGCCACCCGCGCGCTGCACGTGGGCTGCGGCGCGGCCCTGCTCAACCTGCGGGTTTCCGCCGCCCACCACGGCCTGGACGCGGTCACCACGCTCCTGCCCGACCCGTCCGCGCCCGCGGTACTGGCCACTGTCCGGCTCGGCGTCCACACCGACGCCCATCCGGCCCAGGCTCCGGCTTCCGCGTCACCCGCTCCCGCTCCCGCGAACGAAGCACATGGGCACGAACCGCATGGGCACGAACCGCATGAGGACCAAGCGCATGAGAACCAAGCGCATGAGAGCGAAGGGCACGAGAACGAAGGGCTCGCCGCGCTCCACCCCGCGATCCGGGAACGGCACACCAGCCGCTACCCCTTCGACGACCAACCGGTCCCGAACGACGTCCGTGCGCTCCTCTCCGAGGCCGCCCGCGTCGAGGGGGCGGCCTTCGCCTTCCTGGCCTCGCCTCATCTGGAGACCGTTCTGGACCTGATCCGGGACGCCGAGGGATACGACCGCAGCGACCCGGGACGGGAGGCGGAGCAGCGCCACTGGATCCGGGACACGAGGACCGACGCGCCCGTCGACGGAATCCCGGACTATGCCCTGGGCCCCCAGGACGCCTCGGAGCGAGGCACCAACCGTGACTTCGCGGGAACCGGCGTACTGCCCGGCCGGACACGCCTCATGTTCGAGGAACGGCCGCAACTGGCCCTGCTGACCACACCGGGCGACCACTCCCTCGACTGGCTGCGTGCCGGTCAGGCTCTTGAACGTGTACTGCTCGTGGCCACGCTCCACGACGTGTCCACGTCCTTCGCGACCCAGCCCGTCGAATGGCCGGACCTGCGCTGGCTCCTGCGCGACCCGGTCTTCGGCACGGGACACGCGCAGATGATCGTCCGTCTGGGATACGGACCCAAGGGGCCGCACACACCGCGCCGCCCCATGCACCAGGTACTGACGATCGAACCGTAGAAGTGAGAGGGGCCGGAAGGCGGTGGGAGCGATGCGACTCCCCGTAGTCGTCGGGGTGGACGGATCGGAGGGAAGCTTCCGCGCCCTGGACTGGGCCGCGACGGAAGCGTCACGCTCCCGGCTGCCCCTGCGCGTCGTGCACGCCTCGCTCTGGGAACGCTACGAGGGCCTGCACCCCGCCGACGCCGAGCGGCCCACCGAGGAGGTGCTGGCCGAGCATCTCGTCGCCGAGGCCCGGGACCGTGCGCGTCGGCTCGGCCCCGAGGTGACGGTGACGGCCGACGTCCAGCCCGAGGATCCGGTGGCCTCGCTCGTCGGGGAGAGCCACGAGGCGGCCATGGTGGTCGTCGGCTCCCGCGGCCACGGCCGGATCGCCGGAATGCTCGTGGGGTCCGTCAGCCTGGCGCTCGCCAACCGCTCGCACTGCCCGGTCGTGGTGGTGCCGGCCCGGGAGCCGAGCACACCACCGCGGTCCGGCCGCGTCGTCGTCGGTGTCAGCGACGCCGCGACGCCGACGCCCGCCACCGTCTTCGCGCTCGCCCGGGCGGCGGCCCGCCACGGTGAACTCGTCGCCGTACGGGCCTGGCGCTCCCCCGCCCACGAGGCCATGAGCCATCCGCTGCTCGCAGGATCACCCGCGACCGCCCACCACCGGCAGGCCGAGGAACACCTCGAAGACGTACTGGCGCAACTGGACCGGAACGCCTCCTCCGGCGTCGTGATCCACCGGTCCGTGGTGAGGGGGCCGACGCACCAGAAGCTGATCGAGGCAGCGGCGGACGCGGAACTCCTCGTCGTCGGCACCGGCCGGTCCCGCGGCCGACACGGGCACCACCTGGGCCCGGTGAACCACGCGATGCTGCACTACGCGCCCTGCCCGGTCGCCGTCGTCCCCGACACGTACGACGCCTGATCCCCGAACCCGGCTACCCCGCCCCACCGCCCACCGCATCCGCCGCCGACCCGGGATCGAGCCCGTCGGCATCGGGGTAGGTGCCGGAATCGAGATCGGAGTCGGAGTCGGAGTCGGAATTGGAATTGGAATTGGAATCGAGGTCGGAGTCGGGATCGTACGAGTGCGACCACCAGTGCGCATACGTCGGCGAGACGCCCGACGGTTCGGGCTCGGGCGCGGGCGGCGCGAAGGGCCCCGCCCGCGCCGTCATGAGGATCATCGCCACGGCCACGAACAGCACGGTCAGCACGATCAGCGCGAGCCCGACCGGATTCCGGGCGTTGTAGACGTAGCGACTTGTTCCCCATTTGCTCCGTACGAAGACTGGCTCCTGGTCACGGTCCACGAACGGGATGCTACGTGGTACCTGGCGCGAGGGAACGCCGGTCTGCGAGGCCCGGACCCGGAGCATCGGCGTTCACGGGGCTTCTGGGCCACGACCACCGGAACCCGCTACGCGTATCGATGTCAGACCCCGGCCATACGGTTCTTCTCGTACCGGCGCACAGCTGTACGTACGAGGGGAGGACCGGCCCATGGCCGACGTCGCCGCACGTCCTGCCGCCACGCTCGCCGCACCGCTGGGCCGTGAGCGAAGCCTCCGACGGAACCGACGGCGTAACCGACGGCGCTGCGAACCCACTTCGGAGAGCGGCAGCCCGTCACGAACCGCTCGAACCCGCGCGCCGAGGCGGTCCGGCGCTTGAGGAAACACGCGACCGCCCGATCCCGTACCCCGCGTTCCCCCGGCACCGAGGTCGACACGGCGGGCCCCCGGCGTGACACGAGAGGCATCGTCGACGCCCCGGAACTCTTCGCACAGGTGCGTTTCCGCCGCCGCGAGCCCGCCCCCGTGCTGCGGCCCTACCTGGAGCACTACTGGCTCATCGACTGGGACCTCACGCAGCCGTACGCCTCCCACCTGGTGCCGCATCCGTCCGTGAACCTCGTCTTCCAGCGGTACGAGGCGTGTCCGGCGACCGTGCACGGCACCGGGTTCGCGGAGGTCTCGGGCATCGGCCTGGAACTCTTCACGCAGAAGCTGGAGGGCCGGGGCCGGGTCTGCGGCGTACAGTTCCGGCCCGGCGGATTCCGTCCGTTCGCCCCGGACTGGCCGGTCTCCGCGTGGACCGGCCGACGGCTTCCCGCCGACGAGGTGTTCGCCCCGCCCGCGCAGCCCTCGGCCGTCCTGGACCCGGGCGACGAGGACGCCCGGATCGCGGCGCTCGACGCCTACCTGCTGGCGCTCGGCCCGGATCCGGACCCTCAGGCGGACCGCGCGATGGCCCTGGTCGATCTCGTGCGCACGGACCGTACGCTGCGCCGGGTCGACGAACTCGCCCGCGCGGAAGGGCTGTCGCCCCGCTCGCTGCAACGGCTCTTCGCCACGTATGTCGGTGTGGGCCCCAAGTGGGTCATCCTCCGCTACCGCATCCACGAGGCCCTGGAGCGCGCCGAGGCGGACCCGGAAGTGAACTGGGCGGCGCTCGCCGCCGAACTCGGATACAGCGACCAGGCCCACCTGATCAGGGATTTCACCGCGACGGTCGGCGTCTCCCCCACAGCCTTCGCCCCGCACTGACCACGAACCCGCAGGACGCGTGCGCCGACTCGACCGGGCACGGGCGGCTCGCGGGACGGAAGGGCACGCCCCTCGCACGCGCCCGCTCCCGGTGGGGCGAACAGGGCCACATGACCGGCCCTCCGGCGCCGAATTGCCTGGTCTCCCCGCCCCGCCCGGTGACATGCTGGCGAGGTGAACGGACCCGAGATCCAATTCGAAGTCGCCCCTGAGCTGCGCATCTTCGTCGCCCATGCTCGTCGCCGGGGCCGTTCGGTCGTGGCCACCGACGGCTCCTCCACCCTCGGTCATGTCGTGGAATCGCTCGGAATCCCGCTCACCGAGGCCGGACAGCTCCTGGTCGACGGTCGACCCGTGTCCGTCTCCCACGTCCCGGGCGCCGACGAACTCGTTCAGGTACGCGCCGTGGAACGCCCGCAACGCGTGCCCGGAGCCCCCCTGCGGTTCCTGCTCGACGTCCACCTCGGCACGCTCGCCCGGCGGCTGCGGCTCCTCGGGGTCGACGCGGCGTACGAGAGCGAGGACATCGGCGACGCCGCACTGGCCACCCGGTCGGCCGACGAGCGCAGGGTGCTGCTCTCCCGGGATCGCGGGCTTCTGCACCGGCGGGAGATCTGGGCCGGGGCGTACGTCTACAGCGACCGTCCGGACGACCAACTGCGTGACGTGCTGGGGCGCTTCGCACCGCACTTGGCGCCCTGGACGAGGTGCACCGCCTGCAACGGCCCGTTGAAGTCTGCCGACAAGGACACCGTCAGCGGCCGACTGGAACACGGCACCCGCAGCTCGTACGACGTCTTCGCGCAGTGCACGGAGTGCGACCGCGTCTACTGGCGCGGCGCGCACCACTCACGCCTGGACGCGATCGTGGCGCAGGCGCTCCGCGACTTCGCGCCCACAGCACCCACAGCACCCACAGCACCCACAGCGCCCTCGGACGGCGGCCGGGAGAACGGCGACGACGCGGCTCCGTCGAGCCCGTCCGGAACATCCGGGGCCGGTGGCTGACGGGCCGTTCTCGTCCCCCGCCCCGTTACGGCCGCTCGGCGGTCAGATAGCGCTGGACGGTGGGCGCGAGCCATGCCACCACCTCCTCGCGCGGCATCGAGACGGCGGGTTCGAACCGCAGGACGTAGCGCGCGAGGGCCATGCCCAGTATCTGTGAGGCGACGAGAGCCGCCCGGCGCGGGGCATCGGCCGGATCCGGGCAGACACCGACAGTTATCGTCCCGATCTGCCCGGCGAAGACGTCTCTCATCCGCTCGGCTCCGGCACTGTTGGTCACGCCGACCCTGAGCATGGCCGTGAGCACCTCGTCGCCCTCCCACCGGTCCAGGAAATGCTCGACGAGCACGGCCCCGATGTGCTTGCCCGGCAGCGCTCCCAGCTCGGGCAGCCGCAGGTCGATCGCGGAGGCGGCGACGAACAGCCCCTCCTTGTTGCCGTAGTAGCGCATGACCATCGACGGGTCGATGTTCGCGTCGCGAGCGATGGCCCGGATGGTGGCGCGCTCGTAGCCGTCGGCGGCGAACCGCTCGCGGGCGGCGTCGAGAATCGCGGCCTTGGTGGTGTCCGAGCGGCGGGGAGCGGCGGGCTTCGCATTCATGCCAACAACTGTAGGCCAACAAGCGTTGACACACCAGCCCGCACGGGGCTACCGTTGCCAACAAGCGTTGACCAACAGATGTTGGCCCACAGGCGTTGATCAGCAAGCGCCGGGGCCGAGGCGACCGCTCACGAACGGGCCCAGGAGGCAGACATGACCACCACCCCGAGCACCGCACCCGACACCGTCGACGCGCTCGTCGTGGGCGCCGGCCCCACCGGCCTGCTGCTCGCGGGCGACCTGGCCGCCCAGGGCCTCTCGGTCACCCTCGTGGAGCGCCGACCGCACGAGATCAGCAACATGACGCGCGCCTTCGCCGTGCACGCCCGCACTCTCGAACTGCTCGACTCCCGCGGCCTCGCCGACGAACTCATCGCGACGGGCACCCCTCTCACATCCCTGCGCTTCTTCGGCAAGCTCTCGCTCGACCTCTCCGGGATACACACCCGCTTCCCCTTCGTTCTGATCACCCCCCAGTACGAGGTGGAACGACTGCTGGAGCGCCGTGCGCGCGCCGCGGGCGTCCGCTTCCGGTACGAGACCCGGCTGGCCTCGCTCCACCAGAACGCCGCGCAGGACACCGTCACCGCCGAACTGCACGAGGCGGACGGCGGCACGAGCTCGCTCACCGCCCGCTACCTCATCGGCGCCGACGGGGTGCGCAGCCGGGTGCGGGAAGTACTCGGCCTCCCCTTCCCCGGCGTGTCCGTGATCCGTTCGATGGTCCTCGCGGACGTCCGGCTCGATGAGGAACCTCCCGCTCTCCTCACCGTCAGCGGAAGAGAGAACTCCTTCGTCTTCGTCGCCCCCTTCGGCGACGGCTGGTACCGCGTCATGGGCTGGGACCGCAGGCACCAGCCCGCCGACAGCGAACCCGTCGACCTCGCGGAGCTGCGCGGGATCACCCGCCGGGCCCTCGGCACCGACTACGGCATGCGCGACGCGCGCTGGATCTCCCGCTTCCACAGCGACGAGCGCCAGGTGTCGGCCTACCGCACGGGGCGGGTCTTCCTCGCCGGGGACGCCGCCCACGTCCACTCGCCCGCGGGCGGGCAGGGCATGAACACCGGCCTTCAGGACGCGGCCAACCTCTCCTGGAAGCTCGCCGCGGTCCTGCACGGGCACACGACCGACCCGGAAGCACTGCTCGACAGCTACCACGCGGAACGCCACCCGGTCGGCACACAGGTGCTTCGCTCCAGTGGCGCACTCGTCCGCCTCGCCATGGCGAGCACCCCGCTCCAACGAACGATCCGGGCACTCATCACCTCGGCGCTGTCCACGCTCCGCCCCGCCTCGGCCAAGGCCGTCGGCATGGTTTCCGGCCTCTCGATCGCCTACACGGCACCGCGCGGCTCCCACCCCCTGACGGCGAAGCGCGCCCCCGACCTGAACCTTCGCGAGGGCCGTCTGTACGCGTTGCTCGGCGACGGCGCGTTCGTCCTCATCACCCCGGCCGGCACCGACACCGACATCCCGGCACCTTCCTTCCCGCTGGTGCGCGCCCACTGGAGGAACGACCGCACCACCGCCCTGCTCGTCCGCCCCGACGGCTACATCGCCTGGGCGGGAGACCACTCCGACCCGGCGGCCCTGCGGGCCGCACTCACGCGATGACCACACACTGCGCGCCACCGCCAGCGTCACGGCCACGGCCACGGCCGACGACGCAGGAGAATCCGACCGGAGCCCCGGCCCCGGACCCGGCCCCGAACCTCGGCCCGGAACGCCGACCGGGGGCGAATCAGAAGACGTACTCGTCCCCGGTGGCCAGGGCCAGGACTTCGTGTTCGTTGTTCTGCGGATTCCGGTCGCTCGCCCCTCCGTTCCACTGTGTGTCGATGCGCACGACGACCTCGTCCGGCCGCCCCGCGACCTGCAGTTCGAGAGCCAGCTGCCGTCCCTCGCCGTCGTCCGCGCGCAGTGCCCCTGTCCGGCACAGCACGGTCTGCGGGTCGGCCCGCAAACAGCCCTCCGACAGTTCCTGCTGTCCGGAGAGCCGTACCGAGGTACGCACCCGCACGGTGACGCCGTCGAGGTTCGAGGGACCGTGGTTCCGGCTCCGCACCCAGACCCCGAGCACCGCACCCCAGAGCGAGACGTGTCCGTGGTGCGACACATCGGCCTCCGGCGCGATCCCACCGGCCGCCGCCCCACCTCCCCGCCCGTTCGCAGACGTCGGCACCGACGCCACCGGCTCCACCGACGCCACCACCATCGCCGTCCCCGCCCCTGTCCCCCCGCCGGCCCTTGCCCCTGCCCCGCCCCCTGTCCCGGCAGCGCCTCCCGCCCCCAGCACCACGACCACAGCCGCGGCCATGGTCATAGCCGTTGCCGCAGAAAACACCACGGGCACAGCTCTACGTGTCGCTACCATGCCCCAAAAATACAGATCACCCCGAATCATCCACTTCTACCCATCAGTGCGGCGCGCCTCTCTCCTCGCCACCTCGCCCCTCATCTCCCTGCACCTCACCTCCCCGGCCCGGTACCCACCCGGCCCGGTACCTACCCGGCCCAGCGCCCACCCGGCCCGCCGCTTGCCGGCCCGCCGTGACACGCTGCGCCCATGGTTGTCGCCCGCTCCATCGCCCTGTTCGTCATCGCCGCGCTCTTCGAGATCGGCGGTGCCTGGCTCGTCTGGCAGGGAGTTCGTGAGCACCGGGGCTGGATCTGGATCGGGGCGGGCATCATCGCGCTCGGCGCCTACGGCTTCGCCGCCACGCTCCAGCCCGATGGCGAGTTCGGCCGCATCCTCGCCGCGTACGGGGGCGTCTTCGTCGCGGGCTCGATCGCCTGGGGCATGGTCGCCGACGGTTACCGCCCCGACCGATGGGATGTGATCGGCGCCCTGATCTGCCTGGCCGGCATGGCCGTGATCATGTACGCCCCCCGCAACCACTGACGGCGCGCCTGCCTATCCTGACCCGGTACCGACCAGCTGCCCGAGGAGCCCTTCATGGCCGCCACCCCGATCGCCGTCATCACCGGAGCGAGCAGCGGCATCGGCGCCGCGACCGCCCGGCAGCTGGCCGCCGCCGGTTACCGCGTGGTCCTGACCGCGCGTCGCAAGGACCGCGTCGAGGCGCTCGCTGCCGAGATCAACGAATCGGGCCATCAGGCGACGGCCTACGCCCTGGACGTGACCGACCGCGCCGCCGTGGACGAGTTCGCCACGGCGTTCCGCAGCCTCGCCGTCCTCGTCAACAACGCGGGCGGCGCGCTCGGCGCCGACCCCGTCGCCACCGGTGACCCCGCCGACTGGCGTCAGATGTACGAGACGAACGTCATCGGCACGCTCAACGTCACCCAGGCCCTGCTTCCCGCCCTCACCGGCAGCGGGGACGGCACGGTCGTCATCCTCTCCTCCACCGCGGGCCACTCCACCTACGAGGGCGGCGGCGGATACGTGGCCGCCAAGCACGGCGAGCACGTCCTGGCCGAGACGCTCCGCCTGGAGATCGTCGGTACCCCGGTCCGCGTCATCGAGGTGGCCCCCGGCATGGTCAAGACGGAGGAGTTCGCCACCACCCGCTTCCGCGGCGACACCGAGAAGGCGGCCACGGTGTACGCGGGTGTCGAGGCACCGCTCACCGCCGACGACGTGGCCGACACCATCACCTGGGCCGTCACCCGCCCCAGCCACGTCAACATCGACCTTCTGGTCGTCCGCCCCCGCGCCCAGGCGTCCAACACCAAGGTCCACCGCACCGCCTGACCCCGGACAGCGCCGCGGTCGGCCCGGATGATCCCCCGCGCCAACCGCCCACGGAAACCACACCGACCACGCCGCCAACAGCCCCACGCCGACCACACCGCCGCCCGGCCGGACCCCCGTCCCGGCCGAACCCCCGTCCCGGCCGGGCCCCCGTCCCGGCCGAACCCCCGTCCCGGCCGGGCCTCCCGCGTGTCGTCGGGGCTCAGCCCTTCACGCACACCACCTGCTTGAGCTTGGCGACGACCTGCACCAGGTCCCGCTGCTGCTCGATGACCTGCTCGATCGGCTTGTACGCCGCCGGGATCTCGTCCACGACACCCGAGTCCTTGCGGCACTCCACACCCCGCGTCTGGTCCACCAGGTCCTGCGCCGAGAAGCGCCGCTTCGCGGCGTTCCGGCTCATCCTCCGTCCGGCGCCGTGCGAGGCCGAGTTGAAGGACTTCTCGTTCCCGAGGCCCTTCACGATGTACGAACCGGTGCCCATCGAGCCCGGAATGATCCCGAAGTCGCCGGAGCCCGCACGAATGGCGCCCTTCCGGGTGACCAGCAGGTCCATGCCCTCGTACCGTTCCTCCGCCACATAGTTGTGGTGGCAGGAGATGACCGGTTCGAAGGTCACCTTGGCCTTCTTGAACTCCTTGCGGACCACGTTCTGGAAGAGGGCCATCATGATGGCGCGGTTGTGCTTCGCGTATTCCTGCGCCCAGAACAGATCGTTCCGGTAGGCCGCCATCTGCGGGGTGTCGGCGATGAACACCGCAAGGTCGCGGTCGATCAGGTCCTGGTTGTGCGGCAGCTTCTGCGCCTGCCCGATGTGGAAATCGGCGAGCTCCTTGCCGATGTTCCGCGACCCCGAGTGCAGCATCAGCCAGACCGAACCCGACTCATCGAGGCAGAACTCGATGAAGTGGTTGCCCGATCCGAGCGTCCCCATCTGCTTCGTGGCACGTTCCTGACGGAACCGGACCGCTTCGGCAACGCCGCCGAACCGCTCCCAGAAGTCGTTCCAGCCCGGTGCGCGGAACCCGTACAGCTTGTCCGGGTCCACGGCGTCGCCATGCATCCCGCGGCCCACCGGAATGGCCTGCTCGATCTTCGATCGCAGCCGGGACAGATCACCCGGCAGGTCGTTGGCCGTCAGGGAGGTCTTCACCGCGGACATCCCGCAGCCGATGTCCACACCCACCGCGGCCGGGCAGACCGCGCCGTGCATCGCGATCACCGAACCGACCGTCGCCCCCTTGCCGAAGTGGACGTCCGGCATGACGGCGAGCCCCTTGATCCAGGGCAGGGTGGCCACGTTGCGCAGCTGCTGCATCGCCGCGTCCTCGACCGAGGCAGGGTCGGCCCACATCCGGATCGGGACCCTGGCGCCCGGCATCTCTACGTACGACATAACTCCCCTATTCCCCCGAAAATTCTGAAAGCGCAAAACCGGTACCAAGGTCGGCAAAAGAGGTGGTCGACCGGCATTCACAGCGGCGCGTGCGATACACATTGTCTCCACCGGTCGCCGTCGAGCGGCAACCGCTTTTCGCACGAAGGGAGCCCAGGATCGTGCGGCGAATGGCGTACGTACCCGGCACCGCACTGCTGGCAGCGCTGGTCGTCGGCTGCAGCGCAGGCACCGGAACCGGCGGCTCCGCCGCTGACGGCAAGGCCGGTGAGGCGACCGTCACCACGGCTGCCCCCGGCAAGTACCGCACCCTCCTCGACGCCTGCCGCGCCGTCCCCGCGGCAGCGCTGAAGAACCTCCTGCCGGGCGCGGCCGAACTTCCCGAGGACCAGCAGAAGAAGGCATACAGGGGCACGGCCGCCGTCACCTACGACACCGACCGCCGGGTCGGCTGCCGCTGGAAGGCGGAGACCCCCGGCACCTCGCACGCCCTCTTCATCGACTTCGAGCGCGTCGTGTCCTACGACCCCTCGGTGAGCGACGACGACCGCGCCCGCGAGGTGTACACGAAGAAGCAGACCGCCGCCGGGCTCACCTCGTCCACCCCCACGCCCGGCAACACGAAGAAGCACACACCCCCCGCCGAGGGCGCGGGCACGGCGGGAAACGCGACGGCGAACAGCGGCACGGGCAAGAACGTCGCCACCAACGACAGCACGAACGGCAGCACGGGCAAGGACGCCCACGCCGACGGAAACGGCGATGCCGACACCGACACCAAGCCCGACACCGACGGAAACGGCAATGCCGACTCCGACGGCAGCCTCCTGCCCCGCACCCTCGACGGCCTCGGCGACAACGCGTTCCTGAACGATCGGCTCGTCCGCGCCGGTTCGACCGCGCAGAACCGCACGGTGAGCGTGGTATTCCGCACATCGAACGTCATCGTCACCATCGAGTACACCGAGCAGCCGACCGTCCCCACCACCGTTCCCGACAGCAAGGAACTGCAGGACAGAGCCCGGTCGCTGGCCCGGAAACTGGTCGAGAGGTTCGCCGAATAGCCCCGACCGCAGCCCCGGGAGCGACGGTCCCCGCGCTCCCCTGATGTCCGGCCCGGACAACACCCGAGCCCCGGTCGTCGTACCGTGGCCCTCCGGACCACCCGCCCGGAACCCGTCGACCGACCGCGCCCGGTCACCCGGCGGACCGGGCCGAGCCCCTGTCGGCCCGCCCGCCGCGCCACCCGAGTGAAGGAACCATGCACCGTTCAGCCCCGCGACTCACCCGCATACTCGCCTGCGCCGCCGTTCCGGTGATGCTCGTCGTCGCCGGCTGCTCGTCGGACTCCGGCGACGGGGACAAGAAGGACTCCGCCTCGTCCTCCTCGTCCGCCGCGCCGGACGCGAAGAAGACGGAGGCGGACGTCGAACCGGCGAAGTTCACCCGGCTGCCCGACCCGTGCAAGGCGATCGGCGCCAAGACGGTCACCGACCTGGTCCCCAAGGCGAAGGCCAAGGCAGGTACGCCGACCAAGTCCAGTGACACCAGCGCCCGCGCCGGGTGCTCCTGGAACGGCCTCGACGACAAGGGCGTGAAGGGCTCCCAGTACCGCTGGCTCGACGTCGGTTTCACCCGTTTCGAGTCGGACCAGGCACTGGGCAGTGGCGCCGAGCGCGCCCAGCAGGACTTCACGAAGCAGGTCGGCAAGGCCAAGGCTGCCGAGGGCGCGAAGAAGGTCGCCGAGACGTCCCTCACCGGCATCGGCGACCAGGCCACCACGATCACGTACGACCTCACCAAGACGGGCGAGGACTTCAAGTACGCGACGATCGTGACCCGCACGGCGAACGTCGTCGTCACCCTCACCTACAACGGCGCGGGTTACGCGGGAGCGAAGACGCCTTCCGCCGACGACATCCTGAAGGGCGCCCAGAAGGCGGTGAAGGAGACCGTCGCCTCGGTCGCCTCGGGCGGCACTCAGCAGAGCGCGTCGGACGAACCCACCAAACCGGCCGGGACCACCGCCCCCGACAAGACCGCCACGCCCGACAAGACGACCGCCGCGGACGACAAGAAGTAGTCCGGCGGGCCGATCGACGCCTCCGGTCCGCCCGGCATGGAGGCGGTTTCACCCCGATCGTCCTCTCCGAAGCGCCGTTCCCGGAAGCCCGGTACTCCCCCGAGTACCGGGCTTCCGCCCCTCCCCACGCAACACGCCCCACCCCCATGTGCCAGGCTGTGCCCGGCCGGAAGTCGGCGCAGCACGTCGAACACGGCGTCGGAACGGGACGCCGGACGAGGCGTCGGATACGTGAAACGGGAGGGGAACGCGGGTGGCCGCGATGCAGCTGACACGCACCCACCGAGTACTCATCGGACTCGTGGTCGCCGGTGCGGTGCTCATCGCCGCGATCGGTTTCGCGGGTTCGTACGCGGCGGTACGCGAACTCGCCGAGCAGAAGGGCTTCGGGGACTTCTCGCTGGTCTTCCCGATCGGCATCGACGCCGGCATCTGCGTCCTGCTCGCCCTGGACCTGCTGCTGACCTGGCTGCGCATCCCGTTCCCGCTGCTGCGCCAGACGGCCTGGATGCTGACCGCCGCGACAATCGCCTTCAACGGCGCCGCCGCCTGGCCCGACCCGCTCGGCGTCGGCATGCACGCGGTCATCCCGGTGCTGTTCGTGGTCTCCGTGGAGGCCGCCCGGCACGCCGTGGGGCGAATCGCCGACATCACGGCCGACAAGCACATGGAGGGCGTGCGGCTCACCCGCTGGCTGCTCTCCCCGGTGCCGACGTTCCGGCTCTGGCGACGGATGAAGCTCTGGGAACTCCGTTCGTACGAGCAGGTCATCAAGCTCGAACAGGACCGGCTGATCTACCAGGCCCGCCTCCAGGCCCGCTTCGGCCGTGCCTGGCGCCGCAAGGCCCCCGTCGAGGCCCTGATGCCGCTGCGCCTCGCGAAGTACGGCGTCCCGCTCGCCGAAACCGCCGGGGCGGGCCTCGCCGCCGCCGGCATCGAACCGGCCCTGCTGCCCCCGGTCCCCGCCCTGTCCGCCGCGGAGACGAACGGCTTCCCGCCCGAGCTGCCGCACGCCGATGCCGCCCCGCAGACGCACCCCCAGCAGCACCAGGACGAACAGCAGGGCCAACAGCAACACCAGGGACAACAGAACCCACAGACTCAGCCGGCCCAACCAAATCAGCAGAACCAGCAGGTTCAGCAGGGGCAACAGGGCCAGCAGGGGCAACAGGGCCAGGAGCAACAGCACACCCATCCCGGGCCGGCCGGCCCGACCGACCCCGCAACGGCGGCGGCCCAGCAACTGCCCCAGGAGGGCCCCGGCTCGCACGAGAGTCCCTGGTTCGCGGCTCCCCAGGTGCCGAACGACGCGTACGAGAGCGCGTACGACCCGACGTACGTCGAGGGCCTGGAGCCCACACCGGTCATGGTCCCGCTCGGCCCCGGCGGCCGGACCCGCCCGCTGGGCAACGTGGGCACGGTCGGCACCATTCCGGGCCCGCGCGCCGCGGAACCCCGGCCGGAACCGCAGCAACACCCCCAGCAGGGACCCCGCCCCGAGCCGGAACCGGCCCCGGAACCCGGGCCCGAGTCCCTGGACGAGGCCGAGGGGGCACCCCGGCCGGCACGGCAGCAGGAGGCCGACCCGTCCGAGTGGGCCGAGGCCGAGGCCGAGTTCGGCACGTTCGCCTACCAGGTCTATGCCGAGTACACCCATGCGCACCAGGCCCACCCGAGTGCGGAGGTCCTCGACATACACCTCTCCGACGTGCACAACGTCAGCCACCCCCGCAGCGCGGCACTGCTCCGTCGCATGCTGCCCGGCTTCAAGCAGCGCTTCGACAACGAGATGGCGGAGAACCACATCGCCTGAGGCGCGCCGTCACGGACACATGCGCGTCCCCGGCGCACCGTCATGGAAACCGCACCGTCACGGAACCAGGGCATCCCCGGCGCACAACAAGGCCCCCGGAAGGTCGCCGGCCGGACCGAGTAGTTCGCCGGCCGCACCGAACAGATCGCCGGGCGGACCGAACGAACGGTCCACCCGGCGATCACGTCACTCGGGGACGCCGGGGCCCTACGGCCCCAGGACGCCCGGGGCCCTAAGCCCCCAGCAGCCTCCGCACCCGGTCCGCGCCCACGGCCAACAGCAGCGTCGGCAGCCGCGGCCCGGTGTCCCGGCCGACCAGCAGCCGGTACAGCAGCGCGAAGAACGACCGCTGCGCGACCTTCAGCTCGGGCGTCGGCTTGGCGTCGGGCTCCAGCCCCGCGAGGATCTTCGGCACTCCGTAGACGAGCGTGGTGAGCCCGTCCAGGGACCAGTGCGAGTCCAGTCCCTCCAGCAGCAGCCGCAGTGACTCGCGCCCCTGGTCGTCCAGCGAGCCGAGGAGTTCCTTGTCCGGCTCGTCGCGGACGATGGTGCGGGCCTCGGCCGGAACCTGGGTGGTGATCCAGTTCTCGGCACGGTCGAGACGCGGCCGGGCCTCGTCCAGCGAGGTCAGCGGGTTCTCCGGGTCCAGCTCGCTCAGGATGCGCAGCGTCTGCTCGTCGTGCCCGCCGGTGATGTCGACGACCGACGCGAGGGTGCGGTACGGCAGCGGGCGCGGCGTGCGCGGCAGCTCACCGGCCGCCGTGCCGACGGCCCGCGCGTACGCGGCGGCGTCGGCGGGCAGCACCGAGCCGTCGGACACCTTGCGGACCAGCGAGTCCCACTCGTCGTACAGGCGCTGGATCTCCTGGTCGAAGGCGATCTTGAAGGACTGGTTGGGCCTGCGGCGCGCGTACAGCCAGCGCAGCAGCGGCGCCTCCATGATCTTCAGCGCGTCGGCCGGGGTCGGCACGCCGCCCTTGCTGGAGGACATCTTCGCCATGCCGGAGATGCCGACGAAGGCGTACATCGGGCCGATCGGCTGCACCCCGTCGAAGACCTCGCGGACGATCTGTCCGCCGACGACGAACGAGGAGCCCGGGGAGGAGTGGTCGACGCCGCTCGGCTCGAAGATCACGCCTTCGTAGGCCCAGCGCATCGGCCAGTCGACCTTCCAGACCAGCTTGCCGCGGTTGAACTCGTTCAGCCGGACGGTCTCGGCGAAGCCGCAGGCCGTGCAGGTGTAGTTCAGCTCGGTGCTGTCGTCGTCGTACGACGTGACGGTGGTGAGGTCCTTCTCGCAGTTGCCGCAGTACGGCTTGTACGGGAAGTACCCGGCCGAGCCGCCGCTGCCGTCGTCCTCGGAGGCGGCACCGGAACCCTCCTCGGCCTCCAGCTCCGCCTCGTCGACCTTCTTCTGCTGCTGCGGCTTCTTGCCGCCCTTGGCACCCTTGGCTCCTGCCGCTCCCGCCGGGTCCTTCTTCGTCCGGTACCGGTCGAGCACGGCGTCGATGTCGGTCCGGTGCTTCATGGCGTGCAGGACCTGCTCGCGGTACACGCCCGAGGTGTACTGCTCGGTCTGGCTGATGCCGTCGAACTCGACGCCCAGCTCGCCCAGCGCGTCGACCATGGCGGCCTTGAAGTGCTCGGCCCAGTTCGGGTACGCGGAACCGGCCGGGGCGGGCACCGACGTCAGCGGCTTGCCGATGTGCTCGGCCCAGGACTCGTCGACGCCGGGGACGCCGCCCGGCACCTTGCGGTAACGGTCGTAGTCGTCCCAGGAGATCAGGTGCCGGACGGTGTACCCGCGTCGGCGGATCTCGTCGGCGACCAGGTGCGGGGTCATGACCTCGCGGAGGTTGCCGAGGTGGATCGGCCCCGACGGGGAGAGACCGGACGCGACGACGACCGGTTTGCCAGGCGCACGACGCTCCGACTCGGCGATCACGTCGTCCGCGAAGCGGGAGACCCAGTCGGCCTCGGTGCTGCTCTGACTCTGAGCCACGGTCTGCACGTCCTTCTCTCTTGTGGGACTCGTAGGGCGGGAAACCCCGTCGGGATCCTCGGAGCCCTCCTGAGCCGGTGAGGGGCGCTCCCCGTCCACCGGCGAACGGGGCTCCGCCCATTCTCCCAGGTCCCACCGGCAGCGCGAAAACGGCTTTGTCCACCGAGCTCCGCCGTGATCCGCCGAGCTCCGCCGTGACCCACCGCGCTCCACCGCGCTCCGCCGCGGAATCGATATTGGCTTTACTCACCATGGAATACTGGGCGTGATCCTTCGCAGCCTCCACGCTGCGTCATCATGCCCCTGCACCCCTACGGAAACGGCAGCCAGCCCATGGCCTCGGTCAATTCCCTCGCTTCCACGCTCCAGCAGCAGCTCGCGAACGCCCTGACGGCAGCACTGCCGGATGCCGGCACCGCGGACCCGCTGCTGCGACGAAGCGACCGGGCCGACTTCCAGGCCAACGGCATCCTCGCCCTGGCCAAGAAGCTCAAGGGCAACCCGCGCGAGCTGGCCGCCCAGGTCACCGCCGCGCTCCCGGCGGGCGGGCCGATCCAGGAGATCGAGGTCTCCGGTCCCGGATTCCTGAACATCACGCTCAGCGACCGGTCGATCATCGAGACCCTCGCGGCGCGGGACGCCGACGACGAGGGCCGGCTCGGCGTGCCGTACGACGCCGCCGCGGGCACCACGGTCATCGACTACGCGCAGCCGAACGTGGCCAAGGAGATGCACGTCGGCCACCTCCGCTCCGCGGTGATCGGCGACGCGATGGCGCAGATCCTGGAGTTCACCGGCGAGACCGTGGTCCGCAGGCACCACATCGGCGACTGGGGCACCCAGTTCGGCATGCTCATCCAGTACCTGATCGAGCACCCGGACCAGCTCGGCCACGGTGGCGAGGGTGCCGAGGCCGAGGGCGAGGCCGCCATGTCCTCCCTGAACCGGCTCTACAAGGCGTCGCGGGCACTCTTCGACTCCGACGAGGAGTTCAAGGCCCGCTCCCGGGACCGGGTCGTCGCGCTCCAGGCCGGTGACGCGGAGACGCTCGCCATGTGGCAGCGCTTCGTCGACGAGTCGAAGATCTACTTCTACTCGGTCTTCAACAAGCTCGACATGGAGATCCGCGACGCCGACATCGTCGGCGAGTCCGGCTACAACGACATGCTGGCCGAGACCTGCCGACTGCTTGAGGAGTCGGGCGTCGCCGTCCGCTCCGAGGGCGCGCTCTGCGTGTTCTTCGACGATGTGAAGGGCCCGGACGGCAACCCGGTGCCGCTGATCGTGCAGAAGTCCAACGGCGGTTTCGGTTACGCGGCCACCGACCTCTCCGCGATCCGCGACCGCGTCCAGAACCTCAAGGCGTCCACCCTGCTGTACGTGGTGGACGCGCGGCAGGCCCTGCACTTCAGGATGGTCTTCGAGACGGCCCGGCGGGCCGGCTGGCTGAACGACGAGGTCAAGGCGGTGCAGCTCGCCTTCGGCACGGTGCTCGGCAAGGACGGCAAGCCGTTCAAGACCCGTGAGGGCGAGACGGTCCGGCTGGTGGACCTGCTGGACGAGGCGATCGACCGGGCCTCCGCCGTCGTGCGCGAGAAGGCGCACGACCTCACGGAGGAGGAGATCACCGAGCGCGGCACGCAGGTCGGCATCGGCGCGGTGAAGTACGCGGACCTGTCGACGTCGGCGGCCCGCGACTACAAGTTCGACCTGGACCAGATGGTGTCGTTGAACGGCGACACCAGCGTGTACATCCAGTACGCGCACGCCCGTTCCTGCTCCATCCGGCGCAAGGCCGGCGAGCTGAAGGCGCAGGCGCACCCGGAGCTGGCGCTGGCCCCTGCCGAGCGCGCCCTGGGCCTGCACCTGGACCAGTTCGGCGAGGTCGTGTCCGAGGTCGCCGCCGCATACGAGCCGCACCGGCTGGCCGCGTACCTCTACCAGCTCTCGTCGCTGTTCACGACGTTCTACGACCAGTGCCCGGTGCTGAAGTCCGATGTCCCGCAGGACGTGGCGGAGAACCGCCTCTTCCTCTCGGACCTCACCGCCCGCACCCTGCGCCAGGGCATGGAGCTGCTCGGCATCAGGATGCCCGAGCGCCTCTGAGGATCGCCCACGCCCGAAGCTCCACGGCCCGGGCTCCACGGCCGCCCACCGATCTGGTGGGCGGCCGTGCCCGTTCAGTCGTGGGGCACCCACTGAGCCGTGTCGTACCGGTACGTGTACTGGGGCAGTGCCGAGATGGCGCTCGTACGGAACGGCTTCCCGCCGTCGTCGATGCGCAGTGTCCCGGTGCGCCCGCCGCTGCTCCACTCCAGTTCCAGGTACCAGCTGACGTCGTGGCCCTCGACGTGGACGTTCAGGTCGAACACCTCCACGTCGGTGCTCGACACCCGGAACGGGAAGTTCTTCGGTGGCACGCGTTTGTCCTCCTGCTGCCCCGCGACGGGCTTCAGGGCCGGGGCCACGTCGTCGAGGTCGACGTCGAAGGACTGCGGGACGATGCCGCTGCCGCAGCCCTCCCCCATGGAGTACGCGGTCCAGGGCAGCGGCGCCTTCCGGGACACCTCCCGTACGTGCATCCCGTTCAGCACGACGGCCTCGCCCGACTTCCCCTGCACGGTCACTTCGAGCAGCAGATCCTTGCCGTCCACCCCGCCGAGCGCCCTGGCCCAGCCCCGGGTGACCTGGGGGGTGGGGGGCGGCGGTACGTCCTCCGGCTTCTGGTCCAGGACGTAGTACTTGCCGCAGGGCTCGTCCCAGTTGTACGAGCTGATGGTGGCGCTCACCGGCACCCCGCTGCTCGTCCGACCGCCGGAACCCGACCCGCCGCCCTTGCCGCTCCCGGCCGACGCGGAACCGGAGGGCATCCGTCCGGCCCCCGGGGACGGGCTCCCCGAGGCCTCGGACGTCGTCGACGCGCTCGGGGTACCCGGTGACGCGCTCCCTTTCCCGTCCGCCGCCCCGGACCGGGTGGCAGCGTCGTCGTTCGCCACCCCGTCCACCATGGGTGCGTTGGTCAGCGCCGGGTCGCCCCTGCCGGAGAGGTTGCTGACGATGATCGTGGTCGGCACGGTCAGCGCGACGACGGCCACCGCCGCCAGCAGGACGCGCATGCGTGGCGAGGCCCGGAACCTCCGGGGCCCCTCGGCCGGAGTCGCGCCACGGTCCGGAACATCGCCGTCCGAAGCGTCCTCCGAACCGTGCTCCGAACCGGGCTCCGAACCGGGCCCAGGCACGGATACCGGCCCAGAAACGGAAACGGGTTCAGAAGCGGAAGCGGAAGCAGATGCGGAAGCGGAGGCAGCGGCAGGCGCGGAAACGGGTGCGGGTGCGGGTGCGGGTGCAGAAGTAGGTTCGGGTGCGGGTGCGGACTCGGCCCCCGTCGTCGGCGTCGGACGCCGTCTCGCCGCGTCGGCCACGATCCACCGTCGGTGCAGCTCGACCAACTCGTCCGGCTTCGCCCCGCACAGCCGCCCGAGTCGCTCCAGCGGGGCGTACTCGTTCGGCACGGCGTCGCCGTTGCAGTACCGGTGCAGCGTCGAGGTGCTGACGTGCAGTCTTCCGGCGAGCACCCCGTAGCTGAGCCCCGACCGTCCCTTCAGTTCCTTCAGCAGAGCCGCGAAATCTTCGGCCTCCGGCGTCGCCACTACGGCGTTCCCCCTCCTGGTCCGTCCCGGAACACCGTTCCAGGGACGTGGAATCTGCCCAGGTCAGCGTACGCGCAGGCATTCCAGCTTCCCCAATGGCCCGTTCGGCGTTGCGGCCGGAATCCGGCGTCCCGCAATCTGTGACCACACCGCAGAAACCACCGGGACGACGCAATGCGAACCCGCTTCCGCATCGAACCCATCGATGCCGTGGCCATCGGCGTTCTGATCGTGACCACCGCGATCGTGGTGTACCTGAGCTGCCGTCACTGAGCGGCCTCACCACCGCGCCGCAGACGGCCTCAGCCCACACACGGACCTCAGCCCGACTTCGCTCGACATCACTTCACGGGGAGTACCTTCACCATGCGCAGCAACCGCATCCGCACCGCCGTCCTCGCCGCCACCGCCCTCCTGGCCTCCCTGTCCCTCACCGCCTGCACGGGTGACGAGGACGCCGCAGGAGCCGCCCCGGCCGCGAGCAACAGCGCCCAGCAGTCCACGACCACCGGTACGGACAGCGGCACGACCACGGGCAGCGACGACGCCAAGGACTCCGGCGACAAGCCCAACGCCCCCGCCGAGAACGCCGCAGGCACCTCCAAGGGCTCCGGCTCCGGCTCCGGCTCCGGCTCCGGCAACGGCAGCACCGGCAACGGCAACGGCGGCAAGAGCAGCGGCGGCAGCAGCGCCGACCGCACCCCCGTCACCTGCACCGGCGACAACACCAAGGTCACCGTCACCAAGGTGAGCCGCCCGATCAACCACCTGTTGCTCACCGCGACCAACACGGGCAACCGCGCCTGCTACGCGTACCACGCGCCGTCGCTCCGCTTCGACGACGCCCAGGCCGCCTTCCCGGTCCTCCGCGACAGCATCCCGCAGGCCGTGGTCGCCCTTGAGCCGGGCCAGTCCGCCTACGCCGCGATCGGGCTGTTCGGCGAGACCGACGGCACGGACCTGAACAAGAGCACGCACCTGGAGGTGTTCTTCACCGGGAAGAGCAACACGGGTTCCACGGGCTCCTCGACGAAGCTGAAGCTCCCGGCCGACACCGTCTGGGGCAACAACGGCTTCGTCACCTACTGGCAGAGCGAGATGGACGCCGCCCTCACCTACTGAACCCGCTGAACCCGCTGAACCCGCCGAGCGCCGCACGCGCGCCGGACCGAAGACCGGGAAGCGCGGCCGGATGACAACTCACCGTTCCCCCAAGGGCAGTAGATCCTATGATCCAAGGATCGAGACCCGAGGGGGAACGGCGTGCGTACGAGGACGAACGGCAGACCGATGACACCACGTTCGCGCATCACCGCAGCGGGCACTGCCGCCGCCGTCGCCGTCGCCGCCCTGGCGCTCCTCACCGGCTGCGGCAAGGCGAACGGGTACCACGACGACGCCTCGGGCGGGGAGTCCGCCGCCCCGACCGCCACGCCGCCGAGCCCGAGCGTGAACCCGTCCTACGGCGCGCTGTACCTCGACGACCACGAGTGCGCTGCCCCCGAACCGGGCCAGAAGGACGCCTACCGCGAGGTCCCGTGCAAGAGCCCCGAGGCCGTCGCACAGGTCACCCTCCGGCTGGAGAGCGGCAGCGCCACGCCCTTCTCCGAGACGGTCTGTGCCGAGCACACCGACTTCGTGATCGACGTGCCTCTCAGCCTCGCTCTCCTGGAGAACACCCGGCCGACCGGCGAGGGCTACGCCTGCATGCGCAACCTGAAGCCGCCGCACCCCGGCGACCCCGGCGGTGGCGGCGGCCCCCGCATCGAGGTCGGCGACTGTGTGCACAGCGACGGGAAGGAGAACAACGTGGTCGAGGAAGTCGCCTGCCGGACCAAGGGCAAGAAGAACGGCGCCACCCACCGGATCATCCTCATACTCAAGGACCAGATGGTGGGCGGTTTCAACGACCCGTGCGACTACAAGGCCGACGCGGTGTTCACCGAGAGGCCGATGTTCGACACCAACCTCTCGAAGGCCGACCGTGTCCTCTGCGGCAAGAAGCTGTAGGGACCACGGCTCCGTGGTCGGCGCACACGCGGATATCGGCAGACACGCGGATGTCGGCGCACACGCGGGTATCGGCACATCCGTAGGTGAAGGTCGGGAACCGACATGAGTTTGCGTCTCTATCTGGACAGCGTCCGGCAGCCCCGCACGCCGGACGGGTCGAAGGGTGAATGGGGCGATTTCCTCGACGGGACGATGGAACTGGAGGCCAAGAACTGGCCGCCGCTGCTGTGGTGGGCGATGTTCGGCTCCGGAAACCTCCTGGAGGCGCGGATCGCCGACACCGAGGACGCCGGTACCCATGAGCACGCGGAGTTGCTGAGCGAGTGGGGCGACGCCACCTACCCGTATCTGGTGGTCGACCAGCGGACGGCGCTGTCACGACTGCGCGCCCGACGGCAGGGACTGGTCGGTCGGCTCGGCGCGCAGTTCTCGCCTCTCTACGACGAGTTCGTCGCGCTCATCGACGCCAGGTTCGGCCCCTATGTGCTGCTGCGGACTGCGGCGTTGGCCGATGGCGGTGAAGGCGGTGTTCGTCTGCTGTTCGAGGAGACCCTGGCCGACTTCGAGCGCCTCGATGCCGGTCACGACCCGGCGGCCGGTGGACGGGTGGAGGGACTGATCTCGGATTTCCGGCGGTGGCAGCACACGGACCCGGTCTGGCTGCTCTCCGGTATCGGCGACGGATGGCCGACCGCCGCGCTGCGCGAGCGGTACGCCACCGCTGCGGGTGGACGGTCATCCGGTCGGAGCGCCGGGCGGTCCACCGCCGGGCGCTGGGTGTGGGGCCTTCTCGTCGTGGTCGGCGGCATCGGTGCGTACGTGCTCACCGGAAGCATCTGGCCGGTCGTCGTCGCGTTCGGCGCGGCCCTGGCCGTACTGGCGGCAGGGTTCGTCCGGCGACGGAGGTGATCGGGCGGGCCCGCACGGCGGGTCGGACAACCGGCACGTGATCACCGCCCGGCCGCAGCCGTCGAGCGGAAGCGGTTCCGTTCGAGGGTGGACACGCGTGGTCCTGCTGAGTCGCTGCGGTGTCGTACATCTTCTGCGTGTCGATGGGATCGCGGCCCGTGGGTCCTGGTTGCACATCATGGAGTTGTAGCCTGCACACATGGTCAATGAGTTCGGGGTGCGACTCGGCTCCGGGGCCGCGCGCCTGTTGGCCCGGCTCGGGCGCACCGAGATCCGTCCAGGGCTGACGGAGCCGGAGTTGACCGGCATCGAAGCGCGGTTCGGGTTCACGTTCGCCGACGACCACCGCGCTTTCCTCGTGGTGGGCCTGCCCGCGGGAGAGGGGTGGCCCGACTGGCGCCACGGCGATGCCGCCCTGCTCCGTTCCTGGCTCGGCAGGCCGGTGGAGGACGTACTGTTCGCGGTGGCGGAGGCGGACTTCTGGTATCCGGCCTGGGGTACTCGCCCTGCCGGCCAGGCAGACGCCGTGGCGGGCGCGAGGGCGCATGTGGCGTCAGTACCGCAACTGGTTCCGGTCTACTCCCATCGCTACCTGCCTGCCGGTCGGGAAACTTTTGCTCACCCGGTGTTGTCGATCCGCGGCGCCGACGTCATCCCCTACGGATACGACCTCATCGATTACGTGCATCAGGAGTTCGGCGTCCCGCAGGGCGGAACCGAGGCAAAACGACAGGTCGTTGACGCCACAGCAACGTTCTGGGCGGACTTCCTGTCCTGGTCGAACCAGGCAGGGCAAGGGGCACAGGTCCGCGCCGCCGGGACGACCACGTGTCCGCCCTGATCGCGTGCACGCCCACAAGGCATACGCCTCCTGTGCGGGACCGGCAGGCCGTGCGGCAGACCTTCGGAGAAAGAAACGACCATGGGGGATGTGCAGTTGGCGTGGCAGCGATTGGTGGACTGGCTGGAGACGAATGCACCGAAGACTGCGTCGTCGATCCTTGCTCCCGCTCCGCCGTCAGCGATCACTGCGGCTGAGGAGCGCATGTGCGTCGTCTTCCCGGCCGAGCTTCGGACGTGGCTCCAGGCGTCCGGGGCCGACAAGGACCCCGAGGGCGTCATGGAGGGGGTCATGCCCGGCAACCGCGATGTGCTGGGACTCGCGGCCATGGAGCGGACGTACCACTTCAAGATGGAGATCGAGCGCGACGACCCGTCCGACGATCCGGAGTTTCCCTTCTGGCATGAGCAGTGGATTCCGATCGTCTCGGACGATGACGCTTGTTACGGCAAGTTCCTGGATGCGCGTAGCGGTCAGATCGGTTCATTCGGCGATGGAGATGCGCCGGCCTTCGGAGTTCACGAGTCACTGACCGTTCTGTTCAGCGAGACCGTTGTCCTCATGGAACAGATTTCTGCGGGGGCGCGGGACGCACCTGGACGTGTTCAGGACGGCAGGCTGATCTGGGACCGGTGATCGGCCCGCGCCGTGAACCTTCGCCGCACCGTTCGGGATCCGCTCAAGGATCCCGCCCCAGCCTCCGTCCCAGCCCCATGGCCCACTCCCCCAGCAGGTCGAAGTCGTCGACGGTGAGTCCTCGCCGGGGGTCGATCCGGTGCAACAGCGCCGGACCGTCGTGGTGCTCCCGCACCCAGGCCCGGTCCGCGTCGGTGATCTCGTCGTCGATCCAGGCGAACACGCGTCCCTCCGCCCACGCGACGATCTGCGGTGTCTTCCAGAACACCCCGCCCGCCGTCGGCTCGGGACGCTCCGGATCCCAGGCTATGTAGGGCAGTTCCGGCAGCCCGAGAACCGGTGCGACATAGACGTTGGCCTCTTCCTCCCATGTCGTCGCCCAGACCAGCTCGAAGGGAAGCCCGGTCAGCGCCGACCCGTGATCGGGATTGAGCCACACCCGCAGGGGCCTCACCGGCTTGTCCGGCAGCCCGCGCCCGATCAGCCGTCGCCTCTCGGCGGCCACCCAGCGAGGCGTCAGCAACCGGTGCGTCTCATAGCCCGGCGGCCGACGGCACGGCTTCGCGGCATACGGATTGAGCGGCCCGTCCACATCCACCAACAGCGTCGGGCGCACCGGCCCACCCCCTCCGTCGTCTCTGCTTCGCAACGTACTGCTCCGGGACGAAGCCAACCAGCGGGGTTCTCGGCACCCCACGAATTCTCCGGGACTCCGGGCGATCTCCGGCACCCCACGGAATCTCCGGAACGCGGCACCGCCCTGCCCCTGTACGTCCCCATGAGAAGGTCGTACGCATGATCGAGACGTGGACCTTCATCGAGGGCACTGCGCCGGTGACGGTGACGGCAGCCGAAACCGTGGACGAACTCGCCGACAGGATCGCCGCCGGAAAGCTCGAATCGTGGCTGACCAGCTCGGCGGGACGGCGCCTCGCCGTCGTCACGAACACCGAACGGGCGATGGTGATGCTCCTCGACCACGTGGGCGACCCCGGCGAACACGCGACGGACCCGGGGGCCGAGGACTGGAGCGAGGGCTTCGTCCTGGAGAACGGCCAGAACGACGAGTACCCCGACGAGGACACGGTCCCGCTCGACGAGGCGTTCCGGATCATCCGCCACCTCCTCGCCCACGGCACCCCGCCCCCGGACGCGTCATGGACCGTCGACCGCTGAGTAACGGGCTGGGGAGCGACACGACGCACCAACTGCGCCCGTGACACGTACAGTTCTCTTGTACGGGTCATACGCGCGTGACGTACGCGCATCGGTGGGAGTTCGATTCGTATGCACCCCAGCACCGGTAAGCGCAGGCGCAAGAACGCCTCCGCAATGAAGCTCGTGGGCAAGTTGGTCGCCCTGTTCCGCATCGCGAACGGACTGACCCAGCTCCAACTCGCCCAACTCGTGGGCTACCAGGTGGAGACCATCGCCTCCATCGAACAGGGCCGACGCCCCCTGAAGCTCGATCTGGCCCAGCGACTGGACGAAATCCTGCGCACCCAGGGCGCGTTGGAGACGGCGGTCGACAACATGCCGGAGGTCGACCTCATCCCCGCATGGGTCGAGCGCTACCTGGACCTGGAACAGGAGGCCCTCGCCCTCTCCTGGTACGACAACCAGGTGCTCCCCGGGCTCCTCCAGACCGCCGCCTACGCCGAGGCGGTCTTCCGCAACCGCATCCCCGCCTACAGCGAGGAGGAGATCGCGGTCCAGACCGCGAGCCGCGTCCAGCGCCAGGAGATCCTGCACCGTCCCTCGCCCCCGACCACCAGCTTCGTCATCTGGGAACCGGTCCTCACGCTCCAGCTCCTCGACGCCGGGAAGCGCCGCGAGCAACTGCGGCATCTGCGGGCCTGCGCCGGACTCCCCGGCCTCTGCCTCCAGGTCCTCCCGCTGAACAG
This sequence comes from Streptomyces sp. NPDC014734, assembly GCF_043083325.1. Lineage (NCBI taxonomy): Bacteria > Bacillati > Actinomycetota > Actinomycetes > Kitasatosporales > Streptomycetaceae > Streptomyces > Streptomyces sp. NPDC014734. Next base: position 22,210 of record NZ_JBIBYN010000024.1, on the reverse strand, counting down.
CCGCACCCACGCGGGCCTCAACGGCCCCTTCACCCTCCTGGAGACCCCGGACTTCCAGCACCTCGCCTACTCCGAGACCCAGCGCGGCAGCCAGCTCATCGCCGATCCCGACGAGGTGAGCATCCTCACCCAGAGGTATGCGATGCTGCGAGCTCAGGCCCTCAACCCCGAAGACACCGTGGGCCTGTTGGACCGTCTGCTGGGAGAGCAATGAGCAGCACACTTGAGTGGTTCAAGTCCAGCTACAGCGGCGACGACGGCGGCCAGTGCCTCGAAGTCGCCTACGACTGGCACAAGTCGAGCCACAGCAACGACGATGGCGGGGCCTGCGTCGAGGTCGCCGCCCACCCCGCCGCCATCCACATCCGCGACTCCAAGAACCCCGACGGCCCCGTCCTCACCGTCACCCCCACCACCTGGACGACCTTCGCCACCCACGTCGGCAACTGAACGGCGCAACCGGTCCCACGGGCCCCACCCGCCCACGGGACCGGCCCACCACCCCCGCGCACAGCCCGATGTCAGTGTCCGCCCGTACGCTCACCACCATGGCGACGCTCCCGAACCCGCTCCCGTCCCTGGCCACTTCAGGGCTCCAGCTCCCGCCCGGCTCCCTGGTGGACACCACCATCGACGGCACCTGGCACGAACCCCTGCTCTGGTACACCGACGCGCCCGCCACCTCAGGCGCCTGGAACCAGCTCCGCACGGCAGGGCGGCCCCTCGGGCTGCTGCCCGTGCTGATCGACGGCGGACGACGCGACCAGTGGCCCGACGACTGGGACCTCATCCCCGAGGACATGTCCTACCCCGGCGACCACGACGCCGAGGAAATCCTCGCCGAGTACTGGGCGGACTGCGCCCCCGAGGAGCTCGACGCCGCCCACGCCGCCTGGCCCGGCCTGGCCCCGGCCGTCGCCGACACCGGCTCCACCCTCTCGCCCGACGCCGAGGCCGCCGAACTCGCCGCCCTGTTCACCGGCCCGGAGGGCTTCTTCCCCACCGTCCGTGCGGCGCTCGTCCCGGCCCGCCGCAGCGCGGACATCCCGGCGGCCATCGGCTGGTCCGGCCCGCTCAACTACGAGAACGACACCGCCAAGCTCAGCGCCGTCCTCCGCTCCTGGGAGGACCGCTACGGCATACGCGTCCTGATGCTCGGCTTCGACACCCTCACGGTCTCCGTCGGCCGCCCGCCCACCACCATGGACGAAGCACGGGCGCTCGCCGCCGAACACTTCGCGTTCTGCCCAGACAACATCAACCAAAGCCCGCCCTACGACCTCGACGACTACGCCGAGAAGTCCATCCTCGACCAGACGACCTGGTCCTTCTGGTGGGACTGACCCCCGGGTTCACACGATTCTTCCCCCCCCTCCGACCGGATCTGCCCGCCCGGAGGGGGACACCGGTCAGTAGTCGAAGGCGGCAAGGTGTCGGTGCAGCAGACCGCTGATGGCCTCGCGGCCCCCGTCAGTGGGAAGCAGCGAAGGAGTGTCCTCCCCGTTCGCCATGGCGAGGCTGCTCGCGAAGCGCACGACGTGTGGTGCCGGGACGAAGGAGTCGCGGAGCCAGAGGGCGAAGACGGCGGCCTCGTCGGCGGTCACGTCGGTGAGGGTGATGTAGGCATATCCGGGACCGGTGAGCGCCGCGGTCCCATCCACCCAGACGTCGGACGCCAATTCGATCTCGAAGTCGAGCACGTTCATCCCGTGAATGCCGGATCTCCGGTACCCAATGGTCGGCTCGGGGAACGCCCCTCGCAGAGCCCTTTCCAAGGACTCAAGCGTGGCGTGCCAGGATCCGCCGTCACCCTCGGGGGGATAGAAAGCGAAATTCGTCCGGATATTGCGTTCGGTGGCCATGGGTTTCCTTGCTCTCAAGGTACATAGCGTGTCGAGCCAGGCGTACCCGTCATCGCCATCATGGACTGCCCGTAGGCGGCGTTGTCCCTGCCGTTGGTCGCGATCTCCAGTCCTCTTATCTCGCTGTTCATGGGATTGGCCATGGCTTGCTTGTAGCGGACGAGTTCTTTCTCGTCTCCCGCGTACATGGAGTCGACGACAGGGTCCCACGAGATCGCTCCCTGCTTGTTGATCTTGACGGGCTTGGTCAGCGTCTCCTCCACGCGGTCGAGAGTGCGGAAGCTCTTCTTCGTGCAATCCGGATCCCGCACGTGCTTGGCCTCGACGAGGTGTCCGTCGAGGGGGCGTATGCCGTCCACCATCAGTCCACGCTTGCTCCCGAGCAAGGGCACTTCCCTCTCGGGGTAGCCGGCGACTCGGAGCTGGTATGCATTGTCCGGAGCTCCAGGACCACCGCCGCCCGCGAGGCCACCGGGCCGAAGGCCGTTCATCCACGCACGGAATTGCCGCTGCTCCGGAGCCGTGAGCAGATGGGTCGTACCCGGAACTGGCGGAATGGGGTCAGCAAAGGGAATGGTCGAGTCGACCGGGTTGATCATTGGTGCCAGGGCCGGTACCTGACCTGCGTAGGACGCGAGTACAACCGGAACCGGTATGGGTGCGGGCACGGGTATGAGAGGTGGCAGAAGCGGCAGTCCCGGGACGACGGGCGACGGCGCATCCGCGCTGGGGAGCTTGATGCGAGCGACGGAGGAGTCCAGCGCGTGCCCCACGGAGCCGAGGTCCCTGATCCAGGAGTCACCGAGCACGGCATCGAGCAGTCCGCCGTCGTATCCGTTGCCTCCGAACATCGGCTGATCCCAGGGCATGTCAACCGCGAAGAGGTCGGTCTTGTGCTGAGTGATCTTCTCCTTCGCCTCGGACACATGGTCGGCGTACCGGTCGCAGGCCTTGGCGATCTGCGTACAGGCGGCCACGAGGTTGGTCACCAGCGGCTCATCGTCCTGGGCCTTCGCCGGAGGGCACGTGAGGCCGACGGAGTACTTGACGTACTGCTGAAAAGCGTTGGAGGCCTGACCGGAGTGTGCCTTGCTCGCCGTCAGAGCGTAGGTCTGGGCATCCTCCAGAAAGCGCTGCATGAGAACGCCTGCATGACGCCAGGAGCCGACGACGTCCCGGATCTTCTCCGGTGAGCCACGAAACCGATCACCGCGCCCCACGGGGGCGTATTGGTCGTACCATGCGGTCTCCCCTACCACTTCGGGGAGTTCCTGGCCCAGCCCAAGGTAGTTCTCCGTGCAGTCGGCCCCTGGGTCTCCCATGCCTGTAGTGAGATCGGCCTGCCGCCCCAGGAAGGCGGCGGCCAATCGGCTCTCCTCGGCCATGAACTCACGGGCATTGCGCATCAACCCCTTGCTCGTCTCGCCCAGGACGTACGAGCTGAAGCCCATCTTGTCGAGTGTGGTGGAGGCCGCCGATACATACACCTTGGCGAACGCCCGGCCTGCGTCGTCGTCCCCGGCCATCCCGTGTTGCCGTCCCAATTCACGGCTCAAGGCGATGGCCGTGTCACGAGCTCCCCGCATCGTGTCGAGAAGTCCCATGGACCCGCGGATCATGCCTTCCGCGATGAACTTGAAGTCCGGTACCGGTCCAGTCATCGTTTCCCCCTGCCGACCTGAATCGTCAACCTACCGGCCCATCGCAGTGCTCACCCCGTCGAGGCGCGGGCTCTGATCGCTGAGCGCTTCATTTCTCCGACTGACCACCAGCAGAACGATAGGTACGCGCACTCATGTACCCGTCAGATAAGCCGCGTTGACTCGCACACATGACCGACCCTCTCATCAGGAACGCCACGAGCACCGCGGCCCGTACACCACGCGCCTGGATCGCCTCGCTGGTCTCCACGATCGTGACGCTTCCGCTGTCGTGCCTCACGCTGTTCTTCGCCGGGCTCTCGCCCATGGCCTGCGACTCCTGCGTGGAAGCCGCGGCCCACCGCTTCGACGCGAGCTTCGAGCCCGCCTGGACGGTGCTCAACTGCGGTCTGGTGTCGGCGCTGATCGCCCTGGTGGCGAGCTGGGCATTGTGGCGGCGCAGGCCACCGGCCGGCCTCGGGCTGGCCGTGCTCGCCCCCGCAATCGTGGTACTCGCCGCGTTGCTGTTCACGGGCATGGTCGACTGGCCCTGACAGGAGCCCGCAGAAGCCCCGGAGAAGGAAACCGCCCGTGCCACAGCCCCCGAACGACCTTCACCGCCTCGTCGAGGAGTTCCGCGCCCTGCCCGCCGACGACGACCGCCGCCGGGAGATCGTCGCCGAACTGGGCACCGACGACACCGCAGTCGACGCGGCGCCCTTCCTCGCCTCCGTCGTCGGCGACCCGCACGCGTACGACCTGGCCCGGGTCGAGGCCGCCACGGTCCTGCGCCTGTGGCCCCCGTCCGACCCCGCCACCGCCCGTACCGTCGCCCGCGCCCTGCTGACCGCGCTCGGCGACCGTGACGAGGACCTGGTCCGCCAGTACGCCGCCGAGGCACTCGGCCCGTACGCCGACGACCCCGCCGTTCACCAGGCGCTGGCCGCCGTCGTACGGGCGGAGGACGAAGACGTCCTGGTCCGCCACAACGCCCTGGCCGCCGTCGAGAGCGCGGGACCGGACGACGCCCGCGCGGACATCCTGCGCGCCCTGGTCCACGATCCCGAACTCGGCCGCGCGGCGACCCGCGTCCTCACCGCCTGGGGCCGCACGGCAGGACCCACGGCCTGAGACGCGTCCGGGGCCGCCCGCCGCGTCACCGGGGCGCGAGCTGGTCCCGTACCCACAGCACCGCCGCCGTGACCAGGGAGACGACCCCCGCGAGCAGCACCCAGATCCCCGCGCGATACGTGGTGACCTCGAACGCGGAGGCATGCACCCGCACGCCTCACACGTCCACTCCACCCGTGCCGCCCCGTCCGAAGGCCCCCGTACCGGGGCCGGGCTCAGCGCCCGCCCAGCCGCTGCGCGACCTCCGTCGCCCAGTAGGTCAGGATCATCTGCGCACCGGCCCTGCGGATGCCCGTCAGGCTCTCCAGGATCGCCGCCTCCCGGTCGATCCAGCCCTTCTCGGCGGCGGCCTCGATCATCGCGTACTCGCCGCTGATCTGGTACGCGGCGACCGGCACGTCCACCGCGTCCGCGACCTTCGCGAGGATGTCCAGGTACGGTCCGGCCGGCTTGACCATGACCATGTCCGCGCCCTCTTCGAGGTCGAGCGCCAGCTCGCGCAGCGACTCGCGGGCGTTCGCCGGGTCCTGCTGGTACGTCTTGCGGTCGCCCTTCAGCGACGAGCCGACCGCCTCACGGAACGGGCCGTAGAACGCCGAGGAGTACTTCGCGGTGTACGCGAGGATCGACACGTCCTCGTGGCCCGTCTGGTCCAGCGCGTCCCGGACCACCCCGACCTGGCCGTCCATCATGCCGCTCGGGCCGACCACATGGGCGCCCGCGTCGGCCTGGACCTGCGCCATCTCCGCGTACCGCTCCAGCGTGGCGTCGTTGTCGACCCGGCCGTCGGCGGTCAGCACGCCGCAGTGCCCGTGGTCGGTGTACTCGTCCAGGCACAGGTCCGACATGACGACGAGGTCGTCACCGACCTCCTCGCGCACCGCGCGCAGACCCGCCTGGAGAATGCCGTCCGGGTCGGTGCCCGCCGTGCCCCGGGCGTCCTTCTTCTCGTCCGTGGGGACACCGAAGAGCATGATCCCGGAAACCCCCGCCGACACCGCCTCGACGGCGGCCTTCCGCAGCGTGTCCAGGGTGTGCTGGTGGACGCCGGGCATGGCCGAGATGGGCACGGGGGCATCGATGCCCTCGCGTACGAACGCGGGCAGGATCAGGTTCGCCGCGTCGAGCCGTGTCTCGGCGACCATGCGCCGCATCGCCGGGGTCGTCCGCAGCCGCCGGGGGCGGGAGCCGGGGAAGTTTCCGTACACAGTCATGCTTCGAGACTAGACCCGTACACATCACCGACTTACCGACACCGGTGCCGGAAAAACCGAGCGAAACGGACAGGAGCCCGGCTGCCGGAGGACACCGTCGGCCGGCAGGAACACTGCCGGCCGACAGGCGCCCCGAAGCAACCGGGCCCCTCATTCGCCTCGCGGGCGGATCACGTCGTCGAACGACGCCTCCGCGCCCCCGGACGCCGCTCGCTCGGCCGGGTCACCGGGTCACCGGCCTCCTTCGCCGCGTCCCGGCGTCGCGCGCCGAACTCGGCGAGGGCCTCGGCGAGCTTGTGCACCGAGGGTTCCGGCGACAGCACGTCGACACGGAGCCCGTGCTCCTCCGCGGTCTTCGCCGTCGCCGGGCCGATACACGCGATCACCGTCACGTTGTGCGGCTTGCCCGCGATGCCGACGAGGTTCCGGACCGTCGACGACGAGGTGAAGAGGACCGCGTCGAACCCGCCGCCCTTGATCGCCTCGCGGGTCTCGGCCGGCGGCGGCGAGGCGCGGACCGTGCGGTACGCGGTGACGTCGTCGACCTCCCAGCCCAGCTCGATGAGCCCCGCCACCAACGTCTCGGTGGCGATGTCGGCGCGCGGCAGGAACACCCGGTCGATCGGGTCGAAGACCGGGTCGTACGGCGGCCAGTCCTCCAGCAGACCGGCGGCGGACTGCTCACCGGACGGCACCAGGTCCGGCTTCACACCGAAGTCGACGAGCGCGGCGGCGGTCTGCTCACCGACGGCGGCGACCTTGATCCCGGCGAAGGCACGGGCATCGAGCCCGTACTCCTCGAACTTCTCCCGGACCGCCTTCACCGCGTTGACGCTGGTGAACGCGATCCACTCGTAGCGACCCGTGACCAGGCCCTTGACCGCGCGCTCCATCTGCTGCGGAGTGCGCGGCGGCTCGACGGCGATCGTCGGGACCTCGTGCGGCACGGCACCGTAGGAACGAAGCTGGTCGGAGAGCGACGCCGCCTGCTCCTTGGTCCGCGGGACGAGCACCTTCCAGCCGAACAGCGGCTTGGACTCGAACCAGGCGAGCTGGTCGCGCTGGGCGGCGGAGCTGCGCTCACCGACCACGGCTATGACGGGCCGGTGCCCCTCCGGCGACGGCAGCACCTTCGCCTGCTTCAGAATCTGCGCGATCGTGCCGAGGGTCGCCGTCCAGGTGCGCTGGCGGGTCGTCGTACCGGCCACCGTCACGGTCAGCGGGGTGTCGGGCTTGCGGCCCGCCGAGACCAGCTCGCCGGAGGCGGCGGCCACCGAGTCCAACGTCGTCGAGACGACGACCGTGGCATCGCTCGCGCCCACCTCGGTCCAGCAGCGGTCCGAGGCGGTACGCGCGTCGACGAACCGGACGTCGGTGCCCTGCGCGTCCCGCAGCGGCACACCGGCGTACGCGGGCACGCCCACGACGTTGGCGACACCCGGCACGACCTCGAAGGGAATCCCGGCGGCGGCGCAGGCGAGCATCTCGGCACCGGCGTCACCGTCCAGCCCCGGGTCGCCCGAGACCGCACGGACGACCCGCCTGCCGCCCTTCGCTGCCTCCATGACAAGATTGACCGCATCCCTGAGAACGGGGACCCCGGCGGCTGTTGACTGTGCGTCAACAACCGTCAGCTCGGGTGCGCTCACGCTCGCCCGCGCATGGCAGCGAACGACACCGAGGACGTCCGGCTCGGCGACAAGAACGTCCGCGCTCGCAAGCGCCTCGACAGCGCGCAGGGTCAGCAGTCCCGGATCGCCGGGACCGGCACCCAGGAAGGTGACGTGCCCTGAAGCGGACACGGCCGGAAAGTCGGATGCGGCGGGGCCGGTGGGGCTCAAAGTGCTCGCTCCCCCATAAGACCGGCCGCGCCCTTGGCAAGCATCTCGACCGCGAGTTCGCGACCGAGCGCCGCCGCGTCGTCGTGCGACGTGGGAACGGGACCGGTGGTGGACATCTGTACCAGCGAGGAACCGTCGGTGGACCCGACGACACCGCGCAGGCGCAGTTCGTTGACAGCCTGTCCGTCGACCAGGAGGTCGGCCAGCGCACCCACAGGTGCGGAGCAACCGGCCTCCAGGGCGGCGAGCAGGGCACGCTCGGCGGTCACGGCGGCCCGGGTGACCGGGTCGTCGAGCTCTCCGAGCGCGGCGGCGAGGTCCGCGCTGGTCTCAGCGCATTCGATCGCCAGTGCTCCCTGGCCGGGAGCGGGCAGGACGGTGTCGAACGACAGGAAGTCGGTCGCCTCGCCCGTCCGGCCGAGGCGGCTGAGCCCGGCCGCGGCGAGTACCACCGCGTCCAGCTCCCCGCTTCGGACAAATCCGATCCGCGTATCGACGTTGCCCCGGATCGGCACCGTCTCGATGTCGAGACCGTGGCTCCGGGCGTACGCGTTGAGCTGCGCCATACGACGCGGCGAGCCGGTGCCGATCCGGGCACCGGACGGCAGTTGCGCGAGGGTCAGCCCGTCCCGCGCCACCAGTACGTCACGCGGATCCTCGCGCTGCGGTACGGCGGCCAGGACCAGGCCCTCGGGCTGGGCGGTCGGCAAGTCCTTGAGCGAGTGGACGGCGAAGTCCACCTCGCCGCGCAGCAGCGCCTCGCGCAGCGCGGCGACGAACACGCCGGTGCCGCCGATCTGCGCCAGGTGCTCGCGGGAGATGTCGCCGTACGTGGTGACCTCCACGAGCTCGACGGCCCGCCCGGTCACCTCGCTGACCGCGTCGGCGACGAGGCCGGACTGCGCCATGGCGAGCTTGCTGCGCCGGGTGCCGAGCCTCAGCGGCCGGTCGGCATCCGTGCCCAGGGGTGTGTTGTCGGTCATGACCGCCCTCGATTCGGGTCGTTCAGGTCTGCCCGGGAGACGGCGGCGACCGTCTGCGGGTCGAGGTCGAAGAGTTCCCGCAGCGCGTCGGCGTACCCGGCGCCGCCGGGCTCGCTGGCGAGCTGCTTGACCCGCACGGTGGGCGCGTGCAGGAGCTTGTCGACGACGCGGCGCACCGTCTGGGTGATCTCGGCGCGCTGCTTCTCGTCGAGGCCGGGGAGGCGTCCGTCGAGCCGGGCGATCTCGCCCGCGACCACATCGGCGGCCATCGTGCGCAGCGCGACGACGGTCGGGGTGATGTGGGCGGCCCGCTGGGCGGCGCCGAAGGCGGCCACCTCGTCCGCGACGATGGTGCGCACCCGGTCCACGTCGGCGGCCATCGGGGCGTCCGCGGACGCCTCGGCGAGCGACTCGATGTCGACGAGGCGCACCCCGTCGAGGCGGGCGGCGTCGCCGTCGACGTCGCGCGGCATGGCGAGGTCGAGCAGGGCGAGGCGGACGGGCCCGGCGTTCTGAGCGGGCACGATGGCCCGGCGCACGGCCTGGCGGACCGTTCCGTCGGAGCCGTTCTCCACCCAGGCCGCGTGCCGGTCGGGGTCGGCGGGCGGCGCCGGGACGGACGCGACGGGCGCCTCGCGCACCGGATCGAAGGGCAGGCCGAGCGCCCCGGCGACCGCCTCGGCGGTCAGCACCAGACCGGTGGCCCCGGTGCAGGAGACGACGATGTCGGCACGTGTAAGTTCATCGGGCACCGCGGCCATCTCGACGGCGCGGGCGACCACTCCGGTGCCACCGGGCTGACCCAGGATCTCGACGAGCCGGTCGGCGCGGGCCCGGGTCCGGTTGGCGACGGCGATCTCGGCGACACCGGCGCGGGCCAGGGTGGCGGCGGCCAGCGAGGACATCGATCCGGCACCGATCACCAGGGCGCGCTTGCCCCCCGCCCAGTCGGCGACGTCCGCACCGGTCGCGAGCTGTTCGAGGCCGAAGGTGACGAGCGACTGCCCGGCCCGGTCGATCCCGGTCTCGCTGTGGGCGCGCTTGCCGACCCGCAGCGCCTGCTGGAACAGGTCGTTCAGCAGCCGTCCCGCGGTGTGGAGCTCCTGGCCCAGCGCCAGCGCGTCCTTGATCTGGCCGAGGATCTGCCCCTCGCCGACGACCATCGAGTCCAGCCCGCAGGCCACCGAGAAGAGGTGGTGGACGGCCCGGTCCTCGTAGTGCACATAGAGATACGGAGTGAGCTCGTCCAGGCCGACGCCGCTGTGCTGGGCGAGGAGCGTGGACAGCTCGGCGACGCCGGCGTGGAACTTGTCCACGTCGGCGTACAGCTCGATGCGGTTGCAGGTGGCCAGCACGGCGGCCTCGGCCGCGGGCTCCGCGGCGAGGGTGTCCTGAAGCAGTTTGGCCTGTGTCTCGGCGGCCAGCGAGGCCCGCTCCAGTACGGAGACGGGGGCGCTGCGGTGACTCAGCCCTACGACGAGAAGACTCATGCCGGCATCACGGCGGGCATGTCCCCGTCAGGTCCCTTGCGGTCGCCGACAGCCGGGCGCGCGGGAGGCGCGGCCGGGTCGGGGGTCGCCTCGGAGGTGTCCTCGACCGACTTGCGCTGCTCGTGGAAGGCGAGGATCTGGAGCTCGATGGAGAGGTCGACCTTGCGGACGTCGACTCCGTCGGGCACGGAGAGCACCGTCGGCGCGAAGTTCAGGATGGAGGTGACGCCCGCGGCGACGAGCCGGTCGCAGACCTGCTGCGCGGCACCGGCCGGGGTCGAGATGACGCCGATCGACACGCCGTTGTCGCGGACGATCGCCTCCAGGTCGTCGGCGTGCTGGACGGGAATCCCGGCGACGGGCGTTCCGGCCATCGCGGGATCGGCGTCGATCAGGGCGGCGACCCGGAAACCGCGGGAGGCGAAACCGCCGTAGTTGGCGAGCGCGGCGCCGAGGTTGCCGATACCGACGATCACGACCGGCCAGTCCTGGGTGAGCCCCAGCTCGCGGGAGATCTGGTAGACGAGATACTCGACGTCGTACCCGACCCCGCGCGTCCCGTAGGAGCCCAGGTAGCTGAAATCCTTGCGGAGCTTGGCGGAGTTGACCCCCGCCGCCGCGGCGAGTTCCTCGGAGGAGACCGTGGGTACCGATCGCTCGGAGAGCGCGGTCAACGCGCGCAGATACAGCGGAAGCCGAGCGACGGTGGCCTCGGGAATTCCTCGGCTACGGGTCGCCGGTCGGTGAGTTCGGCCAGTTGCCACGGTGCTCCTGCGGGATGAGCGGGGCTGCAGGCGGCCGTATGTCACATGACCGCCCCGTCGAATGCAGGCTATGTCTTTGTGAACGCGTGCACAAAGATAGTGTCCGTTTTGTCCGGTCAACGTGACCGGGGTCACGCACATTCGTCGAGCAATTCCGGAACCGAAGACGGCATCGGCCCGTTGCGGACCCGAAGGGGACAAAGCGGCACACACTCCTCACTGATGCTCCCCCGAGACCACTCAAAACGCCCATGATGGTAACCGGCTTTTCCTCACGAACCCAGTGCGTCACGCAGCCTCACCGGGTCCACCCGCCAGAACGTGTGCTGTTCGTTATCAATCAGCACCACCGGGATCTGTTCCCAGTACGCCCGGTGCAGCTCCTCGTCCTGCGTGATGTCCCTCTCCTCCCAGGACGCACCGGTCTGCGCACACACCTCGCGGACCACGGCCCTGGCGTCGTCGCAGAGGTGGCACCCGGGCTTGCCGACCAGCGTCACCATCCGGTCGGCGGGGTTCTTCTTCGTACGTCGGAACAAGGCGCTCATGCCTTCATTCTGCGCCGAGGCGCAACAATGCCCCGCACACACCCGCCGCACACCCACCACACGCACGCGCACACCACACGCACGCGCACACCACACGCACAAGAGTTCACGGCACGGCATCCCGGCAGGTCGGGAAGGAACGGACCGGGTGGCTATGCTCACGGCATGGCCGCTCTTGGATGGCTCACACCCCGTAGGCGCCCCGCGACAGCGCGGAGCGTACTGGCAGGCGAGGCCGCAGCTGAGGCAGCGCGGAAGGCCTCCCTGCGCAACGAACACCCCGACGACCGGTCCCCCAGCACCGAGAACCCCACCGCCCCCGCCCGCACGAAGAAGACGAAGGCCGCGAAGGCCACCGCGCCGCGAACGGGCGCGGACGAGCAGGCGGAGAAGGCCGGAAAGCAGGCGGAGAAGGCCGGGAAACAGGCGGAGAAGCGGGCCGGCAAGGAGAAGGAGACCGAGGAACCCCCCTTCCCCGTCGCCGGCGACGACCGGGCCGCCGCCTTCTTCGACCTGGACAACACAGTGATGCAGGGCGCGGCGCTCTTCCACTTCGGCCGCGGCCTGTACAAACGGAAGTTCTTCCAGCGCCGCGAGCTGACCCGGTTCGCCTGGCAGCAGGCGTGGTTCAGGCTGGCCGGCGTCGAGGATCCGGAACACATGCAGGACGCCCGCGACAGCGCGCTGTCGATCGTCAGGGGCCACCGCGTCTCCGAACTGATGGCGATCGGCGAAGAGATCTACGACGAGTACATGGCCGACCGCATCTGGCCCGGCACCCGCGCCCTGGCCCAGGCCCATCTGGACGCCGGACAACGGGTCTGGCTGGTCACCGCCGCCCCGGTGGAGACGGCGACGATCATCGCCCGGCGCCTCGGCCTGACCGGCGCGCTCGGCACGGTCGCCGAATCCGTCGACGGCGTCTACACCGGCCGCCTGGTGGGCGAGCCGCTGCACGGCCCCGCGAAGGCCGAGGCGGTCCGCGCCCTGGCGGCGGCCGAGGGCCTCGACCTCGACCGCTGCGCGGCGTACAGCGACTCGCACAACGACATCCCGATGTTGTCCCTGGTCGGCCATCCGTACGCGATCAACCCGGACGCCAAGCTCCGCAAGCACGCCCGCGCCCTCGACTGGCGGCTGCGGGACTACCGGACGGGCCGCAAGGCGGCCAAGGTCGGTATCCCGGCCGCGGCCGGCGTCGGCGCCCTGGCGGGCGGCACCGCCGCCGCCGTCGCCCTGCACCGCCGCCGCTGGCGCTGACGCACACCTGTTCACCGAACGGCGCCGCGCACCCCCGGGTGCCCGGTGCCGCTCGGCCACGCCCGGACACCGCCACCGATCGGATCCCCATACCCGCCGACCGCTCCGGCCAGTCGGCCTTCACCCACTCGGCCACAACCCGTCGCCCCCACCGACAGATCACGAAGTAATCCGATCAATAACCGGTCACGATGTGCGACTTGATGCATCGATTATTCGCTACAGAAGCGACGTAATCGGTGATTTGTGCAACTGGGTGTAGCACTGCCTGTACGAAGCGTTATTCTCCTCAGACGCATTCCGAAACCCCTCACTCACTACGACGAGTGAGGTTTCCCCACTGAACGTGATGGAAGCTCTGCCTCTGGGAGTCCCGTGTACCCACACGTCGGGGTTGACGCCTCGGGCCTGGCTACGCTGCGCGCAACGGTCGCCGACTGCTTGCGCGGCTTCGTCCCCACCGCGTACGCCGTACCCGCATTCGCCACCCCTGCGCCAGTCGGCCCCTGCTACGCCATGGCCGAACGCGGTGCGGCGGTCGGAAGACGCAGCAACCGCGGCGCAACAACCACGTCCACCGTCCGCCGTCCCACCGCCGACAGTGACAGCGCGCGCATGATGGAGCTCGTCGAGCGCGCGCAGGCCGGCGAGGCCGAAGCCTTCGGCCGCCTCTACGACCAGTACAGCGACACCGTCTACCGCTACATCTACTACCGCGTGGGCGGCAAGGCGACGGCGGAGGACCTCACCAGCGAGACCTTCCTGCGCGCCCTGCGCCGCATCTCGACCTTCACCTGGCAGGGCCGTGACTTCGGTGCCTGGCTGGTCACGATCGCGCGCAACCTCGTCGCCGACCATTTCAAGTCAAGCCGCTTCCGGCTGGAGGTGACCACCGGCGAGATGCTCGACGCCAACGAGGTCGAGCGCAGCCCCGAGGACTCCGTTCTGGAATCCCTCTCCAACGCCGCGCTCCTCCAAGCGGTGCGGCGGCTCAACCCCCAGCAGCAGGAGTGCGTCACCCTGCGCTTCCTCCAGGGCCTCTCGGTCGCCGAGACCGCGCGCGTCATGGGAAAGAACGAAGGCGCGATCAAGACCTTGCAATACCGCGCCGTCCGCACCCTGGCCCGGCTCCTGCCGGACGACGCCCGCTGACCCCTCCACCCGGCACCACCCGCACCACCGTCTCACCCGTCTCACCCGTCCCGGATCGTCCCGGACAACCACCCGGGCCGATCACCCCGAACACACGCCCCGAACACACGTCCCGACACCCGAACGTGTCACTCCCGGCGACGCCGCCTTCACGCAAAGTCCGATCACCCTTCTTGCGTAACCCAAGTGCCGCGCCTCTCGTTGTGTCGGTTGCAGGCCCCCTGTAGTCACCCATGTCCGCCGACACTCACTCTTTCGTGTGGAAGCGCTCAAGGTGTACAACCTTCCGGATCCCCAGGGGACTCGACCGTCATGACGAGAGGAGGTGCCGCCAGTGATCGCAAACGTTTCGGCACACCGGCGGGCGAACGCCTTCGCCCAGGCCCTGGAGGAGTCGCCGCCCCGCGGTGCGGCGTCCGCACAGCCCGAGGAATCGGCCGAACCGGCCGACCACGGACCGCTGTTGGCCCTGGCGAACGGCCTCGGTGAGCTACCGCGACCGGAGTTGGACCCCGAAGTCAAAGTGGTGCAGCGAGCCCAGCTCGTCGCCGCCATGGAAGCCATGTTCGCCGAGGGCCGCGCGCCCGCGGGCCCTACCGTGCCCGAGCAGCGGACGAAGGGCTCCCACCGGGCCTCCCCGCTCCGGAAACTGCGCCCGCGCTCGCGCTGGACGAAGGGCCTCGCGGCCGGCGGGCTCACCGTCGGTGTCGCGGCGGGGGCCTTCGGCGGGGTGGCCGCTGCCAGTTCCGACGCCCTCCCGGGTGATTCGCTGTACGGGCTCAAGCGCGGCATGGAGGACATCCACCGCGGGATGGCCAGCGGCGACGCCGACCGCGGCGAGGTCTACCTCGACCAGGCCTCGACCCGGCTCAGCGAGGCCCGCCGCCTGATGGAACGCGCCCGTACCGGCCACCTCGACCACGAACAGCTCGGCGAGATCCGGCGCGCGCTCAACGGCATGACGCACGACGCCACCGAGGGCCACCGCCTGCTCCATTCGGCCTACCAGCGGGACGGCGCCATCGGCCCCATCCAGACCCTGGAATCCTTCTCCCGCTCGCACCGCGAGAGCTGGAGCAGTCTGCGCGAACGGCTGCCCCTTCAGCTGACCGATGTCGGCGAGAAGGTCAGCTCGGTGTTCGACGCCATAGACGAAGAGGTCGGACCACTGCAATCGCTGCTGCCCAGGCCCCCGGGCAGCAGCAGCGCTGCGGAGCGGTCGGACACCGGCGACCGGCGCGGCACGCCGTCCCGTACGGGCCACTCCGCCCCCTCGGCGCCGAACCCGTCGCAGGACCGTACGGGCGACAGCACAGCTCCGGCCCCGTCCGGATCCGGCAGCACACCGGTCGACGGTCTGATCTCCGGCGGCGCGGACGGCCTCCTCGGCACCCCGCCCCCGGACACCGCCCCGTCGGCCGGCGACCGGAACAGCCCTTCCGGGGCCCCGGACGTGACCCTGCCCCCGCTCCTCCCCGGCCTGCTCCCCGGTCTGGGAATCAACAGCGAGAACCTGAACGACTGACACGTCGCACCTCGATCACATCGCTCCTCGATCGCCGGGCTCCCCGAGCCGGCCCGGCGATCGGGGCCCGTGCATCGTCGAGCGCCGACGCACCGCATGGCTCAGAAGAACACCGACCTCCGCTGCACCAACAGCTTGTACAGCGTGTGCTGGATCTGTTCCCGCACCTGATCCGTCAGGTTGAACATCAGCATCGGATCGTCCGCCGCCTCCAGCGGGTACCCGCTCGTGGAGATCGGCTCCCCGAACTGAATCGTCCACTTCGTCGGCAGCGGCACCGCGCCCAACGGCCCCAACCAGGGGAACGTCGGGGTGATCGGGAAGTACGGGAAGCCCAACAGCCGGGCCAGGGTCTTCGAGTTGCCGATCATCGGGTAGATCTCCTCCGCCCCCACGATCGAGCACGGAATGATCGGTACCCCGGCCCGCAGCGCCGTGGAGACGAAACCGCCCCGGCCGAATCGCTGCAGTTTGTACCGCTCGCCGAACGGCTTGCCGATGCCCTTGAAGCCCTCCGGCATCACCCCGACGATCTCGCCCCGGCCCAGCAGCCGTTCCGCGTCCTCGGTGCACGCCAGCGTGTGCCCGGCCTTGCGGGCCAGTTCGTTGACCACCGGGAGCATGAAGACCAGGTCGGCGGCGAGCAGCCGCAGATGCCGCCCCGCCGGATGGTTGTCGTGCACGGCGACCTGGAGCATCAGCCCGTCGAGCGGAAGCGTCCCGGAGTGGTTGGACACGATCAGCGCGCCGCCCTCGGACGGGATGTTCTCGATGCCCTTCACCTCGACCCGGAAGTACTTCTCGTACATCGGCCGCAGCATCGACATCAGGACCTGGTCGGTGAGTTCCTCGTCGTACCCGAACTCGTCGACGTCGTACTCACCGGTGACCCGCCGCCGCAGGAACGCGAGTCCCCCGGCGATCCGCCGCTCCCAGCCGCCGTCCCCGGCCGGCCCGGTCCCGTCGGCCTCTCCGGCACCCGGGCGATCCTGCTCCGGCGGCTCGGCGTCCAGTTGCCCGGGAAGGGCGCTGACGGCCGCGGTACCGACCGCGGAGGCGGCGGAGTGCGCGGGGGAGCGGCGTCGCGCGGAACGCGGTGAACCGCCCGGCCGCGAACGGTCGTCGTCGAACGGGATGATCTTGGCGTCCGCCATCGTCGATGCGCTCCTCTACCTGGCACTGGGGGGCGGGGACGTGTCGCCCGCCCCGGTGGTTCGCACAACCTCACCGGACGGCCCGGCGCCCACCCCGGCGGCCAACCGGTCGACCGCCCGGCCCACGGCCTCCGGCGGCAGCAGTCCGGCCCCCCGGCTGAGCGCGAACTGCGCGAACGTCTCCGCGGTGCTGAACTCCGGGTCGAAGCCCAGCGTCTCGCGCATCTGGACCGTCGAGACCACCCGGCCGTGGGTCAGCAACCGGATCTGCTCCGGCGAGAAGTCCGTCATGCCGACCCTGCGCAGCGCCTGGCCGACCCAGGTGACGGCGGGCAGCAGCAACGGCATCGTGGGCCGCCCCAGCCGCCGCGCGCACTGCGAGAGCAGCAGCACACCGTCCCCGGCGATGTTGAAGGTGCCGCTGTTCAGCGTCCCGCGCCTCGGTTCGCGCGAGGCGATGCCCAGGACGTCGACGACATCGTCCTCGTGCACGAACTGGAGCCGGGGGTCGTACCCGAACACCGTCGGCAGCACCGGCAGCGAAAGGTAGTCGGCGAGCGGCGAATCGGCTTCCGGCCCCAGGATGTTCGCGAACCTGAGCACGCACACGGCGACGTCCGGCCTGCGGCGCGCGAAGCCCCGCACATACCCCTCGACCTCCACCACGTCCTTGGCGAAGCCTCCGCCGGGCAGCGACTTGGGCGGGGTGGTCTCGGTGAAGACCGCCGGATCGCGGGGCGCGGAGCCGTACACGTTCGTGCTGGACTTGACCACCAGCCGCCGCACGCTCGGCGCCTTCTGGCAGGCCCCGAGCAGTTGCATGGTTCCGATGACGTTGGTCTCCTTGACCGTCGTCCGGCCTCCCCCGGTGCCGACCGTCTTCGCCGAGACGTCCAGGTGGACGACCGTGTCGACGGCGTGTTCCGCGAGGACTCTGGCAATCGCGGGCTGGCGGATGTCCGCCGCGACGAACCGGGCGTCGCCCAACCGATGACCGGGCGCGACCGCGTCGACGGCGATCACCCGGTCCACCTCCGGATCACGCTGGATGCGCCGCACGAACCGGCCGCCCAGTTTCCGGGCCGCTCCCGTGACCAGCACGACCTTCCCCAAGATCAGCGCCCTCCGTCGAAAGGTTTCCCCTGGCCGTCACCGTAGCGGGTGGATGTTGCCCTGTGATGACCTCTCGGCGGGCCGCCGTCGAGTCTTTGGCCCGAATGCGGGCACCCGGCCCCACGGCCCACCCCGCCGCAACGCACCGCAGCCCTCCCGCCACATCGGCGGGAGGGCTGCGGATTCACGAACTGCGTTCGCCTACTTCTTGTTGCGACGCTGAACGCGCGTGCGCTTGAGCAGCTTGCGGTGCTTCTTCTTGGCCATCCGCTTGCGCCGCTTCTTGATAACAGAGCCCACGACTACCCTCGCTCACTTCTCTTCACTGGTGCGGGGCGTCTGGGCCCACACGACCTACGTCGGCCTAGCCTACCCGCCACCGCGTGAGGGACGTAATCCGAGGCGAATATCAGGCGGATTCCACCCCTACAAAGGACTCGCGGAGATACTCGTGAACCGCTTGCTCCGGAACCCGGAAGGACCTGCCCACCCGGATCGCCGGCAGATGACCGCTGTGCACCAAACGGTACACGGTCATCTTCGACACCCTCATGACCGCGGCGACTTCCGCCACGGTCAGGAACTTGACCTCGTTGAGAGGCCTCTCGCTGCCAGCAGCCATGACTCACCTGTACCTTTCGCACGAGACGCGCACCGGCTTCCCCTCCGGTGACTCTTCGTCGTTGTGCGCTCACTCCCCAGGTTAGGGGCGGGTGATGCGAGTGGGGAAGAGGAGAGATGATCGGCCGCCTACTGTGACAGACACGCCCGATTGAGTACATAGCGAGTGAGCGGCCGTCGGCTCGTGGACGGTATGGAGACGCGGGCGAAACGGCGACCGGCACCCGCCCCCCGGCTTCCCGACGGACGGCCCCGGGCCGCCCCTGCCCGTCCGCCCGATCGCCCCGGCACCCGGCCCGACCTGGCCCGCAGGCCCACCCACGATCCCCGCCACCGGCTCCGGAACCCTCCGCGGCCGACTCCGCGGCACCTCGTGCCGGCAGTGGCGCGTGGGCGTGTGCGCCGGTGCGACCACCCGGAGCCCGTGCGCCTCGCCCACGCACCATCGCGACTCCCCGTACGTAGTCGAACTGGCGCGTACGTACGCCGAACCGGGTCGGTATGTCGATACATCGCCCCTGCGTGGGGCTGAGTACGGCACAGCCCGCCGCTGACAAGGCGTCTGCCGATACTGCGTAGACACAGGACACCCGGTGCGGTGCCCCGTCCCGGACGGCACCGGCTCGGGCGGGGTCGCGGACCGGTTTCCCCGACGCGGACACGGGCCCGTGGGCAACTGCCCGACGGAGCGGGGCCGACCGGCCGTCCCCCGCCGCCCGTACCGGCCGGCGGAGCCCTTCTCAGGCCAGCAGTCCCCGCAGCGGGAACGCCGCCCGCCTGGTCGCCAGCACCGCCTGGTCCAGCCGGTCCGCGGGGTCGTACCCCTCCTCCCAGGGCTTCCAGGAGGGGGTACGACCGTCCGTCATCCGGGCCGGTCCGAGCTGCCGGGTCCTGGCGTACACCTCGTCCCGCCACGACGACGGGATCACCGTCCCGGGGTCCACCGGCGCGTGCGCGGCGATCCCGACCAGATGCGTCCAGGAGCGCGGCACCACGTCGACCACCGCGTAACCGCCGCCGCCGAGCGCGACCCAGCGCCCGCCCTCCGCGTACTGGTGGGCCAGGTCGTGGCAGGCCGCCATCACCGCCCGCTGCGCGTCCAGCGACACGGCGATATGGGCGAGCGGGTCCTCGAAGTGCGTATCGGCCCCGTGCTGCGTGACCAGCACCTGCGGCCGGAAGTCCGCGAGCAGTTCGGGCACCACGGCGTGGAACGCCCGCAGCCACCCCGCGTCGCCCGTACCGGCCGGCAGCGCCACGTTCACCGCACTGCCCTCGCCCGCCCCCACCCCGGTCTCCTGCGGCCAGCCGGTATGCGGGAACAGCGTCCGCGGGTGCTCGTGCAACGACACGGTGAGAACCCTCGGGTCCTCGCGGAACGCCGCCTCCACCCCGTCGCCGTGGTGCACGTCGACATCGACGTACGCGATCCGCTCGGCACCCAGTTCCAGCATCCTCGCGATGGCGAGCGCCGGATCGTTGTACACGCAGAACCCCGCGGCCCCACCCGGCATGGCGTGGTGCAGCCCGCCCGTGAAGTTGACGGCGTGCGTGGTGTCCCCGCGCCACACGGCCTCGGCGGCGGCCACCGACTGCCCGGCGATCAGCGCCGACACCTCGTGCATCCCCGCGAACGCCGGATCGTCGACCGTCCCGAGACCGTAGTTCTGGTCGGCATGCCTCGGATCCGCAGAGGCGGCCCGCACGGCGGCCACGTAGTCCTCGCGGTGCACCAACCGCAGCGTGGACTCCCCGGCGGGCCTGGCCGACACCACGTCGACCACCCGGTCGAGACCGAACGCCCGCACCAGCCCCATCGTCAGGGCCAGCCTCACCGGGTCCATCGGGTGGCTCTCCCCGAAGTCGTATCCCGTTACTGCGTCATCCCACATCAGCTGTGCGCGGCCGCTCATGCCCGCCACCGTATCGGGCGGGTGACACCCCGAACGACTTGGCGTACCCGAGCGTCGCGAGCACCAGCACCATCGGCACGAGCATCGCCCCGCGGTAGCTCCAGGCGTCCCCCAGCGCCCCCACGAGCGGCGATCCGACCAGGAATCCCACGTAGTTGAACACGTTGAGCCGCGCGACGGCGGTGTCGCTCGCCCCCGGGAACATCCGCCCCGCAGCGGCGAAGGTCTGCGGCACGATCACGCACAGCCCCAGCCCCAGCATCGTGAAGCCGAGCATCCCGACCCACGCCCCGCCGGCCACCGCCACCACCACGAACCCGGCGGCCGCCAGCACGCTCCCGAACCGCACCACGGCCACCGCCCCGAACCGCCGCACCCCGAAGTCCCCGACAGTCCGCCCCAGCAGCGTCGTCACCATGTAGAGGTTGTACGGAACGGTCGACAGCTGCTCCGAACTGCCCAGCACGTCCTTGAGGTACTTGGCACTCCAGTTGGAGACCGTCGAATCCCCGATGTACGCGAAGCTCATCACCAGACAGAGCGGCATCAGCAGCTTGAACGACACCGACGCGGCGGCCCCCTTGCCCGGCTCCTGCGTCGAGGTCCCGCCCGGCACCCCGCCCTCGGTGTACCACCGGCTGCCCACGAACGCGGCGGGCAGCAGCACCACCACCGCCGGCAGGTACGACGCCGGCAGCGAGAGGTGCCAGTGCACCCCGGCCCACGCCATGGACGCCCCGGCGATCCCGCCCAGGCTGTACGCGGCGTGGAAGCCCAGCATGATGGAACGCCCGTAGGCCCGCTGGAGGCTGACTCCCATCATGTTCATGGACGCGTCGAGCGCCCCGACCGAGAGCCCGAACACCGCGAGCGCGAACGCCGCCTCCCACAGCGCGTCACCGGCCCCGGCACCGAGCAGCGCGAGCATCACCACGGGCTGCGCCCACCGCAGTACGACGCCCGGCCGCACCCGCGCGACCACCTTCTCGGTGACCACGCTGCCCACACCGGCCAGGATCGGCACCGCGGCCAGGAACACCGGCAGCAGCCCGCCGGATATCCCGTACCGGTGCTGGATCGCGGGTATCCGTGTCACGAGCAGAGCGAAGGTGACTCCCTGCACGAAGAAGCTCAGCGCGAGGGAGGTCCTGCCGTGCCGCAGCCGGGCGTCTGTCATGGCCACTGTCATGGCCGCGAGCGTAAGGCCAGTCTCTACCCGTGGGTAGATGGATCACGCGAGCAATTCACGCAGTTGGTTCATGTCCGAGAAGTGCCCGTTCACCCCGGCGAGCCGGTCCGCGGGCATCATCGACGTGAACCCGTACACATCCATTCCCGCGGCCCTGGCGGCCTCCACCCCGAGCGGGCTGTCCTCGATGACGACGCACCGCTCGGGAGCGACCCCCATCCGTTCGGCCGCGTACAGGAACAGGTCGGGCGCCGGCTTGCCGCGCCCGACGTCGTCCACGCTGAAGATCCAGTCCTCCTCGAACCACTGGTCCAGCCCGGTCTTGCGATGCCCGACCCTGATCCGTTCATGACTGCCGGATGAGGCCACGCAGTAGGCCACACCGTCGGCGACCAGCTCCGCCAGCACATCGGTGACGCCGGGAACGGGCTCCAGCTCCTGCTGGAACGCGGCGAAGACCCGGGCGTGCAGCGTCTCGTCGAAGTCGTCGGGCAGCTTCTCCCCGGTCCGCTCCCCGACGAGATCGTGCACCCGGTGCACGGCGGCCCCCATGTAGTCCCGCAGGCTTTCCTGATACGACGTGGGGTGACCGAGCTCCGTGAGGTACTCGGCCAGGATCGTGTTGGAGATCGGCTCGCTGTCCACGAGCACACCGTCGTTGTCGAAGATGACCAGTTCGTAGCGCATGGTCCGAGAGTAGACGCTCAGAACGCAGAAAAGCCCCGTGCCACAAGGGCACGGGGCTTTCCCACAAAAGGAGTCCGGCGGCGACCTACTCTCCCACAGGGTCCCCCCTGCAGTACCATCGGC